>JABDIY010000105.1 GCA_013003535.1 Acidimicrobiales bacterium | reverse complement strand
TATGGGACGTTCTCTGCATGCCCAGCCGACCGAAGCGCCGCCCGCAATTCCTCGGCGACCGCATCGAGTTGATCGGCCTTCGGTGAAGTATCGGCATTCCGGAAGTCGAGGTCACCCATTCCATCGATTGGAACCACGTGGACATGGGTATGCGGCACCTCGAAGCCGGCGATCATGAGTCCCACGCGGGCAGGTTGAATGACGTCGGACTGGGCGTTTCCGATGTGATGGGCAACGGTCATAAGGTGGGCAGCAACCGCCACGGGGAGGTCAGTCCATTGATCGACCTCTTGGCGAGGTATCACCAACACGTGACCTCGATGGAGGGGACGGATGTCGAGCATGCCGATGCAAACATCGTCCGACCAGATGAAGCGCCCCGGTATTTCGCCATTGATGATTCGAGTGAAGATGGTTGCCACGCCCCGAGCCTAGCCAGCCCGGCGTCCACCATTTCGATGCTGGGCGCCTGCTCCCCTATCGTGGGGTCGATGACCGCGCCCACCGACCTGTTGACGGACACCAACGGGCCGGTAAGAACGCTCACGCTCAATCGGCCCGATGCGAAGAACAGCTTGACCGCGTCCATGCTCCGCAGTTTGATGGCCGCGCTCTATGAGGCCGATACGGATCCAACGATCCGAGTAATCATTCTGACGAACAGCGGAAATACGTTTTGTGCCGGCGCTGACCTCACCGCTGACCGCCCCGGCGTTGCCGCCATGATCGGTGGGCCCAGTGAAAAGCCCGCATCCTTAGCCGAACTCTTTGTATCTATGCAGTCCGGCGCCACGCCGATCATCGGTCGGATCGACGGACATGCAGTAGGGGGTGGCGTTGGGCTTGTCGCGGCCTGTGACCTTTCTTATGTTCGTAGCGACGCCAAGATCGGATTTACCGAGGTTCGGCTCGGCGTGGCGCCAGCCGTCATCAGTGTTGTGTGTCTTCCCAAACTCAGCCGGGCCGACGCCATGGAGACCTTCTTGAGCGGCGAACGTTTCAGTCCGACCAAAGCTGCGGAGATCGGTTTGATCAACGCCGCCGTCGCCCCGGAAAATCTCCACCAGCACGTCGACGCAACCGTCAACAAGATTCTCAAGGGCGGACCGTCCGGGATCGCCGCTGCGAAGAACTTGGTGTACACCGTTCCGACGATGGACAGGGCGGAGGCTCTGGCGTGGACAACCGAACTGAGCCAGGCCCTGTTCGACAGCGAGGAGGCCAAGGCCGGAATTGCCGCCTACCGGCAGCGCCGGCCTGCACCCTGGGATGAATCGAGCTGAACTCGAGTTACTCGGTGTCGGGATAGATGCTGGGCGGGGGGCCGGGGACGCCCGGACCCTCACACACCCAACAGTTCGTCTCGGACGTGCCCGTCCACGCAACTTCACACGGCAGGCAGCTCAGACGCATTCCCACTCGCCGATAGCGAGGTTGGATCGAGGTGATCGCCGAGATTGCTGCTTCCGCCGTGCGGGCAATGGGGGTGACAGTCTGTGCGGAACTGGTTCCGGGCATTCCTGTCCATCGGCCTAAAACGAAGACAGCTGAGGAAAACCCGGGGCGTCCTCAGCTGCTTTTCCGTTGGTTGTGCCCCGCTTACCGGGTCACACCTCTAATACTTGACGACAGCGGGAAGCTTCTTGGCTTGCGCAACCCACTTCGTTACGACCTTCTCGCTGGGAGTACGGCGAACGAGTTTCTTCTTGGCGTTGACCTCAACCATCTTGGCGGTGAGATTGTCAGGCCGACGGTTCTTGAGTTCCTTGACGGTGTCTACACCAGCCTTTTCGAGAAGTTCGGAGTATTCCGAACCGACGCCATTCACGCGCATCAAGTCCGCGCAGTTGACGAACGCGAGGATCTTGTCTTCGCTCACACCACTACTGGCGGCAAGCGCCTTGCGCCCCTTTTTCGTTGCTCCATCGGCCAGAAGTTTCTCGCAGGTGCGCACACCGGCGCCCTGGAACTTCTTGGCCAACGCTGGGCCGACGCCTTCGATGGTCTCAATCTTTGCCATTACAAATTCTCCTGTCAGGGTGTTCGACTGCTAGATCCTTCGGCACGCGCAACCACGTTGTTAAGTGGCAAATGCGACGCACCGAGTGACCGCTCAGTTTTCAGAAACCCTAATCGACAGTGCAAAGGCTTGCCCGCGTGATGTGTGCGAAACAACATCCGGCGGATCGGAGACCAAAGTAGTGGACCGTACAAGTCTTGAGCTCGAGGTGTTCCGACGCTCATTGACCAACCGTCAGCTTGTCGTTTGTCAGCCTCGCTCGGACTCGGCTCGGAAACGTTTCACCCAATCCTCTGTGGTGGCGTCAGCCATCTTGCGGACGCCCGGCTCAACATCATCGGCGCTACTCGGGTCCAATGCAAGACTCATCAGAACGTCGCGAGTCACGATGACCGGGTCGTCGGCAAGCCGAGCGTACGACACCCGCAAGGGCTGGATCCGCTCTTGGGCGAACCAGGCAGTCCAGAGCCGGTCGAACTCGGTGAAGATCTCGACCTGCGCACGTATCACAGACTCGTCATAGCGCGGATCTCGATGTGGGGCGACGCGCTCCAGCTCGGTTCCATCAACACCGACATGCCACAAACCCGATTGCTGGGCCCGAACGTAGGAGACCGCCTGTTCGACCTTATCCTCCCGAGTCAGATGGATGAACCGGGTCGGCCCGAAGGACCGTTCGAATGAGTCGACGTCGGACTTGCTGAACGGATCATGCCGGCGGAGCGTCTCGAAGAAGAACGCAAAGCTCTGGCGTTGTAGCCGAAGACCGAACATGTTGGCGCTGCCGCTACCAAGTTCCCGAGCGGTCCGAAAGAGGCGTGAGACATAGGCGGCCTCGTCGAACCCGTCGCCATCGACGCCTAGCCCGCGGGCCCAGTCGTCAAGTGACGGGCGGTGAAACCATGAGTCGGGATTCCCAGCCACGCAAGTCGCACGGAGCATATTGCAGAGAAGCGTGCTCCCGCTGCGAGGAGAGGTGCATATGACATAGGCGGCGACGTCGCCCCTCATGGGATGCTGCCGCTGGGAGCCATGAACGCGATCCTAGATCGGTGGGTTCGATGTCAGTGGCGAGTTCCAGCGGCAAGCCGCAACGAGCCTCACTGCGCACCTCAAAGCCCGCCGATGAGGTCCGGTCAGGTTCGCCCTGACCGTTCCCTGAACAGGTGAACTTCGTGGACCGTACAAGACTTGAACTTGTGACCTCTCGCGTGTGAAGCGAGCGCTCTAGCCAGCTGAGCTAACGGTCCTGACTTGGAGAGGAAAGCTTAGCCGCTCATCCCTCGAGTCCAGCGTCGATAATCATGTCTCGCGTGGCGCTGAGCTGGCTGCCCAGTTCCCCGAAGTTGATGCCGCTGACGTCAGCGAAATCCGCGGGTGGGATGGCCGGCGCAGGCGCTACACCAGCTGCGAGCGGATACTCATACGTCTCGTTGGCGAAGAATGTCTGAGCGGATTCGCTCAGAAGAAACTTGATCAGTTGGTCCGCTTCCTCGCCATGTTCTGACGCCGCAAGTTTCGCGGCTGAGGTCACGATGAGGACGCTACCGGGATCATCCGCGGCGAGCTGATGATTGAGGCCGGCGTGATTGGGGTCCTCCTCCACGGCCCGGTAGTTGTAGTAATGGTTTACCAATCCCATTGCGATCTCGCCCCGACCGACCGCAGCAACGATGGCCGAGTTCCCCGGATAGGACTGCGCATTGTTGGCAACTAGTCCTTCCAGCCACTGCGCCGTTTGCTCGTCACCGATCTGTCCCCGCATCGCCGTCACGAAGTCCTGAAAAGATCCATTGGCAGGCGCCAAACCAACTTGACCGTCCCACCGGGCATCCGTGAGGTCCAGGACGCTGGCAGGGAGGTCCGCCGCGTCCACCAGGTTCGGGTTGTACACCAGCACCCGTTGGCGACCGCTGAAACCAACCCAGTGACCCTCGCTGTCCTGGACGGTCGGCGGCACCAGGTCGAGGATGTCATTCGGAAGAGTGGACAACAGACCTTCAGCATCGAGGAACTCGACGGCACCGGGACTTTGGGACAAGAACACGTCGGCAGGACTGCGATCACCCTCCTCGGCCAAGAGCAGCGCCAGGTCAGCCGAGTCTGCAAATCGGGCCACCACTGCAATGCCGGTCTCTTCTGTGAAGTCATCGAGGATCGGCTGAATCAACTCCTCGGTGCGCCCGGAGTACACGGTGACGGTTTTGTCGCCGTCGGAGGAACATGCGGAAACGACGAGGGCCATGGCCACACCCAGCCCAATGAGGACACGCTTGGAGAATTGCATTCGGAAACCGTATCTCTTGCTGGAGCGATATTGTTAGGTGTGCCTAACTTTCCTTGATAAGCCTGAGCGGATCCGACGCGCTAGCGGAGACAGACGATGCGGTCATCACTGATCGATATCTCCCTGTTGGTAAACGGGGGGCAGACCCCGTCAGGGAATCGAGCGCCGATCACCTGACCGTCATTCACCCTGTTGCAGGGAACCTCGGTCAGCGATCCCCCTTGCATCAGCCGGACACACGCGTTGGCCGAGACACCGATCTCTGGGCCGGGAAACTCAATTGGAGCCACGTCCTCGGTCCGCGTGGCGTAGGCCGTGAACACGAAGATCCCCACGAGAAGGGCCAAGAATCCAAGCCAGGGAATCACGTTCATCATGCGTGAGTGATGCGCTGTGATCGAGTCCTCCCGCTGCCGCCGTCGAGCCACGAGGTACTCGGGGTCCAAGAGCCGAGGGTCGATCCGCGTTACCCCGTCATCCACTGTGATCCGCCCAGGGGCGGCTGCCCCGGGGACGAGGCTGTTGTCATAGGCGCTGCGCCTTTGCTTGTCCCCCAGTACTCGAAAGGCCTCGTTGACCTCCCGCATCGCCTCCTCGGCCTTGGCAGTTTCGGCGGCGGCCTTCCCGACGAACCGATCGGGATGCCACGCCCGGGCCTGCTGATAGTAGGCGCGCCGGATCTGCTCGGCGGTAGAGGATTTCGAAACACCAAGGACGTCGTAATGAGAAGCCACGCTGTTCAAAGCGTAGACAACACGCCCCCACAAGGACCACACGGGCTCGCCGAGCAGGCGAGTCTCCGTGACGGCAAACGGCCCAAGGCCCAACTCTGCATCTACTGCCACGCCGAGCAGGCGAGTCTCCGTGACGGCAAACGGCCCCCGGAGGGAATAGCAGCAACTGGTTAGTGTCCGTCGACGGTAAAGAGTTCGCTGGATGCAGCCCAGGCGTCTTGGATCTGTTGGGCGGTGACCGGAGAGGCGTCAGCGGATTCGTCGACGCCGAAGCTGTTGAGAATGGCGAACATCCGAGCCTCTTGCCGCTCGGCGATGGTGGGAATGAAGCGGAACCCCGTGACGGCGGCGAGGAGAATCCCGAGGCCGGTCAAGAAAGCAAGGAATGCTTCGGCCTGCACGGACATACCACTCATGAATTCGCGGCCCGCAGAAGCCGCTACGAAGATGCAGAGACCCACGAACCAGATGGTGATTTCCTGGTTCGGCTTTTCCTTGGATGATTCCCCCATCGCAGAGGACCGCCACAGCATCGAAAGTAGCCCGTGTCCCAAGGCGGCGGGAAGAAGGAGGCCCCAAATCATTGCCAGCCCGCCAAGCACACGCATCAACTGCTCGGCAACTTCCACTCTGGGCGCCAGTGCCACAAGGACCGATCCGACGATACCGATGGGCAGATGCCGCATCACGATGGGAACCTGCCCAAAGTGCGCGGATCGACCGATCCGGGGCACGTTCACCGACGCTTGAACGGCCCATACAAGCGCGATCACGGTGGTGAACAGACCCAAGAGCGCAACGCCGTAGGTCAGTGATTCATAGGAACGGAGCAGCCATTCAGAGCTGTCGGCCGATGGACCGACCACCATTGCAGCCATCGCCAGCAGGACAAACACGGCGCCCGTGACCGCCCAGACTGCCAGCACTACTGAGAGTGCCGCGCCATTGCTCACAACAGATTCGTAACCGGAAACGGTTTCGACAATTTTCTGTTGGCGGGCATTGCGGATGCGCGAAGGAGCTGGCGCGGGCCCGGGGGCAGCCGAACGTCGCTTTCTCTTGTTGCTTTCCGGCGTTGTTCCTGCCACACACCCCTATTCGGCCGGTTTCTTGCCCTCATTGAGGAAAAGGGACGAGAGTTCACACTCCCCCGACCACGAGCCCGATCGACAGTGCGATACCGGTAACCAGCTGCGTCCGCCCGGTGTCGGCCAGAACCGTGATCAGGTGCTCACCAGCTAGTCCATCCAGAACGTCACGAACCGGGTTGATCATGAGGGTCAAACCCAGTAAGCCCAGTACGGCGGGCCATCGAACGATTCCGGCACCGAGAATGGCTGCGGCGGTGAGCAACATGAGAACCACATAGAGCTGCCGCGTGCGGGTATCGCCAATTCGAACGGCCAACGTCCGTTTACCGGCGTCTTGGTCGAGCGGCCGATCCCGCAGATTATTGATGACCAAGAGGGCGACGGCAAGAAACCCCACGGCACAGGAACAGATGAGGGAGAGCGGGGTGATTTGTTTGATCTGTACGTACGTTGAGCCGGCGGTGGCGACAACGCCGAAGAAAACGAACACGAAAACTTCGCCCAGTCCCATGTAGCCATACGGCTTGGGACCTCCGGTGTAGCCCCATCCGGCGAGTATCGAAACGGCGCCGACGGCGAGCAGTTCAGGGCCAACGTCGATCGCCAATGCCACGCCTGCTAGTACTGCCACGATGAAGGACAGGACGGCGGCGGCCTTGACTTGCTCGACGCTGGCGAGGCCAGATCCCACCAGCCGAATCGGGCCGATGCGGTCGGTGTCGGTCCCCCGCTCTCCATCGGCGTAGTCGTTCACGAAATTGGTGGCAACCTGCAACGCCAACGCCACGATTCCTGCGGCGAGAGCGCGCCACGCGGACAGGCCCGGGCCTACACCGACCGCGGCGGCCGTGCCCACCATGACGGGGACGATCGCAGCCGGAAGGGTTCTGGGTCGAGCACCAAGGATCCAACGGTTCCCGGTGAATGACGTGGCGCGAGAAGTTGCCGCGTCAGCCATTGCGCAGCCCGTCTCTTCCTACGACCCGATCCACAAACTTCTCAAGCCCCGCAACTCGACTGCCCTTGACCAACACGGCATCATTGTGGCCCAACTCGCCCAAGATTTGCAGCGCCGTATCGACGTCGACCGCGTGGCTACACCGCTCGCCATAGAGCGGAGCGTTCACGGCGATCACTTCAACGCCCCGTTCCCGGGCGTAGCCGGCGATGGCCACGTGATCCTCAGCCTCCGATGACCCCAGCTCTCCCATCACGCCAAGAACCGCAATATGGCGTCGTGCTTCGAGGGCGATTAGGGCATCAATCCCGGCCCTCATAGAGGTGGGGTTGGCGTTGTATGCGTCATTGATGATCGCCGTTCCGGCGTCGGTGGTGAAGAGGTCCATGCGATGCGGGGACAGTACCGGCGAGACGAGCCCCTCTTGTATTGCGTCAAACGGCACGCCCGCTGCGATCGCCCCCGCAGCAGCTGCGGCCGCGTTGCCTGCCATATGCGCTCCTGCCACGCCCAGTTGGAGCGATGCCGAGCCAACTGGGGTGGTGAGCGTGAACGTTGGACGAAGGTTGGGCCCAACAACCACATCGCTCACTCGGACGTCGGCGGCACCGAAGCCGTAGGACAGGATGTTCTTGGCTCCTGAGCGGCTAGCCATCGCCATCACCAGCGGATCGTCAGCGTTGAGTACGGCGGTTCCCTCCTCGGGGAGTTGTTCTACCAACTCCCCCTTGGCCTGGGCTACCTGCGCGATCGTTCCAAAGATTTCCGTATGGACGGCCGCCACTGCTGTGACGATCCCAATAGTTGGTCTGGCTATACCGCAGAGAAGTTCGATGTGCCCAACGTCGCGGGCACCCATTTCAATGATCACGATGCCCGCGTCGAGGGGAGCCCCCAACAGCGTCAGCGGCACGCCGAGCTCGTTGTTGAACGAAGCCAGATTGGAGTGGGTAGTTGTGTGCGCCGAACCGATGGCGGTCAAGAGGTCCTTGACCGATGTCTTTCCTACGCTCCCGGTGACACCGACGACCTGGGCATTTAGGCGATTTCGCGCCGCCTTCCCCAGTAGCAGAAGCGCTTGGTCGGTGTTGGTGACAACGACGGCCGGGACCGGCCGACCGTCGGGATCGGTCAACTCGCTCGCCTGCGATTGATGATCTGCCTGAACCAGCGCGGCCACCGCTCCCGCCGCCACGGCGGCGGCGATGAAATCGTGCCCGTCCCGATCGGCCACGATCGGAACGAAAAGATCACCGGGTTCTACAGTTCGCGAGTCGATTGTGACCCCGTCGATGGGGATGTCGTCCGTGTCGCCGAAGCCAGTGGTGTTGGACTGAACCAGTTCGGCCTCTACCGGCGCAAGCGCCTCGACCAGATCATTCAACGACCATCGCACCACTCTGGTCTAGCGGGCGTTGTACGGTTTCCGGTGTGAAGAGTGCTGCCCAGAGCCCAACTCCTGAGGACCGGCCGGTCAGAGTGGTCGTCCTCTATGGCGGTCAGTCGGCCGAACACGAGGTCTCCCGGGTCACGGCGGCCCATGTCCTGGCCGCCATCGACCGGTCCCGATACACCGTCGAGGCCATCGGGATTGACCGCGACGGTCAATGGCGATTGTTTGAGCCGCCGGCTGACGTCGAATCGCTTCCCGCGCTTCCCGTTGCCGGGACGATCGTGTCTCCGCCCGAAGTGTTCGCTGATTCCAACGCCGATCAACTCACCGTGGTTCTGCCCCTTTTGCACGGGCCGATGGGAGAGGACGGGACCGTGCAGGGACTCCTGGAATTGGCCAACGTTCCCTATGTTGGCGCAGGCGTGTTGGGCTCTGCCCTGGCGATGGACAAGGCCGCCGCCAAAGCGACGCTTTCGGCCGCTGGTGTTCCCCAAGCTCGCTGGCGGGCAATCCACGAACCCGCCTGGAGTGGTGACGAGGACGCCATCACCGGGATTCTGCACGATCTGGGCGAAACGGTATTTGTGAAGCCGGCCAACATGGGCTCCTCGGTCGGGGTGTCCAAAGCCACAGGATCGGCCGACGTGAGGGTGGCGCTGAAGGAGGCGTTTCGGTACGACGAATGGGCCGTAGTTGAAGAAACGATCGTCGGTCGAGAACTGGAACTCGCCGTGCTCGGCAATGTGGAACTGGAATTTTCCGTGCCTGGCGAGATCGTCCCCGGAGCCGAGTTCTACGACTATGACGACAAGTACGTAGATGGGGCCGCCAAACTGATCATCCCGGCCGAGCTGTCCCGGTCTGAGGTTGCGGAGATGGAACGACTCGCGGCGCAGGCATATAGGGCGCTGCGGGTGGAGGGCATGGGCCGAGTCGACTTCCTTTACGAGCCCAATGGTCGGGGGTTCCTCCTGAATGAAATCAACACGATCCCGGGATTCACGCCGATCAGCATGTATCCCAAAATGTGGGAGGCCACCGGTCTCTCGTATCCCCGGCTCATCGACACGCTCATTGAACTGGCATTGGACCGACACCACCGCCGCAGCGCCAAACGCCAGCTCGACTAGCCTCGCCCGGCTCGACAGTTGTGGCTACCAACCTCCGGTGGAACCACCGCCACCGAAACTGCCGCCACCGCCGAAGCTGCCGCCGCCCCCACCAAAACCGCCGAAGCCACCGCCGCCGAATCCGCCGCCACCACCGCTGCTGCCACCAAAGCCACCTCCACCGAATCCTCCAAAGCCGCCAGATCTACGGGTGGACCCGCCCAGAACCACAATTCCGGTGTTGCGCCTCCGTCGGTCATGAATGATCTCTTCTCGGATAGCCACGGCATCGTCCGCGATGTCGGCCGCTTTTCGGATCTGTTCCTCCAGCGTGCCGGAAATCTGGGTGAGCTCGATCTCCAGCTGTTCCAATTGGGTCTTGTGACGGCTGAATATCGTCCAACCCAAGGTGCGCTCGGCACGGTCGATGGCCCGTGACGCCAGGGCGATCTCCCGGCTCAACTCTCGGCGAAGCGCTTCTACCCGCGCCGCCTCCTCTTCGGACTCCAACAGCATTTGATCCATCTGACGGTCCACCCGATCCAGGGTCCGGGCTACTCGAAGGTAGTTGGGGAAGGGCTGGGTGAGCTCCCGGCCCATCTCTTCCAGGACCTCCTGCACCGAAACCGGATTCATGTGATACTTCGGGCTGAGGTCCTGTGCTTTTGCGGCCACGAAGCTCCGGAGCTGGCTGAGTTCAGCAACCGCAGCTCGCATCATGCCGGGGCACTCGTTTCGGGCCGAGGTGAGGTCGACCATCAAGGTGTCCAACTCGTCCAGAAGCGCATCGGCTTCGTTTAGTTCAAGCCCACTCGCTTCGAGCTCCGAACCGGCGGCGTCCCACTCTTGATCAGCGATGAGAGCGACGCCCTGATTCCGATGTTCTGCCGCCCGCTCCAGGCGCGTCTGTGCCGCGTCAGCATGTCCCGCTGCCCACTTCCAAGACTCTGGATCGTGGGGCGCCACAACCTCTTCGAAGCGAACCCGCGTCTGCTGGACCCGCTGCCGTTGTTCACTTTCAGCCGCATCCAGCTCTGCCGCCCACGCCCCGAGCCCGGCTGGGCGATCTGCGACCACCTGGATTTCATGACTGGCGGCGAAGAGCTCTGCCTCGGCCGCCTCCAGCACATCAGACAACTGCAATAAGTCCAGCGCCAGTTCGGTGAACACCACACCCTCTACCGCGGAGCGGGCCGATGCCAGGGCTGCGGCGCTGTCGTCCAACTTCCAGCCCTCGAGAGTTTTGGCACGAAGCGCAGCCTCGGCTGTGTCGAGTTCGGGCAGGAGGAGGTCCTTCTTCGTTGGAAGGGCGACCCGGAGCCGGTCGAGCATCTCGCCATAGCCGGTGAGTGCGTCGAGGGCTGTCTGATAGCGGCCCAATGCTTCGGTGAATTCGCCCAAGCGGGTCTCCGCCTGGTTGAGTTCGTCATTGGAGGCCGAGTCGATCCCGTCGGGGGTGGATTGACCGAGGAGTGACACCTGTTGCTCTGCATCGTTTCTCGCACTCCCCACCTGGTGCTGAAGACTGCGCAGCTGGTCCAGTGTTCTTCCGCTGACGGTGCGGGCAAACCGCTCCCCTTGCTGGCTGAGCCGCGCATCCCGTTCCCGGGCCGCCCCCATGCGGATGGTGGGTTCCGCGATCTTCACCATGAAGGTCTGGCGTCGAGTTACAAGTTCTTTCCGCCTGCTGCGAACGATTGTGCCGCCGCCGATCCCGGCCAGGCCCACCACGCTGCCCAACAGGATGTAGGAGCCGACGTTGCTGGTGTCGCCGTCGGACTCGCCACCGACGTCCGGCACCGTGACCTCCCCTTCGAAATCCAGGTCTTGGTCGACAGCAGCAAGGACCACACCTGAATCGACCAGTGCAGCTTCGAAAGCGCCAGCAAAATCGCCGGCGAGTAGATTCTCTGTCATCGCTCCCGTCCGGATGTCCTCACCGATCTGATTGCCGAACCTACTCCCGTAGACCGAGCTGGTCCGGGGCTCCAGGGTGTTGACGGCAATGTACAAATAGCCATCAGAATCGATCGGGCAGGTTTCTACGAGCGCCTCTCGATCTGCGTCTAGGTCAGTGCCATCGTTGTAGAAGCGTAGGAAGACGGTCACGTTCGGGAACTGGCTGGAAAAGTCGGCGAGCGCGTTCTTAACGGCGCCCGAATCCACCTCGCCCGCTTGGTCCACCAGTCCGATCGTGCAATCGGGCGTTTGAGCGGCCACGGGTCCGCTGAAGCCAAGAACCGCCAGAGTCAATGCAAGAACGCCGAGGAACGCTGCCAACCGTCGGTTGCTGCGGGAGAGTTGAAGTTCGTGGCCCATTACCTGCAAACCGTAGCCGCAGTGAACCCACTCCCTATGCTGAGTCCGCCTGCATACTGGACCCACTGGTATGCACAGAACGTCCACCACTGGGAGACACGTTGTCGGTATCGAAACAGTTAGCCGGAAAGCGGATTGCGATCACCGGCGCCACCGGCTTCCTGGGGACGGCCTTGGTAGAGCGACTGATGCGAAGCGTCCCCGATTGCCATCTGGTGCTGCTCATCCGGCCGGGGAAACGAACCGCTCCCGCGGAGCGTGCCAAGCGGGAGATTTTCCGAAACGACGTCTTTCATCGATGGATCAGCGAGCTGGGGCAAGGTGATCGCAAAGCAGGTGGCGAACCGTTCTGGGAGCTGGTCGCCGAACGGGTCACGGTGATCGCCGGAGATGTCGGCACCGACGGGCTGGGCCTCAGCGAGGGGGATGCGCAGATCCTGGCTTCATGTGACGTTGTGATCCACAGCGCAGCCACGGTGAGTTTCGATGCCCCGTTGGACTCTGCGGTCGAGGTGAACCTGCTCGGCGCTACCCGCATCCTGCGCACGTTGCAGTCGCTTTCTGTAGCGCCCCACTTCGTTGGTGTGTCCACGTGTTATGTGGCGGGGAACCGTCGGGGCAGCGCACCCGAACAGCTCCTCAGCGATTCCCCGTTTCACATCGATGTCAGCTGGCGCGACGAGGTCAAGGCCGCCCGGCGCACCCGGGCTGATTTCGACTCCGAATCTCGGGCCGTTTCGCGTCTCGAAGAGTTCCAGTCTCGAGCTCGTCACGAACTAGGCGCAGCCGGAACGCCGCTGTTGGCATCCAAAACCGAACAGCTTCGCCAGCGGTGGGTGAGCGAACAACTGGTGGAGGCCGGTCGTGCTCGGGCTGCGTCTCTGGGCTGGCCTGACGCCTATGCCTACACCAAAGCACTGGGAGAGCGGGCGCTGGTGGAGAGCCGAGGCAATGTGCCGGTCAGCATTGTGCGCCCTTCGATCATCGAGAGCGCCTGGGCCGAACCCGTGCCGGGCTGGATAAAAGGCTTCCGGATGGCCGAGCCAATCCTCATTTCGTATGCCCAAGGTCTTCTGAAGGAATTCCCGGGTGTGCCCGAGGGGATCGTGGATGTCATCCCGGTGGACCTCGTGGTTGCCGCAATCATCAACGTGGCCGCTCGCGGTCCTGTAGACCGTGAGGCGGTCGACATTGTGCAGGTGGCCTCAGGCACCCGTAACCCGCTCCGGTACCGCCAGTTGGTGAATCTGGTGAACGGCTGGTTCACGGAGAACCCGCTGTATGACCGGAAAGGGCAACCGATCGCCGTTGCCAAATTCTCCTTTCCCGGTCGCGGTGCCGTGGAACGGCAACTCAACCGGGCGCAGAAAAATCTTGACCGGGCCGACCGCGCCCTCAAGCGTCTGCCATTGCGTGGGAAACAGGCCATGATCAACGCTCAGGTGGAAGACCAGAAGGACCAGGTGGAACGAGCGATCGGCTATGTGAAGATTTATGGCGCCTATGCCGAGTGCGAGGCGCTCTATGGCGTGGACAATCTTCTAGCTCTCCATGAGGACCTCACCAGGGCCGACCAGACGCAGCTCGGGTGTGACCCCGCCATCGTCGACTGGGATCGCTATGTTTCCGAAATTCACCTGCCGTCGGTGGTGTATCACGCCCGGGTGAAGACCACTCCCACCAGGACCGATCCCGATGAGCGAATCCGACGCATGCGGGAGAAGGTGCTCGCTCCCGAACGCCAGTTGGCGGCGTTCGACCTGGAGAACACGATCATCGCCTCGAACGTGGTGTTCAGTTATGCCTGGCTGGCAACCCGGAACATGGGGCCAACGGATCGCCTGCGATTTGCCGCAAAAACCATTGGCGAAGCTCCCGGCCTTCTAGCCCTCGACGCCCGTGACCGAACCGATTTCCTTCGCCATTTCTACCGGCGGTACGAAGGCGCATCAGTAGCCGAGATGGAGCGGCTGGGTCCTGAGCTTTTGGCCGATCACATCCTCACCAAGGCCTTTCCGGCGGCGATTCGACGGGTCCGAGAGCATCGAGCCCTTGGTCATCGAACGGTTCTGATCACTGGAGCGCTCAACATCGTGGTCGACCCGCTCCGGCCACTGTTTGACGACGTGATCTGTACCGAGATGAGCGTCCGCGATGACCGCTACACCGGGGAACTGCTTTGTGTGCCTCCCACTGGCGAAGTTCGGGCCGCTGAACTGCGTGAGTATGCCGACGCCCACGGAATCGACTTGGGACAGTCGGTGGCATATGCCGATTCGTCCTCAGATCTTCCTTTGCTGGACGCCGTCGGTTATCCCGTGGCAGTCAACCCCGAAACCCGCTTGGCATCGATCGCCACCAAACGAGGCTGGTTAATTGAGTCATGGGCCAAAGCGAAGGGCGGAACCGATCGTATGCTGCCTCTCGGCCCGATGCCTGCGGCGAGAAAGAGCAGACGATGACGATTCTGACCACTGACGCAGACTGGTCCAGCGAAGCGAGCATGGAGCGACCCCGAAATGAGTAAAGAACGCCCATCACCGCGTCCAGGTTTCGTTCTCGATGTAGATCGGCAAACCCCGCCGATCCTGTTCCATCATGGCGAAGGGTTCCGGATGGAGAAGCTCCCGGTTGGACGGAGCAGAGTCATTTATCCGCCCGAGGCTCTGAATGGCATCAAGGACCCTGAGGCTGCCATCGAAGATGCTCTGCTCAATCCCATAAATGACGATCCTCTGCCCTCCCTACTCAAAAAGGGAATGAAGCTCACCATCGCATTCGATGACATCTCGTTGCCACTTCCTCCAATGCAGCGGCCCGACATTCGCCAGCGGGTCATAGAAGCTGTTCTGGACTACGTTGCGGCCGCGGGAGTAGACGACGTCCACATCATCGCCGCGCTTTGTCTGCACCGCCGCATGACCGAATCCGAACTGCGGCACGCCGTTGGCGACCGGGTTTACGAGGCCTTTGCACCCTCAGGCCAGCTCTACAACCATGATGCCGAAGATCCCGAGGGCATGGTGGTCCTGGGACACACCAAACACGACGAGGTAGTACAGATGTCCAAACGGGCCGCAGAAAGCGACCTGGTCATCTACGTCAACATCAACCTGGTCAGCATGGATGGCGGTTGGAAATCCACCGCCACGGGGCTTTCGGGCTACGAAGGTGTCAGAGCCCACCACAACGTGAAGACCATGCGGCACTCCAAGAGCTTCATGGACCAGGACAACTCTGAATTGCATCGCTCCAACTGGCGTCAGGGTGATGTCATCAAGAAACACGGCCCTCGCATCTTTCAGATCGAGACCACCGTGAACACCAACGTCTTCGGCCACGAAGGACCAATGTCGATGCTCCAGAAACGGGAGTGGGAGTGGTCCATGCGGGACCGGGCCGGCTTCACGGCGCTTCAAGCCGGGCTGAAAGTACTGCCCAGCAGCGCCCGCCGTCGGGCCTTCCATGCCCACAAGGCGCCCTACGAGCTCACCTCTGTGCAGGCCGGCGAGGTGGAGGCTGTCCACAAACGCACCACCGAGATGGTTTACAAGCAACACATGGTGTCGGTACAGGGCCAGACCGACATCGTCACCATGGGGCTCCCCTACCTCACTCCCTACAACGTGAATAGCATCATGAACCCGATCTTGGTCATGGTGCAGGGTTTGGGATACTTCTTCAACCTCTATCGGGGCAAACCGGTAGTGCGGGAAGGTGGTGTCCTGATCATGAGTCATCCCACGCCGTGGGAGTTTCACCCCGTCCACCATCCCAGCTACATCGATTTCTTCGAACAGGTTCTTGCTGACACGAAGGATCCGGCGGAGATCGAAGCCAAGTACGAAAAGCAGTACGCCGAAGACGAGTGGTACCGGCATCTTTACCGGACCAGCAACGCCTACCACGGTGTCCACCCGTTCTACATGTGGTACTGGGGATCTCACGCCCTGGAGCATCTGGGCGGAGTCATAGTGGTGGGAGGCGATCCCAAAGCGGTTCGTCGTCTGGGGTTCAAGCCTGCCACCACACTGGTCGATGCATTAGAGATGGCTGAGGACATTGTTGGCTCATCGCCCACGATTACTCATATTCACAATCCGCCGATCTTCATGGCCGACGTCCAATAACGCTCATGGGCTGGCTCCGCTTCATCACCACGCCGCCTTCGGTTCCAAAGGGCGTAGAAACGCCCAAGGTCGAATCTACGGTTGGGGTGCAGTACGACACGGCCTGGGCGCGGACTCGTCCTGCGAAACTGGCTCGTGAGGTTGGCGTCTACGGTTTTATGAAGCCAGCGATTCGGCTCTATGGATCGCCCCGCGTGGTCGGCGCCGACCGGCTCAAAAATGTGATCGGGCCGCTGGTCTTTGCCGCCAACCACCACAGTCATGCCGACACCAGCCTGCTGCTAGCCACCATTCCCGGCCACCTTCGTCGCAATCTCGCAGTCGCGGCCGGTGCGGACTACTTCTTCCCCAATCGGCTTACCAGTGCCCTCTCGGCTCTCTTCATCGGTGCAATCCCGATCGAACGGAAGAAACTCAGCAAGCTGAGCATCGAAAACGCTATGGAGGCGCTAACCGACGGCAACAGCCTGCTCATCTATCCCGAGGGTGGTCGATCGCCTGATGGTTGGAGTTCGGAGCACCGCCCTGGTGCCGCATTCGTTGCGAAAAAAGCCGACGTTCCTGTTGTGCCGGTCTACATCGACGGCACTGGCAGCATCCTGCCCAAAGGCAAGAATTGGCCCACGCGTTCTCGATGTGCGGTGGTATTCGGAAAGCCATTGCGCTCGCTCGAGAACGAAGACGCCCGCGAATTCGCCAAACGTATTGAAACCACCGTGAACGAATTGGCCGAAGAGTTCTCCTCAGGGTGGTGGCAGGCTCGCAAGAAGGCCCATGCCGGCACGGTGGATGAACTCACCGGTCCCGAAACCGCAGCATGGCGTCGGCGCTGGGCCTTAGGCCCAGCCCGGACCCGGCAGAACACAGCCGCTCAACGCTCCTGGCCCAAATAGCCGTAGCAGGAACTCCCCGGCTGCTCCATTGCACGGTGAACGGGGCTCGCCACTACAAACTTGGGACAAGAGGTGTCCACTTCGACTCGCATGGGGCGATCTAGTCTCAGTTAGTGCTGTTCAACTCGGCCACATTCCTGTGGCTGTTCCTGCCGATCGTCCTGATCGGTCACACTGCTCTGCTGCGCCCTTCGGTTCGCGCTGCCAACTTCTTCCTACTCCTGTGCAGCATTCTTTTCTATGCCGTCGGTAGCGGTGTTTTGGTACTGCTGCTCCTGGTCTCGGTGATCGTTGACTACATGGCTGCGGACCTTGCGTCGATCGCCAGGGAACGAAGCATGCATCGGCTCGTAAAGGCCTGTGTTGTTTTCTCCGTGGTAGCCAACGTTGGACTATTGGGCTGGTTCAAATACGCCGGCTTCCTCGCGGAGACGATCAACTCTTTAGGCGACCGGCTTGGAGGTGGCTCGGTAGCCGTTCCTTCGGTGGTGCTGCCGATCGGGATTTCGTTCTTCACATTTCAGTCGATGAGCTACACCTTCGATGTAGCGGCGGGCCGAATCAAACCGATCGGGAGCCCGCTGCAGCTCCTCCTATATGTCAGTCTGTTCCCCCAATTGATCGCCGGTCCGATCGTCCGAGCCCGGGATATTCAGCACCAGATCTTGGTCCGCAGGGTGGACATGGAAGCCATTACGGGTGGGTTTTCCCGCTTCGCTTGGGGCCTTTCCAAGAAGATGTTGATCGCCGATTCTGTGGCCCCACTCGTGGATGCGGTGTTCGCTGCCGAACCCACCACGGCATCGGCTTGGATTGGTGCACTGGGATACGCCGTACAGATCTACTTCGACTTCTCGGGATACTCCGACATGGCCATCGGCTTGGGCCAAATGTTGGGATTCACCTTTCCGGAAAACTTTCGGCGTCCCTACGCGGCCGGCTCGGTCACCGACTTCTGGCGCCGTTGGCACATCACGCTCTCCACGTGGTTCCGTGACTACGTCTACATTCCGGCGGGCGGCAATCGCCGAGGTTCGCTGATCACGATGCGGAACCTTGTGCTGGTGTTCGTGATCACCGGCATCTGGCACGGCGCCGCATACACGTTCGTTTTGTGGGGCGTCTGGCATGGCTTAGCTCTGCTGGTGGAGCGGGCCCTCGGTGTCCGCCCAGGCCGCCCCATTCCGTTGCCGTCAGCGGTGGCGTTGCGAGCCTGGACCGCTCTGGTTGTGTTGGGGGGATGGATTCTATTCCGAGCGGCCACCCTCACCGATGCGGCGGCCCTGTTCGAGGCGATGGTTGTCCCCACCGAAGGCCTTCCCACAACGGTCAGCGCTGCGATCACCCCCGTCACCGCCGGCGCACTTGTGATCGGGCTGCTGGCATCGGTCCTACCGGCCTCGCTTCGACCAGTCGATCTTCTCACCGGGCGGCTTCCGCGAGACGAAGCAGCCCGCTTCGCCCTCTACGGCGCCGCCCTCCCCCTAGTGACGATGCGTATTCTGTCCGATGCGTACACGCCGTTTCTCTACTTCAAGTTCTGATCGATGAGCCCCGACCACTCGCCCGGCGTGACCGCCACGCTCGACCCGTCAGCGCCCGACGCTGCCGCGGCTATCCGGTCCCAGCGCGGTCGGCGAGAGTGGTCGGTGACATCTTTGATCGCCCTGCTGGTTTTCATCTTTGCACCGTTCGCATTCACACTGGTGCGGATCGCTGAGGACCGGGACGAAAGCACGGCGGCGGCGCCGGACACGTTGGATTTCGTGGCGGACGAGGGACCCTCGGGCATCACAGACTGGTTTGAATCGAAGGTGCCCGGTCGGGAGCTGGCGGTGGAGTTCGAGCGCAGTACGACCCGCGTGATCGACAACCGTTACGCCCAGGCTGTAGCGGATTCTCCCCGGGTTCATCTGGGCGTTGACGGATATCTCTTCCTCGACGACGCCACCAACGTGGCCTGCGTCAGCCCTACCCAGCAGGCCGAATGGGAAGAAGAAATCGCTGCAGCCACCGCCATCGTGCAAACCAGCGGCCGCCAGTTCTTCCTAGCTATTGCTCCGGATCGAGCCATCGTGATCCCGGAAAAGCTGGGTGAAATCCAAAACGACTGCCAGGTGGCGAACACCGCGGTGATCAAACACCTGGCCACTCTCCCGTCGGTCCTGGATCTCGGCACGGTCGTCAACCAAGAGGGCCACGTCTCGCAGTTGGACACGCATTGGAGTCCTCGCGGCGCCCTGGAGGGAGCCAAAGCGATCGTGAACACGATCACTCCGGGACTTTGGACAACTCCTACCATCACCACAACAGAGATCGACCGGGCCGGAGATCTGGACGGCCTCGTCGGGTACGAAAATACCGAGCGGTTGGAATTGCCAGCGATAGAAACAGCATCGCCGATCTTGTTGGCGACCTCAGAGACAGGGACCCCCGGTAGACCCCTGGTCACCGCGCGTTTAGAGGGAGCCACCGATCTCAACCTTCTGGTAGTTCATGATTCCTTTGGTACCTATTTCGCAGAGGACGATCCATCGGGTTACCGTTCGGGTCTTGCAGTCGATTACCTTCGGCCCTGGTATGGCACGGTCGCCAACGTGCGGATGGCTGCCGAGGGCATCGGTGTAGTCGGTGATGAACCAACCGCCGGCGCGGCTCGATCCGCCGACGTCATCACCGTCCTCATGGCTCAACGAACCCTGGCCACGAGACTGGGTACCGGCCAGCTCCGCCTTCCCCTCATCTCTGCTCTGGTAGACGACCTCAATCCCGCTCCGCTGGTGGGACCAATTCCGGAGTCGGGCGCACTGGTCATCGACGGCCTTGGAGAACGAACGTCCGCCAGCGTCGGAATAACCGGACCTATCCGGGCTCGAGCCGACTTCGATGATCGGATCGTCCTTCTGGTGGACGGTGGAACAGAAATCACCATCGACTCGCCTGCTCGATCCGTTCGCTTCGTTGCTCTCAACTAGACGGGTGACCGATGGTCGGAAACCTTTAAAGGGACACGATGGCTCAGTCACGACCATCTCGTCCGCACTTCGGCCTGCTGAAGCGAGGACGTATGCCCCTACCCATAACCGTCTTGGCAGCCCAGCGTTGAGAGATGCTCCGACCGGTCAGCGCTGGCGGCTCCCGATTCTTGGTTCTTACCGGGACGGTTATCGCATTTTTCTTTTCTGCCGGTTTCTTTTTCAGCCAGGTGCAGGTGACAGACTCACGCGGATCCACCGAGAGGACGTGTGGGTCCCCTTTCGATAGTGTTGCCGACCGGTCCGGATGGGAACTCTGGTGGTCGAGCGATGTGGACGATCCGGACCAGCAGGTCCGCGAGGCGCTGCTACGGACAAGTTTGTGCCCGTCGGCGATAAACGACCGTTTGGTTTGGACAGCCGGATTCGGAGCGGCGGCTGTGGTTGGGGCGATGGTCGGTCGCCGGATCAGCCCTGCTCGTGCCCAGCACGGCCCCAGTTCAGTCCTTGAGAGGCGGGTGGCACGGATAGGTTTGGCCACGTCTTGGGCGGGGGGAATCCTCACCGTCGCAGGCCTCGTCGGCGTAATTTTGCTGGTGGCGGACGCTGACTCGACGCTCTATCTCTATACCAACCGCACAGTGGTCGGCTTGATCGGCCTCATCGTTCTGATGCCGACCATCGCGTTGTTCTCAATCGGGCGAGTCCTCGCGCTCGTGAGTCCCTATCTCGATCGATCTTTTCCGGAGATCCCGGATGTCTAGGTCTTGGGCCTTGCTCGCTATTTCAGGGGCGCTCATTATCAGCTGTGCTGCGAGTGCTCCCCCGGAGGTACTCGATCAGACTCAGCGCTACACCGAGGTGATCGAACTCGCTGATCCCGAGGTGATGGGCGGAATATCGCTGGAACAAGCTTTGCAGCAACGCAGATCGGCGAGGAACTACAGCGCCGAGAACCTCTCCATTGCGACGATCGGTCAACTGTTCTGGGCCGGGCAGGGCGTAACCGATTCGGCACGGCATCGGACCGCACCGTCGGCAGGAGCTACCTACCCACTCGAGCTCTACGCCGTCACCGGGACCAAGCTCATGCATTACCTGCCAGATCAGCACAAACTCGAGTATCGGCAGGACTTGGTTACGTTGACGGCCCTGGCCGAGGTCGCTTTCGGTCAGGAATTCGTAAGTTCCGCTCCTGCAGTGCTCGTGATCACCGGTGTCGAAGCGCGCACAGCCCATGAGTACGGCGCTCTCGCGGAAGACTTCGTGAACAGGGAGGCCGGACATGCCGCCCAAAACATTCTCCTTCAGGCGACCGTGCTCAACCTCGCCATCGTCCCCGTTGGCGGATTCGATCCAGCAGCTGTGGCGCGTTTGTTGGCATTACACCCGGGCGAAGAAGTGCTGTATCTGCTTCCGGTCGGCTATCCCGGGGAGCCCGTCGGTTCCTGAACCACGCCGATTTGTTCACCGCTCCTCACCCAGCGGTGAAGCTCCTTGCGGCTGAGGCAGAGGACGCCCCGACATCGCTTAGCGTCCGCTCGTGTGGATTCGCTAAGCGGCCGGAACGATCACAACAGGCCTGTCGGCCCGATGAAGCACCTTAAGTGCGACGCCCCCGACACGAAGACCCGAGAATCCGCCGACCCCGCGCAAACCAACGACAACAACATCGGTCCGTTCGTCTTTCGCGGCTTGGAGTAGGTTGTCTGCTGCATTCGATCCGCGCAACGCCAACGCCTGAAACTCGATTCCAGCGTCAGTCAGGGGAGCCGCCCACTCCTCGCGGATCTTCTTCTCGGTTAGTCGCCTCCAGTTTTTTGAGCTGTCGGACGTGGTGAACTCGATGAACGGCTGTTCGACGCTAGCGACAACAATTCTTGTTTGAGAAACAGCAGCGTGCTCGGCAATCCAGTTCAGTGCTGCTTCGCTTCCCTTCGACCCGTCAACACCAACGATGGCGCTTCGGGTTGAGACGTTGACTGCACCACCCACAATCGCGATAGGCCGATCCGTGTTGTGGGCCAGCCACTCTGCCATGCTGCCGATGTGAAGTAGCCCCGGCCCGGCAGAGGTCCCGATTCTGCCGATAACGATCAAGTCGGCCGCTTCCCGTTCGGCAACCTTCAGGATTCCTTGCCGCGGGTCACCGCGCTTCACCACAGTTCTCACAACGACGTTTCCTAGTTGCGCTGATTTGCTCCACCGATCAACCAATTTCTGTCGTTCGGCTCGAAGCACGTCAACCCTCCCCGGCCGTAGCTCGGAATCGGTTGGCTGCAAGGAGGTCATCACAACGACTTCGGCCCCGTGTGCGGCCGCGATCGGGCTGGCCCAGCGCATCGCATTCTCTGAGCCCGGTGAGCCATCAGCACCAACGACGATCGTCTTCATCAGTCTCCTCTGTGGCACCCCTCGCTAATCGGACATCTGGAATCATCTTCGGAGAAGCGTGTGGATTGAGCTAGTGCCATAGGACCCAACCTTGGGGAGGCCCCGGACCAGTCAGCTTTGTCGCGTCAGCTGGGGACGAAACCAGTGGGGCGGTTGACGACGACGCCAAATGAGACGAACATATGTTTGTGACCGCATCCATCCTCCACGCCGATCTGGATTCGTTCTATGCATCGGTGGAACAAAGGGATGATCCGCAGCTCCGGAACCGGCCGATGATCGTCGGCCGGGGAATCGTGCTGGCCGCCAGCTACGAGGCCAAAGCCTTCGGTATCCGCACCGCCATGGGAACAAAAGCGGCGCTTCGGCTCTGTCCGCACGCGCTGGTGGTACCAGCCCGAATGGCGGCCTATTCCGAGGCGAGCCGAGCCGTCTTCGAAATCTTCCGAGATACTTCGCCGCTGGTGGAGCCGGTTTCGATAGACGAAGCGTTCATCGATGTTGGCGGGCTGGCCCGCATCGTTGGACCCGCCCCTCAGATCGCAGCCACCCTTCGGCAGCGGGTAAGCACTGGAGTTGGATTGCCGATCACGGTCGGCGTCGCCTCCACCAAGCACTGCGCCAAGGTGGCGAGCCAGGCGGGAAAACCCGACGGGTTGTTGGTGATCCCCGAAGGTGGCGAGCTGGACTTTCTCTGGCCTCTTCCGGTCAACAAGCTGTGGGGGGTGGGAAAGAAGACCACCACCAAGCTTGGCCTCATGGGGATCGCCACGATCGGCGAACTCGCCACAGCCGATCCGGAGCGACTGAGGACCACGTTGGGTAATGCCCACACCGGTCATCTCCAGGCGCTGGCCAACAATCGCGACCCCCGCCACGTAGACACCGATCGCCGTCGAAAGTCGATCGGGTCCCAGCGTTCATTCCCCGCCGGTGGCCTCACGGGTGAAGATGCATGGGTGATCACAATCGAATTGGTGGATTCCATTTCCGGCACCATGCGGGCCAAGGAAATCATGGGCCGCACGCTCACGATGAATCTGCGCGACAACAACTTCACCACGTTCAGCCGATCCACCACCATGGCCGAAGCAACGTGGTCCTCGGCGGCATTGGGCAGGGCCGCCAAGAAACTGTTTCAGGAGAACTGGCCCTTCATCAATAGTGGCGGTTGCACCAAGCTCGGCCTTTCGGTCAGCAACCTCACCGCCCCGAACAATGTCCAACAGGCGTTCAACTTCGACCCGGGACGAGCACCCGAGGTCGACGCTGCCATCGATGCCATCAAGGAGAAGTTCGGCCACGCTGCGATCGGCCGAACCGCCAAGACCAGCAGAGCTGGAACCCATTGGCACTAGTCGGGATGGCTCAGGCGTCGGATGCAAGCCATCGGCGGATCTCCACCGAGTCTTCCCCCAGTAATGGGGGCCGATTCTTCACCACGACCGGGGTGGCGCTGAAGGTGAAGGGGGCGCGTGGTAGGCGCATGCCGTCCACCTCGACCACTGGTTCCAGACCCAATCGCTCTGCGTCGGCGAACGCCTCGGACAGTGTGTTGATCGGGCCTGCCGGCACGCGGGCGTCAAGGAAGAGAGCGATCCATTCGCGCGCTCGCTTCGCCGCCAGTTTCTCGTTGATTAATTTCGCACATGCGACAATGTTTTTCACTCGGGCGCGGTTGGTCACGAATCGAGGATCATCAGCCATCTCAGGGGCTTCGATCACCTCACACAGCCTGCGATATTGACGGTCGTTGCCAGTGGCCAAGATGAAGGGTTCGTCCGCGGCATGAAACACTTCGTACGGAGCCACCGAGGCATGACGGTTACCAGCTCGGTTGGGATCACCAGCCAATAGCGACGCCGCCGAGGCGTTCACCATGCCCGCCAGCAGCGAGGACATCAGCGAGATCTCAACCTTCTGTCCAACGCCATCGTTCCTATCACGAGCGAGAAGAGCGGCCAGAACTCCCGCGAGCGCGTGCAGGCCGGCCAAGACGTCCACCATCGCCACACCAACCCGGTACGGCTCCCCATCGGCGGGCCCGGTGATGCTCATCAAGCCCCCCATACCTTGCACGAGGAAATCGAATCCCGGCATGTCCGCTCCGTCCCCAGTGGAACCGAAGCCGCTTATCGAGCAGTAGATCAGCCCCGGGTTGCTGGGTCGCACGGCGTCATAGCCCAGCCCGAAGCTCTCGAGCATGCCGGGGCGGAAGTTCTCGATCATCACATCAGCCCTTTGCGCCAGGGTCTTGGCCATGGCGAGGTCAGCGTCATTGGAGAGATCTAAGGTCACGCTCTGCTTGTTGCGATTGATCGACGCATAGTAGGTACTCGTCCCGTCATCGAGGTAAGGCGGCCAGTGTCTCGTATCGTCGCCACCATCGGGGCGCTCCACCTTGATCACCGTTGCCCCCATGTCCGCCAGGTGCATCGTGCACAACGGACCAGCCAGCACCCGAGAAAAGTCCGCCACGATGATTCCGTCCAGCGCTCCAGCCATCCGGCCGATCGTAGGCTACGACGCGTTGTCGGCGGCTACTCTGGCCGGGTTTGGTCTCGCACGAGTTCAGAACAGTTCAAGATCTCCGGGCGGGCGCCACAACTCACGCCGAACTCCTCATACTCACTGCCCAGTGGAGCGTTGGACCACAGCTTGTCGCAGGCCTGGCCGCTCCCTTGTTCACACTCGTCCCAAAGAAGATCCAGTGCAGCGTCGTCGCCGTAGGTCGATGGTTGATCAAAGGGCAACTCTTCGGGGGGTTCGTCCGACGTGTTCAGCATGTCCGACGCCCGCTCACAGGACTCGATCAACTCCGTCTGGGCAGGCCCCTCGGGCTCGCCGTCGGCGAGACCCACGACGCATGAGGACACCTCGGCCGAGTACCCCTGATCCATGAGATCGACCACGGTGGCGGGCCGCGCTTCGGCGGTCCGTTCGGACGGAGCGGAGCTGCAGCCGGCGAGCACCATCACCACGAGGAGAATCTTCACGCCCTTGAACACTCGCTCCAATCGGCCAAGTTCCGCCCCAATTGAGCCGCCACCCCAGGCCGGTGAAGCCCGTGAAGCTGACTCTTCGCCGCGTCCGCTCAGGCTGCGGCCGGGTTTTACCGTTACCAAAGGATGAACACTCCGCTGGCTGCCGCTCTTGAACCCGCCGCCCCCGGAATGATGGTTCGAGCATTCGGAACCGTCGTCCCGGGTGTTCGTCGAACCGGTGAGCAGATTGTGAGCTACGCCCACGTTTGGCGATCTGAGTCCCAGCTGGCCATCGACGACGGCTGTCCGGTATTCGTGGCTCTCGGCGATTCGCTCGCTCAGGGAATTGGGGCTACATCGGTTGCCAGAAGCTACGTGCAACTCGTGGCCGATCGGCTTCACGAAGAAGTCCCACAGGGATTCCGAATCCTCAACCTCTCTCGCTCCGGTGCACGCCTTGGCGACGTTCTGGAAACACAGCTTC
>JABDIY010000094.1 GCA_013003535.1 Acidimicrobiales bacterium | reverse complement strand
ATCGCCAACTCGGTGACTTTGCGGTGATATTCGCTCCAGAAGAGCTTGAAGATCGATCCTTCGGGGCCGGGGTGGCCACCTTTCAGGAAGTCCGTGAGTGTCCGCATCCCGAGGAAACGCATGATCTCTACCTTGGAATAGCACCAAGCGAGGCGTTGGCGGATCAGCGGATCGTGGGTCTTGCCGTAGTCCTGGGCGAGGTGCAGCAGGCGATCGAGTTCAATTCGAAATTGCACCGGCGTTGTTGCCGCCGCTTCGCCGCGTTCGAAACCGAGCAGCGTCATCGCCACGCCCCAGCCACCGTTGACTTCGCCGACCACGTTCTCTTTCGGGCATTTTGCATCAGAGAAAAACACCTCATTGAACTCGGCCTGGCCAGTGATCATTTTGATCGGCCTAACCTCAACTCCGGGCTGGTCCATCGGGACCAACAGAAACGTTATGCCTCGGTGTTTGGCGGCGTCGACGTCGGTACGGGCGAGGACGAAAATCCAATTGGCCAGATGACCGGCCGAGGTCCAGATCTTCTGGCCGTTGATCACCCACTCGTCACCGTCGAGCACCGCCTTGCAGCCAAGATTGGCCAAATCAGACCCGGCATTCGGTTCGGAATAGCCCTGGCACCAGACGTCATCGCCGTTGATGATCCTGGGGAGGAAGTGCTTCTTCTGCTCCTCGGTGCCCCATGTGAGGATGGTGTTTCCCACCATCTGAATGCTGAACGGATCGTTCGGTCCTCCGGTTGGTACACCAGCCACTGCGAATTCCTCGGCCAGGATTACCGACTCCAACGACGTGAGACCAGCGCCTCCATACTCGGTAGGCCAATTGGGGGCCAGAAAGCCGTTGGCGCTCAGGGTGGCGCGCCACTCGTTCATGAATTGGTGGGCAGCGATCTCGTCGAGCGCACCGATCCCGTTCCAGTGGGCTGGGAGGTGCTCCGCCAGGAACGCCTGGACTTTTTCACGAAATACATCGACGTCGGGGGAGTACGTTGGCTGCATACCGTCAATACTAGACCGAGCGGTCAAGTTTTGTGAGGCGGATCCGGGGGCGGGACAATTCGTCTCGCCGGAACCCGACAGGGTCCTCAGGGCAGTCGGTGCAGTTCTTCCAAGAACGCCACTGTCAAGACCGCGGAGTCGAGAGCCACACCGATGGTCGTGGCGGTGGGATCCAGGGTGGTCGGCAGAACGTTGGGAGCGAGCAGGCCGGCGGTCTCGGAGAGGCTGGTGGCGTAGGGGACCATGGTCTGAAAGCGAGCGACCGATCGAGTTCGGCGTTGAGAAAGCCCGACGATCTTCTGCCCGTCGGTTCCGCTCACCTCCCCAGGTCCAAGCCCGGCGAAACAGATGTGGCGTCCCCATTCCTTGTTCATCATTGGGCCGGAATGGACCACCGTCGGCGTGACCCCAAGCTTTGCCAGCGCTCGTTGCCAGACACCGCCGAGCCAGAGGAATGCTCTACTCACATCGCTGTCCCACAGTGGATCGTCGTTGCCGATCAGGACATCGATCCATGTGTCGTAGGGCTGTATCAACACGGCACCGCCCCCGCTTCTGCGTCGGAGCATCTCTATCCCGGCAGCTTCGAGTTCCTCGCCCGGTTTGGCGTGGGTGTGGGGTTGGGCGGAACCGAGAACGAGGGCTGGACGCACCACGCGGTGGGTCCAAACAACACGTTTAACCTGTTCAGGGATCTCTCGATTGTGTAGGTCGGCGGCGCTGCCTATCGAAGACCGCACGTCCCACCACGCGCCCCGGCCCGGCAGGCGTGGCTCATCTTCAGCGGTCACGATGGCGCTGGCGTCTGGTTCGGTCGTCTCTGACCAGGGCTTTCCGGAGTATTCCGAGAAATCCCGACGCTTTTTGTTTCAGATTGGTGGACAGAGTGGGGCATGGGGGGTTAGGGTGGGGCGCTGTGGGGGAGTAGCCCACGAAAAACCATTCTTAGATCTTGGGGAGGCGAGGTGCGCGTTGTTTGTTGGTCAGTACGAGCACACGCTCGACGAGAAGGGTCGAGTAGTCCTTCCGCCGGACTTCCGGGAATCACTCGGAGCACGGGCGTATGTGGTTCGGCTTGGCGAACGGCTCGGCATCTGGGACGAGGAGACCTTTGCCACGGTCAGCGCGGAGTGGGAAGCCCATCGTCGGGCCAGTGTTCTCGACGCAGTGAGCTTCCGCAAGCTTACGGGGGAAACCCAGCGGGTCAAGGTGGACTCGGCCGGCAGGATTACGATCAACAAGTCGCTTCTCGAGGGCTTCCCCCTGGGCCAGCCAGTGGTTCTCACCGGGTCGCTCAGCCGGATCGAAGTCTGGCCCTCCGAACTCTTCCACGCGGTCCACGATTCCGAACAGGCATCGGCCGACGTCAGTGCTGCTCTGGACCGGATGGGGCTGTAGTGAAGCCGGTAGCAAATGATTTTTCTGCAAATCAGGCGGCAGGAACACGAAAGGAGTCCGGTAGAGCCTCGTAGGCGTTCGATCATCGGTTGCTTCTCGGGTTTCGGGGAAGGGTACTTCTGCCCCACAACTCCGCCCGTTACCCCTCAAGTGCGATTCAGGGAGACATCCTGACGTACGTCCGGAGTCCGAGGGGCAACCGATGATCGAAATGAATACGGGCGACACCGATTCGGACGATGACGACCCGTTGGTTCAACCATGCCCCGGTGCTGGCTGCCGAAACTGTTGCAATCCTCCGTGAGGTTCCCGCTGGGGTTGTTCTGGACGCCACGATCGGGGGAGCAGGTCATGCCGTAGCGCTTCTGGACGTTGCACCTCAATTGAGCCTGATCGGAATCGATCAAGACGAGGCTGCGCGAAGGGCGGCGGCCGAGCGGCTTGCAGCCTTTGGCGATCGGGCTCGCGTCGTCGCCGGGCGGTTCGACGCCCTGGACTCAATCCTGGACGAGTGCGGCGTCTCGAAGTTGTCTGGCTTTCTTTTCGACCTGGGTGTCAGCTCTCCGCAGCTCGACGTCGCCGAGCGTGGTTTTAGCTTCCGTCTGGACGGTCCACTGGACATGAGGATGGATCCGTCGGCTGTGCTGACGGCCGAGGCGGTGGTCAATACGTGGACCGTTGATCGGCTGGCCTCAGCGATCCGTATCGGCGGTGACGAGCGTTTTGCCGGTCGAATCGCCAAAGCGATTGTGGCGGCACGTCCGATCACCCGTACCGAAGAGCTGGCGGCGATCGTTGTTCAAGCGATTCCGGCCGCAACCCGACGGACCGGAGGTCATCCGGCCAAGCGGACCTTCCAGGCTATTCGAATCGCCGTGAACTCCGAACTGGAGATACTCGAGCCTTCACTGCGGGCGGCTCTGGCTCGTCTTTCCACTGCGGGGCGGGGCGTGGTGCTCACCTATCACTCGGGCGAGGATCGAATCGTCAAAGGGGTCTTTCGCGAGGTCACGACCTCGAAAACCCCCGTTCACCTTCCGGTTCCTGAGGTCCCGGCTCCCTACCGTCTCATTCGGCCGATAACTCGAACTCCCGGTGCGGCGGAGCTGGAATCGAATCCACGATCCCGAAGTGCTCGGCTTCGGGCAATCGAGCGAGTGGGGGTGGCGGCATGACCGCAACCGTGGCCTCACGGCCCCGTTCAGAAAAGAAAGCGGCTTCAGGCGCGGCGGCACCGGCGAAACGAGCTTCCCCTGCGAAACGCCCCGGGTCAGCCAAGAAGGCAGCAACCCGGAACACGGCGAAACCCCAAGGCTCACGCTCTGCCCGTCGGTCGATCTCGTCCGCGGGGTTGTTCGTCGTAGATTTCGCCGCGCTCCGAAGTCGGACCCGCCGTCGTCGGATGGTGATCGTGTCGCTCATTCTGCTAGTGGGAGCGTTCTTCGGCGTGGCTCTGGTCCAGGCTCAGTTGGTGCAGACTCAGAGTGATCTGGATCGGTTGCAGCAAGAGATCTCTGTTCTGGAGAATGACATCGCGTTGCTCGATCGCAGCGTGGTGGTGGCCTCCTCTCCAGAGGAAATCGTTCGACGAGCAAAAGCCTTGGGAATGGTCCGGTCGGTCCGCCCCGTCTACCTTGTCGCAACGCGGCCGCTTAGCCCATGAGCCGGCGAGCCGGCCGCAGGTCCAATCGAAGTCTGTTCGCTGAGCATCCGCAGGTCTTTGTGGTTCTGGCGGTGTTCTTCACCGTGATGGTCGTCTACATGGCCGCTCTCATCGATCTCCAGGCGGTTCGCCCAGAGCGTTACCGCGATCTTGCGGCTGACCAGAGCATCGCGTCCCGCAAGATCGCCGGATTTCGCGGTCAGATCGTGGACCGTGAGGGTTATGTCCTGGCAGCCAGCACACCAACGCAGCTCATCATCGCCGACCCTCAGATCGTGCAGGACAACGATCCGGAATGGACGGCCTCGTTGCTGGCACCGATCCTGGAGACCGACGCGGCGCTGATCGTAGAACGTTTGCTCCCGGCATCCGACAGCGACCGGTACAACGAGGTTGCCGTCACAAGCGATCAAGACGTGCTCAAGCAGATCCGCGCCCTCGTGGACGACGACGAAACCACCAAGGCGTTCGCCGGGATCGTCATTCGCCCGGAGGAAGACCGCCTGTACCCCGCCGGTTCCCTAGCTCGGCCCCTGGTTGGCCGAGTTGATGTGGACGAGGTCGGGAGGTCCGGACTGGAACAGCAGTTCGACGAACTCTTGCGCGGGACTGCGGGTCGCGAGCAGTACGAGCGCGGCGTCTTTGGTTCGATCAGCGTGGGACAGCGGACCGTTGAGCCGGCGGCCAAGGGATATGACCTCACACTCACGATCGACCATCGAGTCCAGTACGGCACAGAATCGATCTTGCAGGACACGTGCGAGAAGTTGGGTGCAGCCGGAGCCTCGGCGATCGTGGCCAATCCCGCTACCGGAGAGATTTACGCGATGGCCAGCGTTGAACGCGTCGATCAGACGCAGTGCGGTATCGCGCCGTACAACAAGGCCGCCATCGATACTTTTGAACCAGGATCGGTTATGAAGTTGGTGGCCTTTGCCGCAGCCGCCGATTCCCTGGGCTACACGGCCGAAGACCGGTTGCTGGTTCCCGGGTCGATCACCGTGGCCGACAAGCCATTTTCTGATCATCCTCGACACGACGAGATGGAAATGACGATGGCCGAAGCGCTCGGTCAGTCGAGCAACGTAGCGGCCATAACTCTCGCACAACAGATGGGCTCCGACACCTACTATGACTACGCCCGTCAGTTCGGGTTTGGGGCCGACACCGGCTTGAATCTGGCTGGCGAATCGGCGGGTGTTCTCCGCGAACCGTCGGAGTGGTTGGGAAGCGATGCTGGATCGATCGTCATTGGTCAGGGCATGACGGTAAACCTCATGCAGCTCTCAGCCGCCTTCAACACTGTGGGGAACGGAGGGCTGTATATCCAGCCGTCGCTTGTGAAGGCCGTGAAAGATGCCGACGGTGGCGAAGCCGAGACAATCGATTCGCCGTCTCGACAAATCATCAGCCGTGAAGCCGCCGCCGAAACTTTGCGCATGTTGCGAGCCGTGACGTCGGAGGGCGGGACGGGTACAAAGGCCTCGATCGATGGATACTCGGTTGCGGGAAAGACCGGAACGGCCTGGAAGGTGTTCGACAACGGCAGCGGCAAATTGAGCTACGGAACCGAAAACGATCGCCGGTATGTCACGACGTTCGGCGGTTTGGTCCCGGCGGAGGCGCCCGAGATTTCGGTAGTTCTCGTCATTGATGAACCCCGTACTGCCACTAGTGCAACAACCGCTGCTGCTCCCGCCTTTGCAGAGATTGCGCAATACGCGCTTCGGGTGCTGAACGTTGCACCGGCGGGACCCACTGGCGATGAACCGGTGTGGCGGGCGAAGCGGACGCTGATCCGAGGGACGCCGGCGGAAGCAACCGACTCGCCGCGAGCGGGTGAAGATGTTGCAGAGGCTGAAAGCATTGTGACCGCTACTCCAGCTGAGGGCGCCACCCCAGAGGCAGTTGAGCCAGAACCCCAGTCGTCGGTGGACCAACTCGTGGAGGTTGCGCCACCGGAGGTGCTCGAAAACGGTGGTCCAACCGTGATCGCGGTTGATCTTGCAAGTGACTCCAGCGGGGGGCAGGGTCGCGGTGGTTGAGGCTGGCCTGGATCTCGCCGATCTCGCAGAGGAAATCGGGGGCCGTTTGGTCTCGCCAGATTTGGGCGTGCACGCCAGAGTTTTCGGCATCACGCATGACTCGCGCACCGTTGAATCTGGGGTCATGTTTGCCTGTGTACCGGGCGCCGTTGTCGACGGGCACGACTATGCCGAGGAAGCCGCCGCCGCCGGTGCTGTCGCCCTGCTCACCGAGCGCGAGTTGAACGTTGATGTGCCTCAGCTTGTAGTTCCCGATGTCCGCCGTTCATTGGGTCCGGCCTCGGCCGCCGTCTTTGATCATCCAGACCGCGATATTCAAGTGGTCGGGGTGACCGGCACCAATGGCAAGACCACTGTCACGCACATGCTCGGGGCGATGCTGGCGCACCTCGGCCGTAGCGTTGAAGTCCTGGGAACGCTGTCCGGGGCCCGTACCACTCCTGAGGCTCCCGAACTTTTTGCGCGTCTTGCCGACATGCGGGCCCGGTCCGTCTCGTATCTCGCAATGGAGGTGTCGAGCCACGCTCTCGAGTTACACCGCGTTGACGGTCTCAGGTTCTCTGTGGGCGCCTTTACCAATCTCTCTCGAGACCACCTGGACTTTCATCCAACCATGGAGGCCTATTTCGAGTCGAAAGCCCGTTTGTTCGGCACGGACCTGTCCGAGGCAGTTGTGATCAACGAAGACGACCCTGCAGGCCAGAGACTGATCGAACGCCGTCCGGAAGCGACGAAGTACGGGATTGTTCAGGCCGTTGATTTGAAACTGGAGGGGCCGACGGCGTCGTTCCAGTGGCGCCAGCTTCCCGTCACCCTTCAGATGGCCGGTGAGCACAACGTGTACAACGCACTGTGTGCTGCATCTGTGCTCGAGACACTCGGATTCGAGCCGGTCGATGTTGCAGACGCAATAGGGGCGATCAACCCGGTGCCGGGACGGATGGAGTGGGTGGCCATAGGACAACCGTTTCGTGTTGTCGTTGACTACTCACACACGCCGGACAGCCTTCGAGCTGCCCTGATTGCATGCCGTTTCGCAGCAGGACCCGGCGGGAAGGTGCGTGTGGTGTTTGGCTGTGGTGGTAACCGGGACGCCAGCAAACGTCCACTGATGGGGACGGTGGCAGCTGAGGGGGCCGATCAAGTGTTTGTTACGTCGGACAATCCACGGCTCGAAGACCCCTTGGCGATCATTGAGGCGATCTTGGCCGGGATACCGGATCGTGGATCGGTGATTGTGGAACCAGATCGTCAGGCTGCAATAGATCAGGCCGTTGCCCAGGCTGCTGCCGGCGATGTCGTGCTGATAGCTGGGAAGGGCCATGAGACGACCCAGACCATTGGGTCCGTCGTCGTCGATTTCGACGACCGCATCGTTGCCGTCAACGCGCTCCAGCGAGCGGGATTCTGACCTCCGATGATTCGTCTCCTCACCGCAGCCGGGATGGCCTTCGCCTTCAGTGCCTTCGGAACCCGATTCCTGATCGACATTCTCACCCGCAATCGGATCGGTCAGCCCATCCGCGAGGACGGGCCGGAGGGGCACCACATCAAAGCGGGTACGCCAACGATGGGTGGGATCGCCATCGTTGGCGGAGCGTTCTCCAGCTACTTCCTCAGCCATCTGCTCATCGGCGGAATCTTCACCAGATCGGGACTGCTTGCTATCGGAGCGATCAGCGGAGCCGGGATTGTTGGGTTCATGGACGATTGGCTGAAGGTATCGAAGGAGCGGAATCTCGGTTTGAACAAGCGTGCCAAGATGTTCGGCCTGCTCGCGGTCGCTTTCGGCTTTGCGATCGGCACGCAGCTGTTCACGAGTACTCGAACCGAGCTCTCGTTCACTCGCTACACGGGTCTGGACCTTGGTCCGTACGGCTGGATCTTCTGGGCGGTTCTTCTGATCATCGGATGCAGCAACGCTGTGAATCTCACCGATGGGCTGGATGGTCTGGCGGCTGGGTCCGGGATCTTCTCCTTTGCGGCTTATGTTCTCATTGGTTTCTGGATATTCCGGCAAGCTGGAGCTCGGGCCGCACTTTATGACGTCCCTCATGCCTTGGACCTCGCTGTGGTCGCAATCGCTATGGTCGGAGCGTTGGCCGGATTTCTCTGGTTCAATGCGGCGCCCGCCGAGATTTTCATGGGAGACACCGGTTCGTTGGCGATTGGTACCGGACTGGCGGCGCTTGCTCTGCTCACCAATACGCATCTCCTCCTGCCGATCATCGGCGGGGTCTACGTTGCCGAAACGCTCTCTGTGATCTTCCAAGTCGGATACTTCAAATTCACCAACGGCAGTCGCCTTTTTCGCATGGCACCGGTTCATCATCATTTCGAGTTGAAGGGATGGCCCGAGACAAAGGTCATCGTTCGTTTCTGGCTCATTTCGGGCGGACTCATGGCCGTAGCGCTGGGGCTGTTTTACGCCGATTGGGTTGGCGCTGTGGAGTTCCAACAATGACCGGAACCGCCACTCTGACTCGGGCCCGCCGAAGTCCTCCGAAACGGGCGACCAAACGCGCCAGCTCGGCAAAGAAACCAGTAAAGACCAAACGCAAAGCTGTAGCTACAAGGCGCGCCAGCGCGACCAAACGGGCCGCAACGACACGCCGGGCGGCCACGACGAAGCGCGCCGCCTCGTCAAAGCGGGCGGCCGCGACGAAGCGTGCTGCGAACACGAAGCGTGCTGCGAACACGAAGCGTGCTGCGAACACGAAGCGTGCTGCCTCGACGAAACGGCCCGCTTCGTCAAAGCGGGCGGCCACGACAAAGCGGGCTGCCTCGACCAAACGGCCCACACCGACAAGCCGTGCTGCGACGACAAAGCGTGTTGCGACGACGCAGCGTGCTGCGACGACCAAGCGTGCTGCATCGAAGCGGAAGGCGCCAGCCAAGCGTTCTGCCTCGAAGCGCTCTCCTGCGTCCAGGCGGACCGCAGCGCCGAAGCGGAGCACAACGTCGAACCGGACCACAACGTCGAACCGGGTAGCGAAAAAACGGGTGGCAGCGAAGCGGCGACCCGTCGTGCGCAATGCTCCTCGGCCGGCTTCGCGTGAGACCCTGCGCCAGACTCTGCAGTGGCGGCCGCAGCGAACGGCGAAACTCCCGGCCACCGAGGTGGGGGAGCGGCTGGGGTGGTCGATCACGATTTTGGTGATCGGCCTGACGCTCTTCGGACTGGTCATGGTGTTGTCGGCGTCGTCGGTTTCCAGCGTTCACAAGTTTGACTCCTCGCCGTTTTTCCAGTTCTCCCGGCAACTGCGCTATGCGATCCTCGGTGCGGTCGCCTTCGTAATCGGAAGTCGGATGAACTATCTCAATGCTGCTCGATTGGCCTTTCCGTCGGCCATCGCCAGCGCAGTTCTCCTGCTGGCGGTTTTGCTCCCCGGAGTGGGGAAAACCGTGAATGGGTCGAGCCGTTGGCTGGCTTTGGGCCCGGTGGTGATCCAACCGGCCGAACTGGCGAAACTTGCAGTAATTCTGGTTGCGGCCACGATTCTCAGCAGGCGCGAGCAGCATATGGATTTGCCGGAGCGAACGATCCGACCGGTGCTGTTCGTGGTGGGCGTTTTCTCGGCGCTGCTCATACTGCAACCCAAGCTTGGGACGCCGATCATCATGGGGACTGTGGCACTTCTCATGTTGTTCGTTGCGAAGGCTCACCTCGGGCATCTGACCAAGTGGGCCCTTTTCGGCCTGTTCGGTGCGGTGGCGATGGCCTACGCCGCTCCGTATCGCCGGAACCGAATGTTGGCGTTTCTGGACCCGTGGGAGTCCGCTGACGGCATCGGCCTGCAGACAATCCAGAGCCAGGTAGGCATCGCCTCGGGCGGGCTCTTGGGTCGGGGGCTCGGCGCCAGCCGCGCCAAGTGGGGATTCCTTCCCGAAGCGCAGACTGACTTCATTTTTGCTGTTGTCGCCGAGGAACTCGGTGTTGTTGGCGGCCTTGCCCTGGTTCTTGGATTCGGGCTCTTCGGGTACCTCGGCTTTCACACCGCTTTGCGAGCTCCAGATTCGTTTGGGCGCCTGCTCGCCGCTGGACTCACAATATGGATCATCACTCAGGCCACACTCAACATCGGTATGGCGTTGGGCCTCATGCCCATCACCGGCGAGCCCCTACCGTTCGTCTCCGCGGGCGGCTCCAGCCTGGTCACTACCCTGTTCGCCAGCGGACTGCTGGTTGGAGTAGCCAGAAGAGGTCATCACTGATGATGCGAGTGATGATTGCCGGCGGTGGTACCGCGGGCCATACCAATCCCGGAATTGCGGTTGCGGAGTCACTGGTCAAGATGGGCCTTTCGCCGGATGAGATCGGGTTTGTCGGCAGCACCCGGGGGAATGAGGCAACCCTGGTTCCCGCCGCCGGCTTCCACCTCGACGTTTTGGCTGGGCGGGGAATACCTCGGTCCTTCAGTGTTGCGGCCGTGAGAAGCGTTGGGGAACTTCTCCGGGGTGGGCTGTCGGCCATTCCCCTCCTGAGACGGCGCAGGCCAGAAGTCGTGCTCTGCCTCGGCGGCTTTGCCGCGTTCGCTCCCAGCGTCGCTGCACTCTTGTTGAGAATCCCCGTCGTGGTGACTGAGCAGAACGCTCGGGCCAGTTTGGTCAACCGAATCATCGGCCGTTTCGCGGCAGCTTCGGCTATTCCGTTTCCTCCCACCCAGCTTCCCCGGGCCGTCCTATGTGGCAATCCCACTCGCCACGAGGTGACGTCCCTTCTGGCTGACCACTCCTCAGAACGACGGGCGGCGGCGCGTCAGCGCTTTGGCGTCCGGGACGATGCCACAGTTCTCATCGGGATCTGGGCCGGATCGCTGGGTGCCGACAGCGTGAATCGCGCGGCCCGGGAATTGGCCTCGACGTGGCGCCACCGATCCAGCATCTCAATCCACCATGTTGTGGGTCGTCGCAATCCGGGCGCGCTGGCACCATTGGAGGGAGACGGTGGCCTTGTGTACCGAACCGTCCCGTACGAGAATGATATGCCCGAGCTCCTCCTTGCCGCTGATCTCGCCGTCACTCGGGGCGGGGCGAGCACCGTCGCTGAGTTGAGCATCGCGAATCTGCCAGCCGTTATCGTCCCACTACCGAAGGCGCCACGAGACCACCAGCGCGCCAATGCCATGGAGGTGGTCTCGGCCGGTAAAGGGGTGATCATCGACGATGATGACCTGTCTGGCGCAGTCTTGGCCGAAGCGCTCGAACCGCTTCTCCATGCCACAGCTCGCACCGCCATGCGGAACGCCACCCCCTCCGTTGATCATTCTCGGGCCGCCGATGAGGTTGCGAAACTGGTCCTTGTTCATTTGCGGGTCGGCGGGCAGTGATGGCGACTTCTGCCCCACCGAACCCGCTTGACCTATCGCAACCGGCAACGGTCCACGTGATCGGGTGTGGAGGAACGGGAATGGCACCGATCACGGCGCTGCTCCATCACATGGGCCATTCGGTGACCGGCTCCGACCAGAACCCGTCGGACATCGTGGAATCGCTGCGGGCGATGGGTGTCCCGGTCACCATTGGAGCCGATTTCGGTCGAATCCCCGAGACCGCCGCCATCGTGCGGTCTACCGCGGTTCCAGATACGCACCCGGAGGTGGATGCTGCGATTCGTGCGGGAAGGACGGTTCGGCGGCGCGCTGACGCCCTAGCAGGGATTACCTCTGAGTTCCGCACGATCGCTGTAGCCGGGACGCATGGGAAGACGACGACGTCATCCATGATCGCAGCAGCACTGCTGGGTTCGGGTATCTCGGTGTCGAGCGTGATCGGCGGTCGACTTCTCGGGGTAGAGCAACCGGTACCGGGCGCCGTCCTGGGCCAGCTTGGAGGCGTCCTCGTTGCAGAGGCCGACGAGAGCGACGGAACCTTTGTGGAACTCAAGTCCTCGATTGCTGTGGTGACCAACATCGAGGCCGACCACCTGGAGTATTACGGCGGTGAAGAAGGTCTCTACGCAGCGTTCGACACCTTTCTTACCGCCGACCATCTGACGGCTGTCGTCGCCTGCGGAGACGATCCCGGTGTGATGCGTGCATTGCGGCGCACTGGGCGCATCAGCGATCCTCGGGTCTTTGTGTACGGGAGATCTACCGCCAACACAGTGCGCCTGACCTTCTCGGTCACCGATTCCACCGTCACGGTCGACGGAACTGACTACCGCCTGGTTCCTCAGCTCCCCGGCCTCCATAATGCCCTCAATATGACGGCCGCCATCGCCGCAGTTGTTGCGGTGGAAGGCGACGTTCCTGGCGCGATCGACGGATTGAATAGTTTCGCTGGAGTCGGACGGCGATTCGAGGTCCGAGGTTGCGCCAATGACATCACCGTAGTAGATGACTATGCCCACTTGAACGGCGAAATCATCGCCGCGATCAGCGCCGCCCGGGACGTCGCCTCCGGGCGAGTGATCGTTGCCTTTCAGCCCCATCGATTCAGCCGAACGGCGGCACTTTGGGAAACGTACGCTCCCGCACTTGCGAAGGCTGATGCGGTTGTGATCACCGACATCTACCCCAGCGGAGAGGCTCCCCGCCCGGGTGTGTCGGCTGACCTTGTTGCGGGAGCGCTTCGTGAACTGGCACCGGATCTCACAATGGTCCGGGTGGGCCCAGCGATCGAAGTTCCGAAGGCGATTGCCGAGATCGCTCGCCCCGGCGATTACTGCTTGCTGCTCAGCGCCGGGGACCTACCAGCAATCGCCGACCAGACCCTGAGGCTTCTGAGCTTTGCCACAGGCCGAGGAAACGATGGATGAACTCGCCACGACGGTTGCGGCTCTTGTGGGAGCGCTACCCGGTCGGGTGACAGTGGAGGGATCGGTGGGAGAACTCTCCACCTATCGAGTAGGCGGCCCGGCCGCCGCTGTGGTGCTGATCAATTCCGTAGCGGACCTCGAGATCGTCCGATCGTGTGTCTCAGCGGGCGTACCGTACCTGGTCGTCGGTGCCGGATCGAATCTTCTTGTCGCTGACGCCGGCTTTCCCGGGATCGTCCTCAAGCTCGGGGACGAATTCTCCTCTGTTGAAATTGTGGAGCGTGGAGCGGGAATGGCTCGGGTGGTTGTCGGGGGAGCGGCGATGCTTCCTCGGGTGGCTCGCCAGCTGACCCGCGACGGAGTGCAGGGATTTGAGTGGGCAGTCGGGGTGCCGGGGACCATAGGGGGCGCGGTGCGAATGAATGCCGGTGGCCATGGGTCCGATATGGCGGCCAGCGTCCAATCGGTGTCCATATTCAACATGCGAACCGGCGGGCCAAGCCAAAGGACGGCAGCTGATCTGGAGTTCGGCTATCGCCAGAGCACGGTGGGGTCAGATGACGTGGTTCTGTTCGCCGAGTTGTTGCTCAGTGCCGAAGAGCGATCGGACGCGATCGGTCACGGTACGCGGGAACTCACCGAGATAGTCCAGTGGCGACGGGCCAATCAGCCGGGGGGTCAAAATGCCGGCTCGGTATTCGCCAACCCCCCTGGTGACTCCGCCGGGCGGATGATCGATGCATGCGGGTTGAAAGGGTTCCGAATCGGCTCGGCCAGCGTGTCAACCAAACACGCCAACTTCATCCAGGCCGACCCGGGGGGCTCAGCAGATGATGTTGCTGCGGTGATCGCCGCAGTGCAGGCAAGAATAGACGAACGCTTCGGTGTTCGCCTACAGGTGGAGAACCGTCTCGTGGGCTTCGGAGGTTCCGTTGAACAGGATCTGACAGGGGAACAAGAATGAGCGCCACCGTTACCCGGAAACGGGCAGCAAAAAAGCCATCGGCCAAGAAGAAGAAGGTAGTTGCCAAGACGACCGGAAAAAAGGCGACGACCAAACGGCCCGCAGGCAACAAGCGGGCGGCGAAGAAGACGACCGCCAGGAACAAGCCAAAAACCACACCGAAAAAAGCAGCGGCGAAGACGTCGGCTGGCCGACGACGGAAGCCCCCAGGAACCAGTACCTCAACCCAGGTTGGAGCACGCAACCTCACCGCCCGAGCCGCCGAAGTGCGCGCCCAACGACGCCAGCGGCGACGGAGCGTAGTAATAGTCTTGGCGGCAATCACCGTCACCGCGGCTGGGGCGATCGGAGCGATTCGTTCACCGCTTCTCGATATCGACGGCGCCGTTGTCATCGGGGCTTCCGAGGTTTCGGTGGAGGAAATCCAGCAAGCTGCCGCTGTTCCGATCGGTACCTCGATGGTCGATCTCAACCCGGGCATCATTGCCGCCAGGGTGGAGTCGATCCCAACGATTCGGAGCGCCAATGTTCGTCGGGGGTGGGACGGTGTGGTGAGAATCGAAGTGATCGAAAGGGAGCCAACATTGGCGCTCAAAACACCAGCCGGATTTGTGTTGGTAGACGACGATGGACGTCAGGTTCGGACCTCAGAAGTACTTCCCGATGGGTTCTTGCCGGTTATTGGTTTGCAGGCGAGTGGTGTTGCCGGGGACCCCGCGCCCCCTGGATCAAGCTCTGTTTTGCGACTCATGGAGGCCATGACTGCCCCGGTGCGGCAGGAGGTGAGTGAAGTCATCGTGACCGGAGCCGAAATTGCTCTCACCCTTACAGATGGTGGACGGGCGGTATTTGGAGACGACCGGGAAATTGAGGCAAAAGTGGTGAGCTTGGAGACATTACTGCTTTCGGTGGACATGCGCTGCGTTCACGAGATTGACCTCACAGTCCCTTCTGCTCCAGCTTTGTCAAGAATTGGTGAAAAGGGTAATCCCCGGGACGGACTGGCCGATCTGACAAAGTGTTCGTAATCAAATGGACACCAGTTCACAGTGAGTAGTCACGCGAAGCAGCTCGCTTCGCACTAGCGTTACAAGCCGTGAGTCTTCCATCACCCAAGGAACAAGGACCTGCATCGGAATGAACACCCAAAATTATGTGGCTGTCATCAAAGTCGTCGGCGTCGGCGGCGGTGGATGCAACGCCGTGAATCGAATGATCGACGCCGGGATGCGGGGTGTTGAGTTCATCTCGGTCAACACCGACGCGCAGTCGCTGCTGATGAACGATGCTGAGATCAAGATCCACATCGGACGTGAGTTGACCCGTGGACTCGGTGCGGGTTCAGACCCTGCCATTGGTCAACAGGCCGCAGAAGAGCACCGTGAAGAAATCTCGGCAGCACTCGAAGGCGGCGACATGGTGTTCATCACCGTGGGCGAAGGCGGCGGAACCGGTACCGGTGCCGCACCAGTGATCGCCGAGATTGCCAAGAACCAAGGTGCTCTCACAATCGCCGTGGTTACTCGTCCCTTCGGCTTCGAAGGTCGGCGCCGCGCCACGCAGGCCGAGAGCGGGATCAGCCGCCTGAAAGAAAAAGTAGACACTCAGATCGTGATCCCCAACGATCGGCTCCTGTCGATCGCCGACGAGCGCACGAGCATGATCGATGCGTTCAAGATGGCCGACGAGATCCTGTTGTCCGGCGTCTCGGGTATCACCGACCTCATCACCACGCCCGGCCTCATCAACACGGACTTCGCGGATGTCCGCATGATCATGTCCGACGCCGGTTCGGCGCTCATGGGTATCGGCCAGGCCGCCGGTGAAGGGCGAGCACTCAGCGCAGCACGCTCGGCTATCGCCAGCCCTCTTCTCGAGGCGTCCATCGAAGGGGCTCGAGGGATCTTGCTTTCGATCGCCGGGAGCAGCGAATTGGGGCTCTTCGAGGTCAACGAAGCGGCGGAGATCATTCATGACGTTGCCCATCCAGAGGCCAACATCATCTTTGGAACCGTGGTCGACGAGAACATGGGCGACGAGATTCGCGTCACGGTCATCGCCGCCGGATTTGACCGGTGGGATGGCGAGCCAAGCCCAGAGCGGGGCATGAACTACGGTGCCGGCTCGGGCGGATCTGCAGGTCGAGCTAGCGCCAGCACCGGCGGTCGCTACGATGCCTTCCTCGACGATCAAGCAACCGCGGACCACGGCCGCACCCGTCAGGCCATCGATGTCTTCGCCAATGATGACGATGACCTCGATGATGACTTCGACGTACCCTCGTTCTTGAAGTAACCAGTCCGCCGTTCAGGCTCCTGATCGAATGCAGCACCGCGTACGGCTGGGTTCCTCCTCCGAGCTGGTAATCGTTGGCACAGACCGTTCTCACGGCGATTTCGCGGTGGGTAGTGAGGGGATCTCGGCGCGACGCCAGGAACTCGTGAATTGCGGTCCCTGGACGTGGCTCCAACTCGAACACGGAGCACGAGTCATTCGTGTTGACAGTCCGGGCCAGCACGCCGGAGCGATCGCCGATGCGGCGGTCACTCGCCAGAGGTTCGCTCCATTGGCGATCACCGCCGCTGATTGCGTTCCGGTGGTCCTTGGGGTCCAAGCCAGGAACAAACGCACGGGTTTCGATGATGCTGCCATCGGAGTGGCTCACGCCGGGTGGAGGGGTCTCTTGGCCGGCGTCGTTGAGGCAACTGCCAACGGCATCCACGCACTTTTCGGAGATGAGTGGGAGGTCGAGAAGCGGTTTGCGTTCTGCGGACCGAGCATTGGTCCGGAGGACTACGCCTTCGCGGACCGAGACGCTGCGCCCCTTGTGGCAAGATATGGAGACTCAGTCATGGCCGAGACACGGTTCGGAGGGTCGGCCTTGGATGTGTTTGAGGGGGTGCGAGCGGCCTTGCAGTCTTCGGGCTTCCCCACACCGTCGCGTCCTCCCTCAACGGTCGGCGATAGCTTTTACAGCCATCGGATTCGCGCCGATCCGGAACGGATGGTTACGGTGGCCTTTCTGGACGCCACAATGGCGCTGTGAACTCACAGCCCGGGCCCCCAGACTTTGATCACCAGATCGCGCTCCGACTGGCCGAGGTCCTCGAGCGGATCGATGCTGTGCGTCAACCGGGGCAGTCGGTCACGTTGATCGCGGTTTCCAAACGCTTCGATGCGTCGGTCGTCGCTGGTGCCGTGCAGGCGGGGTGCACGGATTTCGGCGAGAACTATGCCCAAGAGTTGGCTGGCAAAGCTGAGACGCTTCGCTCGTTGATCGATCCTGCCGTTCCCATTCGGTGGCACATGATCGGCCCGGTTCAACGCAACAAAGTCCGTCGAATCGCCGCACTTGTGACGCTTTGGCACACCATCGACCGCGAACCGCTGATCGAAGAATTGGCGAAGCGCTCTCCCGGTGCAGAGCTCCTGCTGCAGGTGAATCTCACCGGCGAAGCAAGCAAGTCCGGCTGCGATGCCGCTGATTTGGGGATGCTGGTGGAGCATGCCCACCGTAATGGGCTCGGTGTCCGCGGGCTGATGACAATGGGCCCAACCGACACCGCAATCGACCCCGCACCGGTGTTCGCCCGTTGCAGGGAGTTGGCCGATCACCACGGCCTGGAGCATTGTTCAATGGGGATGAGCGGCGACTTCGAGACGGCCATCGTCCAGGGTTCCACCATGGTTCGGGTTGGCACAGCGATCTTCGGACCACGGCCCTAAACCTTCCCCGATTGACCGCTGAGAGCCCCCGGAGAGGCTACGGTAAGGCGGGTCGCCACCTGTTGGTGGTTGCCACGGCTTACGGAAAGGATCTTGCACGCATATGGCTGTGTTCCGAAATGTCATGGCGTTCCTGGGTCTCGACGACGACGACCAGGTTTATGACGACGAAGCGTCGTATGAGGATTATGAGGCCGAAGAAGAGCCGGTTCGCCGGAGCTCTGGTCGGGGTGGTTCTGACAAACAGACGATCTCGCTCGAGGATCGGTTCTCTGCGGACGCGGGTCAACCGACATTTGGCTTCAGCGCGGAACCTGATCTTGGTGAAGTGGGCGGTGTGGGGGCGGTCCGACCCTTGCGGCCGGTCCCGACCCAAGCACCGGTTGAAGTTCCGGCCGCACTTAGTCCCACCAACAACGGACCCGCCGGACATGTCGATCCTGGCGTAGCGCCCGCCGCCGATCGTCGCACTTCACCATCGTCGCCAGGAGCTTTCGCCACAGGTCAGTCAGCCGGTTCTGGAAGGTCGCATGCCGTTGCACCGTCGGAACAGGCTGGGGACCGACCAACCGACTCAACGAATCCCTCGCTCGCATCGGTGCAGACTGCACCGTCGAGTGAGCCTGCGGTTCCCCGCAGTGATGGGGGTCGAGCGAGTTCACCACCGTCCAGATCGAGTCTTCGCCAAGTTGAGGAGCAGGAGTCCAACGTGGTCACGCACGCCAAACCTCGTTTACATATCCCTTCGTCCTTCGACGACGCCAGCCGGATCGCCGATGATTTCCGTGCGGGGTCGCCGGTTGTCATGAACCTCACCAGGGTTGATAAGCCAATCGCCCGTCGTCTCGTGGATTTCGCCAGCGGTGTCTGTTATGTGCTGGCCGGTGGTATGGAACGCGTCGCCCCCAACGTCTACCTGCTTACGCCGTCGGGTGTTGACGTCAGTGATGAAGACCGTCGTCGTATGCAGGAACGAGGCTTCGACCGCTGATGGTCAGCAGCATTCTTTGTTTCGGGGTTCTTGGCTTCACCTTCGTCTTCTATGTCCGCCTTGCGTTGTCGTTCTTTCCGGCTCGCCCCGGTCCTATGATGCAAGTGCGCGAACTGGCTTTCAGTGCAACCGAGCCCGCACTGATGCCACTGCGCCGGGCCATACCGCCACTCCCAGGAGCGGCCGCAGGAATCGGCGTAGCCGAATTGGCAATGTTCTTGATCCTGTTCGTGCTGCAAGCAATTATTTGCCGCTGAGGCCCACAACATCGGTCCGGTTGCCTGCTCCGCGGAGCGCAAACTACTAGGCTGCTAGTATGACTGTTGGCAGCGACAAACTTCGGCTCCTCCGCCGTATTCCTCTCGTCCAATTCGACGAGGAAGTTCGAGGGTATAGCAAATCGCAGGTTGACCGGGTTCTTGAGACGTTAGCCCCTCTTGCCGACGAGATCGAGGGCCTTCAAGCCATGCTCGATGACGCCAATCAGCGTGCCGACCGCGCCTCGGCAGCGGGGTCCGCCAGCGTTGCGCCTGCGGATGAACGACGCCCGGATGACAATTTCGATGAGACGCTTCGCAACACTCTCCTCCTGGCTCAACGCACGGCGGATCAGACGGTCCGGGAGGCCGAAGCTAGGGCCGAAGAATTGCGGCGAGATTCCACAGCCAAGGCTGATTCCATCAAGGCCAGTGCACGAACTGAAGCCAAGGAACTCAAGGGCGAGGCGCATGCCCAGCGCGAACAGATGCTCGCAGACGCAGAAAGCGAGCGGGCTCAGTTGCTGGCTGAGGCGTTGGAACATGCCGAATCTCGCAAGCAGGCCATAGAAGAAGAACTCTTGTCCGAGCAGGGTCTAAAGCGAAATGAACTGCTCTCCGAGATCGGCGAACTCGAGCGGATTCGTGATGACCTCACCGCCGACGTCGCTCGATTTGAAACGTTTCTCAACGCTCGCCGTGAAGGTGTTCGGGCCGGGCTGGCAGAGATCTCCGCGGTCCTGGATGATCCCGAACTCTTGGCAGAAACGGAAACACCGGATCCCGAAGAGATCGGGCTTCTCGAGCCGGAGGAACTCACTGAGATGTCGGTGGACAGTTACTCCATCGCAACGTTGGAGACCGAAGTCGAGGCTGCTCAGTTCCATGCCGCGGAGATGGCAACGATCCCGCGAGAAGAAACCCGCCTGGAAGCTTCCGATGACTTTGATGAGGAGCTGCCGGGTACAGCGTTGGACTCCGACGCTGATTTTGCCCAGCTCGACGACGTGGCGGACATCGACGCCAGTGTTGATCAGTCGGTCGGTTTCGGAGACTCCGAAGTCACCGACAGCGAGGCGGACACGGATGCTGATGATGGTTTCGGCCCTGTTGACGAGGCGGATGTGCCGGTCGCCAGTTACAACGACCCGAGGCCTCCCGCTACCAACTTCGCTTCTGATCAGGAATCGATCCATGAAATGTCCACGCCGCCACCGCCCCACGACCCGTTCGCAACCGCCGGTTTCGAGGCACCTACTCCCGACCCCGATTTCGGCGGCGAACCGCATGTTCCACTCGCCGCGTCCGTTACTCAGGACTCGGTTTTTTCCTCAGTCCCGGAGACATCTGACCCCTCTGCCTACAACGGGTTGTCCCACGGGTCAGACGTCAGCGATCCGGCCGGGCTCGGAATCGGCGTAGAGTCACCGTTCACCGAGGAGGCCGAGCCGGAGCGCCCAGGGATGAGTGGGCTTGCAGAACAAGCTCGGTCCCGTCTGGCCAGTCGGGTTTCGCGTTTGCGTGACAATGCCGTACCCGAGGCCGAAGAACCCGACGCGATTCCAACTTTTGCAGCAGAAGACACCACCGCCGAGCAGGCCGGCTTCCCAGACGAAGCCGCCCTTTCCGCACAGCCGCCGGCACCGATGTATGAGCCTCCGTCGTTCGAGGCCCCACTGGATGCCCCGGCATTCGAACCTGAGCAATTCGAGCCAGAGCAATTCGAGCCAGAGCAATTCGACCAATTCCAGCCACCCCCTCCCGAAGCGTCCAGCCCTCATGTAGCCAACGGACCCCTCGTCGGCAACGACGCTTTGCCGCCGCCCCCAGGATTCGAATCGGCTGAGGCTCAAGAGTGGGAACGACGCGATAGCCGTCCGCTGCATCCCGATGCCAGGATCGAGGACCTTCCGCCCGACGATCCGTTCCTCGATGAGCTTCGCCAGATGACCGGTGGCGAGCAGCCAGGCGAGGACGAGACGTTGAATCGGTTCCTCAACGAAGAGCCTGAGAAAGACAACCAGGGGGGCTGGTTCAACCGTCGTCGCTAGCCGTTGGCAACACGCAGGCTAATCATGAGGTCGCCACCATCTACCGGCGCTGAGGCGGTGTAAGCGCCCTCCATGGCTGTTTCCATCGTGGTACGAACCGACAGGACCTGTTCGCTGATGTAATCGATGTTGGCCTCAACATCGTGCAGCAAGTCGGGAGCGCCGTCGACCGTGAGTTCGATGCGGTCGGTGACTTCCAGTCCAGCTTCCTTGCGGTGGTTCTGGACCGCCCTGACCAGATCGCGCGCCCGACCCTCGGCAGTCAGTTCGGGAGTGATGGTGGTGTCGAGGACCACGATGGCGTCGTTGCCTTGTAGCGGCGCCGCAACAACTCCTTCCGCCGGATCGAGGGCCAGCTCGAAATCCTCTCCAGCGAGCACGTGGCCGGCGACGGTAACGGTCCCATCGGAATTCTCGGTCCAGTCACCGGCCTTGGCTGCTTTGATGACCTTTTGTACATCGCCCCCGATCCGCGGGCCCAAGGCGCGAGCGTTTGGCTGGAGTCGAAAGTGGCCGAACCTTTCTACGTCGCGGGAAAACAGCACCGCTTTGACGTTGATCTCGTCGGCCAGCAAGTCTACAAATGGCGCCAGTGCCGCTTCACGGTCTCCCGCCACGGTCACACTGGCGAGTGGGAGCCGAACGCGGAGGCCATGTTCGTCTCGAAGGGAGAGCGAGGCTCGTGCGGCGGCCCGGACTTGGTCCATGGCCGAGACCAGTTCTGGATCGGGGCGCAGCTCGCTGGCGCGGGGCCAGGGCTGGGAATGCACCGACGCCGTTCCGCCGGTCAGCCCGCCATAGATCTCCTCAGCGAGCATGGGAAGGAGTGGGGCCACTACCCGCATCACGTTCGTGAGAACCGTGTAGAGGGTGTCGAGGGCATCTTTGTCGACGCTGGAATCGGCGCTGGTGTTCCAGAAACGCTCCCGTGATCGCCGGACGTACCAGTTGGTGAGGGCGTCGAGGTAGGTGGTTACGGTGGCGCATGCTCCGGCGAGGTCATAGCCTTCGAGCGCTTCGGTTACGTCGGTCACGAGCTCGCTGGTCTTGGCGAGGATGTAGCGGTCCAGCACGTTGGATGAGTCGGTACGAACCGTTGCTCGATAGCCCTCGGCGTTGGCGTACAAGGTGAAGAAACTGTAGGTGTTCCACAGTGGGTTGAGGACTTGACGAACGACTTCCCGAACCCCGGAGTCATCGGCCTCGATACGGGTGTCCTGGCCTCTCAGGATCGGTGAACTCACGAGGTACCACCGCATCGGGTCGGAACCGACTGAGTTGAAGATGTCGATGGGGTCCGGATAGTTTCGCAGCTTCTTGGAGAGCTTCTGCCCTTCGGAATCCAGCACTACGCCATGGCAGATGACATTCGAAAAGGCCGGGCGGTCGAAGAGTGCGACGCTGAGAACATGCATCGTGTAGAACCATCCTCGGGTTTGAGCCACATACTCCACGATGAAATCGGCCGGATTGTGTTCTTCGAAACGCTCGACGTTTTCAAACGGATAGTGGTGCTGGGCGTAGGGCATTGACCCGGACTCAAACCAACAATCGAGCACTTCGGGCACCCGGCGCATCATCGACTCGCCGCTGGGATCATCGGGATTAGGGCGCACGAGGTGGTCGATGTAGGGCCGGTGAAGGTCCGTTGGCCGGACTCCGAAGTCGGCCTCCAGCTGGTCTAGTGACCCGTAGACGTCAGTTCGCGGAAACTCCGGGTTGTCACTTTCCCATACCGGGATTGGGGCACCCCAAAACCGGTTTCTACTGATACTCCAATCCCGGGCACCTTCGAGCCACTTTCCGAACTGCCCATCTTTCACGTGGCTAGGGATCCAATTGATTTCCTGGTTTGCTTCCAGCAAACGCTCGTTGAGCTCGCTGACCCGTACGTACCACGAGGGAACGGCGCGGTAGATGATGGGGGTATCGGTTCGCCAACAATGAGGATAATTGTGGTCATAGGTTTCGTGCCGGAAGATCCGTCCTTGTTGCTTGAGATTGGCGATGACCTCAGGGTTGGCATCAAAGACGTTCATGCCGGCAAAGTCGGTGATTTCTTGGGTGAATTCGCCAGCCTCATCCACGGGAACTACCAACGGGATACCGGCTTCGGTGCCAACGCGCTGGTCATCCTCACCAAATCCTGGCGCGAGGTGAACGACGCCAGTTCCTTCGCCGGTTTCTACGAAGTCCCCTGACAGAATCACGAAGCTGTTGGGGTTGTCTGAGAAATAGGGGAATAGGGGTGAGTAGGTTCGGCCAACCAGTTCTGAGCCCAGCAGCGATCGCACGATCTCGGGGTCATCGCCGAACTCCCGGGCGTAACGATCCAGCGATGCTTCTGCGAGGATCAGGTGTTGGTCAGCATGTTTGACGATCACGTATCGGAGTTCGGGCCCTACGGCCAATGCGAGGTTGCTCGGCAGCGTCCACGGCGTGGTGGTCCACGCCAAAACACGAAGCTCTTGGGGATCCCCGGCCGTTGGCTGCAGTGAGAACGCCACGGTTACGGCGGGGTCCTGGCGCGGCCGGGTGGCATCGTCGAGGCGGATCTCGAAGTTACTCAGCGGCGTCTGGGCACCCCAGGAGTAGGGCATTACCCGGTCAGCCTGATAGAGCAGCCCCTTGTCGTAGAGCTGTTTGAAGGCCCACATGACCGATTCCATGTAGGGCAGGTCCATGGTCTTGTAATCATGCTCGAAGTCCACCCAACGGGCCTGGCGGGTGACGTAGTCCTTCCACTCGCCGGTGTATCGGAGCACCGACGTTCTGCAGGCGTCGTTGAAGTTGTCGATCCCGAATTCCATGATCGCTTTTCGGCCCGAGACCCCCAGCTCCTTTTCGGTCTGCATCTCGGCGGGCAGTCCATGACAGTCCCACCCGAAGCGGCGCTCCACCCGCATGCCTCGCATGGTTTGAAAACGAGGAATGATGTCTTTCACATAACCGGTGAGAAGGTGACCATAGTGCGGAAGTCCATTGGCGAATGGGGGACCGTCATTGAAGACGAAGGTTCCTTTCGGCTCGCGGCCTGCCGGACACTCGACCGTTGACTCGAATGTACCCAGCTCGCTCCACCGTCGAAGAACCCGCTCCTCGATGGCGGGGATGTCTGCTTTCGAGGGGACACTGGGATACTTCGCTGGTCGGTTGTCAGCCATCCAAGCAATGTAACGGCGCTTTGTTCGAGCGTTGGGCCGGGTCATGCATCGTTCGACCTTATTTCCGACTAAGATACGCCGACTCTTAAGGAAGGTCTCGACCGTCGACGGTCTTGACGATGCTCACAACCATGATCTGGGGCCAACGGTGACCAGCAAGAAGACAGCGACAAAAGCCACGAAGAAGGCTCCGGCCAAGAGAGCGCCCGCCAAGAAGGCTGTGGCGAAGAAGGCTGCGGCGAAGAAGGCTGTGGCGAAGAAGGCTGTGGCGAAGAAGACTCCGGTAAGGAAGGCGGCGGTGAAGAAGGCTGTGGCGAAGAAGGTTTCAGGTCCAAAGGCTGACCGTGTGATCAAGACAACTTCGACAAAGAAGGCGGCGTCGAAGAAGGCCCCCAGCAAGCGCAAGGCTGCTGTTGCCACTGCAACGCCAGTGCGCCGCAAACCCAAGGTCGTTACTGCGCCAAAGAACGCCGGCGTGAAGCCGGCGTATCTGAAGGACAAGCAATGGCTGAAGGCGAGGCAGGCAGCGCTCGAAGAAGAGCGCGCCGAGTTGCGCGAACAAGTTGAGGAGTTCGCGGCGCAGTTGGATGAACTCCTCGAGACCGCCGAGGCGGGGGACGATAATTCCAGCGACGAGTCCAGCGAAGGCACCAGTATCAACGTTCAGATCTCGGAGCTTGTGATCGAGCGGAAAGGTCGTCTCGAACATATTGAGATGATCGACGAGGCCCTTGCCCGCATCGAGGCCGGCGCCTATGGATTCTGCGATGTGGATAACGTGGCTATTCCCAAGGCCCGCTTGGAAGCCCGACCCGAGAGCGAACGGTGCGTAGAACACAAGACCTCAATGTTCGACAACAGTCGCCGGTAAGAGTTACTGGCACGGTCGCATCGATCGTGCTCTCGATTCTGATCCTCGACCAGTTCACAAAATGGTGGGCGCTTCAAAACCTTGGCGACGGGGGCTGTGCAGAAGATGGTGCGTGTATCGATCTATTCTGGACGCTGCGCCTGCATCTGATCTTCAATCCTGGAGCATCGTTCGGAACCGGCGAGTCCCTGGGTCCGGTAATCGGTGTGGTCTCGTTCCTCATGGCCGGCTTCATGATCTGGCTCGCCACACGAACCAAAGGGCCGAGCGGGCAGAACGTGTGGCTGCCCCGAGTGATTTACGCATCGATTGCCGGGGGAGCCCTCGGCAACGGCTTGGATCGTTTGTTTCGCGCCGATGATGGCTTCATGACGGGCAAAGTCGTGGACTTCATTGATTTCCAATGGTGGCCGGTCTTCAATGTTGCTGATATGGCCATTGTGTTGGCCGTCCTCGGGGCGATTGCTCGTTCGATATTCGCCGAAGATCCCAAGCCTGCATCTTCTGATCCCATTCTTCCTGACCAACAGGCCGAGCGGTGACAAGTTCTGGTTCCCCGGAGCGAATCACGGTAGCTGTAACCGAAGCGGTTGTCGGGCAGCGAATCGACCGTGTGGTCTCCTTGCTGCTTGAAGTCAGCCGATCCGTTGCCTCAGACCTCATCGCCGATGGCGAGGTGCTTCTCGACGGCGCCGTTCCGTCCAAACCGTCGGTTCGCCTCGAGGCGGGCCAGAGCATGGTGCTACCCGAACACGTAGTGCCTCATGCTATTCAGGCCGACCCCACGGTGACGTTGTCAATACGATTTGTCGATGATCACGTAATCGTGGTCGACAAACCGGCTGGTCTCGTTGTTCATCCGGGTGCCGGCGTTCACTCGGGGACGCTGGCTCAAGGCATATTGGCTGCGTTCCCCGAGGTCGCCAACGTCGGCGAACCCGCTCGGCCCGGAATCGTGCATCGCTTGGATAGGGGAACATCCGGACTTCTGATGGTGGCCCGTTCTGCTAAAGCATATGAAGCCCTCACTGAACAGCTGCGGTCTCGAACGGTCGCTCGAGAATACCGGGCATTGGTGCACGGACTCCCCACCGCAAACGAAGGCATCATCGACGCTCCGATCGGCCGCTCCTTGCGGCACCCCACCCGGCAAATAGTTCGGGCTGATGGCAGACCTGCACGAACCGCATACACCGTTCTCGAACGATTCGAGGCAGTCGACGTCGCCTTCCTGTCGTTTCAACTCGAGACCGGGCGAACCCACCAGATACGTGTCCACGCTGACGCCGTTGGTCACCCGCTCGTTGGTGATGACCGCTACGGGGCCGTCCAATCACCTCATACAATTATTCGCTCTGCTCTGCGTCCGTTTCTTCATGCTGTCTTGTTGGGCTTCGAGCACCCCACCACCGGCGAGTGGATGGAGTTCGAGTCCCCACTGCCTGCAGACCTGAGTGATCTGCTCAACGCGGTGCGGGCCATTCCTGCCAGAATGTGATTTGGTCGATCGGGGCGCGCGGCCGAGAGGCGGAGCGGCCTTGTTGGCGATCGCCAGCGTCGTATCCGATCGCGATTCCCGCTACCACACGACGGTCTGAGGGCACACCGAATTCCTTCCGGACTGCGTCTTCATGGTCGAACAAACCAAAGAGGCAGGCGGCGAGGTTGCGGGTCTGGACGAGCAGAAGGAGATTCTGAATCACGGCTCCGGCATCTACCCACCAGTAGGGCACCGTCCACGCATCGGGATGGTCGCCAAGCCCCGTTCGTTTCTTGTCGGGTTCGGAGTAGCGCTGGACGTACGCCTCAGGCCGTGTAGTGAGAATCACGATGGCCGGCGCAGCAAAAAGTCCGGGGAATGCGAAGGTCGCCCTTTTCTCCGGGGTGAATGTGGTGGACCAGTAGTGAGCCACGGCAGCGGGCTGGGAGAGCACGAGGAACTCCACCGCTGAGGTGTTCCCGGCCGAAGGCGCCCGTCTGGCCAGGTCCAGAATTTCTGACAAGGTGTCATCGCCCACGGGTTCAGGCATGAACGAGCGCACCATCTGTCGCCGTCGAATGGCCGATATGAGGTCCACCTGGTTACGAGGCCGCTCGAATCGACGAGCGGGTTTGCGTTTCCCGTACCAGATCGCTCAGACGCGAGATCGTCTCGGCGTACGCCGCTTCTGCGATCTCCGACGATGCCCCGGTACGGAGGGTGTTGACGCCATGGAGTCGAGCGAGATCAGCGGAGGGCTCCAGCACTGCCACGGTGGTACCCTCGGCGCGTAGGCGCTCGACCATCTGCATCAGGTTCATGTGGGCAAATTGGCGGAGAGCGAAGAGCGGCGGCGGTACCGCACTTGGAGCCGAGAGCCCCAGAGGTGCTATCACGGTGACATGATCGAGCCGCTTGCCGAGCAGGAGGTCCAGATTGGTAGCGGAATGCACGCCTCCGTCTACCAGTGTCCGCCCCTGGATTCGGATGGGCGGATAAATACCCGGCACGGCGGCGGAGGCCAGGGCGGCCTGCTGAAGGTTGGCTTGGATGGGGCCGCCGCGGCGGAGCACCACGCGTCGGCCGGTGTGAATGTCGACAGTTACCAGCCAAAGGTTCTCTACGGGCCACTCGCGGGGAAGATGGGCGTCCAGATCAGCGTGTTCGGCCAGCTGCATGAGGCCACCAGGAAACAGCTTGCCGAGCTCCCGGGGAAGTGGGGGCAGCGGGAAGCGCAGCAGTGACCTGCTGAGAACCCAGCTGGAGCCAAGTGCTCGCTGCATCAACGACATCGGGGAGTCCCATGCCGGGGCAAAGAAGTCGTCGCCTCGTCGTTCTTCGGCTCCGTTCCCGGTATCACGCGCGATCGTGTAGAGATCCTTCGGTGTGACACCTGTGCGTAGCTGTGAACCGACGATTGCGCCCGCCGAGGTGCCAATGATGATGTCGAGCTCTTCGATCCGGAGGGCTCCGGAGGAATGGAGCGCATGGAGAGCGCCGGCGGTGTGAGCGATGCCGGTTCTTCCTCCGGCCCCGAGGACCAATCCGGTGCGTGGTCGCCGGGTGCTGGGTGGAGGCGGGTAGCCCAGCGGTCGTAGGAAGGTCACTCCGCTCATCCTTTCGACGTTACCACCCCGTGCCTCCATCCTCTTGTACGGTCAAAGCTTCGCAATGTGTAGTTAAGAGTAATTTATAGTAAAGTAGTATTCATGAACACGCCAACTCTGCGAGCGGCAGCGGTACTCACCGTCGTTGCAGCGCTGTTCCCACTCACCACCTCGGCTGATGCTCAACCAGGCTGCGGCGCAGTTGGTCACAACGACGGGAGCGCGGCCACCGCAGCGGCCTGGTGTCTCTATGGTTCGGATGGTGTCCCGCTCTCACCCTTGCTCCCGCTCGATTGCGAGGAGGTCAGCTACGAGCTGGTGGTGCAAGACGACTCCGTGACCGCGGTCTTCCCAACGCAGGTGATTCAGAATTACGCTCCGGCATTACCTACCGGTAGAGAGTCGGCGGGTTTCGACAATCACTTTGGCA
>JABDIY010000092.1 GCA_013003535.1 Acidimicrobiales bacterium | reverse complement strand
GCGTCCCAGAAACCCGGGTCGCTGAGGTCACATTGCACGATCTTCCCCAATTCCTCGGGACTCTTGGATCCGCCGGCGCGAAGCAGGTCCAGATAGGCGGGCACGAACGCATCGCCCTCTGCGGCGTAGCGGGCATACACGCTGAGGGCCAACAGTTGACCGTAGGCGTAGGCATACACATATCCCGGGGTCCCCATGAAGTGCGGGATGTAGCTCCACCAGTTACGGTATCCCTCGGTGATTTCCACTGAAGGGCCCAGTACCGCCGTTTGGGTTTCGGTCCAGACGTCGCCGAAGCGTTCCACCGAAAGCTCGCCTTCGTCTCGCCTGATCGTGTGACAGCGATCCTCGAACCGGTTCATGGCGATTTGCCGAAAGACCGTGGCTATCGAGTCCTCCAGTGTGCTGGAGAGGAGGCTGAACCGTTCGGCGGGATCATCGATCATGCTCAGAAGCCGGTTGTTGGTGACGGTCTCACCGAAAACTGAGGCTGTCTCAGCGAGGGTGAGCGGAGTGGTCTGATGATAGATCCCCTGCTCTCGTGCGAGGTAGGCGTGGACTCCGTGACCCAACTCGTGGGCCAAGGTAAGTACATCCCGGGTTCGGCCCGTCCAATTGAGCATCACGTAGGGGTGGTGGCTGGGCACGGTGTACGCACAGAACGCGCCACCCCGCTTGCCGGGCCGGGTGGGAGCGTCGATCCAGTTCTCGTTGATGAACCGGCCAACGACTCCCGCCAGCTCGTCGGAGAATGATGCGTAGGCGTCGGTAACGATCCCGGTGGCCCGGCTCCAACCGATGGTTTCGTCGGATTCCGCCACCGATGCGCCACGGTCGTAGTCGGCCAACTTGTCCAAGCCCAGAACCTTGGCCTTCAATCCATACCACCGGTGAGGAATGTCGTAGCGACGAACGACAGCTTCGATCAGCGCCTGGACCGACTCATCTGATGCCTCGTTACTCATGTTTCGTGCACTGATCCACGTGTCGAATCCGCGCATACGGTCATCGATCGACTTGTCCAGCAAAAGCGTGTTGTAGACATAGGCTCGGGTCCGGAGGCCTGGTTGGAGGCCGGCAGAGACCGCCTCGGCCGCAGCTTTGCGTACCTCCCGGTCTGGGTGCTGCAGCTTCGAGAGTCCACCGTCGAGGGGCAACGTCTCTCCGTCCAACTCGATCTCGATAGAGCTGGTGAGTTCATCGAAGAGTCGGACCCAGGCAGCCGCACCGGTAGGCGATGTCTGGCTGAGCACTGTTTCGGCATCCTCAGAGAGAAGGTACGGGCGCATACGGCGCATGTTCTCGAGGTGATGTTTCACGAACGTCACGGCCGGATCGGCAATGAGCTTCGCGGCCCTTTCATCATCAACCGCAGCCCACTCGAGGTCCACGAAGATGAGTCGGGTACCGATCACCGTGGATCGTTCTTGCATCGACGCCATAGCTGCCCCTAGCTCGGGGTTCTGCGTGTCCACGCTGAACTGAAGCATGACGTAGTGGCCGGCTCGGCTGATCAGCTCGTTGAGCTCGCCGAGTTGACGGAACATGTCGGCCAGTCCCGATGCGTCCAGATCGGCGACTTTACCTTTGAATTGCGCCTCGATCCGTTGAGACCGTTCGTCGGCGATATCCAGCATTTCGTCTGGCGTTTGCCCTTCGAGCAGCGAGTCGAGCTGCCAGGCAACGTCGGCAGCGGTCAGATCAGCGTTCTGGGTGTCAGTCACAGTTATATTCTACGACTCTCTCGGGCATCGGCTTGACCCGAGCCTGGTTTGTCGGTTTGCCCGCTGAGCACCGACTTTTCTGTTTCTGCCATTCGAGCGGGGCGCGACGCCATCGGCGTCAATCTTCGTTGCTAGCGCAACTCCGCTTTATGACGTTTGGTGACTTCGTTGATCATTTTGGTGCGGGTGGACTGCACGTCTTCATCGCTCAAGGTTCGATCATCGGCCTGGAGGCGAACGCTGAACGCCAATGACCGCCGATCGGCTCCAAGTTGCTCAGACCGAAACACATCGAACAGCTCAACTGACTGCACCAGCGGCCGGCCCGCCTTCATGAGCGAATCGTGCACGGCTGACGCCTCCACTTCGCCTGGCACTACAAACGCAAGATCCAGGTCACTGCTGGGGAATCGACTGACGGGTTTTGCCTTCGGTACGGCTGTGAGCCCGACGGCGAGAGCGGCGACGTCGAGCTGGACCCAGCCTACGCGCCCACTGATTTCGAATGCTTCAGCGACCGCAGGATCTACCTCCCCAACCTCGCCGATGGTCTTCCCCCGAAAGATCACTTCGGCCGCTCGAGTGGGGTGCAGTCCCGCCCGTTCGGCATTCTTCACTCGCAAATCAAGACCCAGGGATTGCGCCACTCCTCGGAGCAACCGAACCGCTTCGGTGGCATCGGTCTGACCGAGAATGGCGGCGACCTGCTCTGGCTCATCGGGAAGTTCGCCGTCAGCGGTGGGGTGATAGACCGAACCCAGTTCGAAGAGTCGAACGTCGGGTCGGCGATGCGAGGCGTTGTAGGCAACCGCCTTGAGAAGACCCGGGAGGAGCGAGGTCCGCAGAACCGACTCTTCCGAGACCAATGGATTAGCCAACGTGAGTGCATCCCCACTGAGTCCAGCGGCGGCGAGATCCCCGGGAGCGAGAAATGGTATGGGCATGGCCTCGGCGCATCCCACCGTAGCGAAGGCCCGCCGAATTCGCCGTCGGCCCCTCTGCAGTTGGGTGAGCTCGCCGGTCTCGATCGACACGGGCACCTGATTCTCAATGTTGTCAAAGCCGAAGTGACGACCAATCTCCTCAGCGATGTCCGCCTCGATCGTGCTGTCAGGTCGCCAGGAAGGAACCGTGACATCAAATCGCGCCCCATCCGAAAGGGTGGGGTTGCTGCAACTGAAGCCAATCGGATTCAACAAGCCCACCATGGCCGCGGCGTCCAGATCGGTCCCCAGCAGCTGGTTGACCATAGACGTGCGAGTAGTCACGATGACGGGGGCGACAGGTGGTGCGTCAGCGAACACACGACCAGGGGCGATTTCTGCGTCGGCCAACTCAGCCGCGAGTTCGCAGAAGCGATCAAGTGCCCGTTCCAATCCAGCATGGTCGACACCACGCTCGAATCGAGTGGAGGCCTCGCTGCGCAGATTGAGTCGGCGCGATGTGTTGGCGATGCTCATGCGGTCCCACACAGCGGCTTCAAGCAAAACGTTGGTGGTGGCGTCGCTGATCTCGGTGGTGAATCCACCCATGACGCCCGCCAAAGAAATGGCCTCGTCAGATGCATTTGCGATTACACCATCGCCTAGTCCCCGACCGATGCCAGAGCCATCGGGGGCGACCAGGCTACGATCAGTTCCATCGAGCGTTCGTAGCGACTCTCCGGGCTTGGCCCGACGAATTCTCAGCGCTCCCCCCGGAATCGTGTCGAGATCGAACGTGTGGTTGGGGTGACCGGTTTCGAGCATCACGTAGTTGGATATGTCGACGACAGTGCTGATGGGCCGCATGCCGGCCGCGATGAGCCGGTTCTGCATCCATACCGGCGACGGGCCATTGACGACGTTTCGCAGAACTCGGAGGCCGAACCGAGGACAGAGATCGAGATCCACGATTTCCGCCGAACAAACAGCTGCCGCTGGCATTCCGCCCTCAAGAACCTTCGGAGATGGCACAACGAACGGGACGCCTTGCTTGGCGGCAAGATCTCTGGTGATGCCGATGACGCTCAGTGCGTCCGGTCGATTGCCCTCAACGTCGATATCGAACACGATGTCGGTTACGGCGCCGAGCGCCTTGCTGAGCGGCGTACCGAGTTCTGCGTCGGTCTCGAGGATCATGATCCCGTGACTGTCTGAGGCCTCCAGTTTGAGCTCCGACGAAGAACAAATCATTCCGTTGGACCACTCGCCCCGAAGCTTGCGGCGCGCGATCTCCAAACCGTCTGGCATCGTGGTGCCAAGGGTGGCCAAGGCAACCTTGTCGCCAACGTTCATGTTGAACGCCCCACAGCAGATCTGAAGGGCTTCACCGTCGCCGATGTCCACATCGACCAGCTGGATCTTGTCGGCCTCAGGGTGAGAGCGAAGATCGAGCACTCTTGCCACAACGATTCCGTCCCAATCCGCACCCACTGTGAGGATCTCCTCTACCACGAGCCCGAGGCTCGTCAGCTGATCAGCTATCTGTTCTGGTTCGCCAGCGATGGGGGCGAACTCTCGCATCCATGAAAGAACTGCTCGCATAAAAAGTCTCCCGCCTCAGAACTGCTCTAGGAATCGGATGTCGTTGGTGAAGGCCTCTCGGAGGTCAGTGACACCGTGCTTGATCTGGAGGAAGCGATCGATTCCGAATCCGAAAGCGAAACCGCTCCACTCCTCCGGATCGATTCCACCCGCTCGGAGAACATTTGGATGCACCACGCCGCTCCCTCCGAGTTCGAGCCATGAGCCGTCGGGCCGTTGGATGTCGAATTCCGCCGAGGGCTCAGTGAAAGGGAAATAGTTGGGTCGGAGTCGGGAATGGAATTCCTCCCCGAAGAATGCCTGCGTAAACTTCTCGATGGTCCCGGCGAGGTGCGCCAGCCCAATCCCTTTGTCGATCACCAGCCCTTCGATTTGGTGGAAAACCGGAAGGTGGGTGGCATCGGCTGTGTCTCGCCGAAATACCCGACCAGGCGCAATGATGTAGATCGGTGGCTCCTGGGCCTGCATCGTCCGGATCTGCACCGGTGAAGTGTGGGTGCGTAGGACGGTGCTGCCCTCTTCCCCGTTGTTCACATAGAGCGAATCAAAGCCGTCGCGAGCGGGGTGACCTTTGGGAATGTTGAGGGCATCGAAGTTGTACCAGTCGGTCTCGACGTGGGGTCCCTCGGCAACGGTGAAGCCCATTCCGATGAAGGCATCCTCGAGGTCTTCCCATGCTTGGGTGAGCGGGTGGATGTGGCCAGCCGTTGGGGTACCCACCACCTCGGTGAGATCCATTCGCTCCGCCTGCACTCGAGCGGTTCGTTCCGCCGCTCCTAGCCCGACTCGGCGTGCTTCGACTGCCGTCTCGATCGTTGTCTTCGCATCCTGGACCCGCATCCCAACCGATTTGCGGTGGGTGGGATCGACCTGACTCATGGCCTTGCGAGCCACCGTTATTGGGCCCGTCTTGCCGGTCGCGGCGCTCAGAATCGCAGTGAGTTCATCGGAGGACTCGGCCGACTCGACCTGAGCGAGGACAGCCGAGACACGGGCACCCAACTCAGAAATCTCCGACGGAATCTCTGGGATGTCAGGCATCGGGCCTCGTACTTTCATAACGGTTGCTGGGAGAGACTAGTGGATGCACGCTGGTGGAGAGCGGAGAATGCCAGGACCGCAGCGGCGGCGGCAACGTTCAGCGACTCGGTGGGTCCTGCCAGTGGAATAGTGACCGCAGCATCGCATCGGTCAATGAACCCGGGCGATAGTCCGTGGGCTTCATTCCCCAAGCAGATCACGGCAGCGGAAAGGTCTGTGTCCATGTAATGAGTGCCTCGTCCGACCACGGTGGCAACGACCGGGCGACGACCGGCTGCGAAGAGTTCGGCCTCACTCACCCGAACGATCGGGAGCCGAAGGGCGGCCCCAGCCGAAGCCCGTACAAGCTTGGGATTCCAAGAGTCGACGCACTCGCCAACCATCACCACCCCGGCCATGCCGGCGGCTTCAGCGGTTCTGATCATGGTTCCGGCGTTGCCGGGGTCACCGATCTCCACCAGTGCCAGGAGCGGACCGGCTTCGAGGGACTCCAAGCGAACCGGCTCCGGGATCTCGGCAACCGCCACGATCGGCTGAGGACTCTTCGTACCCATGGCATCGCAGAGCCGGTCAGGATCGGCGACATGAAACGCAACGGTCCCCGAAGACATCTGGCTCAACAGAGATTCCGCTCCCACGACGTAACGAACGCGCAAACGGGAATCCAGCACCTCGGCCACCAAAACGGGCCCCTCGACACAGAGAAGTCCCGTTTGATGACGATGCGATGCCGTGCGGGCAAGCTTACGAATCTCGGCGAGTTGGGCCTTGGTGGCCGGGACGGGATTCATGGACAGCGCTCCACTAGGCAGCGTCTGCGGCAGCTCCGGAAGCGGTAACGAGGGCCGCAAAAGCGCCGGCGTCGGTTACAGCAAGGTCGGCCAGCATCTTGCGGTCCACCTCTATGTCCTGGGCCTTCAGCCCGGCGATGAACTTGCTGTAGGTGGTGCCGTTGAGACGGCAGGCCGCATTGATTCGCTGAATCCACAAACGACGCATCTCACCCTTACGAGCGCGACGGTCTCGGTAGGCGTAATTGCCCGAGTGCATGACCTGCTCATTAGCGGCCCGGACACTCCGGCTCTTGTTGCCGTAGTAGCCCTTGGCCTTGCCGAGGATTTCTTTACGACGCTTCTTGGAGTGAACGGCTCTCTTAGCTCTTGCCATGACACGGTGCTCCCAAACTCTTGATCTTGTTAATGAATATGTATACGGGGAAGGTTCTGCGTCTTATGAAGACAGCATCCGCTTGATACGACTCTCATCGGCCTTGGCCACGAGCTCGGGCGAGCCGAGCCGGCGTTTCACGCGACCGCTCATCTTTTCGTTGAAGTGGTTCAGACCGGCCTGGCGGCGCTTGATCTTGCCCGTGGCGGTCTTCTTGAACCGCTTCTTGGCACCCTTGTGTGTTTTTTGCTTGTTACCCATTGTCTGACTCACTTTCGACAGCTACTTGTTCTTCTGCGGCTGCTGTTTCTTCTGCGGCTGCTGTTTCTGCTGCGGCTGCGGCAGCACGTTGGGCCCGCACAGCTTCTACTTCTTCTGGCGTGGGCGGAGCGGGGCGACTTGATGCCCCGGACGCACCGGCTTCGCCCGGCGAACCGGCGCTGGCACCCGCAGCTGCTCGGGCAGCAGCGGCTTTCTCGTCGGCTCGTTGATTTTTGGCCTTTTTCGTGTCCGGTCCAAGCACCATGGTCATATTCCGGCTCTCCAGCCGAGGCATCGCTTCCACTTTGGCGTATGCCTCGGTTCGAGCGGCGATCTTGTCGAGGATGTCTCGCCCAAGCTCGGGATGGGTGACCTCACGGCCACGGAACATAATGGTGATCTTTACCTTGTGGCCGTCGTGGAGGAACTTCTCCACTTTCTTAGTTTTCGTTTCAAAATCGCCCCCGCCGATCTTGGGCCGGTACTTCATTTCCTTGACCACCACCTTGGTGGACTTCCTTCTCGACTCTTTCGCTCGTTGAGCGTCCTCGTACTTCCACTTCCCGTAGTCCATGATTCGACAGACAGGGGGGCGGGCTTCGGGGGCGACCTCAACCAGATCCAACTCGAGGTTGCGGGCCAGTGTGAGCGCATCAGGCAAGGCCTTGATGCCCAACTGGGATCCTTCAGGGGAAATGACCCGTACCTCACGAGCGCGGATGCGGTCGTTGATGCGGGGCTCCCGGACTTGTTCAGCTATGGCGATATCTATTCATCTAGGCGCATTCTCCTCTGGCGCTACAACACGGACGTGGAAGCAAAAGCGAGACTGCGGAAGGACGCCACGGATGGCGAATCCGGTAAACCGAGCGCAGCGTTAGCTGGAACGGTGGGGCAAAACCCTCTTGCTACCAAGCTGACATTGTACCGCCGTTGGCCGGGAGTGGGCTACTTCTTCTCAAACTCTGAGCGGCGTTGGACGAATCCCATCTGAAGGCTGGACAGGGCTTCGCCAAGCATGGCTTCGCCTTCTCCCAGCCTCCCCTTGAGATTCTCCACCAGGGCTTTCAGTGCGTCGATGGCGAGACGGGTCTCCTCGAAATCTGGCTTTTCCGCCGTCAGGTGGATTGCAGCCAGTTCGTACAGCCCGATGGCATGGTTGACTACCACGTCGGCTACGTGGGCCTCCAAGAGCCGATCTCGAGCCTCGCTGAGTTCCTTGGCCATCGCTTCGGCCTGGGCTGGATCAACCTCCGGCTCCCCTTCTGAGGAAAAGGCTGCGGCCAGGTCGATGTTGGACGGATCAAACTCTTCGCTCACGCCCTTCACGATATCCGGACAGCTCCAGGTCACGTTCCAGGGCGAGATTGGACCGTCTCCATGAGGCACCGGAGCGGTTGACCTAAGCCCATGGCGAAGGCCCAGAAGCCTCAATTACGGTACGGCTATGACCTGGCGACGCCACAAAGCGCTCACATACGGCATGACATTTCTACTCGCGGCACTGATGCTCTCGGCCTGTGCCGCAGGAACATCGGAGTATGCCGAAACCCAGGCCGGGTTTTTCTCTGGAGTGTGGCACGGCTGGATCGCGCCGGTCGCCCTCATCTGGCACGTCTTCAACAACGAGGTGCGGATCTATGAAACGAACAACACCGGCATCTGGTACGACGTCGGGTTCTACATCGCTGTAATCAGTGGCTTCGGTTCAATTGGGCTCAAGCGAGGTCGAAAGAAGTCGGCGTAAAAGCTGAACTGGAACAGGCCTTCCGCCCAGGTCGCCCCATACCGCTTACAACTTTTGGTCGGCTAGCAAAGACTGCTGGAACGCATTGCCCCACGGCAACGGGAATGGGGTTCGCAGAACGTCGAGAATGGCGGAGGCGTCACTGGGACGGTGGAAGTAGAAGCCCTGGATGAAGTCGAGACCCTGCTCGCGAATCTGGGATGCCTGATCAGCGTCTTCCACTCCTTCGGCAACCGTTTCCATCCCAACGCTCTTGGCGAGGGCAACGATGGCGGTGAGGATCTTTTGGTCGGTTTCGTTGGTGGCAACATTCTCCACGAATGCTCGATCCACTTTCAAAGTGTCCACCATGTCCAGGTGCCGGAGCTGCGAGAGGGATGCTCGCCCTGTGCCGAAGTCGTCGATCGCCAGTTTCACGCCCATTCGAGAGAGTTGTCGGAGGACGGTGAGGCGGCGGTCGAGGCGTTCAACGATCAGCTCTTCCGTGATTTCCAGTTCCAGTTGGCTGGAGTTGAGACCGGCCTCGTTGAGAACGGTCCGAACCGTCTTCACAAGCGCAGGGTCGATCAACTGACGTTCGGCCACGTTCACGCTCACACTGATCGAGCGGCCACAGATCGCACTCCACCGCGCCGCCTGACGGCAGGCCTCGCGCAGAACATGCTCACCAACTGCAACGATCAGACCGGTTTCTTCGGCCACGGTCAAAAACTGACCGGGGGGAATGAGTCCTCGCACCGGGTGCTTCCAACGAACAAGGGCTTCGAGCTTGTCCACCGAACCGTCAGTGGTAGAGACGATCGGCTGGTAATGAACTACCAGCTGCCCTTCGGCGATGGCCCGGCGAAGTTCTCGCTCTACCTCCAAGCGATGCAGAGCCTGTTCGCGTAGCTCGGCGTCGAAGACGACCCAACAGTTCCCACCGGAGTCTTTCGCCTGGTACATGGCAACGTCGGCGTCACGCAACATGCTCTCCGCCGTAGCCTCACCATCGGCAATCCAGGCGATGCCAATGCTGGCAGAAATCATCTGTAACGAGGAGTCGCTGAGAACGCACGCCTCTGAAAGAGCCTCGATAATCGCATCGGCGATCCGAGTGAGGTCACGCACTGCTCGGGCGTGGGCCGGCACGATTACGAACTCATCACCACCGAAGCGTCCGATCACATCGTCGGGCTCTGTTACTTCGCGCAGACGGTCCGCTACAACGGCCAAGACCTCGTCACCGGCGGTGTGGCCGATTGAATCATTGATGATCTTGAGTCGGTCGAGATCGAGAAACAGCACGCCAACCATTTCAGGGGGCTTTCGAGCCTCCACTCTTCGAGCGAGTCCGATCGTGAGACCCGCCCGGTTCAGCAAACCCGTGAGGGGGTCGTGGCGAGCATCATGTTCACTTCGTTCCAGTCGACCCAACGTCAAGGCGTGTTCCCGAGTGGCTCTCCCGATCCATGCGAGCACGAAAGAAAGTGCCAAACCTCCGGTGAGGACCGCGCTGCTCTGATTGCGGGGGATTTGATACCCGATCCGGTATCCCTGGACGGCGAAGGTGGTGGCATCGTTCTGCGTGAACTTCGCCGGTTCGCCCAAAACCGTCCCGCGCTCATCAGCACTGACGGTTGTAGCAACCGGTCGATCGTTCAGCATGATTTCCAGGCCCACCGACGTATCGCCATCCTGGACTCCGGCCAACAATGCGCCGAGGTTCAGCCGGGTTATGAGCGCACCACGTACCACCGGATCGGGGCCGGTGGTAAGCACGGGTGTCACCAGAACGAGTCCGTTGACGGATCGAAAGCCATCATTGTCGCTGAAGTCGGAATCGGTGATTGGAAAAAGATTCTGGGCCTGGGCATCCAGACGAAACACCGTGGCTCCGGTTTCTGTGGCCTCCTGCACGGCGCCGGTCATTGCCGCTTCGAGCAGATCACCCACTCGAGCTTCCTGGCCGGCGGTACCAAACGCTCGTGTAATTACATATCCGCCCGCGGGCTGGGCCAGCGGGTTGAAGTGAAATGTGAAGTGCTCGTTCTCTCGAGCGATTTCGCGCTCCTTCAATGCAGCGAAGCCCTCAACGTCGTCAACCTTGGCGGCGTACACCACACCGTCAAGGTCCGAGCCGGTCTCGAAGAGCTTGGTGCCAACGAAATAGTTGTCGAAAACCGACGATGAGGGAATCGGTCCCCCATTCGTCAGAAACGTGGCCAGAGAATCCGCCAACCTAATGTTGCTGGCCAGCCGACTCTGGGCATTCGTGGTCTGATCGAGCACCGTGCGTTCGTAGGCAACCTCGGCACGGCTGTCTTCCAATGCCCGCACACCGAAGAAGGCGACCAGGGTGAGCAGCACGCCCATGAGGGCAACGGCCATCGCCACCGGCGCGGCCATCACAAATCGAGTGAGTCCAACAATCGGCCATGAGGTCCACAACGATGACGGTTTATTCATCACCGCTGCAGTGTCTGGCTCGGCTACAACCATGTCGTCCTGGGGCGTATCCACACTCACATTTGGTCCATCGGCACTGGGTTTCCTTACTTGACGAGAACTACGGAAGCGTTCTGGGAAGTTCCCCGCGCGCACCACAAATACTCTGCCCCAACAAGCAGCAAACACCGGCCCGATAACCGACGCCCGACGATAGGAGGCCACCAATCGCCCAGCAAGGGCCAATTCCAAGTCTTTACGCATTCGTTAAAGAGCAACGCACTGTGCTCACATGACCACCCGAGGTGGGTCGAACAGCACATGAGTTTGAAGCGCCACGGGTCTAGTCTTAAGCGGGTGAAAACGATCACGGGATCCATGGACGCCTCGGGGCGGAGAGTCGCCATCGTCTGCGGCCGCTTCAACGACCTCATTACCGATCGCCTGCTGGCGGGCGCAACAGAGGCACTTGTTCGACATGGGGTAGCTGATGACAACATCACCGTGGCGTGGGTCCCGGGAGCCTTCGAGGCACCGATCGTGGCGAAGGCGTTAGCTGATCGCCCCCATATTGACGGCGTGATCTGTCTGGGCGCAGTGATTCGAGGAGCCACAAGCCACTACGACTTTGTTGCCGGTCAAGCTGCGGCCGGAATTCAACGAGCCGGGCTGGACTCCGGCAAGCCGGTGATCTTTGGGATCCTCACTACTGACACCCTCGAACAAGCGCTAGACCGCGCCGGTGGCAAGGCCGGAAACAAGGGCGCCGAGGCAGTCGTCACGCTCATCGAGACGCTGTCAGTTCTCGACGCCGTCTCGGCGAGCTGAGACATGTCCACCATTCTTGATGACCTGGCTGCCGTCATCACCGCCCGCTCAGACGCAGACCCGACTTCTTCCTACACCGCCAAACTCCTGGGTGACCCTGAATTCAATCAACGCAAGATCATGGAGGAGGCCTTCGAGGTCTGCCTGGAACTCAACCGACCCGCGGTCGACCCAATCCTGGCAGCCAACGAAGCAGCAGATCTGGTGTACCACCTCATGGTCGGATTGGCGGGTGCGGGAATCGAACCAACCGCCTTCCTCTCCGTACTGGAGGGCCGCCGCTCATGAACGCCGTCTTGCGTGTTGCCGTTCCTTCCAAGGGCCGACTTCGAGACCAAACGATCCAGCTCCTTCGTCAAGCCGGCTACCGAGTGAGCTCGGGTCTCAACGCCTCCAATTTGACCGAAGGAATCGAGTTCATCGAAATGCGACCCGGTGATGCCGCAGCCTGGCTGAGAGCCGGTCGACTAGATGCCGCGTTCATCTCCACTGATACCGCGCTGGAAAACGCTATCGAAGCCTGGCCAACCGTCCCCCTGGGGTTTGCCCGTTCCGACCTTGTGGTGGCATGTCGGGAAGACGAGTCTTGGACCAGTGCCTCCGATCTCGCCGGCAAAACGGTGGCCACTCATTTGCCAGCCTGGACCGAACGCTTCTTCGCAGCTCGCGCTATTGATGCCACCGTAGTGAGCATGGGCGGGGCGCTAGAAGGTGTCTGTGCCGTCGGATTGGCTGATGCCATCGTGGACCTCCGCGAAACAGGTGGTTCACTGATCCGCAACCGCCTGCGGGTGCTTGAAGAAGTCCATGCATGCGAGGCAACATTCGTCACGGCCCCGGAGGCCAATGCCGACGCCATCGATTTGATGCGGCTGCGCGTGTCTGCCGCCCTCGCCGCTCGCCGCACCCACTATGTGATGCTGCACATCGACGCCGATCGTGTGGATGACCTCACCAAGGTCTTCCACGGCTTGGACTCCCCCACGGTGCTGCCCTTGGCGGGGCGCTCCGATCGTGTGGCGGCTCACATGGTAGTGGAGAAGAACGACCTCTGGCGGCGCCTCCAGGAGCTTCGAGACCTTGGGGCCACCGACATCGTTGCCCTGCCTACCGACGCCATTCTCTGAGCGGCCATCCGGCGCCTCCGAGCCAGACATTCTCAACAGCGTTTGCAAGGCACCGATGAGACATCATGAGCTCCTCAACTCAGATAAGCCGTGCGTATCGGAGTATTCGTTCGATCGTGAATCTCCAGACGGTCGTCGTGACGGTGCTGGCATGTCTGTCCACCTGGACCTGTCGGCGGCTCGAGTGGACCGGTGATTTCCCGTTGACGCTGGTGGGAACAGCCGTGATCTTCCCGATCGTGTTCTCCATCGGCGGTGCCTACAAGCGGCGCGAGGCCGCGCTTGACGACTACGGCGCGATCAAGGCTCATGGGCGCGCGATCTACTTCGCCACCCGTGACTGGTTCCCTGACACGAATGAACATCTTCAGGCCGATGTGCGGGCTCGGCTGTTCGAGCTCCTGGACTCCTGCCGCACGCTTTTCGTAAATCCGGTGTCCGAGATGCCGATTCACGAGCCCCGGGTGTACGCCGCTTTCTCGGACCTGTCGCTGTTCATCAACGGGCTCCGGGACCGAGGCTTACCATCGGGCGAAGCGTCTCGATGCAACCAGTTTCTGTCGAAGATGATGATCTCCTTCGAACACATCAAGCACGTGTATCAATACCGAACACCACTTACGCTTCGGACCTACTCGAAGGTGTTCATCTACGTTCTGCCCGTGATCTACGGACCCTACTTCGCCTACGAGGCCGAGAACTTCGCCACCGAACTGACCTTCGTGATGCCCATTCTGCTGAGTGTGATTCTGGTGAGTCTGGACAACATCCAAGAGCACCTCGAAGACCCGTTCGATCAGGTCGGAGAGGATGACGTGATGATCAACGCCGAGAAATTCATCGAGCGCCTCCTCGACGAAGGGCAGAGTTCACAAAGGCTGGCGGTCTAGTCGTTGTCGAAGCTGAGAAAGTGTCCCATTCGATCGGCCTTGGTCCTCAGATACTCGATGTTTGCGGCGGTTGGCACGGTCTGAAGAGGCACCCGTTCGGTGATCTCGAGGCCAAAGCCATCTAGACCCCCGTATTTCGAAGGGTTGTTCGTCATGAGACGCATCTTGGTGACCCCGAGATCCACAAGAATCTGGGCCCCGATCCCGTACTCTCTGCTGTCGATCGGCAAACCCTGCTGGGTGTTGGCGTCTACGGTGTCCAGGCCTTGTTCTTGGAGGCTGTAGGCCCGAATCTTGTGGCCCAACCCGATGCCCCTTCCCTCGTGACCACGCAGATAGACCAGTGCACCGGCTCCGCTTGCGGCGATTTCCTGCATGGCCATCCTCAACTGAGGACCACAGTCGCATCGGTGGGAACCGAAAATATCGCCCGTCAGACACTCGGAGTGGACCCGGATCAACGGCTCCTCAGCTAGACGCAGATCTCCCATGACAAAAGCCACGTGTTCTTCGTGATCAAGCGTGGACTCATACACGATGGCGTTGAACTCACCAGCGTCGGTTGGGATGTTGGCCTCGCTGACCCGGCGTACCAACTTCTCGGTCCGGCGCCGATACCGAACGAGGTCGGCGATTGAGATGAATACGAGCTTGTGTTCTTTACAGAACTTCACCAAGTCGGGCACGCGGGCCATAGTTCCGTTGGGCCGGACGATCTCACAGAGAACACCAACCGGCTCCACGCCGGCCATCGTGCAAAGATCGATAGCGGCCTCGGTATGACCGGCCCGTTTGAGCACCCCACCCTCACGGGCCCGAAGCGGAAAAATGTGACCCGGCCGAGCGAAGTCTCCCGGACGCGCCTTGGTATCTACCAGGGCACGCAACGTAAGCGCCCGATCGTGAGCGCTTATTCCGGTGGAGGTCCCGTGCCGATAGTCCACGCTCACGGTGAACGCAGTGCGCATCACCTCGGTGTTCTGCTGCACCATGAGCGGCAGGTCCAGCTCATCGGCACGCTCGCTGGTGACCGGAGCGCAGATCACACCGCTGGTGTTGTTGACGAAGAAGCTCATCTTTCCCTCGGTGGCGAACTGGGCGGCCATGATGAGGTCGCCTTCGTTCTCTCGGTCCTCATCGTCGACCACCACAACGATTTCGCCGCGAGCGATGGCCGCCAAAGCTTCGGGAACGGAATCGAATACGTGAGTGCGGTCAATCCCTTCAAGCTCGAGTTCCGCCTCGTCCGATTCAACCAGGGCTTCGACTTCGGATTCGCTCATCTGTGTCCCTCCAACAGCTTCTCGGCGTACTTCGCCATGACGTCTACCTCTATGTTCACTCTGTCACCTACACCCTTGTGGCCCAACGTGGTGACCTGCCCAGTGTGCGGAATCACCGCAACCGTGAAACCTTGCTCCGTCGGTTTCACGACGGTGAGCGAAATCCCATCTACAGTGACCGAGCCCTTCTCCACCAGGTAGCGGTGAAGGGGCTCAGGCACGCTGACGTGGAGGTCAGGTATCGGCTCGATGATCTCGCCAACCGCATCCACATGTCCTTGAACCAGATGACCGCCCAGTCGATCTTCAAGACGAACCGGGCGTTCCAAATTGATCGGATCCCCCGGTGTCAGGTCGCCTAACTGAGTGCGGTCAAAACTCTCCTGGGTGACGTCTGCCTCCCACCACCCAGCATCGGCGTCCCAGTCCACAACCGTGAGACAGCATCCGTTGACGGCGATGGACGCCCCCATCGCTACGTCCTCGAGCACTTTGGAACAATGAAAGCGGAGTCGCCCGCCATCACGGGCAGCGACCGAACCTAGTTCTTCCACAATGCCGGTAAACACGGGTTCCAGCCTCTTTCAGAGTTGATCAATCGGGGATTGGAAGGATGTCCACTCTCAGTGTGTCACCGAGTTGGGCGATCGAGGCAACCTGCCCCCGCCAGAGATCGCTAATCGTGGCCGCACCGATGCCGTCAAACACCGGCGATCCGTCGCTGCCGCCCATGACTGCCGCCGCCAAATAGTGAACGTAGAGATTGATGAGACGCTCGGAGTGAAATGCGTGCGCCACGCGAGCGCCGCCTTCGAGCATCAGCTGCAAGATGCCCTCGGAGCCCAAACGATCCAAAAGGGCGCCCAGGTCGCCTCGATATTCGGTGCACGGATGAATTCGGGCATCGGCCGGAGCAGAACCCAGCACGATTCGGCGGGGCTCCCTGGGCGGCAAGCCATCGGGAGCAGTCACGTTGCGTACGGTCAACCGAGGGTTGTCGCTACGAACCGTTCCTGCGCCAACCAGGATCGCGTCGCTTTCGGCTCGCAAACGATGGGCGTCAGCTCTGGCCTCGGGCCCAGTGATCCATTGCGAAGTCCCATCGGGCGCGGCCGTTCGCCCATCGATCGTCGAAGCGATCTTGTTGATCACCCACGGTCTGCCCGTGACGCGGTGGTGGAGATACGGCCGGAGTTGCTGTTGAACGGCCTGGGCACCTGGCCCAACCGTCACCTCTATTCCGGCATCCCTCAGCTGGCTGACCCCCGTTCCGGCGACTCGATGGTCCGGATCCAGCACGGCGACCACGACCGCTCCGACCTGTGCCTCGATGATCGCCCCCACACAAGGACCGGTGCGGCCGGTATGGGAACAGGGCTCCAGCGTTACATAAAGCGTTGCACCTCGGGCCCTACTGCCAGCGCGATCGAGCACCATCCGCTCGGCATGCCTGTCCCCCGGCCGCTGGGTCCCACCCTCGAACGACGTTCCGTCGTCGCACACCAGCACGGCGCCCACCCACGGGTTCGGCGGCGCGAGGAGCCGGCTGTGCGCAGCGCGCGCGATCGCTCGACCCATCATCGTTTCCGACAACTCATGGCCTATAGGGGACCGGTCATTGACCATCAGTGCGGTCGCCCTCCGCCGACGAGATCAACGGCGTGCGGCAAGACATCAAGGACGGCCTCCAGTGTTTCCACGGTTCCCTTGGTGGAGCCGGGGGTGTTGATGATCACCGCCTGGCCGCGGGTCCCGGCCCGGGCTCGGCTGAGCCGACCGAGCCCATTTGGATTGGTCAAACGCATGGCTTCGGCCATACCATCGGCCTCCCGTTCCAGTGCTGCACTGGTTCCTTCGGGGGTCAGGTCTCGTGGCCCGAAGCCGGTTCCTCCTGTGGTGACGATGAGCCCGTTGAAGCCGTCGGCCAGTGCGATCAAGGTGTCCCGAACGGACTCCACCCCATCTTCGATCTGACGCCGATCAACAATCTCCCAACCGTCGGCTTCGAGCCGAGCTGACAATGCGTCGCCGCTCTTGTCTTCCCGAGTCCCGTGAATGACGCCATCGGACACGGTTACAACTTTGGCCAGTTTGCGGCTTATTTCGGTCACGTCATCAGTGTGCCCGCTAAGGGTGATCCTGCCTTGCGACTAGTCGAGGGCGAGTGCCAGTGCCGTGGTCCGAGCGGTCAACTGCACACCCGTTCTGGGTTGAATTGCAATCATCAAAGGAGGCAGCGAGCGTTCTCCAACCTGGCCATCGGTGGTAACCACAATCCATTCGCCGTTCCATAAGACCTCGTCGATAAGAGGCTGGTCGAAGAGCCAATCGCCGAGAAGGAGACCGGTGGCCGTATCCCTCAAGACGAGGCGGCGCGAAGAGAACCGACTCTCTACCCCGCGCGTGCCGCTGGTGCGATCGATGTAGGCCAACGACGATCCGTTTGGTGCGAGGCGGACCGCGGTGGCGCGGTCCTCACTGATGCGGACGCCGTCTTGGCGCTCGATCACAACGTTTCCAATCGAATCAGCTTTGAGGGAGAGGACGGTCATTCCAGCCTCAAGTCGCAGGCGAAACGCCGAACTTCCGCCGCGCGAGTAGATCAGCGGGCGGTCAACAAAATCACCCGTTGCACAATCCACGATGAACGATTCCCCGCCGGACGCTTTCGAAACCTGCGCTACCAGCCGCCCTTCCACGCGGCCAATTCCCACTGCTGTGAGAGGCGAGCCATCATCACCTCTGGTCGGGTAGGGACAACGCAGGGTCGGATCACTCACCGAGGTGAATGCCCCGTCTCCGTGGATCCATCCGTTCTGCCAACTATTGACGGCTTTGCGAATAGAGGGATGGCGAAGCCAGGTTGAACCTCGCCAGTCAATGATCTCGACCGCACCATCCCAGCCGAGCACCAGGCGGCCACCACGAGCCGTCACTGCAGCCGTCAGCTGGTTGAGACCGGCCGATTGCTCGGGTTGGTTGCGGCGCATCTTGTCCGGTATCCCGCTGACAATTCTCCACTGGCCGCGTCGCTGGTGAGCGGTCAGGGCCAACGTGTCTGGGCCGCTCTGGACGAACACCTTCATCGCAGTGGGAGCGTCCCCAGGGCTGGAAGCAACCACTCGGTTCCCGCGGCAGCCTGAAAAGCAGAATCCGGCAACATCATCAGCATCTCGACCATCCCAGAGTTCCGCGGCATGCTCGAAGTCGCGGGCGACTGCGGCATGGAGGAAGGTGTCCACTGCCCGCATGGCCGCCACCTGGCTTGCGGAATTGGAGCGCGCCGTTGTTATGGCCGGGTCCGGAGATGATGCCGCAACTCCGATCGTCGGTGCCGTGCTCTCAGGTGGGGTGTGAGTGACGGATTCGGCGTTGGGCTGAGGCGCGCTACAGGCGACGGTGGCAACTAGCCCGATCAACAGGCGCCTACCGAGCACGATCCCATAATGCCATGGAACGCCGTTTCACACAGGTCCGGAGGTGAGACAGCGCAACCGGAAAAGTCCCCGTGTCGTTCGACACACCCGCGTACAACCTCTAGTCTCGGCCCGAGATCCCCTTCCGTCCGTTTCACACCGAGGGAAGGCCGAACCAGGAGAGACCGCTCCATGCCCACCCCTTTGCGGGTCCTTTTTGCAGATTCAATTCCCAAGGACCGCCTGCATCCACTCGTTGAAATGGGAGTCCAGTGTGATGTGGAGCCAAGCCTTGGGATCGATGATCTTCCCTCGGCGATCGGCTCCTACCAGGGTCTGGTAGTTCGAAGCACCAAGGTGAGCGCCGAGACGATCGAGGCAGCCTCCAATCTGCAATTCATCGTCCGGGCCGGCGCAGGGGTAGACAACATCGACACCACCGCCGCATCTCAGGCCGGTGTGTATGTATGCAACGTCCCCGGGCGGAATGCGGTGGCGGTGGCAGAACTGACCATGGGTCTTCTTCTCAGCATCGATCGGAGGATCGCCGACAACGCCACCGAACTCCGAAGCGGCACCTGGAACAAGGGGGTCTACAGCGAGGCTGATGGTCTGTTGGGAAAGCACCTCGCCATCATCGGTCTGGGTGACATCGGTTTGGCCGTGGCTCAGCGAGCCAAGGGGTTTGGCATGACCGTCTCCGCCGTGCGGAAAGATCACCGTTCCGAAGACGTTCAACAGAAGATCCGTTCGATCGGAATCCGCATCGTCGAAGACGAGGCAGTCTTGCTGGCCGATGCCGACGTGGTCTCGATTCACGTGCCAAAAGCCGCGTCCACGGTTGGCATGGTCAATGCGCAATTCCTCGCTCAACTGAAACCCGGCGCAATCCTTCTCAACACCAGCCGCGGCGAGGTGGTCGATGAAGTGGCTCTACTCGACGCGCTGAACAACGGCCTCCGCGCCGGTCTCGACGTCTATGCCAACGAGCCAAAAACGGCTGCGGGGAGTTTCGTGTCAGCGATCGCAGCCCATCCCAATGTGGTCGGGACCCACCACATCGGTGCCTCCACGGCCCAAGCGCAACAATCGGTGGCCGATGGCACCGTGGAAACCATTCAAGCGTTCATCCGTGGCAACCCGGTCAACGTTGTGAATATCCAGACCGAGCCCACCGGTATGGCCACCCTCATCATCAAACATCACGACAAGGTTGGGGTGCTCGCCTCGATCTTCGTGCTCTTGCGTTCGGCCGGAATCAACGTGAAACAGATGGAGAACGAGTTGTTCGCCGGTGACAATGGCGCCGCCGTGGCAACGATCCACGTGAGCGAAGTCCCGGACCCTGGAAAGTTGGACGAACTAACCGCTCTCCCCAACATCATTGGCGTCTCTGTTGTGGGCCAGTAGTCCGCGCGCCGCAGTCGCCGGAAATACCGTAAGGAAACTTGAATGACCTCAACACCAACAGATGCCGTAGCCGTTGCAGAATCACTGCGGGCGTACAACTTCAGCGCCGGACCTTGTGCACTCCCGCTCACTGTGCTTCAGGAAGTCGCCGCCGAACTGGTCGACTTCAACGGCACCGGGATGTCGCTCATAGAGATGAGTCATCGCGGTCCGGACTACGACGCCATCCACCACGACGCCCTCGATCGGTTCCGGCGCTTGTTCAACGTGCCCGAGGACTTCTCGGTGCTGCTCCTCCAGGGCGGCGCAACGCTCCAGTTCACCATGGCACCACTGAACGCCTCCAAGCCTGACGATGCGATCGGGTACGTCGTGGCGGGTACCTGGGGCAAGAAGGCCGTGGCGGATGCCAAGCTGCTTCGGCCGAACACCTACACGGCATGGACAGGAGCCGCCGACGGGTTCCGAGCGATGCCCAGCATTTCCGATATTCAGGTCAGCCCCGGAACTCGATTTGTGCACGTCACCAGCAACGAAACCATCGGCGGAATTCGCATGGCCCAGTTCCACGATCCCGGCGTGCCGTTGGTAGCAGACATGAGTAGCGATTACCTGTCCCGCCCGATCCCGTGGGACCTGTTCGACCTGGTCTATGGCGGCGCACAGAAAAACCTGGGCCCGGCCGGGCTCACCGTTGTCTTCGTTCGGACCAGTGTGATTGAAGCTGCGCCCAAGAACCCGTCGTACCTGGACTATTCCTATCATGCCGCAGCCGACTCCATGGCCAACACCCCGCCGGTGTTCCCGATCTGGGTGACGGGCAAGGTTCTGGCATGGAAGGAAGAGCTCGGCGGTGTCGAAGCCATGCAGACCCGAGCGGCGCGACGATCCGGACAGATCTACACCGCGATCGACAACAGCGACGGTTTCTACCGGAGCCCCGTCGCACTCGAGGACCGGTCTCACATGAACATCGTTTTCCGGCTTCAGGACGAATCTGACGAGAAGCGGTTCCTGACCGAAGCGGAGGATGCCGGAATGTTGAATCTGAAAGGTCACCGGTCGGTGGGCGGCGTCCGAGCCAGTGTCTACAACGCAACTCCTGACGAGTCCGTCACAACCCTGGTCGAGTTCATGAAGAACTTCCAGTCCTCGGCAGGCTGATTTGGTTCACTTCGCGCCACTTCGTCTTCGGCTGATCGACCCGGCCTGGACAAATCGCGTCCCCTCGCCCGCCCACGACTCGCTCACCCCTCGCCAACGGATGCAACATCTGGCCGCCTTCCCCGACTCGTACTTGGCTGTCACACGCAGCCCCGAGGACAGCGCTGACGGCAGGCTCTCTCTGGATGAGGCTCTGCGAGAAGGCCGCAGAGCCCTGGACCGACTCCTCGAGGAAGAGGCATTCTCAGAAGTTCGCGGCGACCTCTTCTACGTGTATCGACTCGAGGTGGACGGCTGGGGCCAATCCGGCCTCGTCGGTGGCATCCACATGGACGACTACACCACTGGATCGCTACGTATCCACGAAGCGATCTACACCGACCGGGCTCGCTACCTCGCCAAACACTCCGATGTGGTGGGCGCCCAGAGCAGCCCGGTGACCGTGTCCCATCACCCCGATCCGGTGGTGGCGGGCATCGTGCAAGAGACGATGAACGGTACTCCACTGATTGATTTCGTCATGGAAGATGGCCTCAGTCAGACCGTGTGGGAAGTGAATCCGAGCCACGAGCTCGCCATCCGCAACGCTTTGGCCGACGCCTCGCTGTACTTGATCGATGGCCACCACCGAACGGCTGCCGCCGACCTTCGCCATCAAGCGGGAGCTTCGCCGTGGCTACTCGCCGCGATCTTCCCGACTGATCAGTTGAAGAACACGGCCTTTCATCGGGTCTGTTCAGAGGTGGATAGCTTGGCTCTTTGGGCTCTCCGCCAGCTGCCCGGCGCGAAGGAAGGCCGGATCGGTGATGGCGTTGGCACGGTGCAGGTCCACTATCAGGACCAATGGCTGACAATTCCCCACATTCCGGCGCAACGGCCTCTCGAGCGCCTTGATACCTGGCAGTTCGAGACGATGATCCGACCTCACCTCGGTCCTGACGTCATCGTCAAGTATCAAAACGCCCAGGGCGATGAGCAGAACTTGTTGGACCAGGTGACCAAAGATGGAGACTTGTTGGCATTGATGACTCCGGTGACCATGGCCAACCTGTTCGCCGTGGCCGATGCCAGGGATGTCATGCCCCCAAAATCCACGTATTTTGAACCTAAGGTACGAAGCGGAATATTCTTGCGACACCTCGAGTCCGAGGATGTGACGAGCGAGGAGCCCCGCCCATGAACGCGAAGCTGTTGGAACGATATCGAAATGTTCTTCCGGGCTTTCTGAGCCCGTACTACGCCGAACCCATAGAGATCGACCGCGGCGAGGGCAGTTGGGTCTTCGACGGTGAAGGAAACAAATACCTCGACTTTTTCGGCGGTGTGTTGACCACGATGATCGGTCACAATCACCCCCGGGTAACTGCCGCGATCCAAGAGCAAGCTGGCAAGGTACTCCACACGTCAACGCTTTACCTGAGCGAGCCGATGATCGCACTCGCTGAGCGCATCGCCGGGCTGTCGGGAATTCCCAACCCGAGAGTCTTCCTGACCCCATCAGGAACCGAAGCGAACGACACCGCCATCCTTCTGGCAACCTCGTATCGAAAATCCAACCAGATGTTGGCGATGCGGAACAGCTATCACGGTCGTAGCTTCACCGCTCAGGCGATCACGTCTCATACTTCGTGGGGGGCCACGAGCCACTCCGGACTCAAAGTCACCTTCGTCCAGGGTCCGTACCGCCTGCGCTCACCGTTCCGAGACCTCGATGGCGATGCCTACACCAAGGCATGCACCGAAGACCTTCTCCAACTGCTGGACATGACCGGTGCCGGCGATGTTGCCGGTTTGATCGCCGAGCCGATCCAGGGTGTCGGCGGTTTCGCCACACCACCCGATGGGTTCTTCGGCTCCATGAAGAAAGAGCTGGACAATCGAGGAATTCTCTACATCTCCGATGAGGTGCAGACCGGCTGGGGCCGGACGGGTGAACACTTCTGGGGCTACCAAGCTCATGACATCGTTCCAGACATGCTTACCTTTGCCAAAGGAGTTGGGAACGGAATCACCCTCGCCGGTATTGTGGCTCGAGCCGAGATTTTTGAAACCATCAACGTTGCCCACTTCTCCACGTTCGGTGGTAATCCGCTTTCCTCAGCAGCCGGATTGGCAACGATCAACGAAGTGGTTGAACAGGATCTGCAGGGCAATGCATTGCGTCGCGGCCAGCAGTTGCGTGCTGTAATGGATGAGCTGGCCGAGACGCACGATTGGATCGTTGAAGCCCGCGGCAGAGGTCTGATGCAGGCGATCGAAACGGTCGAACCTAACACGCTGCAACCCTCAGCAGATCGATCGGTGGCCTTCATGGAGGCATGCAAAGCCGAGGGACTACTGATCGGCAAAGGCGGGCTCTACGGAAACGTTCTCCGGATCACGCCTATGCTCAACGTCACCGAAGACGAAATGACCATTGGCACTGACGCTCTCAAGGCCGCGGCCAGCAAGATCACCTAGGAACACAGGAGCCCCGCTATGGACACCATCGGTCACCTCATTGCCGGCAAGCACCGCGCCGGAAGTTCTGGAGAGTCGAAACCGGTCTTCAATCCGGCTACCGGCCAGCAGACGGCCACGATCTCACTAGCCAGCATCGCCGAGGTGGATGAGGCCGTTCAAGTGGCCCAACGAACCTATGAGGAGTGGCGAACCGTCAGTATCGCCAAGAAAACCAAGCTCATGTACACCTTCCGAGACATCGTGGATCGGAACAGCAGCGAAATAGCCAGACGCCTGACAGCCGAGCATGGAAAGGTGCTCTCAGACTCCGCCGGCGAGGTCGCTCGCGGGCTCGAAAATATCGAATTCGCCTGCGGCATGGCCGAATCCTTGAAAGGGAGCTATTCGGAAAATGCCTCCACCGGAGTGGATGTGTACACGGTCCGGCGGCCGCTCGGTGTCGTTGCCGGTATTACGCCGTTCAACTTCCCGGCCATGATCCCACTGTGGACCATCCCGAACGCCGTAGCGGCGGGCAACGCCTTTGTCCTCAAGCCGTCCGAGCGGGACCCGTCGTGCCCGATGTTCATCGCAGAACTCTTCCACGAAGCGGGTTTCCCCGATGGGCTGCTGAACGTGGTCAACGGCGACAAGACCGCGGTAGATGCCCTTCTCGAGCACAACTTGGTTCGAGCGATCAGTTTCGTGGGATCCACTCCCATTGCGAAGTACATCTACACCACTGCGGCCGCCAACGGTAAGCGAGTGCAAGCCCTGGGTGGGGCGAAGAACCATATGGTTGTGCTGCCCGATGCTGACATCGATCAAGCCGCCGACGCTGCGGTCTCGGCGGCCTACGGCTCAGCCGGAGAACGCTGTATGGCGATCTCGGTGATCGTGGCCGTTGGCAACGTCGCGGATCCCCTGGTTGCCGCTATCAAAGATCGGACCAAACAACTGGTGATCGGTCCTGGCGACGACGCCGCTTCGGACATGGGCCCTCTCATCACGGCCGAACACCGCGACAGAGTGGCCGGCTATATCGATGCGGGCGCAGCAGCGGGCGCCGACGTCGTCGTCGATGGCCGAGAGCAGTCGTTTGACGGCGACGGCTTTTTTCTCGGGGTGAGTCTGATCGACAACGTCACCACTGACATGTCTGTGTACACCGACGAGATTTTCGGTCCGGTGATCAGCGTGGTCAGGGTTGACACCTTTGCCGAATCGATGCAACTGATCGAGGCCAACCGCTGGGGCAATGGCACGGCGATCTTCACCCGGGACGGAGGGGCCGCCCGACGGTTCCAGGATGAAGTGGAGGCAGGAATGGTTGGGATCAACGTCCCGATTCCGGTTCCCGTTGGTTACCACAGTTTCGGTGGCTGGAACGACAGTTTCTTTGGTGACACAACGATGTACGGACCCGAAGGGATGCGGTTCTACACCCGCCCCAAGGTGATGACGTCCCGCTGGCCTGATCCCGCCACCAGTTCGGTTGATCTCGGGTTCCCCACCAACCGCTAAACGGCACGCTGGCCTGCCTGAGGGCGGGTAAACATCTGGCTCCACATGCCGTCGGAGTCGGTACTGGGCAAGCGAACCACCGGAGCGGAGGCGGGCCAGTCCAACGCTTTGATTACATCGGTTGTCTCTGCAGTTGTGAGCGTGCAGACGCTGTACATCAACCGCCCACCGGGTTTCACCAGTGCTGCCGCGGCGAGCAGCAGCTCCCGCTGTATCGCACCCAGGCGAACCGGAGCATCCGGATCAATTCGCCAGCGGGCGTCGGCTCGGCGTCGCAGGCTCCCGAGCCCGGAGCAAGGGGCATCAAGAAGCACTGCGTCGGCGCAATCCTCCCGTACCGGAAATGAGCGAGCATCGGCGGCAAGAACAGCTACCACCGACCCAGTACTGGTGGCGTTCCGTCGGACCAGCCGGGCACGCTTCGCATGCAGGTCGCCCGCCACGACAAACGCTCCAGAAGCGGCAAGCCCGGTAGCTTTGCCGCCCGGGGCGGCGCAGAGGTCCAGAATGAGCTCGCCGGGTTGGGCCTCGAGCAGTGCCACCACCTCCTGGCTGGCCGGATCCTGGACATACCCATCATCACGGGTGGTGGTGATGGCTGCTTCGTTCATGGCCTCGAGAGCCTCCAGGGCGGCGGTCCGCCCGAGGTCGGCGCTCAGCCGATCCACGATCCAGTCCGGATAGCTGAGTCGGACCGCATCGGAGGGCCAGTCATGGGGGGCGTCGGCAACCTTCCGGAGCACGGCATTGACCAATCCCCGAACTCGTTTTTTGCTGGCCCCGACCGTGGCGTCTACCGCCGCAAACGTAGGCACATTCATGAAATGGATTTGGTAGGTGCCCAAACGAAGAGCCGAACGCGTGTGGTGATCCACTTCATCCAGTAGGAACTGATCAATCAGATGATCGAGGGCCCGCTGCATGCGAGTGGTCCCGTACACCATTTCGGTAACGAGCGCTCGATCCCGCCCTTCCAGCGAGCTCCGGTCAAGCAACGGGCCCAATACGAGGTTGGCGAAGGAACCGGCCCCGGTGATCCGCTCCAACGCTTTGATTGCGACCCTACGAGAATCCAGCCCTTCGGCGGTTCGCCGCAAGGCTCCCGCAGATTTGCCCCCAGTCTTGGGCTTCTTGGGTTTTTTGGGTTTCGCTCGGCCCACTACCTGGTTCTCCGGTTTGCCCTGATACTGCTTGGGCTCAGGCACGGCTATCGTTCTCACGTTCATCGATCGGCAGACCTACGAGGACCTCGTCCTCGGGTTGGACACCGTTCCACCAGGCCCGACTCTCCATACGACTCTTGCCGGCTGGCTGCACCTCAAGGAGTTCGATCGCCCCGTCGGCAACGCTGACCACCACACCACCATCATGGAGGAATAGTGATCCGGGGGGCTGGTCGGTTGTAGCCGCCGACCGTACGGCCCGCCAGATGATGAATCGTTCGCCTCGAAAAATTGTCCATGCTCGACCGATTCGGATTCGACGGAGGGTCATGTCGACTCCCTCGTAGGACCGAAGCGCGCGATCCAGCGACGTGATCTTTGCGGCGTAGATCGGCTCCCCCTCCTGGGGCACCGGCGGTACAACCATGCCGGTGTTGAGGGTCTCCACGAGGAGCCGAGTGCCTACTTCTACGAGTTTCTCGCGGAGCGAATCAGCGGTTGCATCTTGGCTAATCTCCACTGGTTCCATGGCATGGACCGGACCGGTGTCCAACCCGGCCTCCATCTCCATGATGGCGACGGCGGTCTCGGTGTCGCCGGCCAGAATAGCCCGCTCTATCGGAGCGGCACCGCGCCATCGCGGCAGTTTCGAGAAGTGAAGGTTCACCATTGGCACCCGGGCCAGGAGCGAGGCCGGAATGATTTGACCGAAGGCCACCACGACTCCTCTGGTGGCGCCACAGGTGGCCACGTTTTCAAGCGAGTGTTCCACCTTGAGCCCCATCTCCAGCGCAGCCTCTTTCACTGGCGACGCAGATGCTTTCCCGCGTCGACCGCGTCGCGCATCCGCTCGGGTGATCACCAAAGGAATTTCATAACCCGCGCGATGAAGTGCCCGTAGGGGTTCTACAGCTTCCACCGGTGTGCCGAGATACACCAGTTGCTGTGTCTCCACGATTACAGCAACCCGAGGAATTGCTCCCGGACGGTTCGCATCGCCGCCTTGCGAGTGTCGCCCTCGAGGTGATCGATCAGAAGTCGACCTTCGAGGTGATCCAGCTCATGCTGGAACAGTCTTGCTTCAAGTTCGTCCGCCTCGATGGACACTTCGTTTCCGTCGAGGTCGAACCCGGTGAGGTGAACTTCCTTTGGGCGGACGATCTCCCAGTGCAGACCCGGCACCGAAAGACAACCTTCTTCATAGGTCCACTCGCCCCGGGACTCTGCTATCACCGGATTGACGATGGCGTTGGGGCCGTCACCCAGGTCATAGACGAACAGCCTCTTACTGATCCCCACTTGCGGAGCAGCGAGCCCCAATCCCGGTTCGGCATACATGGTGGCAAGCATGTCGTCGACCACCGCTACCAGCGCGCCATCGACGTTTTCGACGTCGGCCGCCCGGCTCCGCAGCACCGGATCGCCGAACACCCGGATATCGAACGGAGCAGGCTCCTCTGAGCTGATGGATCGACCTCGCATCAGCGAAAGTCTAGCGGTCGACGGCACCCCTCTTACGGCCTGTGACCGACGCCAAGGGCGAGAGGGTTCCAGCATTTCCTAGTCCGGATCAGGATCTCCGAGATCAAACAGATCACCCGTAGACCGTGTGGACACAGCGATTGACCACTGCGTTGCCCTGGTGAGTGCCACGAATAGGTGGGCGAGCCCACCCGGTACCGAAGCAAACTGGGATGGCTCGATCACGACGACCACATCGAACTCGAGTCCCCGACACTCAGCCGAACTCACAGAGAGAAGCTCATATCCCGATTCGGCAAGGGCGGTTGCATCTATTGCGTTCTCCACCTTCTTTCGAGCAGCTGCACCGGTTCCTGGAGGCCAAATCAATGCCAGCGTCCGCAAGTTCTGGTCTTCACCTCGGTCCTCGCCCAATGAACTCAAGAGCAGCGATGGGAGGTCGTGGTGAACAGATTTGACCTCGATGTCACGGAACGGCCGGCCGCTATGACGAATCGCTCGAGGCATTTTCAAGTGGGGGGCGTACTTCGCTAGAACAGCCTCCGCTGGACTCAGAACCTCCGCTGGTGAGCGATAATTTATGGACAGCTCCATTTCGTTGACCGGCCCCATCGCCGGCAACAGATCAGACCATTTCTCAACCGGACCGATCGTGCGTTGCGCGAGATCGCCAACGGCCGTGACGGAGCCCGGTTCGGCACGGCGTATCACCATCCGCCACTGCATCGCAGAGAGATCCTGGGCCTCGTCGACGATGACATGTCCAAAGCGGAAACTGCGATCCCCAATGGCGAGTTCGACAACGCTGACGCCCTCGGAGAAGAGGTAGTCGACCACCTCGGGGACGAGCTCGTTGGGATCGACGTCGCCCACCATCGCGGCCCGGTCACCCTTGAAACGATCGACCAATGTTCCCGGATCTGCTTCGGGCTCGGCTGTATCCGCAAAGGCGTCCTCCTCTTCTGCACCGAGGGAAACGATCTCCAGCTCGGCTGAGGCCGCTCCGAGATCCAGCGTTCCTGCTACTCGCTGGATTGAGACAACCTGATCGTTGGCGTCACGCATCGTGTTCGCACGATCCATCGCCTGAGCTAGTTCGAACTCATCCTCAACATCACGTTCGGTGGTCCGCACGCTCTCGGTCAATTCCCTGGCCCGAAGTCCCAGGCGATGGTGAAGCTCGTCGAGAAGCGGTATGTCCGAGTCGGCCCATGCGCGGCGGACAAGGCGTCGCTCGCGGACCCGGGGAGCGGCCAGTCGTTTCGCCTGAGCCCGAGACAGCCCGGCCTCCCGCCGAGCGGACTCCAACAAGGCAGGCGAACCAAACAGGTCATTGAGGCATTGTTCCGGGGTGAGGGTGGGCCAGTGGGCCAGGAGATAGCTACGAACCTCCCGGCTCTCCACAAAGGTTGACGTGGCATCTTCGAGACTGAAAAACGCCGGATCGTAAACGGCATCGACCAGCGCATCCACAATGCCCGAGCGGAAGATCTCAGCGCCGTCGTTGTGGGTTGACCCACGCTGCGCTCGTTCGAATATTTCCACACAGGTTTCCAAGCGAAGCACCACTCGGCGAGATCCGTAATAGAGCCGGAGCGGCTCTTTCGGCCTGCGACACCGATCGGCAACGGCTCGAGCGAGCAGGCCGACCATTTCTGGTTGCCCTTTCAATCGCGCGGTTTCGTCTACCTCCACGCCGCCGCGACGGGCGGGAAATAGTTCGGCCGGTGTTGCGCTGACCACACCCGTCTCGCCGAGGCTCGGCAGCACGTTGCTGACATAGCGAAGAAACCGCCGAGTGGGTCCCACGATAAGGATGCCGCGATCGGACAGCTCCTCTCGCTGATCATACAGGAGGTACGCTGCTCGGTGGAGTGCCACCACGGTCTTCCCGGTACCCGGCCCTCCCTGGACGATCAGCGGTACGTTTGAAGGGGCCCGGATGACGGCGTCCTGCTCACTCTGGATCATCGCCACCACAGGTTTCATCTGGCCTGTGGTAGGGCTCGATACAGCAGCCAGCACCGCGGCCTCGCCGCGCAGATTGAGAGTTTGGGCCGGATCATCGAGCGCATCGATTTCCAGAACGTCATCTGAATACCCCACCAGCTCTCCAGAACTCCCCGTCTGGCCGCTGGCGCGACTCCGCCGATCCTGGGTGAGGTGGTTGTCGTAGTGAAACTGGCGGCGCGTGCGAACACCGTGGCGATCCAGCGGAGTAGCTCGGTAGAAGGGAACCGCAGCCGGCGCTCGCCAGTCGATCAGCAGCGTTTCATCTCCGTCAAAGACCGACAGCCGTCCAACGTAGGACTTTGTTGATCCGTTGGCGGCGTCAGTAGTGAATCGTCCAAATGCCAGCGCCGTACCCTTCCCCTCCAACTCCCTGACGCGATTGGCAGCATGCATCGCCCGAATCGCCGCATTCCGAACCTCGGCAGCCCGGACCGCGGTATCGGCTTCAGCATCTTCGTCGACAATGTCACGAATTCCTTCCGCCGTAGCCTCGGCAGCTTCGGTTCCCAGCATCTCTGCCGCGGCGCGTGCCCGCTCGAGGTGTTCCATGTGGACCCGGCCCACCGCCGCCAGATAGAGACGCTCGGCCTCCAGTTCGCCGTCCGCACTCACCCGCTCAGCGTAACAACCAAGACTTCGCCCCTGCGCTCCTCTATCACATGTGACCGCCCAGCTGAGCGGTCGGCGGGCGTTACTGGACACTCCACGCACGGATCGACCGAATTCGCGTAGAGGTCAAGATGCTTGCTCGTGCACCTTTCTGGCGACGTTGGGGTTACCACCTAAAGCAGCGGCGAGCGAAACCGGCAGTTCATGCGCCAGGACATCCCACATCCGATCGAGCAGTTCGGCCGCCATCATGTATTCGAGCGAAACGCCTTCGCTGGCAAGACGCCGGATCTCATCTGCTGCGGAGCGAATCCCTATGAGCGTGGCCGCTACACCGAGATCAAGGGGTGCGGCACCTGCGGCACGAGCCGCCCGCACCCGTGCTTCGGTGTCCATCGCGATGAGATCAACGATTATGGCAACGATCGACGCATAGGCATCCCGACCGCCGCGGGGGTTACGCAATAACAGCGTTTGCGTAGCGCTCTTCCCGGACTGACTGGACAACCGCACAATTTGGGCTCGGACACCCTGCACCCACTCCTCTCGCCGGTAGTGCGTCGTTTGAGGTGCCGGCGGTGGCGAAACCACGACCAGGTGCGGACGTCTGGTAGTTGCAGCCGTAACCAAACTCTCGTCGTACCTGGCCCGCTGCGAAACATCGCTCAGCACGCGCCAAGCCCTGTTCAGATCGGTCAGTCGGCGATGATCCGGGCGTTCTTCGCCAGTGGCGTCGGGATGCAGTGCCCGTACTAGCGTCCTGTACGCGCGGCGCAGCTCTTCTGTCCCACAGCCGGGTTCCACCCCTAGCGTCTCATAGTGCGTCGCAGCCACCCCACCATTCTGGCCTATCGAGTCCGCCTCGTCCGGTTGCGTATGGACTTCGGCTCGGGGATGACCTGAGAGAGAAGTGAGCACCCACCCGAAGAACTCTGCTTAGTGCTTCATGTTGAATGAGCTGGTCCGATACAACTAGAACGGATGCGAAGCGCATCCAAACGGCCCATTCCAGGCGGCATCCTGGGGCCGAGAGTGAGGGATCGGCAGCCGCTGAGCGGCTGCCGATCCTTTGACCAGAATCCGTTCATCTCCTGGCCTACCCTCTGCTTCAGTGAAGCTTCAATTGATCGCATCGGATCTGGACGGAACACTCCTCGGCCCCAACGCCACACTGTCACCACTCACGATCGCGGCACTGCAACGAGCCCATGATGCTGGAGTGGTGATCGTGGCTGCCACCGGCCGGAGCCAGCATTCCGCTTTAGAACTCCTTCGCCCTGCGGGAGTTGTCTCGTGGGCCATCTGCTCCAACGGTGCCACCAGGTATGACCTCGTTGCCGATTCCGTGGTCCATCACCACATGATCGATGCGGTGGATGTAGAGGTATTCATCGATCGGCTCCGGACCGAATTCGGTGAGATCGGCGTGGCCTGGGAGACCACAGAGCACATGGGTTGGGACGAACTCTATGACCGGCACCGCAACGCACTGATCCCCCGACCCGAGCCCCAGGAAGGCCGAATCGTTCCCTTCCCGGTAGGGGAGAATCTCGTCAAGCTGCTTGTAACCCATCCGGCGTTGACCCACGACGAGTGGCTCGATGCTGTGACCCCGCACGCAGGCGGACAAATGTCGGTGTCGACGTCGGGAACCGACTTCGTCGAAATTACTCATGCCATTGCCACCAAGGGCCAGGAGCTCGCTTCGCTCTGTGAGCAGCTGGGTATCGCCGCCAGTGGAGTTGCCGCATTCGGGGACCAGGTGAATGACCTCGACATGGTCCAGTGGGCGGGACGCGGCTACGCAATGGAAAACGCCAGCCCCAAGCTGAAGAATGCCGCCAGCCATTGCGCTCCTCATCATGGAGAGCATGGCGTGGCGGCGATCATCGATGAGCTTCTCGACGGCATTTTGTAGGCGAGGACCGCACGGTCGAGCCCTTGCCGCAGTCTTGGCGGTAGCGGTGGTCGCTTCTGCTTCAGCAGCGGCGGCCGCGCCCGTCGCCACACTGAGCAGTAGCGAGACAGCGAGATCAGACCAGGCTCGGCTCTCGGGCACCGGCACGAATCTGCTGCGCGTCGACAACGGAGTAATCGTGGTCAGCAATGCCGATCTTGGTTCCAGCGCGGTCACCTACATCGACATCGAAACGCTCGACGTTCGGGCCCAACAAGTCGTCTCAGGCCCAACCGCGGCACAGGGACGCCGGCTGGCAGTCATCGATGTCGCTGGTGAGTCTGCGGTCGAACAGGGACTAGTGGAGGACCCTTCTACCCCGGTCCTTCGGCTCCTGACCCTTCCCGAGGCTGACGGTGAGGGCTTCACCGAGGCCAGCGCGGCAGTTCTCCCCGCAGCCGTTGCACCGTCGATCCAGCGTTTCGGAACTGCCATCGCGCTGGGCGGAAATGCGATCGCAGTCGTGAGCGAAACCACGCAACGATCCGACCGGGTGGACATCTTCACGGTCACCTTCGACGGCCGACTGAGATGGGCCCAACAGCTGGAAATTGGATCGGCGGGTGAACAACGCCGGAGCGCCGCCCTCTTACAGACCAACGTGGCGGTTTCGTCTTCGGGAGCGGTCATCGCCGCGAGTGGTGTAAACCGCTTGGCCGGTTCGGGAGAGGTTGCGATCTTTCGAATAGGTACTAACGGGTGGATCCCCACCCAGCGCTTTGTTCGGATCGGAGGCGGGCCGGTGGTTGTCGACGGCGAGCGCGTCGTGGTGCAGAGAAGCAGCTTCTTCGTCCGGGACTCCGGGCCATGGACAGTGTTGTCAACCGCACCGGGGCGTCCGTTCGGCACCGTAGAAGAACTCCCGGTCGAGGGCTCGTCAATCTCGATATGGGGGAACCATGTGGCGGTCGGCGATCCCGATAACGACTTCGTCTATCTTCTCGAATTATCATCTGATACTGGCAGCTACCGCTTCTCCCAGGCCATTCCTGTTCCCGGGGGCAATCCCGGGAGCGGTTCGCCGAGATTTGGAACATCGGTGGTGTTGGTCCATGACCGCCTGGTCGTTGGCGCACCAGACGCCACCGCTCCCTATCCTGCCGGCGCCTTTCACGTGTTTGACGTGGTCGAAGGCCCAGTGGGTTGCACGATCGTGGGAACCCAGGATGACGACGATCTCCGCGCTCCGGAGGACCGAATCAGCAACACGGTTTGTGGCCTCGCAGGGGCCGATCTATTGATCGCCAGCTCAACGACTGATCGCCTAGATGGTGGCTCTGGCCGTGATCAGTGCGAAGGTGAAGCAGACCGGATCACGAATTGTGAGTGACAGTGATCTCCGTTCGGGAATCTCACAACTTCAAAATGTCTGTGCAGTTCCCGCCGGTCGCTGCAGCTTTTTGACCAGCAGCCTCGAGTCGGGCCACGATGCGCTCGACCGATGGTGGCTTCGTTCCGATCGAGGCCACCAACACGGAAGCGGTGAAGCTGACGAGAGTGCTGTTGAATTCCACCGGGAACGACACCTCGTCCCGAAGTCGATCGGCTACGGCGGTGAGTTCATCCAGATCTGAGTCGCTCACGAGCACAGCCAAGAAGGCATGGTCATCGATCCGGCCAAGCATGTCGCTGCCACGGAGCCGAGTAGACAGTCGCTCCGCCACCTGGCGACACACATGTTCAGCGGCGCGATGTCCGCTGCTTTCTACGACAGCCCCGAGATCGTCAACCCAAACGGCGATGATCGCCATCGGTTGCACCGATCCCCGGTGCAGGCGCCGATGGAGTTCCTCCAAAACGACGTAGCGATTCGCCAGCCCGGTGACAGCGTCATGGGTTAGCGCCCCACGAGCTGCGGCTGACAACTGATGTTCGGTCTCGGTGGAGCGGGCGGAGACCACAACCAATCGGTCACTGATTCGCCGCATCGTGAACGATAGAGGCATGAAGCTGCTGGCCAGACGCACGGAATAAAGAGCCGACCCTTCGAGGGCGTCGATACAGGTCCTCAGGCCGTCTTGTTGTTCGGGAAGAATCAAATCAACCAGAGGAGAGCCAGTTATCCGAAGTCGAGGAATCCCGAACAGCTGCGGAAGGTCGTTGTTGACAGCTTTGATCTCTTGGCCTTCGAGAATCATTGCGGCACCGGGCATGCACCGGAGCAACGCCGTCAACCATTCCGCATCATCAGCCATCTCAGTCCCATCCGATCTGTCGATCACAGCGTGCCGACACCAACGACCATGATGGCCAACCTCATTCCTTGGGCGACAGTGCAGACTCGCCCCCTCATATAGGCGGTTCGGACTACAGATCCCCGCCAACGAATGCCCTTCTCAGGGACCATAGATCTGCATCCCGCACACGCTCCATTGAACGTTCCCTTCTGCATCGACACTCGGAGCAACGTCAGCCCGAACCGAGTTGGTGTCGCCAACCGTTGTCTTCATGGACCCCAAGACCCGAACAAATCCGTCGTCCCCGGGGTCAAGATTGCTCACGGGGAGTATTTGATGGTTCTCGTAGTTCTTCATGACAGGTTCGAATTGCAGCCTCAGCACCTCCGGGCTGACATCGGAACACTGCGTCCCAAATCGCTCGGAGGCCGCATTCCACCGTTGGTCCGCAAGGTCGGAGAGCAGGAGATCGACGGCGGTTTCGGGCGGCGAGGGCTCCGCGGGGTAGACGACGAGGAAGTAGAACGCCGTTGCGGCTACCAACGCACCCATCGCCACAGCGGCGCCGATTGCGGTCCTGCGGGTGGAGCCGGGGAACGATTGGCCCGGAACCGTCGACTCGGGCGCTTCGGGAGTTGGCGGAGGGGCCCAAGACGGAATTACCACACCAGGAGTGTCGGTATCGGTCGATCCAAGCTTGAGACAGAGCCGACTCCAGCTGAGGACGCCTGAATCGTCCGCTACCCGACCTCGATGGCGTTGAGCCCCTCCAAAAGTGCATTTTCCACCACTTCGGTCAAGGCCGGATGGATGTACATGACCTCGCGGGCAATCTGGTGCGCGGTCTGGCCGAGCGTCATCGCTTGAATGAGCGGCTGAATCAGTGAAGCGGCCTGCGGGCCGATGACATGGGCGCCGAGGATTTCGCCGGTCGGGGCCAACAAGACTTTGGCAAAAGACGCATGATCGTCGAGGGCCCAGCCGTAGGCAGTGCCGCCATAATCGCGACGACCAACAAAATATTGCACGCCCCTGTCGATGAGTTCTTGTTCAGTTGCACCGACGGATGCAACCTGGGGATTGGAGAAGACCGCAGCCGGAATAGCCGCATACGACATCTGTCGCTTCTGGTCCCCAGACGAACGACTTGCCACAAGGTTGGCGAAAGCCACTTTCGCTTCAGCATTGGCCACATGCTTCAGCTGAAAAGGATTGGAGATGTCGCCGAAGGCCCAGACCCCGGGAGCAGATGTTTCCTGGTACTCATTGACTTCCACACGTCCATCGGCTGTGAGGGCTATGCCACCTTGACCGGGATCCAAAAGATCACTGTTCGGAATCCGCCCGATCGCCACGAGTACTTCATCGACCACGGAAATTTCACCATCGGACCCGGTGATCTCGATTCCCAGTGGGGTGCGCTCCATCCGGATCGGAACGTTGTTGAGTTTCAAATCGATGCGCTGAGCAAACTGCTCGGTGAAGCGGGTAGCAATGTCGCGGTCTTGGGAGCGCAAGATCTGTCCGGAACGGGCATACATGATCACCCGTGACCCGAAGCTGGAGAAGACATGCCCCATCTCGGCCGCGATATAGCCGGCTCCGAGAATTGCGAGGCGCTTCGGCAATGAATCCAACCGCATGATCGTGTCGCTCGTATGCACACCGACCGAGGCCATACCCTCGATCTCGGGAAGAAGGGGACGGGAACCGGCCGCCAGCAGAACGCGATCGCCGCTGATGATGGCATCGGGCGACCCGTCGTTCATGGCGACCGTGAAGGACCGGTCTGCGGTGAACCGGGCGGTTCCTCGATAGAGCGTCAGCCCCTCAGTGCCGCTGGCACGATATTCCTCGCCGCCAGCACTAATCGAGTCGATTCGACCGAAGATTCGATCCCGCAGAGCGGGCCAATCGACACCAGAAAATGATGTTGTAATTTCCAATTTGGATTCTGCGGCCTTCAATGCCCGATCAGCCGGAAGCACGAACATCTTCGACGGGATACAGCCGACGTTCAAGCACGTTCCACCAAAAATTCCCCGTTCGACCATGGCGATTCTCCAAGGCGCCAAGACCTCAGGAATGCTGTTACCCGAGCCGCTCCCCACAATAATGAGATCGAAATGGTTCGCCGATGGGGTGGGATGGGTGAGATCGGTCATGAGTCCTCGCGTGTTGGGGGGTCCTGGCGCTCAAACTCAGGGGGAGCGTTGCGGCTTTGATTCTGCCGAGATGGAAGGTCTGGAGGCGCCGAACTATTCCCGAGGACACCGGGGGCCACGATTGTCCAGTCCACCTCATGAGCCTCCAGCGGTCGCATTCCAACGTCGATCGCAGTCCACAACGTTCGTGTGAAGGGGTCGATCAACGGCGGGATGATGAGCGCGAGCATCACGCCTCCTGCGGCTATTCGCCATCTCGGTACGTCGGTGCCCACGACGATGATCATGGTGATGGCGAGGGCGATGAGCAAGAAGCCGAAGGTGATGATGGTGTTCATGCCGATGGCCCCAATCCAGTGGCCTTCGATTCGTTCGAACTTCAAGCCGCACCGGGGACATCGTTCGCTGATTGTGAACCAGCGATGGAAGAGGCGATTCTGCCCGCACGCCGGGCAACGTTTCCTGACGCCCCGCCAGAGCATCGTGCGCCAACCGGGCCCGGCGCGCCGGTGACGAGGCTGACGCCCTTGATGCGGTTGGGGTTGCCATTCAGCGTGCTTCATTGGATCCTGCCGCCGCCGTGTCCTTTGCGGCCCACGCTTTGATGCGCTCGCCTGCTTCCACAATGTCATGCTCGCTACCAGCAATGGAAAGACGCACGAACGATTCGCCGCGCTCTCGGTCGAAGTCAATACCAGGCGTAACGGCGAGGTTCAACGTCTCCAACCATTCCTTGCACAGGGCCGAGGCGGTCTTCCCCGTGTGGGAAATGTCTACCCAAACATAGAACGCTCCGTCAGCCGGCGCGATGTCGCTGAATCCCGATTGGCGAAGAGCCCCGAGCAGACTGTCCCTGTTTCGCCGGTAGCGGCCAACATTGGCCTCGCACTCCTCTAGAGAGTCGAACGCAGCCAGACCTGCCAACTGGCTGAGAGTCGGCGGGGCGATCGTGAGATTCTGGGCAAGCCTTTCTATGGCGGGCACGAGCGCCTCCGGCGCCACCACCCAGCCCAAGCGCCACCCGGTCATGGAGAAGTACTTGCTGAAGCTGTTGAACACCAGGACTTCTTGATCGAACTCCAAGGCCGATGGTGCCGGCTGATCGAACACCAGGCCGTGGTAGATCTCATCGACAATGACTTGCGTGCCGCCAGCAGCACACCACTTCAGCAGCGGCGCGAGATGCTGTTGAGAAAGCACGGTTCCCGTCGGGTTGTTGGGCGAAGCGAGAACGAGCCCGTCCAGTGGGCCGGCGGCGTCGAGATCAGCTGTCGTGGGGCGAAACCCGGTTGCGGCGTCGACAGGGATCCTCACGACATTGATGCCGAAAGCTTCCAAGTCGTTTCGGTAGCACGGATACCCCGGCTCGATTACGCCAACGTTCGCGCCGGGATCCCAGAGAGCCAAGAAGCTCAGAACGCAGCTACCTGAGGCCCCCGTCGTCACCGCGATCCGATCGGCCGGTATGAGAAGTCCGTACCGATCCCGGTACCACCGGCTGATTCGGTCACGCAGTTCGGGTAATCCGAGGGCGCCGGTATATCCGAGGCGATCATTCTCAAGGGCGGCGTGAGCCGCGGCGATGACGGCCGCCGGCGCTGACGTTGAAGGTTGACCAACCTCCAAATGGAGGATCTCATGGCCAGCCTCTTCGCGGCGGCGGGCGGCACCCATCACCTGCATCACATGGAACGGTGCGATGTTGCCGCGGCGGGCATAGGTGGGATCGGGCGTTGTCACGGGTCCATCGTAAGAACAAAAGATAAAGGACCCCCATCCGCTTGGATGAGGGCCCTTAGTATCGAGAACATGATCCGTAACTTGAAAGTCGATCGCCGCTGCCCGCCAGTGGCTTAATCGAGAGGAATCAGTTCCCGGTACCCGCAACAACCAGTGAACAGCGTGTTACCAGGGGTTGCAATAGGTCCAATGATCTATCACAGAAGTGACATAATCAACGCCGAGAGTGAGCTCCGGGAGCCAGACTGGACTCGAAGCTCACGACCCGTCGATGGCCCCGGGGCACGACTCTCTCGTCCATATGACCTACCGGAGCAGCCGAATAAGGCTGCTCGTATCCCAACGATTGCCACCCCGCGCTTGGATCTGGGCGTACAGCTGGTCGACAAGCGCCCCGACCGGAACGGAGGCGCCGACCGCGTGCGCTTGATCGATGGCGATCCGGAGATCCTTCCGCATCCAATCAACCGCGAAGCCAAAGTCAAACTCATCGGCCACCATGGTTCGGCCCCGATTCTCCATCTGCCACGAACCGGCAGCACCTTGGGAAATGACGTCCAGCACCACGTCCATGTCCAGCCCCGCTTTCACACCGAAAGCAATTCCCTCACTCAGACCTTGCAATATTCCGGCAATGGCTAGCTGATTGACCATTTTGCAGAGTTGTCCCGAACCAGACCCACCGATCCGAGTTACCGCAACAGCAAACTCCTCGATCGCCCCTGCCACGGCGTCGAAGTCGTTCTGCTCGCCACCGCACATCACGGTCAGCTTTCCTTTCTGGGCACCGGCTTCACCACCCGAGACCGGTGCGTCCACGAAACCAACACCTCGGGACTGACAGGTTGCGTGAAGCACCCTAGCGAGGTCGGCAGAAGCGGTTGTGTGGTCAACCAGGACGGCCCCCTCACGGATTCCCTCGAGCACACCCTCCTCGCCGAACACGACGGCCCTGACGTCATCGTCGTTCCCGACGATCGTCATCACAATCTCCGCGCCTGCGCTGGCCGCCTTGGGACTCTCTGCCAGCGAGCCGCCGTAGTGCTCCACCCAGCTCTGAGCCTTGGCAGTCGTCCGGTTGTAGACGGTGACGTCGTGCCCCGCCTGCTGAAGATGCCCTGCCATGGGAAAGCCCATGACGCCTAGTCCAATGAAACCTATTGAAGTCATGTGACCGAAGCTAGCAACCGAAGGCTTGTAGTGTTGAGCCCGTGAGAGACGAGAGAATGACTCGTCCGAGCACCGTGACGGCGTCCCCGAGCCAGACGTTTCGAGCTGATCGGTTCTCTATTGGACTCGCGGTTCTCGGTTTCGCACTCGCATGCGCATTGGGAGCGGTTCTTTTCGTGCCCGATCGTGAAACCTCCGCCGCCCTGTCCCCGACCGCCGCAACATTGCCCCCCACATCCGCCCCGGAACCTCCACCGTCCACTGCCCCGACGCCCGCCACGAGCAGCGTGCCCTTCTCGATGCCGGCCTCGCTGGACGGAACCTGGGAAACCGTCGACGGATCAACCAGGGCGGGGTTCAGCGCCGATGCCCTCACCGACTTGACGGCCGTCGTGACCGCCGGCGACGACTCGACAATTCGTTATGTACTCACCCGGCCGAGCGTGGTTGGGGACACATCTGGACCCACCGTCCCCGCGGGCATGGTGTTGGAAGGGAGCATCGAAATGAACGGCGTGCAACGACCGATACGGTCCGTCGGCTCGCTGTTCCAGACAACCGCCGGCCTGCATCTGTCGTTCCCCCTGACCATCGATCCGCCGCTTTTCGACATGAGCGGAACCACGATGACCGTAGCGGTGGAGCTCATACTCCGACCCAGCTGAGGCGATGCCCGTCAGAACTTATAACGCTTGGGAACAGCCACGATCCCACCGTCAGACACGGTGAATCGTGCTGCGTCCTCCTCCAGATCGAAACCGATTCTCGTTCCGTCTGGGATGTTGACGCCCTTGTCGATGATGGCATTCTTGATCTGCGCACCCGCGCCCACATGTACATCATCGAAAAGGACAGTCCCTTCGAGCGTGGCATCACGAGCAACGCGGACGTTGGGGGCGATCACCGACTCGTACACGGTGCAGCCACTGAGGATGGCGCCATTGGAAACAGTGGTGTTGTAGACGTCCGGCGAACGCACACCGTCTCGAACCAATTTGGCCGGCGGCAACGAGCGCGCCATGGTGAAGATTGGCCATTGCTGGTTGTAGAGGCTGAAGGCCGGTAGAGGCTGGACGAGATCCATGTGGGCGTCGAAGAAGGCGTCGAGGGTGCCGACGTCTCGCCAGTACCCGCGCTGGTCTTCCTCGTCGCCCGGCACGATGTTGGTGGTGTAGTCATACACATGGGCCGCTCCTTCACCAACGAGACGGGGAATGATGTCGCCGCCCATGTCTCGGCGAGACGTGGAATCTTGATAGTCGGCGTTCAATGCCTCCACCAGAACCTCGGTGTTGAACACATAGTTCCCCATGGATGCCAGTACTCGGTTGGGATCATCGGCAAGGCCAGGAGGATCCTCGGGCTTTTCAAGAAACTGTTTGATCTGGGTGCCGGATTCTTCGCGGTCGATGACACCAAAGGCGCTGGCCTCGGACCGGTCGACCCGTAATCCAGCGACGGTAACCCCGGCACCGGAGCGAATATGTTGGTCCAACATTTGGCGCGGATCCATGCGGTATATATGGTCAGCACCGAAGACGAAAATGTACTGCGGACGCTCATCGTCGATGATGTTCATGTTCTGGAACAGTGCATCGGCGGAACCCTGGAACCACTCCGGCCCGCGCCGCATCTGCGCTGGCACCGAACTCACGTAGCTACCGAGCAGTGTGGACAATCGCCAAGTACGGCTGATGTGCACATCGAGTGAGTGGCTCTTGTATTGGGTGAGCACCACGATCTTGCGGTAGCCGCCGTTCACCAAGTTCGACAAAGCGAAGTCGATGAGCCGATACGGGCCACCGAACGGCACCGCCGGTTTTGCTCGATCCGCGGTCAACGGCATCAATCGCTTTCCCTCGCCGCCGGCCAAAACGATGGAGAGAACCTGTGGACGAGAACCAAGTTCCAAAAGAGCAGCATTATCGATCACGCAATCATCCTTACCCAGTTCGGTGCGGTTTGCCACCTCAAACCTGTCGGCTGCTACTCGAATATGTTCAGTTCGTCAGCGACTGAGCTCCTGGTAGATCTCGACATGCTGAGTGGCTGGGCCGGTCCAGGACCAGTCCGCGCTCATCCCCCGTTCCACAATCCCGATGAAGTGTTGATCCGATGTCCATGCTCTGACCGCCCGGTGCAGCGCGTCCACGAGGCCCGGGAGGTCGTTGGTGATAGTGAGAAACCCCGTGCCTCCGGCCAAATCTCTGTCGGCATCCACGATCGTGTCAACGAGCCCGCCGACCGCGGTTGCCACAGTTGGGGTGCCATAGGCCATGGCCTGCATCTGGGCGAGACCACACGGCTCGAAGCGGCTGGGCATACAGAACAGGTCAGAGCCGGCGAAAATGAGGTGAGCAAACGGTTCATCAAATGCGTCGAGTTCGGCCGCAAGAACCTCGGGATGGTCCGCAGCCAGGCCGCGGACCAACTCGGTCAGGTGAGGTAACCCAGAACCGAGCAACACCATTCGGGCGTTCATGGAAGCCAGGTATGGGACGACGCCCATGAGCGTGTCGATCCCCTTTTGGTCCACCAGTCGACTTACCACACCGATCACGGCGGCGCCCGTCTCGGTCCACCCAACCCGCTCCAGCATCTTGGCCCGAGCCTCCCCCTTGCCTCGTACGCGACTCTTGAATTTGTACTTCCGAGGAATCATCGGATCGGTCTGAGGGTTCCAAACGGTTGCATCGATTCCGTTTCGAATCCCGACGAGCGCGTCGCCTCTCTGCCGTAACTCGTAATCCATTCCCATGCCGGCCTCAGGGGTGAGGATCTCCGCCGCATAGTTCGGGCTGACCGCAACGATCCGTTCCACCGACCGGATCGCCGCAGCGAGCGGGTTGGCGACGTCATACCACGAGAACATCCAGCTTTGATGCGGGATACGACCCATCCACCAGGCATCACAGACCCCCTGATATCCCAGGGTGTGGATAGTGAGAACGGTGGGAGGCAACGAAGCCGAGAACCCCACCGTGGCTGCCGTGTGCCAATCGTTGAGGTGGAGTACGTCGGGAGCGATCCCTCCGTAATCGTGCGGTGCGCACAGCGCCGCGATGGCTGCGCTAAAGGCAAAGAATCGATCCGCGTTGTCGGGCCACGCTTCGCCAGAGAGCGGATCCACATAGGGATGAGGGCGGGCCATCCCTGGCCGGTCGATCAGGATGATGTCGGGGAACTCCGGGGCCGAACCGCGCCGCGCCCGCATGGGGCCGCACCAGTCCGGTACGTCCAGGCCCCAGCTGCTGGTCTCCTCGAAGCCACTGGAGCTGAGAATGGCGTCGCCATAATCCGGGAGGACCACCGTGATATTGACCTCCTGAGAGATCAGCTCCTTCACGAGGCCGCTGGCGGCCAGCGCCAATCCCCCAACCATGACCAGTGGCGCCAATTCCGCCGATGCAAAAAGAACGTGCGGGTGTGTCTCAGGTGTGTTCATGGGCAAGGTCCTTCAAGATGATGACCGACCACGCCTGAGCTTCAATGCTCCCCACTACGGGACGATCGGGCGATTTGGGAGAAGCGGTGTCCAACTCGATGCGCCAGAAGCGGTCGGTCAGCTCGGCGGGGACGGTGAACCGCACCGGCACACTGTTGGCGTTCATGAGGATGAGGAAGGAATCGTCGACTATTGGTTCACCACGCTGGGTTTCAGTAACCAAACCCTCACCGTTGAGGAACACCATGATCGCGCGGTTGAGCGGCTGCACCCAATCTCGGTGACGCATCGGCCGCCCACTGGGCTCCATCCAAGCTAAATCAGCCAGCTCCTGGCCGTCCTCGGTGGGCTTGCCATCGAAGAAGCGCCGCCGCCGGAAGACGGGGTGGTCCGTTCTCAGCTTGATCACCGCTCGGGTGAACTCCAACAGATCGGTGTCGGCATTCTCCCAATCCAGCCATGTCAACTCGTTGTCCTGACAGTACGCGTTGTTGTTGCCCCGCTGGGTCCGCCCGATCTCGTCTCCACCCAACAGCATCGGAACCCCCTGGCTCAGGAACAGTGTGGCGAGCATTGCCCGGACGCGACGCTGTCTAACCTCGATGATTCCAGCATCGTCGGTTGGGCCTTCTACGCCGGAGTTCCACGAACGATTGTGACGATCGCCGTCCTCGTTGTTCTCGCCATTTGCCTCGTTGTGCCGTTCGTTGTACGCCACCAGATCGTTCATCGTGAAGCCGTCGTGAGAGGTGATGAAGTTGATCGAAGCCGACGGGTGGCGGCCATCGCTCTCATACAGGTCCGAGCTTCCCGTGAAGCGGCTGGCGAAGCTACCAAGCGAATCCGGTTCACCTTTCCAGAAACTCCGCAAAGTATCCCGGTACTGCCCGTTCCACTCACTCCAGAGCGGAGGGAACCGACCAACTTGATACCCGCCGTCGCCAACGTCCCACGGTTCCGCAATCAGCTTCACGGTCCGCAGAACCGGATCCTGGTGGACGATGTCGAAAAAGGCCGAGAATCGGTCGACATGATCGTGGTCGCGAGCCAACGCCGAGGCGAGGTCGAACCGAAAACCATCCACCCGCATGTCGGTGACCCAATAACGGAGAGAATCCATGATGAGCTGCAACACGTTGGGGTGACCGACGTCGAGCGTGTTTCCAGTACCCGTGAAATCGATGTGGTTGCGCGGGTTGTCGGGTGACAGGCGGTAGTAACTGTGGTTGGACAAACCCTTGAAACAGTACGCCGGCCCCCAGGTGTTCCCTTCGCAGGTGTGGTTGTAGACAACGTCCAGAATCACTTCGATCCCGGCCGCGTGCATGGTCTTCACAAGACTCTTGAACTCTTGAACCTGCTCGCCCCTTTGGCCCCACGCCGAATATCCATTGTGAGGAGCCAGATAGCCGATCGTGGCGTACCCCCAGTAGTTCGTCAGGTTCTTGTCGGCCAGAAAACTCTCGCTGAAGAACTGATGAACAGGCATCAATTCCAAGGCGGTCACCCCGAGATTTACCAAGTGGTCAACGATGGCCGGATGCGCCATCCCGGCGTACGTTCCTTGTAATTCCTTCGGCACTTTGGGATGACGCATGGTCATTCCCTTGACGTGAGCCTCATAAAGCACGGTGTCGCGCCGCGGCGTCCTCGGGGGTCGATCGTCTTCCCAGTCGAAATAGGGGCTGACCACAACGGATCGAGGGACTGAATCCGCGCTGTCGTGAATATCCATTTCGTCGATATTCCCGACCTTGTGATCGAACACTGAACGATTGAACTTCACTGCTCCTTCGATCGCCCTGGCGTAGGGGTCGAGCATGAGCTTCTGAGGATTGAAGCGCAACCCGCTCCCCGGATCCCACGGGCCGTGAGCGCGGAAGCCGTACCGCTGACCAGGGCCAATTCCCGGCACATAGCCGTGGAAACAGTGAGCGGTTACTTCTGGCAACGCCAGTTTCGTTTCTCTCCCCGCATCGTCGAAAAGGCAGAGCTCAACGCCGTGAGCCCCTTCGGCAAAAACCGCGAAGTTCGTGCCCGATCCTGTCCATACCGCACCCAACGGATACCCGACGCCGGGCCAAATCTCAGGCATGTTTGGTCCTCTTCCAGCAAGTCACAACTATCACCATTCTCTATCGACCAAGCCTCGGCTTGGGTGATAGCGGTTCATCCCGTACGATTCGGGCCGTGAATGAGGATAACTCATGAGTCACGCCGCCGATCCGCCTAGCCTCCATCTCAGCTTTTCCGCCAGAGAGTGGGGCGCCCTCCGGGCGGCCACACCGATGACCCTTTCGTTCGAAGATATCGAACGACTCAGAGGGATCAATGTCGAGCTTGATATGGCAGAGGTCGAACAGATCTTTCTTCCGATGAGCCGACTCCTCAACCTCTACGTCGCCGGATCCCAAGAGCTCTACCGAGCCAGCGCCACCTTCTTGGGCGAACTCCCCCACAAGGTCCCGTTCGTCATCGGTATCGCCGGTTCGGTTGCGGTGGGAAAATCCACGACAGCCCGCGTGCTGCAAGCTCTCCTCGACCGCTGGCCAGACCACCCAACGGTAGATCTCATCACTACCGATGGATTCTTGTGGCCCAACGCCGTGCTGGAAGCTCGGGGATTGATGGACCGAAAGGGATTCCCCGAGTCCTATGATCGGCGGCATCTCATTCGTTTCCTCGACGCCATCAAGTCCGGGGCACCCGAAGTCACTGCACCGGTCTATTCCCACCTCACCTACGATCGGACCAGCGAAGAAATCGTTATCCGTCGACCCGATATTGTGATCGTTGAAGGTCTGAATGTCCTTCAGACCGGTCAAATAGATGAACAAAACCCAGTGTTCGTTTCGGACTACTTCGACTTCTCCATTTACGTGGACGCTTCGCTCGAAGACATTCGAAACTGGTACGTCCAACGATTCTTCACCCTTCGAGACACCGCTTTTCAAAACCCCGAGAGCTATTTTCACCGATACAGCGATCTCAACGACGAAGAAGCCCTTACCACCGCAACGACAATCTGGACTTCCATCAACGAGAAGAACCTGGTGGACAACATCCTGCCCACTCGATCTCGTGCCGATCTCATCCTCTCCAAAGGCCCGGACCACCGCACCACCACCGTGCAACTCCGTCGGCAGTAATACCCTCCGGGGGCAGCTCAAACGCCGCTGATGCTCTGCTGTCCCTCCGGGAGGCAGCTCAAACGCCGCTGATGCTCTGCCTCCGGCACTCCAACAGGCCTCGTGTAGTCTTCGGCTCGGACTGCGCAACGTCGCTCGCTGTGATTCCCTCTGGGGGCAGCTCAAACGCCGCTGATGCTCTGCTGTCCCTCCGGGAGGCAGCTCAAACGCCGCTGATGCTTTGCCTTCGGCGCTCCAATAACCGCACTGTTCAGCTTCGCTGTCACGACCGCAACATCTCTCGCTTCGCCTGTGGTGACGTTCTACATTAGGACCGGCAGGCCTGCCGCGCGGTCCGGCCTGGACTGGTCATCGTTGGTAAGGTGGACCGTGGGTTCGGATGAAGTGGTTCCCGACTGGTTGGCAGCCGCCCGTGAGCAATGGACGTACACGGGGACGGTTCGCCCCCCGTTCGCCGTTGAACCCGGTCCTGGGCAGGAGTCGGTTTGGGACTACCCCCGCCCGCCCGCAATCCAACCCGATCCACGGCTGATCGAAGTGCGAGGCCGAACCGGCCTGATCGCCTCGACAGCAGAATCGGTACGGGTGATGGAAACGTCGCTTCCGCCGTCGTTCTACCTTCCACCTGAGTCCCTGGCCGAAGGTGCGCTGGCCGTCACCGGTCAGCGGTCTCACTGCGAGTGGAAGGGGGAGGCAGAGTACCTCTCCGAGCCCGGCGGGATGGTCGTAGCATGGCGCTATCCGCGCCCATATCAGCTGTTCAGACGCTACGCCGGCTGGGTCTCCTTCTACCCAGACCGCGTCGAGTGCCGCGTTGCCGGTGAGCTTGTGCGACCGCAGAAGAGCCAGTTCTACGGCGGCTGGATAACCGACGAGCTCGTTGGCCCGTTCAAGGGGGATGCGGGTGTTCCCAGTTTGTAGACCACTGGGGAGATCCGGATTATGAACAGGTCTACGGCTCCGAGCGTTTGGGAGTAGGCGTGCGTAGCCTCGTCTCGTGATCGATCTCGCGGCGTCGTCGTTCTTACTGCAATGGGCAGCCGGGGGGATGTTTTTCTGTTGGGTTACCACCCGGCGCCGAGAGGTGTCGATTGGCTACGGCTGGTCCATACGCGGCACCTACCTGGCGATTTGTGTGATCTCCCTGGCGGTCGGTTTCTTCTTTGGCGTGAACCCTGTACGGGAAGCAAGCACCGCTGCGGTGGCGGTGGCGATCGCTGCCGGCCTCGTTCAGTCATGGACTCGACGTGGGGCAGGGGTGAGCGGGCAGCGCATGCTGGCCGAAGGCCGATCAGCGCGAGTTGCGGCCATGACCGGAATCGACCGCACCGCAACGGCCAAGGCCGCTGATGGTCCCGAATTCGATCCTCGGCTTGACCTACTTCCAGCGATTCTGGCGATCCCGGGCCTCATTGCGGCTGCGATCGATGCCGGCGACTCGCCACCGTTGTTAATCGCCCGGATGTTTGTTGGCGCACTGTTCCTGGGTGTGGTAACCGACGCGATGCTGCTCGGTCACTGGTATCTCGTTCAACCAGGAATGTCGCGTGACCCGCTGAACCAACTGGTGAGATGGCTGGGGATCTTGTGGCTGCCAGAGTTCGTACTGTTCCTCATCCCAACGGGGATGATCAGCGCGTTCGACGGATCGATTCAGGACGGGTACGACGGTCTTCTCGCGTACTTCTGGGCCGGATCCGTTGTCGCAACCATTGCATTGGTATTTGTGACCGTGGCGGCGTTACGAGAGAAACAATACAGCGCCGTCATGGCGGCCACCGGGCTGCTCTACCTGGCGATCCTCACGGCGTTCTGCATGGACCTCGTAGCACGAGCGATCCTTGCCATCGAACCGGGCTGAAGATTTCCGCTAAGGATTGCCGCAGAGACCCCGATCACAAAGGTGCGCCCTTCATTACCAGAGTGAGATCACATCGTGCCTACCAAACGAGCCCCCGTTCTCGAATCGGTGCCCTCCGACTCCGAATCAATTGGCGATGTCGAGCCGGATTCCGCCGGTCCACTCCAGCCCGAACCGGAGGCAGACAAGGAACTTGTCCCGCCCGGTCCCTCTGCTCCAATCCTCCGCAACACGAGCCTTGGCCCACTTAGCCGACTCGCCAGGTTGCTTGCTGCATTTGCGGTGGTGGGCGGTATCGGCGTCGGCGCGTATGTCGGCTGGCCGATCGTCCGGGAACGCTACATCCAGCCGGTCGAGACAACGGCAAGCGACGTGAGCGCTCTTCAAGAGCGACTGACGGCAAGTCTGTCCCGGATCGAAGAACTGGAAAACCGCCTCGCTGCTGAAGAGAATGCAACCGTCGCACTGGGTGATGCCATTGCAGATCTTCAGGGCTCCTCAGAGTCCTTGGCGGCCCAGGATGTCCAAACAGGGCGCACCGTCCAAGGCCTCACCACCAGCCTTGTTTCGCTGAGTGACCAACTAGCAGCCGTCGAGGCGAGCCTGACTCAGACCGATCGGTTCGCTGTGGAGCAGTCGGTCACGATGGTCGCGGCCCAGTACCTCGGGCGCGCCCGCCTCTTTCTCTACCAGGCCAACTACGGTCTGGCCGAGCAGGACATCGCCGCCGCGGTTGAGTCGCTGACTCAACTTCCCGCTGACGGCCAGAATTCAGAGGTCATCGGTCGCCTGAATGCTGCGGCCGAAGCATTACCGGACCGGCCAGTGCTCGCCGCCGGCGAATTGGACATCGCCTGGGGTGCACTGCTGAGCGAAACTGAGCCTGGCTAATACGTCTACAGGTTGGACCGCCGGGAACGGTCCGTCAAGCTTCAACGATCGCCAACTCGTGGCTTGAGTTGTTCAACCGGCGAGGTCCCTCGTCCGTGGCAACGACGATGTCCTCGATCCGAGCCCCCCATTTGCCGGCGATGTAGAAACCCGGTTCCACACTGAACGCATTGCCGGCCGCGAGCGGGCGATCGTTGCCGCCCACAAGGTAGGGATCCTCGTGGGCCTCCACTCCGATTCCGTGGCCGAGTCGATGAGTGAAATATTGCCCCAAGCCCGCCTCGGTGAGCACGGTCCGGGCTGCGCTATCCACCAGCTCCGCGGCTGTCCCCACCGTTGCCGCCCGCACGCCGGCCTCCTGAGCTGCTTGGAGAGCCGAATAGGCTTCGGCAAACTCAACCGGTGGTTCGCCGGTGAAAATCATGCGAGAGGTATCGCTGCAGTAGCCGGGCGCATCGTCCACCTCGGCGGTGGTGCCGCCGAAATCGAACAGAATGGGCTCACCAGACTGCACCACACGATCACCGGTGTGGTGGTGGGGGCTTGACGAGTTGGGTCCAGACGCCACGATGCAGAAGTTCACCTTTCTGTGCCCGTTCGCCAGGATTCTGGCCTCGATGTCCGCGGCGATCGCCAGCTCTGATCGTCCGATCAAAGGGATTTCTCCAGTCTGCAGCTCTGCCGCTATCCGATCGACACCAGCACCAGCTCGAGCGAGAGCCTCGATCTCGGCAGCGTCCTTCTGGGCCCTGAGGGACGAGATGACGTTGGAAGCCTGTTGCCATCGGGCATCGGGCATTTCGGCTTGGAGCGCCACGAGAAACCGGCTCCACGTGTGGTCGCCGATCGCCAGATTTCCGGCGCGGTGAGCACCGAGGCTACGGGAGACCAGAGCGATCGGATCCTCGGTTTCGGCCCACGGCACGAGATCCATCACAGCTTCTCGATCGTGCACCAGATCCGCTTCAAAGGCTGGAAGGATGAGCTGCGGGCGTCCCTCAGCAGGAAGTACCAGCATGCTCAGACGTTCCATGGCCATCGCGGCGAAGCCGGTCAGCCAGGGCAGGTCGGGTCCAACCGAGAGAAGCAGGGCATCTATTCCCTGCATATGCATGGCATCCCGGGTTCGCGCTAGGCGTTCAGTAAACACATAGGCGACAGTACCCGTCCCGCTTGAGTTCCGGAAGATCCCGCCGATTGATTCACTATGGATTCCTCGGCTCCCGAACTCACAGCGGCCACCGACCGCCTTCGTCAGCGGATCGACAGCAGTGCTCGTCGGCTCACCAACCGGCTTCGGGTTATTGCCGATGCTCACGATCTACGCAGTGGGGATCTCCGGCGAACCCAGAAAGAGCTCCGCCGCATGCGAAATGAGGGAACCGAACCAACCCCGTCCGAATACTGGGAGACCACTGCAGAGCCGATGGCCGCCATGATGGTGAACACCGCGATCGCGGCGATAGACGATGAACTCGCCAAGGTCGATGAAGCTATCGACAAGTTCAGCGAGTCCATACGAATCATCAACCGGTCCGGACGGGTGCACGTTTCGGCAGCTCAAGTACGCACGATCTTGGAGGCCGAACTCTCTCGCTTACAAGAGTGTGGGCCAAACACCAGCAGCATCAACGATCTGGCCAATCGCTGGTCTGCGCAGTTGCGGCGAGCGGCGTGGCGCCGTCAAATCCCGCTGTTGCTGTTCCGCTCCAGCGCTGAGGCCGACAGCATCATTGGACAGGCGCAGGTCGAGCTGGTCGACGAGTCTCCGTGGGCGCACACCGATCGATTGCTTTCCGCGTTCGAGTTGGGTCATGCCGACATCCGAACCCACCTTTTCGACCAGATCGCCGATCTGGCCACGTTGAGTCCAGTGACGGTTCGGCGGCGTAGTGCCGTGACCGCCTGAGTGTTCAGCCGAAGACCAACCGACCGATCCATTCGGCGATGAGAGCGGGCTTTTCGGCTCCCTCGATCTCCACCGTCATGAGTCTGGTTTCGTCGACCGAGCCACCTTTCACGGCGATGTCAATTGTGGTGGCAGTGGCCCGAATCCGTGCGTCGGTGGGAACCGGATTGATGAAGCGAACTTTGTTCATCCCATAGTTGACGCCCATGAGCAGTCCTGTGTAGTCAATCGCAGGCTCCGGATGAATACTCTCGCTCAGTTTGACCAACAACGAGAGCGTCAGGAAACCGTGGGCGATGGTTCCGCCAAAGGGCGTAGCGGCCGCTTTCTCAGGGTCGATATGGATGAACTGGTGGTCCAACGTTGCGTCGGCGAATTGGTTGACTCGCTCTTGCGTCATCTGAAACCAGTCACCGGCAACGGGTTCCGCCCCGATCCTGGCACGCAATACCTCAGCAACCCGTTCCGCGTTCTCGCTCATCTATATTTTCCTTCCCGCCCCCGATGGGTGGCGCTCGGTGCGACGTTGAACTGTCTAACGTAGGGCGTTGTGAACCCGCTTGCACTACTCCTCGTGATGCTGGGATACACCTTGGCCATCCCGATCGGTTCCAAACTGCCGGAGGTAATTCGCACCAAGAACAAGCTGGCACTCACCGGTCACCAGGTCGGGGTGATCATCGCTGGCGGAGGTTGGCTTCTGGGGGCGCGGACCGCTCTGGCGTGGGTGCACCTCATCTGGCTGCTGGTGGCATCGATCTGGTACGGCTGGGTCAACCGCGCCGAACTGGCCTAGAAACGCCTTAGCCCCGAGCGATGGCGCCGGCGTGATGACTTGATCTGGTGAGCGGGCTGGCTTCCACATGCGGTATTCCCAAGGCTTCGCCGAACCGCTTGAGATCGGCGAATTCGGCTGGTTCCCACCATCTCTGGATCGCCAGATGATGAGTGGTGGGCCGGAGATACTGGCCAATCGTCACGATGTCTACGCCGATGGCAGCCAGATCGATCAATGTTTGCTGGACTTGTTCGACGCTTTCGCCCATACCCACGATCATCCCGCTCTTGGTGGTGAGTCCGGCGTCTTTGGAGCGAGCGAGGACGCTGAGACTCCGGGAGTAGCCGGCAGATGGTCGTACCGCCCTTTGGAGTGCGATCACGGTCTCGATGTTGTGATTCAAGACGTCAGGCCGAGAATCGATAACCGTCTGCAGCGACTCCCGGGAGCCGTGCAGGTCCGAAATTAGCACCTCGACGCCTGTGGTGGGGCTTTCATCTCGAATGGCCCGCACCGTCTCGGCAACGACGCTCGCTCCACCGTCGGGCAGATCATCGCGGGCAACCATCGTGAGGACGGCAAAGTCGAGATGGAGGCGGGCAACTGCGGCGGCTACTCGTTTCGGTTCGCTGTGATCAACGGCTTGGGGCTTGCGGGTATCTACCAGGCAGAAGCCGCACGCTCTGGTACACCGTTCCCCGAGCAACATGAAGGTGGCCGTTCCCTCGTTCCAGCACTCGAAGATGTTCGGACAACCCGCCTCTTCACAGACTGTTACCAAATCCAGCTCGCGGCTCAGCTTCTTGAGTCGTTTGTATTCGGGGCCGGTGGATAGCTTGACCCGCATCCACTCTGGTTTACGCTCGGTGATGGGCAGCCCGCCTCGTATCCCCGCCTCGGCCAATCGACCTTTCAATCGAACGGGCACGCCCTCATCAGGGGCCGGTGGACGCTCTGGGGTAACCACGTCACCGGCCCTACGGGTTCTGCTGAAAACGCTCAGATCGGAGTCGCTCGACAGTCGTTCCGTGATCGTCGCCCAGTCCAGTTGATATCGGAAATGCTCAGCAACATGGTGAGCGAGGACTCCCGCCACCTCGGCGGGCGAGGCATCGAACCCCTCCGATTGCATCGACGTCACCCCGTGGTCGGCGATGCCGCACGGAACAATATGGCTGAACCAGTCCATGTTGGTGGTGACATTCAGCGCAAAACCATGCATCGAACGACCGCGCGTGAGCCGAACACCAATAGCCGCAATCTTGCGGGCATTGGACGTTCCCGCATCGACCCACACACCGGGATAGCCGGCGAATCGATCGGCGCTCAGTCCAAAGTGGGCGAGGGTGTCGATCAGTATCTGTTCGATCGTGGCCACATAGGCGGTTGTGTCGGCCATTCCCCCGCCGCGCTTTCCGGCGACGTTGAGGATCGGATAGCCAACAACTTGGCCCGGTCCGTGGAAGGTAATGTCGCCACCACGATTCACTTCGACGTCTTCGGCGCCGATGCTGATGGGGTCCACGAGGAGGTTCGCAGGATCGGCTCGTACCCCGCGGGTGTAGACCGGTGGGTGCTCCAGCAGGAGAAGGTGATTGGAGGTTCCTGCGAACAACCGGTTCTGGAGATCCCACGCCTCGGCGTAGGGCACTAGCCCCAGCCAACGCGCCGAGAGCCGGGATAATTGGTTCATTACCAACAGTCTAGGTGGACGGTGCGTCGGTGATGTCTGGTTTGGTTGGCTCCCCGCCGACACCGCTTACGCCAGCTCGGCGTTCCAATCTCGGGTCTCGAGGATGTCTCGAACCCGGGCGAGGAAGGCGGCGGCATATGCACCATCAACCGCCCGATGGTCCCACGCCATTGCCAGCACTCCGACACTGTGTATGGCGATGGACTCGTTGCCGTACTCGTCCTCGATCACAACCGGCTTCCGCTTCACGGCATCGGTGGAAAGGATTGCTACCTGAGGCTGGTTGATGATCGGAAACTGCATCATCGTCCCATAGCTTCCGGCATTGGTGAGGGTGAAGGTTCCTCCCACCAGCTCATCAGGCGATAGCTGCTTGCTCCTGGCTCGACGGGCAATGTCGGAAATGGCCCGAGCGACGGCGCGCATTCGCATTCCATCTGCACCGCGGACAACTGGGGCCAGCAGGCCCTGGAAGTCCAGATCGACCGCTACCCCGAGGTTGACCTCGGAGTGGACGACAAGTTCGCCGTCACCAACGGAGGCGTTGAGGTGAGGATATTCACGGAGCGCATCGATGACTGCTCGAGAGATGAACGGCAAATAGGTAAGACTCATTCCCTCGTCGGATTTGAACTCCGAACCGTGCTTCTTACGGACTTGTTCCACATTCTCATAGTCGATCTCCATGGCGGTAAGCGTGTGCGGTGCCACGGCTTTGCTCATGACCATGTGCTCGCCGGTGCGAAGGCGAATATTGGAAAGTGGTACCACAGTGTCACGCTGACCAGCCTGAACCACCGGTGCCGACGCAACGCGTGCTACGGGCGCCGGGGCCGGTGCTGGCGCCGGACTTTCCGCAGCTGGTGGGGCTGGCGGCGGGCTCGCCGGGGCTGTCGCCGGGGCAGCAGGGGCTGCCGCCATGCCAACCGGCTGAAGGCCGTTGGCTTCGATGTATCGCTGGACGTCATCTCTGCTAACCCGCCCACCCAGGCCCGACCCGGTGATCTGGCTGGCATCGATTCCATAGGTGTTCACGAGCCGTCGTACCACGGGGGAAAGCACTTTGCCGGCGGCGTTCCCGGCGGAGGCCGCAGGTTGATTTGCTACCGGCTGAGGTTGGGCAGGCGGGGTTGGTGGTGGCGGACTCGCTGCTGGGCGTTCTGGAGGGGGCGGGCTGGCCGCCGGTGGCGGTGGGGGTGGTGGCGGTGTCGCATCCGGCGGGGCTTGTACCTCGGGTTCCGGAGCGGACGGCGCCTCTGCCGGTGCCGCCTCAGCCGGTGCCGCCTCAGCCGGTGCCGCCTCTGCTGGCGCCGCCTCTGCTGGCGCCGCAGCACCGTCCCCCACTACGGCAAGCACGGTTCCGACATCAACCGTTTCGCCCTCGGCCACTTTGATCTCGGTGAGGGTGCCGGCCGAAGTAGACGGCACTTCGGTGTCGACCTTGTCAGTGGACACCTCGAACAGAACTTCATCGACGGCTACAGATTCGCCGACCTTCTTGAACCAACGTGTGATGGTCCCCTCGGTAACGGTTTCGCCCAATTGGGGCATCTCAATTTCGGCCACGGTGGAAAAGCTCCTGATCGGTGGTGATGTAGTTGGCGAGTGGTATTTGGTCTAGCAGATGATGCACGGAATCAGATGGGTATCAATGAAGTGATCGGCCGGTGAGAGCGAGCACGGTTTCTCCAAAGGTCTCGCTCAGGGTGGGATGAGGTTGGATGAAGGCGGCGGCCTCCTCGACAGTGGCTTCCCAGTTGACGGCCAAATACCCCTGGCCAAGCTGCTCGGTAACCCAGGGGCCAGCCATGTGGACACCCACGATCTGACCGCCAGTGCCGTCGGCGTTCTTTTTGGCAACCACCTTCACCAGACCGTCGGTTTCACCTACGATCATGGCGCGACCGTTGGAGTTGTAGCGGTGTTTGCTCACCACCACCTCCATGCCCCGTTCCTTGGCCTGCTCTTCGGTGAGACCCGCGAAAGCAACCTCGGGGTAGCAGTACACACACCAGGGAACACTGTCGTAATCGATCGGCATAACGGCCTCGCCGAGAATGTCTTTGATTGCATTCATTCCCTCGATGAAAGCCACGTGGGCCAGCTGAGCAGAATTGACGACGTCGCCGACTGCCCACACTCCCTCCACGGTGGTGCGCCCAATCGGGTCCACGACCACATGTCCTCGCTCGTCGAGCTGAACCTGGGTGTTGTCGAGACCTAGCGTTTCGCTGGCGGGACGGCGACCAATGCTCACTACGACCGTGTTGGCGGTGACCTTCTGATCGTCACCGAAGGAAACGGTGACCTCATCGCCATTGGTTTGTTGGCCGGTCACCATCACGCCGGTGTAGATGTCGATGCCGCGCTTCTTGAACGAACGCTCCACCACCTTCCGGCAGTCAACATCGGTGCTCAGAAGGATGTTGGGGGCGGCCTCGATGATGGTGACTTTGGTCCCGAGGTCACTCATCATGGAAGCGAACTCACAGCCGATCGCTCCACCGCCGATAACCACCGCTGACTCAGGTAGCTCAGGGATGCTGAGGAGTTCGGTAGAGGTGACGATTCGGCGATCGTCAACTGGGAAACCAGGAATGGTTCGGGCTTGACTGCCGGCTGCGATGATCACGGCATCGCCGGTAATGGCCACGTCGCCGCTCTGTCCGCCCGAGATCGAGACGGTCCGATGATCCTCACCCAAGGTCCCGGTGCCGTCGAAAACGGTGACTTTCCGCATTTTCAGCAGCGAACCAAGACCACCGACCAACTGGTCGATAATGCCCTGCTTCCGCTTGAGCGTGACGTCCCAGTTGACACCCGTGGCTTCGGCTTCGATTCCGAAATCTGCGGCGTGCTTCACCATCCGGTTCACCGCCGCCGTCTCCAACAGCTCTTTGGCGGGGATACAACCCACGTTCAAACAGGTGCCACCCAGTTTGTTGTACTCGATGATCGCCACGTTGAGGCCGGCGGAAGCCCCATAGAGCGCCGACGCATAGCCGCCCGGCCCCCCACCGATAACTACGACATCGAAGTGAGAATCTGACACGGGTGCAACCTTTCGAACGAGCAAGTCCCTGCTCTAGCTCTTTGATGGTATCCAGCCGCTGGCGGTGCCATGCCCACCCGCAATGGAACCGGGCTGGAGATTTCCCCCCCCACTCCGAATGCTCAAGGCGTCTCGGCGAGGGACGACCCTCTTCAGCCGAAGTGGTCCGCCATACGCTGGAGTGTTTCATCGATGCTCTTACGATGGCGTTCCGGGTAACCGGCCAATACCAGCAAGGCGCTCGCCGGGGACGAACCGTAGTTGAACGACTCGGTAACGCGGGTGCCACCCGCCACCGGCTCCAATTCGTACCGCCACTTGTGGCGACCGAAGTGATGCCATTCGATCAGACGATTCTCCTCGAAGGCGCTCACCGTGCTCGAGATCTTGTACGGAAAGCCCATCTTCATGTCCATTCCAAATTTGGCACCGAGGCTCAATCGCTCAGGATTTCCTGATCGAGCTGCCACCACGGATCCCGAACCATCGATCAGGTGGTGTTTGGCGGGGTTGGCGAGCACATCGAAAATCGCCTCCGCTCGAGCCGGGATGAACCGTGACCCCCACGTGACCTTGCGGCTCTTGTCGTTGGTTGCTGGGACTACATCAGGGGTATCGTTCAACTCGCTCTCCTTCGGTTAAGGCTTATCGAGGATGTCACGCAGGGCAACTTCCAGCTCGGGGTGGTGGTAGCTGAAATCACTCTTGTTGAGAACCATTGGTTCCACGTTGGCGCTGTCGAAGAGAAGTGCTTGTGCCAGCTCGCGGCCAAGCAGCAGCCCGGGACCAAATTTCGGCACCGGCAGGATCGCCGGTCGCGCAAGAACCCGACCGAGGGTTTTGGCGAATTGGGCATTCGTGACGGGATTGGGCGCAGTCAGGTTGACCGGCCCGCCGATCGATTCATCCTTCAACAGGTATTGGATGGCGCGGACTTCGTCTTCGAGGGTAATCCAACTCCAATATTGACGGCCGCTTCCAAATTTCCCACCGAGCCCCAATTTGAAAAGTGGCAGCATCTTCTGGAGTGCTCCCCCGCGAGGTGCAAGCACGATCCCGGTTCGGAGGAACACAGTTCGGATCCCTGCATCCACAGCGGGGGTGGTGGCCAGCTCCCACCGAGTGACGACGTCGGCCAAGAACGTATCTGCCGCCGGTGAGACTTCGGTATTCACCGTGTCTGGGCGATCACCGTATATCCCGATGGCGGAACCTGAAAGAAACGCCGAAGGTCTGCTCTCCAACCCGGCCACCGTGCGAGCCACCAATGAGGTGGTGTCTACTCGACTATTGAGAATGAGTTTTCGGTAGCTCTCAGTCCAACGCTTGTCACCGATTCCGACACCGGCGAGGTTGACCACCGCATCGATTCCTTCGAGGGAGGCCCCATCCAGCGTGCCAGCCGCTGGATCGTACTGGATTTCGTCCTCGCCTCTCGTTGGCCGTCGGACGAGCGAGATGGGTCGATCGCCCGATGCCTGTAGGGCTGCTTTCAACGCCTTGCCGATGAGACCGCTGGAACCTGTGATCGCTACGTCCATAGTGCTCAGGACCCTACCGAAAGTTTGGCTCGCTGCGCTTATCCTGTAAGCGTGAGTACGCGACTTCTTCTTGGGCTTTCCCTAGCCCTTGGCCTGCTCATTTTGCTGGCCTCGGCTATTCAGTTGCTCATCGCCTGATCTCCGGTCTGATGCGGACCGACGCGGCCTGCCAGGCCGTCGAGGCGAACTCAGACGGCAGGCAGCGGCCCCACCCGCAAGAGGCGGAGCGAAGCACTGGCGTGATTGACCTCAGTGCGACGGTATTGCTGCTCGGCGGTCCCGTCAGCAGGGTTCTGCTCCATGAGAGTTCGACGAGCCTGTGTCACCTGGGGCCAGGAAACACCAACGGTGAGACCCATCGTCTGGAGATGAGGCACCGCCTGCGGTCCGAGCGGGCCAAAACTGATATCGATGGGCGCCATCTGTGGCGGAGCGGGCGGCACAGCCTGGGGCTCAGGGGCCACCGGTGGAGCTACAGGCACAGCGGGCACGATGCCGTGGTTGCTCAAGCCGGCGAACACCATCCCCAGGTCGGGAAGGTCCTCGGGCTCGGTCGGGGGTGAAGGCACCCCAGCTACGGGCTGCACCTCCACAATCTCCTTCTGGACCTCCTCGGCGTAGGCGAACGCAACGGGAGGGTCCTCTGTGTCCACAAGGTCATAGCTTTCAAAGACCGGAGTGGGAGGATCCTGTTCGTGCATCGATGACGGCGGTTGTTTGGGTGCCGGCGGGGCCTCGGCCGGAAAGTCCGGTTGGCCGTCCATCGCCATTGGCTCCGAATGCATCGGGCTCATCAGCGTGGCTGGTTGAGCGTGACTGGTGATCATGTAAGGTTCGGCTGGCGCATCGGCGGAGGGAACCGTTGGGGTAGCGGGGACTTCGGGGGCGAGTCCGGCCGAGGCAGGGAACGCCGCTGTGGGGGCCGTCTCTGGACCGTCGGGCTCCATTCCCGTCAAGAATGGGTCGGCGTCCTGTTCTGGGGGTACTGGCTTGCGCCGATCAACCGCCTGTAACCATTGTTCGTCTTCTTGATCCGGTTCATCGCCGAACTCGAAGTCAAGTGCCGGCGTCTCGTCGGGCTCAACGGCGGCGGATTGTTTGCGAAAGTTGCTGAGAAGTCCCACATCGTGAATATCGGCCGTTCTCGCCGCATCCTTAGGGGCAACTTCGCCGGCCATTCTCATCAAAGGATCGAACGATGATTGGACGGTCTTTCCGTCAGCTACTACGGGATCTCGATCACCGACAGACCAGCGTCGTCGAATCGGGCGGCGAGGGCCGGATCGCCGACCACGACGATGCCCAGTGCGGCGTTTTCCAGCCAGCGGTTCCGTAAGCGCATGGCAGAGCCGGGGGACGCTGGATCACCGTTTAGCACGATCTCGAAATCGGCCCGGCCGAGCGCCGTATCGAATCGGCTCCGCAAGTCTTCGGGCCAATGCGCCGCCGGATCGGGAAATGGAAGGACCGCGGCTAGCTTCAGCCGCTGATCCAACGCCGCCTCGGCCGCAACAAGCTCTGCTCCGCGGCGAAGACCACTCACCACCAACCCGGAGGCGGAGCGTATCGCTTCTTTCACCGCCCGTTCTTGGTCAGCGCTGAGGGACGTGGCTCCAACCACGACGAGGGCGTCGGTGAAGTCCCACGGAACGCCAGGTGCAGATTCCAAAGCTGACTCGATCGCTAGCTCCTCGGCTGACCGAGAGCGGCTTTCTGCAGGACCGAGGGATTCCTTGTGTTGTTCCAGGGCCGCGACGGCGAGCGCGTCGGCCCTGTCGTTCATCTCGTCACCCGAATGGCCCTTCACCCAAAAGAACTTCAGGTCTCCGTTTTCGATCCGCGGCAGCGCCTCCTCGAGTAGGGGCTCCCACAAGTCCCTGTTCGCCACCGGCTTCTTTTGGCTGTTCTTCCAACCCCGCTTCAGCCAGCCCTCATACCAACGATCGTTGAAACAGTTCACCACATAGGCGCTGTCGGAATAGATATGAACCGGACCAGGATTTTCTCGGAGCGCTTCAAGTACTGCGCGCACTTCCATTCGCTGGTTGGTGGTGTCCGGCTCGGAGCCGCTTCCTCCGGCGCCGCCTCTGGTGACCCACGCCCAACCCCCTGGGCCCGGATTTCCTGAGCAAGCTCCATCGGTATAGACATCGATCGTCGACGTAGTGGATGGCACGATGGGCAGCCTAGGACCCATAAGATGCTCGCATGAGTACGAACGGCTTTCTTGGCAACTTCCCCGATATCGATAAGCAGGAAACCGCCGAATGGCTCGAGTCGTTGGAGGCGGTCAACAATGCCGCGGGAAAGACCCGGGCCCGGTACCTCCTCGGTCGCATGAACCAGCGAGCCCGTGAACTCCAACTGGGCAACTCCGAAGCCATTTCCACCGATTACGTGAACACCATTCCGGCTGAAGACCAGCCCTTTTTTCCTGGTGACGAACACACCGAGCGTCGGATTCGGGCCTTCATTCGTTGGAATGCCGCGGCCATGGTGGTCCGAGCCAACAAGAAATCTGACGGCATCGGCGGCCACCTTTCCACCTTCGCCTCGTCGGCGGCGCTGTATGAGGTGGGGTTCAACCATTTCTTTCGAGGCAAGGACGACGGGCGCCCCGGTGACGCCATCTACTACCAGGGCCACGCAGCCCCCGGAGTGTATGCACGAGCCTTCATGGAGGGCCGACTTAGCGAGGAACAACTCGACAACTTCCGTCTCGAGGTAGGAGGCAACGGACTTTCCAGCTATCCGCATCCTCGACTGATGCCTGACTTCTGGGAATATCCCACCGTGTCCATGGGGCTAGCTCCCATCAACTCGATCTATCACGCTCGCTTCAATCGCTACCTGCAGGACCGCCACATCGAAGACACGTCCAATACCAGGATCTGGGCGTTTCTCGGCGATGGCGAAACAGACGAACCCGAAACTCTGGGGGCCATTGGTTTGGCCACTCGGTATGGCCTCGACAATCTCACATGGGTCATCAACTGCAACCTCCAACGCCTGGATGGGCCGGTGCGCGGCAACGGGAAAATCATCCAGGAACTCGAGTCGGTCTTCCGTGGCGCCGGCTGGAACGTGATCAAGGTCATCCACGGCTCCCGCTGGGACGAACTCCTTCTCAAAGACGTCGACGGTGTCCTGCTCCACAAGATGAACACCACCGTGGACGGCGAGTTCCAACGGTATGCCGTAGAAGGTGGGGCATTCATCAGGGAAAAGTTCTTCGGCCCCGACCCGCGGCTCCGCAAAATGGTCGAACATCTCTCCGATGCTGATCTGGGGGCCCTGCCTCGAGGGGGTCACGACTACCAGAAAGTCTTTGCCGCATACAAGGCGGCTACTGAACATCGCGGCCAGCCCACGGTAATCCTTGCGAAAACCATCAAGGGCTGGACTCTGGGTGAAGGCTTCGAAGGCCGCAACGCCACCCACCAAATCAAGAAGATGACCAAGGCCCAGCTGCTGGACCTGCGCGACCGCCTCCACCTGCACGACGAAATCCCCGCCGAGACACTGGAGGATGGAGTCCCTCCCTACTACCGTCCCGCCGAAGACTCAGTGGAGTACACGTACATGATGGGCCAGCGTAAAGCGCTTGATGGTTCCATACCGCTACGGGTAGTGAGGGATCGTCGCCCGTTGGCGGCCCCGCCCACCGCGCCGTTCGAGACCTTTTTCGAGGGTAGCAAAGGCCGTGAGGTCTCCACCACGATGGTCTTCACCGCCATGTTGCGCGAGATGATGCGATCCGATGAATTCGGAAAGCGGGTTGTACCGATCATTCCCGACGAAGCTCGGACCTTTGGCATGGACGCAATGTTCCGCGAGTTTGAGATCTACGCCCCGTTCGGCCAGCTGTATGAACCGGTCGACCATGAACTGCTGCTGTCCTACACCGAGGACTCCGATGGGCAAATCCTCGAAGAGGGAATCACCGAGGCCGGAGCCACGGCATCGTGGACCGCCGCCGGCACCAGCTATGCCCACCAGGGCGTGCCGATGGTCCCGTTCTACACATTCTATTCAATGTTCGGATTCCAACGGGTAGGTGACCTCATCTGGGCTGCGGCCGACGCCCGGGTCCGGGGCTTCCTGATGGGGGCCACGGCCGGACGCACCACCCTGATGGGCGAAGGCCTCCAGCATCAGGACGGCCACTCTCACGTAATGGCCAGCACGGTCCCGGCGTGCCAAGCCTATGACCCGGCCTTTGCCTATGAGTTGGCAGTGATCATCCAAGATGGTTTGAAACGGATGAACCAGGACGGAGAGGACATCTTCTACTACATCACCATCTACAACGAGAACTACGTTCAGCCGGCCAAGCCCGAAGGGTTGAACGGTGCCGATGTGGATGCTGGCATCGTGCGCGGGCTCTACGCGTTCTCCGATGCCCCGGAGGGCAGAGCACAGAATGCCACCATCGTATTCTCCGGCATCTCGCATACCGCCGCCCGCGAGGCCCAGACCGTTCTGTCTGACACCTACGGCATCGGTGTCGATCTTTGGAGCGCGACGTCATTCAAATCTCTCCGTGAGGATGCGCTGGCGGTCGAACGATGGAACAAGTTCCATCCCGGAGAAGAGAAACGAGTTGCGTTCGTCACCGAGCAACTCCAGAAAGGCAACGGTCCGGTCGTGGCGGTCACCGATTACATGCGCAGCGTGCCAGACATGATCGAACGTTTCGTCCCCCGGCAGTTCAAGGTGCTTGGTACCGATGGCTATGGCCGTTCCGACGACCGCGAAGCTCTGCGGGGGTTTTTCGAGACCGACACCGCCAACGTTGTCGTGGCGGTACTGTCCGCATTGGCCGACGAGGGAACGATCGACTACGGCACGGTTTCCCAGGCGATCGACCACTACAACATCGCCACCGACACCGCTCCCCCGTGGACTCGCTGAGCATCCTCCAGCCCCATTGATCCACACAATCTCCGCTTTATCGGAGATTCAGTTCTGGGCGATTGCTGCCGATGAAACACGGTGGATGCACCCTCCTCCGACCAGCCCGGACTCATCGTCGATGTACAAAGTGCGTATCGCTCCTTTGGCCATGTTCACGCATTGCGTGACCTCACCATCCGGGTCCCCCAAGGATCGATAACCGTCCTGCTCGGTCCCAACGGAGCGGGCAAAACAACCGCCATCCGGATGATTACTGGAGCGTTGGGCCCTGATGCCGGCACCGCTCGCGTCTTCGGGCTGGATCCGACGTCTCGCGACGGCGAAGAAGTTCGTCGACGGTGTGGGGTGGTCAGCGCCAAACCGAGCCTGTACGACCGCCTCAGCGGCTGGGACAACCTCCGATACTCCGCCGAACTCTACGGCCTAGGGCGCGGTGACTCGGCCACGAGTGCTATTCGATCGGCGGCCAGCAAATTCGCAATCGAGCACGCGCTCGATCAAGAGGTAGGTGGTTACTCCACAGGCATGAAGACCCGCTTGGCGCTGGCCCGATCCATCCTTCATGACCCCGAGCTGCTTCTGCTCGACGAACCGACCTCTGGCCTCGACCCCGAATCTGCCTTGGCGGTTCTGGACCTGATTCGGGATATGACGAGCGAAGGTCGAACCGTTCTGATGTGCACCCACCTTCTTCTCGAAGCCGAGGGCCTCGCCGATGAGGTGGTCATCATGCAACACGGCACATCGCTGGAAGGGGGCCGGCCTTCCGCTCTGGCGGAGAAGTATCTCCCGACCAAGCGAGTGCGAATCAGCACCACCATGGAAGGTCATCTCACAGCTCTCCCCGGCCTTCCCGGGGTTATCTCCGCCGACATTCAGGGACGTACGGCTATGGCCGAGGTCCGCAGCCTCGACGCCGTGCCGGACATCATCAACCGCCTCGTGAACAACGGGGCAATGATCACCGCGGTTTCGCCGTTCGTTCCGAACCTCGAGGACATCTATTTCGCTATCCGGCGGAGCAAGGGCTCCTCGATCGATGAGCTGGCTCCCCCCGAGGACTCCACCGCCCGTCCCGCCCGCACTCGTTCCACCGAGACCGTGCTCTAAGGAGTGACCATGCCTGGACTCAACACAACCCAGATCTGGACCGTCGCCCGAACCGACCTGAAACAGTTGGCCCAGGCACGAGACTTCTGGTTCCCAATGACACTGATGGGCTCCTTCTTCTTTGTCATCATCCCCACCATTCTGCTGTTCACGATCACCGCGATCGGCGACATCGCCGTGGTCGACCAGGTTGCTCAGACCTTGGATGTATTGCCGGCCGGGGCGCAAGACCAAATTCCGGAGATCACCAGTTCCGGAGTCGAGGTGACCCCGGCGGGCCGGACCGCTTATGCGCTTGCGGTATTCCTGTTTGCCCCGGTGGCGGTAATCGTTCCGCTCACCATCTCGACTGCAGTTGGTGCATCCACCATCGTTGGAGAACGCGAACGTGGTACCGGAGAATTTCTCGCTCACTCCCCTGCTGGCGCCCGCGAAATCTACCTGGGCAAGTTGTTGGCATCCCTCATTCCTGGCTACTTGACCACCGTTGTTGGTTTCGGGGCCTACAGCATCATCGTCAATACGATCGTTGGCCCGGAAGTCGGAGGTTGGTTCTTCCCGACCGCTCAGTGGTGGCTGATGATCGCGTGGGTCCTTCCTCCGTTCCTCGCCATTTGCCTCTCACTTGTTCTGCGGCTCTCCGCCAAAGTGAGATCTACCGCGGCGGCCCAACAAGCATCAGGGCTGGTCAGCCTACCTCTCATAATGATCGCCTATTCTCAGAGCACCGGTGTTCTCTTTGGTGCCGGGTACCTCCCGCTCGTCCTTGGCGCGGTTGCCTGGACCGCAGCGGTTCTGTTCCTCGCTCGTGGGGTCCGCAGCGTGACCCGTTCGCGTTTGCTGGGTGTCGCAGCTGGGATGTAGCGGAGACTAGTCCTCGGAGAGCTCGGCCATGACACTGTCGTCGAGATCAATGTTGGAATGGATGGCCTGGACGTCGTCGTGATCATCGAGAACCTCCACGAGACTAAGAACCTGATTTGCCGCACTGGCAGTATCGATCGGGACGGTGTTGGTCGGCATCATCGTGGTGTCGGAGTCCTCTACCTTTATGCCTGCTTCCTCCAAGGCGTCGCGCAATGAGTTCAGGTCGGTTGGCTCGCAGGTGACCTGCCAGACATCGTCGAGGTCCTCAACGTCTTCAGCCCCGTTCTCGAGGCCGATCATCATCACATCGTCCTCGGAGGAAGCCTTGGAGACCTTCAAAACACCTTTTCGCTCGAACTGCCAGCTGACCGCTCCCGGTTCGGCGAGTGAGCCGCCGTTCTTGCTGAGCAACGAACGTATTTCGGCGCCAGTCCGATTGCGGTTATCGGACAACGTCTCGATCATGAGCGCCACGCCGTTTGGCGCATACCCCTCATAGGTAATTGGTTCGTACTTGATGCCCTCCAACTCGCCGGTACCCCGTTTGACCGCACGTTCAATCGTGTCCAGCGGAACCGAGTTGTCCCGAGCCTTTTGAAACATGGTCCGCAATGCGGGGTTGCCTTCAGGGTCGCCACCTCCGGCTCGGGCCGCGACCTCCACCTGCTTGATCAGCTTGGCAAATAGCTTCCCTCGCTTGGCGTCAGCAGCACCCTTCTTGTGCTTGATCGTTGCCCATTTCGAGTGTCCTGACATGAAGTCAGCTTAGAGACTCTTCAGGAACGCTGCGTGTACGCGAAGGTCATCGGTGAGCTCAGGGTGAAAGGCCGTTGCCCAGACTGGCCCCAATCGCACCATGACAGGGTCGCCGTCCACGTTGGCCAGTACCTCAAGCCCCGCTCCAACACTCTCTACTTTGGGTGCCCTGATGAACACCGCCCGAAAAGGATTCTCTTCGTGTTCGATTCCGGTGATTTGCAGATCGGCTTCGAACGAGGCCAGTTGGCGACCGTAGCCGTTGCGGCGAACCGAGATCGGGAGCGCGTTGAACGCGATCTGGTCATCACGCCCATCGAGGATGTCTGATGCCAGCAAGATCATCCCGGCACATGTTCCAAAGACAGGTAAGCCATCACCGATGAGATCAGACAGCGGCGCAACGAGATCATTGGCCCCCAAGAGAAGGGACATTGTGGTGGACTCCCCGCCGGGCATGACGAGCGCATCAATCCCGTCTAGCTCGGACCGAAAGCGGATGGGATGGGCGGCCGCGCCGAGCGAAACCAGCCGCTCGATGTGTGCCTGAAATGCGCCCTGCAGAGCGAGAACGCCAACTTTTTTCAAGAGGAGGAGCTACCAGCCGCGATCGGCGAGGCGAATGTCGATGTCGTTCATGGCGATGCCGGTCATCGGAGTACCGAGATTCCGACTGACCTTAACCAAAACGTCAGGATTCATGAAGTTGGTGGTGGCTTCCACGATTGCCCTGGCCCGAGGAGCGGGATCGGCGCTTTTGAAAATTCCCGACCCGACGAATACAGATTCGGCACCTAGTTGCATTGCCAGTGCAGCATCGGCGGGAGTCGCCAGTCCGCCTGCGCAGAAGATCGGAACTGGGAATCGACCGGTCTCGGCAATCTCCTGAATGAGGGGAAGAGGAGCCTGCAAATCCTTGGCCATACCGAATAGTTCCATCTCATCAGCCTGTGTGACACGCTTGATGTCCCGAAAGATCGAACGGAGATGGCGAACCGCTTCGACAACGTTGCCCGTCCCAGCCTCTCCCTTACTGCGAATAAGGGCGGCCCCTTCTGACACACGTCGACAGGCCTCACCCAGATTGGTGGCTCCACATACGAAAGGAATATCGAAAGCGAACTTGTCTATGTGGTAGGCCTCATCGGCCGGAGTCAGGACCTCGGACTCGTCGATGTAGTCAACGTTGAGCGCTTGGATGATCTGTGCTTCGGCGAAATGGCCGATGCGAACCTTGGCCATCACGGGAATGGAACAAACCGCCTGGATCTCCTCGATCATCGCCGGATCGCTCATTCGAGCGACACCGCCGTCAGCACGGATGTCTGCTGGTACGCGCTCGAGGGCCATAACGGCTACCGCACCGGCGTCCTCGGCGATCTTGGCTTGCTCGGCGTTGACCACATCCATGATCACTCCGCCCTTGAGCATCTCGGCCAAACCCCGCTTCACCCGCATGGTGGCCGTCGTTCGTTCGCTGCTGCCAGAAGCCTTGTTAGACATGCTCACAGTCTATGACCGTTCGGTCAGCCGTGGCGAAACAATTCAGAAGAATGGATGCCACCCAGCGGCGCAAAGACTTCCCGGCTCAGCTCTCGGGTACGATCACTCCACGGTCGGGGTACATGACCCAGGTCTGCCCGGGGGTGAGCACGATTTCATTCCCTTGCAGGTCGGCGATCGCGGGGGCCCGAGTGTTGTCGATCCGACTCCACGTTCCTTCGATGACTCGGCCATCGGTCAACACCGTCAATGCACCGGATCCCACCGAGATCAGTTCAGGCGAGGCAGCATCGGCCCGACTCACGCCGTACCGGGCACTCATGATGACCACATTGGTGGGTGCAAGCTGATCGCCGCTGATCGTGCTGTGGGACTGTCCGTCCTGGTCCCGTATCCATCCGCTCACAGCTCGGTCCCATTGGTATTCAACGATCGGGGAACCAGTGAACACCACGGTCACCTCGCCAGAGATCGCCCGGTCCTGAGCTGCCACCTCTTCGGGTGAACCGAAGGTGAACCACGGCGCTGGAGGTGTTGCGTCTGAGGGGAGCTTGTCCTGAAGTCCCTGGGGATTCACATAGAGGTTGTGGGGCGAGTTGCGATTTCGGTCTCGATAGAAGTCGACGCGGTCCTCATAACGGGCGTAGATTCCCAGGCCACCCAGGCCCCGATCCACGATTGCGTTGGCACCGGAGTAGGCGAAAGCAGGACTGTTGAGCGCAGTGAGAATATCAAAGTCCGAGGTTCGTGCGGACCGGACAGGCCCGACCGGCTCCGGCAGGTCGCTGTGGTAGACCGCCATGAACCTCGTGACACCCTCGGCCCGAAGTTCGATAACCATGTCGGCTCGATCCAAACCGGTCTGGGGACGGGCCCGAGGATGGTTATCCACCTTGACCACAACTGCCGGGCGAGACAGTGCCGCCTCGTCACCCTCGAATGCCAATCCGGTCAGGGGCGCCAATGGCAACGGGATCGTAGTGGTGGTTTCGATCACACTCGTGGTGCTAGCGACAGTGCTCGTAGTGGCTTGTGAGGTGGTCGCCGCTTCGGCAACCTCGGGATCCGATCCTCCCCCGGAACAGGCCGAAACCACAAAAAGGCATGAGAACAGGACGATGAACTTTTTCATGATCAGAACTCGTTGAGCGCAGCGATGCGGACCGCGGCGTCGTAACGGCCGTGATAGGGCGAGGGAGGAACGACCCAGAGATGAGCAGAACCCGCGTCGGACTGTGTTGGCGGTGTATCGATCAAACCTGTTGAGCGCTCCAAGACATTGGCCAACGCCTGCGGATATCGGGTGAGCCGCACCGATGCCACATCGCCGATCAGCTCGCGATCAGGAACGAGAACCGCTGTCATGACCTTGTGGGCGAGCGGGGACAGAAATGAAAGTGGTCCCGTCGAAAAAGGAAGGCCGATCATTGCCGCCGAGACGGTGGACGCCCGAGCGTCGCCGTTGGCGATTCGAATGATTACCTCGGCGAGAAGACCTTCGAGTTCCAAACGGTCCAAATGAGTCACTGCGCCAGCGGTTACGACGGCAGCAGCATCGGTTCCGCGTTGCACCGCGGCCGCATTCACCGATGGATCATCGGTGAGGTAAAGATCGGGAGACGGCACACCACTGCTGAGACTGAGACTCTCCAACAGGTTGAAAATTCTGGCGTGGATCTTTTCATCGGCATCCACAACGTCGAGGTGGTCTAAGACGATCTGATCCACGTTATTGAACCGAACAACCGTATAACCAACGGCGCCGAGGATGCCCAGGATCAAGACGACCCAGAGCGGGATGGGAGTGAAAAGACTGAGCAGGACCGCCACAGCCACGGCGGCAAGCCCTAGGACGCCGCCATAAAAAAGCAGGAGCGGCAAGATCGACGGTGATGGGGAGGAATCGGCTGGCGACACGGCTCACACGTTAGTGCTAGGAATCGGGGTCGTAGGGTCGATCCCAGCAAAATCGGTCATAGCGCAAACTCCGTACCAAGGGTGGAAAATTTCGGAGTTCGTCGTATTCGTGGGTCCTTTGTCTACCTTCCCCTACCGGCTGAACCTGCCAACACGCCATCGTAGATCTCCATGTAAGCCCTGGCTTGGTTGGCCATACTGAACTCTGCGGCTCGCAGCACTCCCGCCTGGACTCGGTCGGCGACGCCCGGCCCAGCCTCGAGTGCCTCGCGCAGAGCCGCAGCCAGCGCCGGCGCGCTGCCGTTCTCGAAGAGCAGAGCAGAACGCCCTCCTCCAGCCACTTCACGGAAAGCCGGGATGTCACTGGCCACCACCGGCGTGCGGGCTGCCATTCCCTCGAGGAGCACGACCCCGAAGCTTTCACCGCCGGTTGCTGGGACACAGAACACGTCGGTGGCGGCCAGTCGGGCTTCCTTTTCACGATCGTCGATCGCTCCCAACCAGTGGAGTCGCTGATCCGTGCGGTATTCAGTTTTCAGTTCAGCGGTCTCATCGCCGTCTCCGCCGATCCAAAACGTCACGTCAGCTGGCATCAGCTTCGCCGCCTCCAACAAGACCCGCAGGCCTTTGCGTTCCTCATGGCGGGCCAGGAACATCACCGTCGGACCCTCCTTTGGCCGGGGCGTAGCTGCGGCAAATCGGCCGACCTCGATCGCGTTGGGAATGATCTGGTACTCCCCACCCAAGGACTCTGTGGCCGTACGAGCAGCTTCGGGACTCACCGCGACCCGATGATCCAGCCGGTTACCGAGCCTTCGGACAACACCGTTGAGCCAGCGATACGGACCGATGCTGCCCGAGGCATGAAAGGTACCCACCAATGGTGTGGGCTTCACGACCAGGGCGGTAAGCGTAGGGCCTGGTGCAATGGGCTCATGGAGATGCAGAAGATCAAAACGTTCGTCCCAAACAGCACCCAAGAGCCGCAGTTGAGCAGCTGGATCCGGAGCCAACGGGGCGAGAGAACCATTCTCGGCATACGGGATGGAGTTTCCGAGTGGGGTTACCCATGGTTCCGGGGGAAACCCGTCGCAAGGCGCCAACACCTGAATCGGTACACCTTGGTGCCGTAGCGACCGCGCCAGTCCCAGGACCTGAGACTGAACCCCACCCCACACACCCATGCTGTAGGGACAGATGATCCCGATCCGCGGGTGGGATCGCCGCACCACCCGGTCGGGTTCGGCCCGAGGCACCTCACTCATCGGAGCCCGGCCAGACCGGCGAAAGCACGTGCCATTGATCTGGGGCAGCCGCTATCAGCACCTCAAGCTGCTCGGCCACTTTTTGGGTGGTGGTGAGAAGATCATCCCTGAGTCGGCCCAGACGTTGAGGCCAGATTGGCGGGAGCACTTGGCAGCGGCGAGTGCGCCCCTCGTCATAGATCGCCACCGGTAGCAGCGGGTTCCCGGATCGCAGGCTCAATAGTGCGGGACCGGCCGGAAAAGACGAACGCTTGCCGAAAAACTCCACCTCTACGCCGTTTCCCGAGATGTCTCGATCGGTCAGGAGGCAGATGATGCGGTTCGGATCCTTGGCGGCGGCCATCAACTCGGTCATCGCACTAGGCCCCAACGGAACAACATCAACTCCATAGGAAGACCGAGTAGAAACGAACCACTCGAATACTGCTTCATCGGACAGACGCTCCACAACCGCGGTGACCTGTTGATTTGCGACCCGACCCAGCCAGGCCGCCGCCCACTCCCACGAACCCAAGTGGGGAAGTACCATTATTGGAGTTTGGCCGCCGCGCTGGACCTCGCGAATGTGGTGATAATCGAGATAACTGAACCGACGGTCCAACTCGACCAGATCGATGGTCGGTAGTGCCAACATGTCCACCCAATACCTGGCATAGTTCCCGATTCCTGCTACCGCCGCCGCTCGCGGCGACACGATTCCTGTTTGGGCGAGATTTCGCTGGAGCGTCTCGGTTCCGGACAAGTGCGGTGCCGCCACCTTTCCCGCCCACCGACTACTGAATGCGCCCACCGAAACAGGGACAGTACGCACAACCGCTGAGGCCGCCTTCAGAAGGGTCAGCGGTGAGACGGGACTCAATGAATGGCCATCTACCGGTGACGGAACTCGGCCATCCGCTCCAGGGCCCTGGTTCGAAAATCGCTGGCCCCGTCGGAATGCGTGGGTCGGCGGGCCCGAAGCCGTTCCGACCGTGCCGATCTGGCGGGTCGAGAACGGCGGGGCGGTGGAACCGGCGACACTTTCGACGCCTGCTTCCAAACCTTGACAAATCGAGTAGCGACCGTTACGAGAGTGAGAGCCAGCATGAACCACAGCACAGCTGTAAACAACGGCGAGAACACCAGTCCGAAGCCCAGCACGATGAACCGCTCGGCTCGCTCCATCAATCCGCCTTTGGCGTCGAATCCGAGCGATTCCGCCTTGGCTCGCTGATAACTGACCAGGGAAGCCGCGAGATAGAGGGCGAACGGAAGCAGGGCCATTCGGGGAGTGTCGAAGCCGGCGAACTGCGGTTCCGGAGAACCGGCGAAATACCAGGCTGCGCCACCGAACAAGAGGCCATCGGAAAGGCGGTCTGAAACCGAGTCGAAATATGCGCCGCGTGGGCCTGACCGGCCCGACGCCTTCGCGACCGCACCATCCAACGCGTCGGGCAGCCCGGTCAGGGCGAGAAGAACTGCAGCAGTGAAGAAGTTCCCGGTGGCGATGGCAACTGCGCACGCCCCCGCCATGGATACACCGACCACCGTTATGACATCGGGCGAAACACCAACGCGGTGCAGTGATTCCCCTATCGGACCGGTGACCTTATCGACATTCTCGCGGAAGCTTCCGTCAAACATAACACTGGAAAGGGTAGCCCACATAGTGGAGCTTCGAGGCCGATTGCTTGCAATAGCTAGCAGAACGGCGAGAACCGTCGATACTTCCGGCTCCTTCTACCTGCAGGATGCGATCTACTCCGGTGTCAAAGCCGATCGGCGATAGCCGCGGTACTCCGCAGGCCTTCGGCCCCGATCCGGGCGGCGTGCTGCGCCAGATCGAGCAATGTAACTTTCACACCGTTGGTAGCCGGTGCCCGAAAGGTCCACTGCTCACTGCTGCAGCCATCCAGAAGCCCGCCGATCGCCTCGGCACTGGTGACCAGCGACGACTCCGCAGCGTCAAGGCCGACGGGGCGGTCTACCGCGGGGGCAGGGTGCTCCAAGGACAAAGCGGCACCATTGATTACCACCTCGCCTGACGTGGTAATCCGGCTAATCTCCGATTCGAGCAGATTCATGTGTCTGGCGAGTGCAGCCACGTGGGATGTGAGTGACTCACCGTCGGCCACGATCTCGTTGCGACGTGCGAACCGCTCCGGGTCACTCCGGACCGGGCCGAGCGTTTCCTTGACACGCCGGGCCAGTGAGCGAAGGGTTATGACCAGATCTCGGGGAGCCAGTTTGGCGTATCGGTCGCCAGCATAGGGAGGTGTGCTCATGGTGCTGCCGTCACCTCATCCCAATCTTCGGGGTTGTCCTCCACGATGCGTTCCACCACTGACCCGTCCACTCCGTCAACGATCACCAATGCCCGGGTGAGCGGCGGGTCCTCTGCGGTGTAACACAAAATCCTCCAAACGGGACGGCTCAAGAGGCCGCGCCAACTGAGTTGAGCTGATGCAGGGCCAATGGGTTGCCCCACCTCGATCGCTGCGACCACAAGTGCGTCTCGTTCGTCGATGGCGAGATTCCACCCACTCAGAAGGCTGTATACGCCAAAGATTCCCGCGATCCCGGCCGCCCACAAGTAGCCGCGGTTCACGAGCACGCCATCACCCCCGAAGCCTACATACAGCCCGATCAACACCACTGCCGACGCCAGATAGAGATATCCGGGGATACGGCGACGATTGTTGTTGGGAAAGATGTAGTCCTCGAGATCCTGCCGGGTGGCGTTCAGATCATCGGGCAGCTCATCGACCTCGGGAGTTTCCTCAGCCTGGTCGGCCGAAACATGCGCCTCGTTCATTCCATCAGGCTATTGACGATGGCCAGTGATCGCGTAGCCGCTGCCACGATTGGCTCAGGGTCTGGGGCAGGATGCGGACCTCCGCAGTTGTGGTCATGAAATTGGTGTCGGCCCGCCACCGAGGGACCACGTGAACGTGAAGGTGGTCAGGCTGGCTGCCGCCGCCGGCAAGCCCCTCGTTCACGCCGATATTGAGGCCATGAGGCATGAACGCATCCTTGATAGCTTGAGCCGCTAGAAGAACGGTGTCCCACATCTCGGTGTAGACAGCTGGATCGAGGTCGTGGATTGAAGCAACCGCCCGATTTGGAATGACCATCACGTGCCCACTGGTGTACGGGTAGACGTTGAGGACCACGTACACATTCGGGCCACGATACAAGACGTAGGTCTGCTCATCCGACAACTCGCTTTGCTCGATTGTCTCGAACAGCGTGAGACCCTCGGCAGGACGCACGTATGCATGAGGTTGACCGTCAGCGGCCAGGCCCTGCGCGTGGGCCAGCCTCCACCCCGAGAAAAGCCGTGGCATCCCTCCTTCATTTCGCTCCCATGCTGTCATATTGATTCCGCTCGCCTCCGTTCGTTCCTCTGGCATATTGATTCCGCTCGCCTCCGTTCGTTCCTCTGGCATATTGATTCCGCTCGCCTTCGTTCGTTCCTCACTACGGGTCGCTTCATGCTCGCTCCGCTCGACCAATACCGCTGGTCATGCGAGCTGCTTCGTCCCTGCGCAGCCTCACGGCTCGCTCCGCTCGACCAACACCGCTGGTCATGCAAGCTGCTTCGTCCCTCCGCAGCCTCACGCCTCGCTCCGCTCGACCAACACCGCTGGTCATGCAAGCTGCTCCGTCACTGCGCAGCCTCACGGCTCGCTCCGCTCGATTTTCGCGGCCTCACTCGCCGGCTACCACGGCTTCGGCGGTGAGGCGTTCAATGAAAGCAGTCAGAGGTACACCCCGCTCCACCTCTCCCCCGCGAGGGTTGTCGCCTACGGTCCCGGCGGCCAGATCGTCGTCACCTACCACGAGCACATGGGGGGTTTTGGCGATTTTGGCGTTGCGGATCCTCTTACCCAACCCGTCGGAACTGGCCAGCAGCTCGGCCCTGAACCCGGCACTCGTGAGGGCGGCAACGACCTCCTCGGCGTAGGCCTTGTGCGGATCTGCAACCGGTAACACCTGTACTTGCACCGGCGCCAACCATGTTGGGAAGTTGCCCGCATAGTGCTCGACCAGCACGCCGAAGAATCGCTCGATACTTCCCAAGAGCGCACGATGCAGCATGATCGGGCGACGACGTTCGCCATCATGATCTACGTACTCGAGGTCGAACCTTTCCGGAAGATTGAAGTCGGCCTGAATGGTGGACAACTGCCAGCTCCGGCCGATGGCATCCTTCACGTCGATGTCGATCTTGGGACCGTAGAAGGCTGCATCGCCCTCCTTGATGGCGTACTCGAGCCCGTGTGATTCCAACGCCTTCTGCAGAGCATCGGTCGCCATGATCCAGATCTCGTCGGAGCCAACAAACTTCTCCGGATCCTTGGTGGACAAGTTGAAGGTGAAGTCGTCGAATCCGAACGCTCGCAGGATGCTGAGCACGAAGTCCAAAAGGCCGGCGATCTCATCCAGCAGCTGGTCTTCGGTGCAGTAGATGTGACTGTCATCCTGAGTGAACCCACGAATCCGAAGCAAGCCGTGAAGGGTCCCGGCTCGCTCGTAGCGATAGACCGTGCCAAGCTCGAAGAGTCGAAGCGGCAACTCCCGATAGCTTTTCTGACCGTTATCGAAGATGAGGCAATGCATCGGGCAGTTCATCGGCTTCATGTAATAGGTGCCGTTGTCCATCTCCATCGGTGGATACATGCCCTCGGCATAGAAGTCGAGATGCCCGGAGGTCTCGAATAGCTTCCCGTTGGCGAGGTGGGGGGTGTAGACAAACTCATAACCCCCGTCCTGGTGTCGAGAGCGTGTGTAGTCCTCGATCAGTTTGCGAATAATTGCGCCTCTCGGATGCCACACGGCCAACCCACCGCCCAGCTGACTGGGAAAGCTGAGTAGATCCATCTCGGTCGCCAACTTCCGATGATCTCTTTTCGCCGCCTCGGCGAGCCGATGAAGGTGATCCTTGAGCGCCTGTTTGGAATCCCAAGCGGTCCCGTAAATCCTCTGCAACATTGGTTGATCTTCGCGGCCCCGCCAGTAGGCCCCGGAGACTCGTTGCAGCGCGAAGTGTCCGAGATGGCCGGTGTGAGGAACATGTGGCCCTACACACATGTCGACGAATTCGTCGCTGTTTCGATAGAAGCTGATCACGTCCCCGCTGGCTTCGGTGGCGAGATCGTTGCCGTCGGCAGCGTCGGCATCCATTCCCGAGACCGTTCGGATGATCGCCTGTTTATACGGGTGCGCAGTCATGAGGCTCAACGCATCTTCGGGCTTCATCTCGGTGCGAACGAACGGCTGACGCTCCTTGATGATGGATCGCATCTCGCTGTCGATCCGGCTCAAGTCCTCGTCGCTGAACGTTGCGCCATCGGGCAGCTCGAAGTCGTAGTAGAAACCATTCTCGATGGCCGGGCCAATGGCGAAGGTGGCTCCCGGCCACAGTTTCAGCACCGCCTGCGCCAGTACGTGAGCGGTGGAATGCCGGATCGTGTGGAGCCCGCGCTCTGAGCTCGGGGTCACTATCTCTACCGCCGCGCCATCGTGCAAAGGTGCGGCCAGGTCGGTTTCTTTACCGTCGACCACGGCGATGAGGGCGTCTTTCGCCAGCCGGGGCCCGATGTCAGCGGCCAGGTCGGCCGTGCTTGCTCCGTGGGGAAGTTCGCGTTCGGAGCCATCGGGAAGTTTGACGAGCATGATCGGCCAGTCTATTGCGGGACACCGGAGGCGGATGCCCTATTTCCTGACGCCGTCGCTGGTTGGCGAGTTTGGATGGGCCCTAGACGCCGACGAGCGGACGGGGCTTCAACACGTCGGTACTGCTACGGCGATCTATGGTGGGAACAGAGACCTCATCCTTGGCGGGCGTTGCCGCAGTAGCCGCGACTTTCTTGGCTCCGGCATAGGTGTCTTCGTACTCCAAACCACACAACGCTTGAATTTCGAACATCAGCTCGTCGGTGATCTCCCGGTAGAGAGCGCGATCGCCGATTCGATCGGCGTAACGGGAGGTGTCGATCGGGGTCCCAAATTTGATCGTGGCTTTGCGAAACGGCGTGGGCAGGGATTGATCGGGGGGTTGAATCTCACGTGTCCCGATGAGGCCTACCGGAATGATGGGAGCACCGGTCTCCAACGCCAGGCGGGCGGCGCCGGTGTGCCCTTTGTGGAGCTTTCCGGAACGGCTTCGGGTGCCCTCGGGATAGATACCGAAGAGCCCGCCGGATTGCAGAACAGATTTGGCCGCTTCGAGGGCGGAGGCGGCGTGTTCGCCGCCACGACGATCGATTGGGATCATGCCCAACGCCGGGAAAAGGCGTCTGGTCTTCCAATCGTCGAGGTACTCCGCCTTACCTACGTACATCATGGCTCGATCGATCACCGACGGAACCATGAAGGAATCGATGACCGAAATATGGTTTGGGCACAGCACCGCAGGGCCCTCTTTGGGAATGTTTTCCTCGCCCTCCACTGTGATGTCCCAGAGCAAATTGAAGAGTGGTCGCAGTACGCGCTTGACCACTGGCTGGGCCCGCCCGATCTTGCTCATGTCCAATTCTTGTGACGCCATTTCGCTTCCCTCGATCCTCACAGGCTAGACCAGATCGGCAGAGGTGAGGTACTAGCGGTCCTCCAGATTGATGCCGAGAAGCAGTGCTGCCGCCGTGACGTTGACGCCGGACCGAGCAGCCGAGTCGATTGCCGTCACGGCCCTCGGCGTTGCCAGATCATCATCCAATGCAGCGCGCACTTCGTTGAGAATCGATTCACCGGGAGCGCCGCCGGTAGAACCCAACCAGCGATCCAGCATCGCTTCGGCGTCTGGCATCAGCTGGTCGTGCCACTCCCACTCAGTCCGATAGTGATGCGAGAGGACACCAAGCCGAATAGCGCGAGTGTCGAACTCCTTTCGCAGTTCGCTGACGAACACGAGGTTTCCGAGTGACTTGCTCATCTTCTCGCCGTCCATACGGACCATCGCCTGATGCATCCAATGGCGAACGAAAAGATCGCCAGTAGCCGCCTCGGATTGCGCCCGCTCGCACTCGTGGTGAGGAAAAATCAGATCTGACCCGCCTCCATGGAGATCGATCGTGGTGTCGAGTTCGCGCATCGCCAGCGCCGAACACTCAATGTGCCAACCGGGTCGGCCAGGCCCCCACAAAGTCTCCCACGCGGGCTCACCCGGAGCCGACGGCTGCCATAAGACGAAATCGAGCGGGTCCCGCTTGTTGGGGTCGTTGGGGTTCCCGCCTCGTTCTGCAGCCAGCTCGAGCATCGTTTCACGGTCATAACCAGAAAGCTCGCCAAACCGTTCATAGGAACTGACATCGAAGTAGACCGCGCCATTCGCCTCATAGGCGTGGCCCCGATCGAGCACCATCGCAATGAATCCTCGAATATCGGCGATTGCAGAGGTGGCGCGGGGCTCGCTCCACGAAGGGAGCATCTCGAGCGCAATCATGTCCTCGTCGAATCGGGCGGTCTCTGTGGCAGCAAGATCCAAGTAGTGAACGTCGAGTTCACGACTCTTTCGAAGGAGATCGTCATCGACGTCGGTCACGTTCCGTACGCAGCGGGTGTCGTGTCCGAGATCGCGCAGCCGCCGCTGGAGGACGTCGTAAGTCAGATAAGTGGCCGCATGACCCAGGTGCGTGGCATCGTATGGGGTGATCCCACACGTGTAGATTTTCACGATCTTTCCCGGCTCAAATGGGATGACGGCTTTGGCGAAGGTGTCGTAAAGACGCATCGGGCCAGAGGGAGCGTTGATCGCGTCAGCTTCGGTCACAGGGATTGAGGCTAACGGTGCGTGTAACGGGTGCGAAGCTCTGGCACGCTTGGCACTGTGTCTAACAATCTTCTCCTCGGCAAGAATCTTCTGATTACCGGTGTCCTGACCGACGACTCCCTCGCATTTGGGGTAGCGCGCGAAGCCCAACTACAGGGCGCCAACGTGATCCTTACCGGCTTTGGCAGAGGCAAGCGGCTCACCGACCGAACCGCACGGAAACTCGAACCGGTCCCTGAGGTCTTGGAGTTGGACGTCACCGATCCCGAACAGGTAAAGGCGCTCATCGACGAACTGAGAAACTCGGTTGGCGAAATCCACGGAATCTTGCATGCCGTTGGCTTTGCTCCCGAGGCTTGTCTGGGCGACGACTTCTTCGCCGCCCAGTGGCCCGACGTCGCCACCGCCATTCAGGTGTCAACGTATTCGCTTCGCACAATGGCCGACATTGCTCTCGAACTCATGCCCCCAGGCGGCTCAATCGTGGGCCTCACATTTGACGCAACGGTGTCGTGGCCCGCCTACAACTGGATGGGGGTGGCCAAAGCAGGATTGGAATCACTCAACCGATACCTCGCGAAAGAGATGGGACCGAAGGGGATCCGCTGCAATTTGGTAGCAGCTGGTCCTATGAGAACAATCGCCGCCAAGTCAATTCCAGGGTTCGCGGCCTTCGAGGAAGAGTGGACCAAACGAGCCCCGCTTGGTTGGGACGTGAACGACTCCTCGGGCGTGGCCAAGACCACAATGGCGCTGTTCACCGACCTGTTCAGCCACACCACAGGCAGCATCATCCACGTCGACGGCGGCTACCACTCCATCGGAGCTTGAGGGCACTCCGCACCCTGAGTAGCCACGCGACCAGTAACGAATGATCTGTTGCAGTGCCGAAGGCAAAGCCTGCGTGGCATCTGAACGTCCCCCCGGAGGGACAACACAGCGGCGTTAGCCGGCTCCGTTGCAGACGAAGGCCACTGAAGGATAGGGGTTGGTTGCGCTACGGCCGCCGGGGTGGATTTCCAAGTGAAGATGCGGTATGCCGGCGGCGTTCCCTGAGTCGCCCACATAGCCGATCACGGTTCCCGCCGTCACGTAGCCGCTCTCGCCGTAGGCAGAAAGATGTGTGCCGTAGTAGTAATTGCCGTCATCACCGTCGAGGTGGTAAGACATCCCCCCAACCCTATTGCCTCGATGCTTCACCGTTCCCGACACGGGCGCGAGCAATGGGACACCGATGTTGGCCATGATGTCAACGCCCTTGTGACGTCGACCGCCGGATCGGGCAAAGCCCCAGGAGTCGATAAACGAATGGGCCCCGCCCACCGGACAGGCTTCGAGCTCCACGAAGGTGTGCCCCTGGTCGATGGCTCGCTCAGCACGCTGCCGGATGTCGGACAATCGAGCTTCCTCGATCGCCTCCAGTTCTTTGAGCTCCAACATGAGAACGTCGCGTAACTGCGCCACCTCGGCCACGGTCTTGGCTTGCTCGGCCCGAGCCTCTTCGAGCGCCGAGCGGGAGAGATCCAGTTCTGCAATTGCGGCGGTGAAACGGTCGATCGCATCGTCGTCCTTACCAACTGCAGCATCAGACAGCCCTTCAGCGCGGACGCCTTCAGAGAGGTCGTTCGCCTTTAATACCACTGGCGTCTGATGGGCTCGGGTGAAACCGATGACCGCGGTTTGGATTACAGAATCTCTGTGGAGGTCAACCTGGGCTTGAGCTTGGTCGAAGTTATATTCGTTTGTGGCGATCTCTTGCTCGATCCGACCCAACTCGGTTTCAAGTGCGTGGGCGCGAGTGGTGAGCTCGGTTACGCGAGACCGCAAATCCTCCAACCCTGGCGTCGGGGCTGCGGCGGCCGGCAGCGAGCTGACGAAAACGGCGAGCACCGCGAACAGTCGACCCCAGGTTGAGACTCTTCCAAGCATGCGGGTGCGAATGTATCCCCGAACGCGGCGGTCCGCCACCAGATGTGACGGGTGATGTCACATCTTTCCCAGAAGATTCTCACACAACCAGCGTGGATGCTCACCATCCGTGACGTTCGCGACGCTGAGATGTTGCCGTTACTCGGCGCTCGGCTCCACAGTTTCTGGAGCTGGGATGAGCGCCCGAACGAGTTCCTCGATCGAGACGGCGCCAACCGGTGCACCGTCTTCCATCACCACTGCCAACTGCTGTTTTGCGCTCCTCATCAGACGCAACACCTCGATGAGGGGCCGCTCGCCTTTCACAGCCGCAGTCGACCTGACCAGACTGTTTGACAACGGCAGGGACAGTTGATCGGGGGGCAACTGGAGGAGGTCCTTCGCATGCACGTAACCCTGCAGTCGACCGTTAACACCGCGTGCCTGCACGAGGATTCTTGATCGGCCCGAATCTCGTACCAGTCTTCGCGCCTGGTCACCGGTGGCGCCAACGCGGATCCGGGGCACTTCCTCCCACGGGCGGGCGATGTCACGTACCGGTTGTTCCGCGAACATGAGAGCCCCCGCCAAGAGGGAAGCGTCGTCGGATTCCAGTGCGCCATGCTCTCGTGATCGATTCACGATGGACGATAGTTCGGCCACCGAATGGGCGGCCACCAGTTCATCTCGAGGCTCAACTCCCAAGGCCCGACACCCCACGTTGGCGATGCCATTGAGTGCACGTACAACGGGCTTGAACAACCACAGGAACCCGGCGTAGATGAATACCAGCGCTCTCATCGTGGCACCGGGCTTCGCAATTGCGATGTTCTTGGGGACCATCTCCCCGAGAACGAGATGAAGGAAGGTAACGAGAGAGAGCGCGATTACGAAACCCAAGGCGGTTGCCACTCCCTCGCTTAGATAGAGATGGAGCCACTCTTCGAGCGCGTGACCGATCACCGGTTCGGCCAGACTACCGAGGCCGAGTGACGCCATGGTAATACCCAGCTGGGCGCCAGCCAATTGCAGCGATACTTCAGAAAAGGCCTTGGTGGCAAGAACGGCTGAGCGTTTGCCCTGGAGCGCTTCAGCTTCAAACTCGCTCTTCTTGGCCACGATCACTGCGAACTCATATGCAACGAACAATCCGTTGGCCACGAGCAAAAGCAAAGCCAGTGGAAGCTGCCATGCCATCAGCCACTCACCTCCGCCGAGTCAGGCGCAGTCAACACCAACGTGGCAATCCTTCGTCGATCCATCTCGCCAACTTCTATTCGCCAGCCCTGGTAGTGAATGCCATCGCCCTCTTCGGGGATCGTGCCGAACTCCGACAGGAAGAAGCCGGCCACAGTTTCATAGTCGCCGTCAGGCAGCTCGAGACCACACACGTCGTTCAGTTCGCTCCAGCCAAGTGACCCCGAGATGAGAAATACCCCGTCAGCCGTGTCGGTCATGAGCAGCTCAGACTCGTCGTATTCGTCATCGATCTCGCCGGCGATCTCCTCGAGGACATCCTCCAGGGTGAGGATCCCCTCCGTGCCACCATGCTCGTCGATGACAACGAACAATCGCGTATCAAGACGCGTCATGTCGGCAAGGATGTCCTGCAACTCCCTTGTTTCGGGTACGACAACCGGCTCGGTCATCACTGTGGAGACCGGCCTGGACGCTCTTTCAGCAGCCGGCATCTCGAAGGCCGAAAGAACGTTTACCAACCCGCGAACATCGTCGATGTCGTCACCGTAAACGGGATAGCGGGAGTGGCCCGTCTCCATCACAAGCTGGACCAGATCGGCAACAGTGGCGGTCAACGGTAGGGCGGCGATCTGTCCTCGGGGTCGTAATGCATCGGCAGCGGTTTTTTCGCTGAAGCGGATCGTGCGAGCAAGAAGGGCTCTGGTCTCGGGATGCAAGGGCCCGTCGTCACCTGAGGTTCTTATGAGGTATTCCAGTTCATCGATTGAGGCGATCGATTCAATTTCCTCAGTCGGTTCGATCCCGACCAGCCGAATCGTGGCGTTGGCCGCACCGTTGAATGCCTTGATGATCGGACTGAGAACTCCGTGCACGATGTTGGCGATCGGCGAGAGGACACTGGCGGATTTCTCGGGGTGTGAGACAGCAATATTTTTCGGGATCAGTTCACCTAGAACCATCTGGAAGACGGTGGTAATGGCGAGCGCCCCAAGCACCAGGAGACCAGACCCCTCGATCATCTGGTCCGTGAGGAACCCGAGAACCAGGCTGGAGATGGTAATTCCCAACTGGGCTCCCGAAAGGTGGAACGACATTCGCTTCATCGCACCCAAGGCCACACCAGCCGAGCGGCTCCCCTGGCTGGCGAGAGATTCCAGCTTGTTTCGGTCCGACGCGACCAACGCAAATTCGACGGCCACGAAGAACGCATTCGCCGCAATCAGCAAGAACGACAGAAACAGCCCAAGATAGAGGTTCATATGGTGCGGGTTAGCGTAGACGGACGAAACGCTTCAGCAGGGGACGTTCGCCTCGAGGCTGGAGAACGGCATGATGGACCAGTGAACAACGCGGTTGATTCGGCTCCCCCGGCCATTCTGTCCATGCAGGGTGTATCGGTTACCCGCCGGGAGCACCGGCTGCTGGTCGATGTGTCACTAGATGTAGCACCGGGCGAGCGGTGGGTGATTCTTGGACCCAACGGTGGAGGGAAGAGCACGCTGATGGCCGTTGCGGGACTGGACCTTCACCCGTCATCTGGCCGAGTCACGTTGCTGGGCTCCGAGCTGGGCAGAACAGATATCCGCCCCCTGCGCGGCAGCGTCGGAGTGTCCAGTGCGTTCTTGGCACACCGGCTTCGGGGAGAACTGAGCGCTGAGGAGGTTGTTTACTGTGGGCGCTACGGCGCACTGGAGCCTTGGTGGCATTCATATACCGGTGCGGACCTGAACAGGGCCATGGAACTGCTTGAGGTTGTGGGGTTGGCAGGTGCAGCCAAACGGGCGATGACCACCTTGTCCTCGGGAGAGCGACAGCGGGTGTTGCTCGCCCGGGCGCTGTTCAACGATCCGGCACTGCTCCTCTTGGATGAACCCAACGCTGGCTTGGATCCCGGCGCGCGAGAGGCGCTGATCGCAGTGCAAAACGACCTCGCCCACCGTCGGCCGGAGCGAGCAACGATCTTGGTGACCCACCACGTGGAGGACATCCCCGAATCAGCAACTCATCTGTTAGCTCTTGCCGACGGTGCCGTCGTCGCCAGCGGTCAGCTGGAACGGACACTGTCCACTCAGCTGGTGAACGAGTTGTTCGATGTCAACTGCGAACTGCACCGGCACGGGTCACGATGGTTCGCACTACCGCCAGTGGCGGAGGAAAGAACAGAACGATCTCCCCTTTCCACCGGCGAGGGTTTCCCGCCTCCAGCAACCCGGGGGAATGACCCTCTGGATTGAGCGGTTCGCTTGAATGGGTGCTTCCGGCCGCGAAGACCCAGCCGTTACCGTTGGCAAGCGAAGAAGGAGTCTTCAATGAATCGTGGAGCGCTCATCGCTGTTCTAATCGGCGGTTTCGCGACCGTTGGTCTCATCGGTGCCGCTCTGAACAAGACGACGCCCTCAAATGACCCTCTTGAGGGCAGATCAGCTGTCACCGATTCTGGAGAAGACACCGCCGATGCAGCTCCACCGGAACCTGCGGTCAAACCCCGAAGTGGGCTCACCGAAGCACCACCTTTTCTCGATACGGCCGGAGAGCTCCGTGAAATCGACGGGTGGCTGAATACCGACGCCACCTCCTACGAGGCCTTCGCTGGCCAGGTCCAAATCGTCCAGTTCTGGACCTACAGCTGCTACAACTGCAAGAACACTTTGCCCTACCTTCAGGACATCTACGAAAAACACCGGCCCGATGGTTTGGAGATCATCGGGGTTCACGCTCCGGAGTTCAACTTCGAACGAGATCCGGCGAATGTTGAGGTCGCGGCTGCGGAGCTCGGTGTCACATGGCCGATCGCCTTGGACACCGAACGCCTGAACTTTCGCCAATGGCAGGGCGGTCCAAACTATTGGCCGCGAACCTACGTAGTCGATCAGAACGGTGCGATCCGGTTCGACGAGATCGGGGAAGGTCGATATCAGGAGCTGGAGGACACCGTTGTCTGGCTGTTGGAGAACGGCCCGTGACCGGACTCCTCTTCGAAGGCCTCGAATCAGCCCTGCTGCCGTGTTCGCTGATCCTGATCATGCCGGGTCTCGGCGTTGCCGGTGCTTCTCACCAGCGGTTCACCGGCGCATTGCTGGCATACGCAACTTCCGTCGGAATCGCTAGCTGGCTTCGATTCTCCGGTTACCTCGACACGCTCCCCACCCTTGTGATAGCCGCTCTGCTCGCCGCCGCCGTTGTAAGTTTCCTGCTCCGTCCAAGCCAACCGGCTGCGATCGCTGGGGGCGTGCTGAGCGGGTCTGCCACGGCCTCCCTGTGGGCACCGTGCGTTGGATCCGATTTTGGAAACCTTCTCGGCGATCTTTCCAGTCGGGGCGGGACCGGACTGGTTCTCTTTCTCGTCTATGTGATCGGAGTGTTGTCTCCGCTGGCGATTCTTGGGGCTGGGCTGACCTTGACCCCGAGGTCGGAACGGGTCAGAAAGCTGCTGGCTGGGGTGGGAAGGGGGCTCCTGGCACTTCTCGCAATAGCGACCGCAGTGGGTTGGCACGATGAGTTGGTCAGTCAACTCGTTCAAATGAGTACCTGAAACGGCGAAGCCCATGCGCGTTGATGCTTGACTCGATGGCTTCCCGGCCGATTGATACAGCGTGATGCACGGGCGCGCAATCATCTCTATCGGTCTGCTAACGGTGCTGATCTTGGGCACGGCGCAACCCAGCCAGGCCCAGGACGAGACTCCTCCGGTGACCACACCAGCTCCCGCGGAACCGCCGGTCACGCCCGTCCCCAACGACCCCCTCGTGAATGAAGGGGCATCTGAGGTCTTGGATCCGAATACACCGCTCGAGCCCGGAGTTGTGCCAGCGGTTCCAACCGAGGACGAACCGCAAGAATGCGGAACAGTCGCCGATTCCGCGGTCGCTGCTTCGGGAGAAACGAACGAGCCGGTCTGTCCTCCGAAGAAGACCGGCCGGTATGCAAACCAGCCGGAATTCGTTCCTGATTCTCTGCGTAGGGCGGAGGTCCGACGGGTGACGAGCGAGCTGGAACAACTCCGCTCCGCCCACGTTCAGAACGTTGCAAAGGTTCGCAGCCTCCGGCTTCGAGACAAGGAACTCAGCCTCGCCCGCGCCGAACTCTCCGCTGAAGTACAGGAAACGCTGGCGGCGCTGGAAGTCACGGAAGAACAGATGAGGCGACGAGCGCTGGCTTCATTCGTCAACGGGGACACATTTGAGCTGGCCCGGTCTCTCGAGCACGACGAAATCCTTCAGGTGCAGAAGAAGCGCTTTCTCGTTGGCGAGGTGCTGGCCCTTGATCAAGAACTTCTCGATGAGTACACGCGGCTGAGGAATCGGCTGGCGGAAGAAACCCTGCTCCTCTATGAACGAGTGAACTCGGTCAAGCGATGGCTACGCAGCGCCGAGGACGAGGCGGAAACCTCTGACGCTCGAATCAAGGAGCTCGAATATGAGCTGGACACGTGGAACTACCTCTCCGCCACGTGGATTCCGAACGTGGTTTTCCCGATCGTCGGCGACTACGAAGACCCGCTCATCAATTCGTGGGGCTATCCACGAGCACCGGGAACGATCGACGCTCATTGGCACGAAGGAATCGACATCTTCGCACCGACCGGGACGCCGCTGGTCGCCGCCGAACCTGGTGAGATTACCGACATCGGATTCGGAACCCTTGGTGGACTGAAGATATGGATTATGGGCGAGTCGGGAACCCGCTGGTATTACGCCCATTTGGACTCATTCAATCCGGAGCTCGAAGTCGGTGACTTCGTCAACGCGGGTGACCTCATCGGCTACGTTGGCGCCTCCGGCAATGCCGTGGGAACGCCCCCCCACCTCCATTTGCAGATTCATCCAGACAGCGGTCGACCGGTGAACCCCTATCCCATCCTCCAAGCTGCCTCGGATCGGTTTCAGGCTCTGGTCGAAGTCGGCCAGGCACCAACGTTCGATCCGGTCCTCGATGAGGAATCTGCAGAGTCGGCGGGAGTCCGCGACGACGGGATCGTCCGTGGTACTGCTCACCTGGCTGGGGATGCAACCATCGATAACGAGACCGATCTCCTCTCATCAGAAGACGGTGACCCCGCTCGTGTCGAGGGTGCGATTTCCAATACCACCGAGTTTGCGGAACAGACCAGCGAGACCGATTGAGCGCTTTTGATGGCTTAGGCCGTCTGAATCACCACATCTCCCACCGTGATGCGATGATGCTGACCTCCCCGATCCACGATCAACTCGCCAGAATCGGCCACTTCCAA
>JABDIY010000089.1 GCA_013003535.1 Acidimicrobiales bacterium | reverse complement strand
ACCTAGTTCTCCGGGTTGTTGATCTCTTGGTTCGCCTTGACGTGGCGGCGCGATCGCCCCGCCTCCGTGGTGGGTAAGAGCCACCGTTCCCTCCCCGCTAAGAGGTCTATTCTCAGTCTATCGCCTTGTTGTAGGCCATACGGCCCAGACCGATGCAGGTTAGCACTACGAGCGTTTTAACCACTACATTCGTCGCGGTTTTGCCCAGTACTCCCTGATCTGGTTCAGAAGTGAAGGGTGGTGTCAGAGGCGATAATCCGCCGAGTTGCGCTGACCTGGGCGATTCCGCCCTCGCTAGACCGTTGGGCTGTGGTGTTCGAACAGCCCCCATCACCAACATTTTGATACCCGACTCTGGCTGTCGAGACCTCGACCAGGGTGCCGTCTGAGGTGAGGGCTACCGGGTCGGTCCACCGCACGGCGGCAGGCTGAGCGTCGCACGGAGCGAATACCTCGCTCCAGACCATCGGCGCTGCGAGCGCCGAGCCGCCGCCCTGAAGATCCCGAACCACCGTTTCGCTTCCCGAGGAGAGATCAGTGATGGAACCGCGCCAGCTGTTTGCCGGACCTGGTTCGATCCGTAGTCGATACCGAACGCCTTCGGACCATCGGTAGTTGCCGGTATTGGGATTGCCGAGGCTGCGGGGCAAGAGCAGGTCTCCGCTGAGCTCGTTGCCAGCCCGGTCGTACCCGCCCCAGTTGGCCGCGCTCTTGGCCGGATAGCCAGCGTGGTGTTGAAGGCCGAGATGTCCGGCTCCAACGCGTGTGTCCTTCTCGACAAAACTCACCTGCAGCGCCCAGAAATAGAGGTCGTCAATGCGTGGTCGCTGCGTGACGGTGAGGGTTACGGCAACCATCTGAAGCGGCACAGAGCCGAGCTCCCAGAACAAATATTGGCTGGCGGCCCCATTTGACGAAGTCGGCCGTCCCGACTCGCGCCGACGGGGCCGATCGCCACGAAAATAGCGACCGAAGATCGTCGAGCCCACTATCGACTGCCTTCGACACACCGCACGAGAACGCAAGGTAGTCGTTGTTAGTGGATCAGGTCGGTTTGAAACCAAAGTGGGCTGCCCATGCGGACAGCCCACTTGAAGGTTCACTCAAGCGGCGGACCGCTCGTAAGGATTATTTGAGGATTTTGGTGACTCGGCCGGCGCCGACGGTGCGGCCACCTTCACGGATCGCGAACCGGAGGCCTTCGTCCATGGCGATCGGGTTGATCAACTCCACCGTCATCTCAGTGTTATCACCCGGCATACACATCTCAGTACCAGCAGGCAGCGTGACCGCACCAGTGATATCAGTGGTCCGGAAATAAAACTGAGGCCGGTAATTCGCAAAGAACGGCTTATGACGGCCACCCTCATCCTTGGTCAACACATACACCTGAGCCTCAAACTCAGTATGAGGGGTAATGCTCCCGGGAGCAGCCAACACCTGACCCCGCTGCACCTCATCCTTCTCAATCCCCCGCAACAACGCACCAATATTGTCCCCCGCCTGACCCTGATCCAAAAGCTTGCGGAACATCTCCACACCAGTACACGTCGTCTTCTGCGTCTCCCGAATACCAATGATCTCCAACGAATCACCAGTATTCACAATCCCCTGCTCAACCTTGCCAGTCACCACCGTCCCACGACCAGTAATAGAAAACACATCCTCAATCGGCATCAAGAACGGCTTATCCAAATCACGCTCCGGCTCAGGAATATAGGTATCAACCTGATTCATCAACTCCATAATCTTCTCAGCCGCATCCGCATCACCCTCCAACGCCTTCAACGCCGACACATGCACCACCGGCACATCATCACCCGGGAACTCATACTCAGTCAGAAGCTCACGAGCCTCCAACTCCACCAACTCCAACAACTCCTCATCATCAACCATGTCCGCCTTATTCAACGCCACCACAATCGCCGGCACCCCAACCTGACGAGCCAACAACACATGCTCCCTCGTCTGAGGCATCGGACCATCAGCAGCCGACACCACCAAAATCGCCCCATCCACCTGAGCCGCACCAGTAATCATATTCTTGATGTAATCCGCATGCCCCGGCATATCAACATGCGCATAATGCCTCGCCTCAGTCTCATACTCCACATGAGACACATTGATCGTGATCCCACGCTCACGCTCCTCAGGAGCCTTATCAATATTCGCGAAATCAGTCGCCGTGTTCCCCGCCACACGATCCGACAACACCTTCGTAATCGCCGCCGTCAACGTCGTCT
>JABDIY010000083.1 GCA_013003535.1 Acidimicrobiales bacterium | reverse complement strand
TCCCCGCAACCCGCTCCGCCAACACCTTCGTAATCGCCGCCGTCAACGTCGTCTTCCCATGATCAATATGACCCATCGTCCCCACATTCACATGCGGCTTCGTGCGCTCAAACTTTGCTTTACCCATGGGGGTGATTCTCCTTGGTGATTCCGTCGGTCAGACGGGATAGTGGGGTGTCAGTAGCGACGGTGGGACTCGAACCCACGACCTCTCGATTATGAGTCGAGCACTCTTACCAACTGAGCTACGTCGCCATGCTACTGGCCCCTCGAATGAGGGTGTGGGTGGAGCCTCCTAACAGAATTGAACTGTTGACCTCTTCCTTACCATGGAAGCGCTCTACCGACTGAGCTAAGGAGGCGTGGTTAGCAATCGTAGAGTCTGCCACGAATTCGCCCAGCGCCCAACCGCTTTTGCCACATTCGGCAACCGGCGCAACTCCAGAGAACTCGAGCTCTTAGAATTCGGGAAGGCCGACCGCCAGTCTCATTCAGTCGACCACTCCTATTGGATCGCCGAAGTCACCGTGAGAGGCCGAACGGCCCGCCTCCACTGGGCCGTCTGAACTAGGTAGTAGTACCCAAGACCCAACAAAAGGGGCCAAAAGACTCAAGTCCACTAGGCCATTGGACCGAATCAGTAGGGCATGCGAATCGACCGGCTGGAAGTTGCAACCTCAACCGACACGATGGAGATGCGACTCCACCCGCGGATCACCGTAGTGACCGGACTCGGCCAACAAGAGCGTGAAGCGCTCACGGCCGAACTCGCCAGTTCGTTGGGATCAGGACGGCCCGGACTCAGCACCGACCTACTCGAAGAGTCGGGCCGGATCCTGTTGGTCCAGCGCCCAATCGACGGACCCCCATGCGTGATCGACGCTTTGAATGGTGACGACGTCACGGACGCGTTCACCCTCGCAAACGGCATTGTGTCAATCGCCGGCACGTTGGGGGTTCGTCACAACGAACTTCGTTCCTTCGTGCGCCTGGGAGCACACAACACAAAGACCGAACAGCTCCGGGATGAACTGATCAACCGACTGGGCCGCCTCGACCAGGACCGTCTGTGGTCGGCGGCCCTCACCCTCGCCGAGGTAGAGGTGGAAGTCGCCAAACAAGAGCGAGCCTCCACCGACGCTCCGTCGGAGTCCCATGAAGCGTTCGTGGACGCCATCGAGGACTGCCACCTCGAGGTGCAGCGAGCCAACGAACGGATTGAGAACACCCGGGCTTCGCTCACAGCCAGCTCGGCGACATTGGCCGTCCTTGCTTTCGTCGGCGCACTCTTCTTCCACCCGCTTGCCGCCATTCCATTCCTCCTGCTGTCCGTGGGCTGCGCCGGAGTGTCGTACTACAACTACAAGCAGCTGGAACTAGCGACCCAGGCCGAGGTGGCGGTGCTCAACGCCGCCGGCCTGGAGAGCTACCTCAACCTCCAAGTCATCCAGGTGGAGAAGCTGACGGCCCGGCCAGAGATCACCACCGGGGTTGGCGGCGTCCTCAAGCTCGAGGAGATCCAGGCCTTCGCGCAGCAATGCTGGCAAGAGCTGGTTGGGGTCGTGCCCCTGGAGTGGGCTGTGGCCCACCGTCGCGAGATCGAAGCCGCCGCCTGCGGCCGTTATCGAGGGGCAGCAGCGATCACCGATCCGGCCGAGATGGTGGACCGAATCCACCACCATCTCGGTCGGGTTGGCAACCAGCTGAAGGAGTCACTGCCCGCAGTGTTGGACGATCCGTTCACCATCCTCGATGACTTCGACGTGGCCGCCGTACTTTCGATGGTCACCGATCACGCACACACCGGTCAGGTCGTCCTCATGACCGATGACCCCCGAGTCGTTGGCTGGGGATACCAGCTCCAAGAACGATTCAGCGCCGCCGTCCTGGTGCTCGGTGACACTCACACCCGCAGCGCTCCACCAATCATCCAAAACGCAATGGGCCGGCAGAGTGACACCTCCACGCAGATCGCCGCTCGCATCTGGAGTTGACGTATCCGCCCAGCTCCAGGTGCGACGGCTCTGCTGTAATTCCCTCCGGGGGGTGTGAGTGAACAGCCTGCGGCGCGATCCTCTGGCATTCACGCATCACTCCCTCCGGGGGCCGTTCCACCGGCCACGGAGGCCTCGCCTCCGGCCTACAACAGGTGAGCTGTCAGCGCCAGATCGAACTGCTCACAGCAGCCCCTCCGGGGGCGGGGGATTACTCGCTGAGGTTGGCGGCTTCGGCGGCGATGGTGGTGCTGTCGCCGTGGCCGGTATGGACCAACGTTGCCCCGGGCAAGGTGAAGAGGCGTTTGCGGATACTCTCCACGATCAGCTCATAGCTGCTGAAACTTCTACCGGTAGCGCCGGGACCGCCGTTGAAGAGGGTGTCTCCGCTGAAGAGCACGCCATCGCTGGCCAGATTCAAGCAACACCCACCCGGTGAGTGACCCGGCGTGTGAATCACATCGATCGTATGGTTCCCAACAGTCAGCGCCAAGCCGTCGGTGAGGGTGTCATCGAAGCGTCGATGGGGATACTCCACCTCCCACAGCATCTGGTCATCCGGGTGAAGCAAGATTGGGGCGCCGGTCTCATCCGACAGGGCACCGGCAGCATTGATGTGATCGTTGTGGCCGTGGGTGCAGACGATCGCCTTCACTCTTCGACCGTCAATCCCGGCCAGAATCTTCTCATGATCATGGGCGGCGTCAACCACCACCACCTGATCGTCATCACCGATGATCCAGACGTTATTGTCGACGTCGAAGTCTTCACCGTCGAGACTGAAGATCCCGCTGGTCACGACCCGATCGATCCGGGCCCCCATCAGGCACTCACCCCGTCGATCATCACGACGCTTCGGAGCACTTCGCCGCTTTCCATCTTGTGGAATGCCGCCTCCACGTCCTCCAGGTTGATTCGTTCAGAGACGAAACCATCGAGGTTGAGGCGACCCTGCAGGTAGAGGTCGATCAGCATGGGAAAATCCCGGCTGGGGAGGCAATCTCCGTACCAACTTGATTTCAGAGCGCCGCCACGGCCGAAGATGTCGATGAATGGCAGCTCCACTTTCATCTCCGGATTTGGGACACCCACGAGAACCACGGTTCCAGCCAGGTCGCGGGCATAGAACGCCTGCTCGTAGACATTGGGAAGGCCGATCGCCTCGATCACTACGTCGGCGCCGTTGCCGCCGGTGTACTCCCGAATCTTCTCCACCGGATCCTCGTTTGCCGCGTTGATCGTGTGGGTTGCACCGAAGTTCTTGGCCCACTCCAACTTCTTGTCATCGAGATCGACAGCGATAATGGTGTGGGCGCCGGCGACACGGGCGCCTTCGATGGCGGCGTCACCAACCCCTCCACAGCCGAACACGGCAACCGAGTCGCCGCGGCCAACCTGGCCGGTGTTCATCGCCGCACCGAGTCCGGCCATTACGCCACATCCCAACAGGCCAGCCACCTCGGGAGCCGCCGCCGGGTTCACTTTGGTGCACTGGCCGGCCGCCACCAACGTCTTGTCACAGAACGCTCCGATGCCGAGCGCTGGGCTGAGCTCGGTTCCGTCGGTGAGCGTCATCTTCTGGGTGGCATTGTGAGTGTTGAAACAGAATTGGGGGCGACCTCGCAAGCAAGATCGACAGTTCCCACACACTGCCCTCCAGTTGAGAATCACGAAATCGCCAGGGGCCACGTCGTTCACGCCAGCACCGACGGACTCCACGATTCCGGCTGCCTCGTGGCCGAGCAGAAACGGAAACTCGTCGTTGATCCCACCCTCGCGATAATGCAGATCGGTGTGGCAGACACCGCAAGCCTGAATTTGAACCACTGCCTCACCGGGTCCCGGATCGGGGACCACGATGGTCTCGAGGCTTACCGGTTCTCCCTTTGCTCGAGCGATTATTCCACGTACTTCTTGGGCCATGAGCGGACACTAGTTCACCAACCGGCGGCCAGCCACAGAGTGGCCCCGGCGCTACAGCAGCTTCTGCATCACCGTGACGTCCAACCACTGGCCGAATTTGCGGCCTACTTCCTTTTCCACCCCAACGATCTGGAAGCCGACGGCGCTATGAACGCCAACGCTGGAGGCACTCCCTTCTGCGATCCGGGCCATCATGGCGTGATACCCGTGGTCCGAAGCCACCTTCACCAGATGGCGCATGAGCAGTCCACCGACGCCTTTACCTGAATGTCCGGGGGCAACATAAACCGAGTCTTCGACGGTTGTGCGGTAGGCCGGTCGATCCTTGTAGGGGCTGAGGCTGGCGAAGCCGAGAACGGTTTCGTCACCGTCGGCTAACTGCTCTACCGCAACGATCACCGCCAACGCCCCTGCTCGTTCGGATATCCACGTCTCCTGCTGCTCGATCGACCGCGGCACCAGGTCGAACGTGACCTTGGTGTTCTCGACGTAGTGGTTGTAGATCTGCCGTATCGCTTCGGCGTCGGCCAACTCGGCCAGCCGGATAGTGACCACAGGGTTGTCTAGTCCCGAAAGTTGGTGAATTGAAGCGGAAGATCGAGGTCGGCTTCCTTCAAAGCGGCGATGATTTCCTGCAAAACGTCTCGCTTTTTCGCGGTCACCCGAACCTGATCGCCTTGGGTCTGAGACTGGACGCCTTTCAGCTTCATGTCCTTGATGGTGCTGTTGATCTTCTTGGCATCATCGGAGGAAACGCCCGCCTTGAGATCGGCTCTTTGCCTGGCCCGGGCGCCGGAGGCTTCTTCGACGTCGCCGAAATCTATGGATTTCAGCGAAATACTGCGCTTCACCAGTTTCTCTTCCAACACCTGGCGAAGAGCGGTCAGGCGGTCGTCGCTGGCGGATTCCATCAGGATCTGATTTTCTTTGTCCTTCAACTCGATCGAGGAGTTCGTGCCTTTGAAGTCGAAGCGTTGACCGATCTCTCGGCTGGCCTGATCCACGGCATTGCGAACTTCCTGCATGTCGATTTCGGAAACCACGTCAAAACTCGGCATGGAGACACAGTAGCGATGCGCTACCCTCATCGTTCGCACCTCCACTGGGTGCGGGTGTGAATTAGCACTACATGGGTCGGTGCCCGAGTGGCCAAAGGGAGCGGACTGTAAATCCGCCGGCTTCGCCTACGGAGGTTCGAATCCTCCCCGGCCCACCAGGAGAGAAAGAGGGTTTTGACGGGAACTGCCGAACCGGCCGGACCGTCAAAACCACCATGGACAGCACAAACAATCAACCCAACCTCAGCAGGCGGACCCTGGCCCTGATGACGGCCGCAGCCGCCACGGCAGTCGTTGTTGGCTCTATCGGAATAGCAACAGCATCGGCGGGCGGTGAAGATCTCGCCGTCGGCGAGGAGATGCAGTTCGCCCAACCGGTGGCCGCCGGCTTCTCAGTACGCGAGTTTCTCATCCAATACGTGCCGGGAGCTGAATTGATTTTGGGCACGCCAGACGGCATCGACGACTGGGGCGACTGTCCCGCCTGTGGCATGGGATGACCAAGTTTGGCCTTTCGTTGATGCCAGAACCGGCGTTCGCCCTGGCGGCGCTCCCCGTCTTCGACGAAGGACTCATCGAGTGCCTGGAATGGAGTTTCGACATGGGTTGGGGTTCCACCGGCCGACCGGCGTGGGTAGACGCCCTCCTTGACGAGTACAGCACCGCCGGCTGGCTACTGGGCCATGGTGTGTCTTACTCACTTCTGGGGGCCCACGGGAATCACCAACGCTGGCTTCGCCGCCTGGCCAACGAGGTCGACGAACGGAGCTATCGCTGGATCACCGAACACGTCGGCTTCGTGGGAGCGGGCCGGTTCACGTTCTCGGCACCGATGCCCATGCCAATGACTCGGGATGTCGTCGCCCTTGGCGTTCAGCGGCTTCGTGACATCGCCACCATTGTCGACTGTCCGGTGGGGGTAGAAAACCTCGCCACTTGTCTGTCAACCCAGGACGCGGTGGAGCAGGGACGGTTGGTCCGGGACCTGCTGTCACCAGTGGACGGGATTCTCCTTCTGGATCTCCACAATCTGTGGTGCCAAAGCTTGAATTGCGATGTCGATATCGAGACTTTGCTCACCGCGCTGCCGCTGGACCGAGTTCGAGAGATCCATCTTGCCGGTGGACGGGAATCCTCCACGGCCTCCGGGAGGTCACTACGGCGCGACACCCACGATCAATTGGTCCCTCCTACCCTGCTCGAGCTTCTGGAACGAGTGGCGCCGAGGTGTCCGAATCTCGAAGCGGTGATCTACGAGCGGTTGGGAACCAGCTTGACGGACGTCGCGGCTCACAATGCGTATCGAGCCGACCTCCGCACCGTCAGCCAGGTCGTGGCCGGCCTTCCCGCACCTGACCCGGCGCCTGTGATGACCTCTCCGGAGGCTACCCTCGAGTCATCCGACGGAGGGCTGAACCCGATGCCGCCATCGGGACGGGCCATGGATCAGATGGCGCAGTACCAGGCCAACCTGCTCGATTGCCTGGATCGCGGACGTTCTCACCACGAGATCGAAGGCGAACTTCGTAACGCTGCTCCCCAGCTGGCTCCCGACCACATGGATGACGACCTCGTGGAGGTCGCGGCGCAGCTCACCCGTACCTGGGGTGTGCTGGCCTAACTCACATCCAGTCGTTGCTCCGCAAGCGACGGATTCGCTCCTCGGCCGGCGGGTGGGTGGTGAACAGGTTGGAGAACGCAACCCGACGATTGGCAAGAGGGTTGATGATGTAGTGAGAAGCTTGCGGCGGGGGGACATCGGACGGGACCTGAAGGCTGAACCCGTGCAGTTTGGTCAGGGCATCGGCCAGCGGATTCCCGTCGTTCAGAAGCTGGGCGGCATCACGGTCAGCTTCGAACTCCCGGCTTCGACTGATGGCCATTTGAAGAATGCCGGCCGCCATCGGCGCCAAGAATGCGAAGGCCAGAGCGATGATTGGGTTGCCGTTGTTGTTGTCCCGCCGGTTGCCACCCATTATGCCGGACCAGAGCACCATGTTGGCCGCATAAGAAATCACCGTGGCAATGGCCGCCGCCACCGAACCGATAAGAATATCTCGATTGCGAATATGTGAGAGCTCGTGGGCGAGCACTCCTCTAATCTCTCTCCAGTCGAGGGCCTGCATAAGCCCGGATGTGATGCAGACGGCGGCGTTTTTGGGGTTACGACCCGTGGCAAAGGCGTTGGGTTGTCGCTCGGGTGAAACGTAGAGCCGGGGCATCGGAAGATTGGCCTGCGCCGTCAGCTCCTGCATGATCTGGTAGTACTCGGGCATCTGCTGCGGCGTCACTGCCACGGCCTTGGCCGAGCGGATCGCCAATTTGTCGCTGAACCAATAGCTCCCACCCACGGTGATCAGAGCGAGGACCACTGCGATCGTGAGCCCAGTGCTGCCTCCGAGGAGCTGACCAGCCAGCAGCATGACACCGCCGAGCCCGCCCAGAAGAATCGCAGTTTTCAATCCGTTTTGCATGGTGAGTAGGAAACGTACTCGCCCAGCGGAGAGTTCCATGACGCGAGGCGATCTACCCTGGATACGTGAGCATCACCTCACCGCTTCGAGTGGATCGCTGGTTGTGGGCGGTTCGCGTGTTCAAGACTCGCTCCCAGGCCAACGAAGCATGCACGAAGGGCCGAGTCAGGGTAAATGGTGAAATTTGCAAGCCGGCAACCAAGATCAAGCCGGGAGATCGAGTTGAGGCTCGCCGGAAGGACCGGGTGATCATCTATGAGGTGGTCGAGACGTTGGAGAAACGGGTGGGCGCAGCCCTGGCAGCCAATGCGATCGTGGATCTCAGTCCACCAGCTCCTCCGCGTACGTTGGACCCGATGGTTGACATCTTGCCGGGTTTCGTCAGGGATCGAGGAACGGGGCGTCCAACCAAGAGAGACCGACGTCAGATGGAGAAGCACCGGCGCCGCGAATGAACACGGCTAGGACGGAGCGCTCACCGCGTCGTTCAAAAGCGAACCCAAAACCGAAGTCAATTTCTGCGCATAGGTGAGGTGCAAGAACTCGTTTGGTCCGTGAGCATTGGACTCAGGCCCCAGGACGCCCATGATGGCAAATTGGGCAGCCGGGAATCGATCGCCAAGCATTCCCATGAACGGGATACTGCCCCCTTCGCCCATGATTTGCAGCGGACCCCCAAACGAACGCTGGGATCCGGAATTGAGTGACGTCCTCAGCCACGGCGCGAGATCGGGGGCGTTCCAGCCCGAGGCCGACTCGGGGTGATCCACCCTGACGCGAGCGTTGGAGGGGGGTTTGGTTGTCAGCTTCTCCACCAACTCCTCGAGGGCTGCGTCGGCGTCGGCGATAGGCGGCAGCCTCAGAGAAAGCCGCAGCGCGGACGACGGTCGAAGCACGTTGCCAGCATTGGCCGGGAGCGGAAACCCGTCAGCGCCGATATAGGAAACGGTGGGGCGCCACGTTTTGTTGAGCTGCGCCTCCGCCCCGGTGGCCATAGGGGTGACGCCGTCGATCCAAGGGTAGGGCTCTTCCTGGTGCCCCAGAAAAGAGTCCATCGCCACGGCCTCGGCCAAACGGTGTTGTGGTATCGGGGTGTTTGCCGACTCGAGCAAAACGGCGCCCGTGGAGGAATCTTCTATCCGATCGAGCAGCTGACGGATGATCCGAAAGCTGCTGGGGACCACCCCGGACGCCCCTCCGGAGTGCACCCCTTCGGTCAAGACATCCACTGTCACCGTAGCCGCCACCATTCCCCTCAACGATGAGGTGAGCCAGAGGGTGTCGTAATTGGCGCAGCCAGAATCCAGGCACACCACCAAGCTCACCTCGCCGAGGGTGTCGGCCAATGCTTCTACGTGGGCGGGAAGATCCGGGCTTCCTGACTCCTCCGACGCCTCGATCAGAAGCACGCACCGAGGATGCGATCCTCCGGATTCCTGCACCGCCTTGATGGCCGTAAGGCTGGCATACGCGGCGTATCCGTCGTCGGCTCCGCCCCGTCCGTAGAGTTTCTCGCCTCTGCGAACCGGCTTCCATGGCCCAAGATCAGACTCCCAACCGATCATCTCCGGCTGCTTGTCGCAATGACCGTACAGGAGGACCGTCCTAGCGTTTTGGGCAGCCGCCCCGAAGGCGGGGATCTCTGCCACGATCACCGGTGTTCGGCCGGGTAATTCCACTACTCGGCTACTCATCCCGGCAATGGTCTGAGCGTTGATCCACCGAAAGATGTGTTGGACTGCGGCACGAATATGACCGTTCGACTCCCAATCGGAATCGAACGCAGGAGAGAGGGCTGGGATCGTTATGTAGTCGGTGAGTTCGTCAATCAACTGCTCATTCCAGGTAGTACCAACAACATCATCGAGCACAGCAACGTCCATGCCTCAAGCGTAGGGGCACACCGCGGCTGACC
>JABDIY010000027.1 GCA_013003535.1 Acidimicrobiales bacterium | reverse complement strand
CGGTTGCGGTCATCATCGGTGTCTGGGTGGGGTTCGCCTACCTGCTGACCGAGGGATCAGTTGGCTTCAGTGCAATCGACTGGTTCGGCGTCGCCTGGAAGCCCCTACTCGTGCAGTTGATGTGGGTCTCTTTGGGCCTGGCCGCCATGGCGTGGCTCCGCTCGACCGGACTGTCCATCGGAATTGTCATCGCGTTCTCCTTCGGAGAAGGAATCCTGGCGTTGTGGTCCGCCTACAGCTCGGTGTCGTTGTCGGTGGCAACGAACGCGCTGTTTGGCGAGATCACCGCCGACGTATCTGGCGGCATCGGGTTTGGCGTCTCCGAACCGATGAGCTTCGCCACGGCCATCGTCGTGGTGCTCGTCTGGACGGCCATTGGGGCCGGCGCCGCCTACACAGGTCTCAGGTACCGCGACGCGTAGGTGACGGTGGCCAGGCAAATCCGCCGGCGGGCGTGCGCTCCCGACCGCGCTTGCCGCTAAAGCCCCGAACTACCAAACGCAGCGGCGAATCGCCGATCGGTAGGGTGGCGACAAGCCGCATATCGGGAGCGAGCCGTGGACGAGCCGACGATTCATGAGACGGAAGTCGACGGCGTCCGCTGTGTGTGGCTCGACGCAGCCCGCCCGTTCACCGCCGTTCTCCTGTTTCGAGTCGGGATGATGGATGAACCGCTGCGTATGCGCGGTATCAGCCACCTCGTCGCACACCTCGGGCTCCTGCGTTTCCATGGCACAGAAACCACCTTCAATGGATACGTTGCCTTGAGGGAGACAGGGTTCGTCGGTGAGGGACCTCCCGACCAGGTCGGCACGTTCCTCCAGGAAGTCTGCACGTCACTGCAGGATCTGCCGATGGACCGGATCGAGCTGGAGACGTCGGTGTTGCGCCAGGAGGAAGCGATGGCCGGCACCGACCCGGCCTCGGTCATCGCGACCTACTATTTCGGGCCGCGTGGTTTGGGCGTGACGACATTTCCGCAGTTCGGTCTCCACTGGCTAGGTCCCAGCGAGCTAGAGGACTGGGTGAGCCGCTACTTCACCAAAGAGAACGCT
>JABDIY010000015.1 GCA_013003535.1 Acidimicrobiales bacterium | reverse complement strand
TTACAGCTCAGACTCGAGAAAATTCCGGATGGCAAGCGCAGTTTCGTCAGGGGCGGTGAGGTTCGGGCAGTGACCCCTCGCTCCCAGCTGCTGGAACCGAGCCCCGGGAATGTTGTCAGCGACGTATCGACCGACGACGGTGGGAGCAATGAGGTCATCGGTGCATTGCAGCACGAGCGTGGGTACCTGCACCTGGGCCAGGTCGGCACGATTGTCGCTCAAAAAGGTGACACGGGCGAACTGACGGGCGGCCTCAGGATTACTCCTGCAGAACATCTGGGTGAGACGCTGGCCGTACTCCGGTTGTTCGGAGTTGCCGACAATGACGGGGGCCATGGCAGCCGACCACGCCGCATAGTCTGTGTCTACCGATTCCAACATCTCCTCGATGTCGTCAGCCGAGAAGCCGCCGGTGTAATCATCATCACCCACATAACGTGGTGAGGGACCGACGAGCACCAATCGATCGAAGAGTTCAGGCGCCTGGTTTGCGGCGAGCACACCGATCATTGCGCTCACGGAGTGGCCTACGAAGACAACATTGGACAATTGAAGCTCACGGAGCATTTCCACGACGTCGTCGGCGTGGGAATTCAGCCGGGTGTAGCGGGCGGGAACGTACGCTTCGGCGTCTGAGCTGCCGAAGCCGACGAGATCGAACAGCACGGTGCGGTAGTCCGTGAACTGGGCTGCAACCGCTTCCCACATGGACTGGTCGCAGCCAAAGCCGTGAGAAAACACGATCGGTTGAGCCTCTGCATCGCCGTGAATTGCTACGGCATGTCGTTGTGCGGCTCCCACCACATCATCCTATGGGGGAGCTTGAAGGAAGGCTGCACCGAACCGCGCTGCCCAACCTCGAAGACGGCACATATGGAGGGCGGGGTTATTAGCTCGTGGGGCCGTCATATTCCTCATCAGTTACCTTTCGGGGCTCCCACTGTGTGGCGCCTCCCGTGGTGAGCGAAAGGTGGGACATGTGCGAATGGGCGCTGGCTCCATGCCAGTGAAGCTCGTCCGGCGATGCGTAGACCACGTCGCCCGTAGCGATCTCAACTCTTTCACCAGCAGCATTCTGCACCAACCCCTCCCCCGCCAATACGTACAACACTTGTCCATTGGGGTGTCGATGCCAGTCGGTACGCGCCCCGGGCTGGAAGTGGACCTCTAGCGCATTCAATCCGTCGGGTTCAACATTGCTGAGCGGCCCGAACTCCACATCGCCAGTGAAATTCTCCTCCGGTGCCTTGACGCGGTCGATCTGGTCGGAAGGGGTGTGCTCCATCGCCAGATCCTAGATCGACTCGGGCAACGGTGGAAGAGCCGGGTCAGGATCGGGCTGAACAGCAACGCGGCAAATCCAAATGCGCGTGCTCGGCCCTCGGGCCACCCCCGGTCGAGCGCCACGAGCTACACCCCGCTTTATCTGGTCAGGTCCTTGGATAACTCGGCACTGTGGCCGCCAGACCCTCCTTGAACGGTGTTGCGTCGCCCCAGAACCGGTTGGCGAACTTGGACGAGTCAACTCGGAACGGACGCTCCCACTGGTACAGCATTTCTTTCAGCTCACGCACGTTGGTGTCGAATACTCCGACAACGGAGAACAACCATTTCGGCAGGGTCTGAATCTTGAGGTCACAATCAAGGTTGGTAGCAACCATCGTCAGGATCTCCCGAAGCGTCTGGTCCGGAGCGTTTGGCACGTTCCAAGCCTGACCGAACGCATCGTCGGCGCCAGCCACGCTGACAAGCGCTTTTGCGACGTCGGGGACGTAGGTGAAGGAGTGCGGCAGGTCCGGGTTGCCGAAAACCTGGGCCGACTTCCCCTTCGCCAGGCGTCCGATCGACGTGTCACCAAGCGCCGCCGCCGACACGCCTGGCCCGTAGAAGTCACTTGCACGCACCGATGCCACCTCAACCCGGCCGGCCTTGTGCGCGTCCTGCCACATCCGGGTGATCTTGCTGCGCGTCGCCGGCTTCTTGCCGTAGTCGGTGAGGGGCAAGTCCTCGGTCATCGGGACATTGACGGGGCCGTACATGTAACAGTTGTCCATGAATACGAACCGGGCACCCGCCGCCGCCGCGCCCGTGAGCATCCCTGCCATCATGGGCGGCCACTTCTCGGGCCACCCCGAATAGTCCAGGCCGACGCACCCATAGACGACGGAGGCTCCTGCGCAGGTCCGCTTGGCCGAACCCGGATCGGCGACATCGCCCGCCATGACCTCAACTTCGTTGGCCACGTTGGCGCGCCCGCTCCGGGTCACCACTCGCACGCTTCGACCGTCGGCGATCAACCGCTCCGTGAGAGCACGGCCGACCGGCCCGGCTCCCAAGACGACAGATAGGTCCGCACTCATTACAAAGCCCCTTCATATAGGTTTGCGTTTTCATCCTCGCGCCGATTTCCAAGGAGCTCCACTATTAGCGCCCGTTCTTCTCCGACCGTGATCGTTGCCCGTAGACCTCGTTCAGGACGCGAACCCGACCAGGTCACATCGCCGGCATGAGTTCAACCAGGTCGAGGAGGTGAGCGTGGAACGCCTCGGCGTCAAGGTCTTGACTCCAGCCGTGGCCGCAGAAGAGTCGATCGAATCGGAGGGAGGATGCGGCGAAGCGACCGAGGGCGGCTGTCTGTTCCGGCCAGGAATACCAGCAGGCCTGCCGGAAAGCATGAAGTCTCTGGCGTCGTGGATTCCACGAAAGTGAGTCGCCCGAGAACAGGAGATGGCCATCGATGAGATACAGCACGCTGCCGCGCGTGTGCCCTGGCACCGGGAAGGCGGTGACATTCCCAGCGACCGTGGTTGCGTCTGTCCCGTGGATGAGATCGGTTGCGAACGGGGCGGCATCACCATCGTCGGAATGGATCCAGACCCGAGCGCCGAAATGGTCGGCGTAGCGGTCAGCATCTGCGACGTCGTCACGATGCGAGAGCAAGATGTGGGCGAGGCCACCCAAGTTCTCGATCGGCCGGGTGACTTCTCGGGTCCACCGGGGGGCGTCGATCATCAGGTTCCCGGTCGCTCGCCGCACGAAATACGAGTGGGCGCCGAAGGACGACTTCGCATTGTGGCCGAGCCGGTATACATCGTCGCCGAGATCGTGGGGGAACACCGGCACGGGGGGTCGGCGCAATTCGATATGGCCAATCGAGCGAGTCGGGCATACCATTGCAGCCCGCCAGGCCAGCTCGATCTCTTCGGGGGTTCCGGGCTGGCGCACGAAGAGCGAGTTCCCGTCGGTCGGGTTTCGCGCAATGAGATCGACAGCAACGTGGCGGGACGCATCGCAGTCGATGCAACGAGTATCGACGAACCAGTCGCCGTCGGCACCTCCTGGGTGGCGATCCTCGATCCGTGCCATTCCCCGACTTTATGCTGGCGGCGAGCTAGCCGCCGGTCGCGACGCTGGCCAGAACGTAGACGGCGCGAAACGGGGGACCGACAGCTCGTCGGTCCCCTGTTGCGCTTCTCAGCTCAGTTCAAATCAAGCGAGATTCAGATCAGGCGAGATCGAAACGATCGTTGTCCATGACCTTGGCCCATGCGGCAATGAAGTCGTTCAGGAACTTCGATTCGCCGCCAGATTCGGCGTACACCTCGGCGACCGCTCGCAACTCGGCGTTGGAACCGAAGACCAAGTCCACACGGGAACCGGTCCACTTCTTGGCACCCGTGGCACGGTCGGTGCCGGTGAACTGGGTCTCGTCCTCGTCGGTCGGCGCCCACTTGGTACCCATGTCGAGCAGATTGACGAAGAAGTCATTCGTCAGTTGCCCTACCCGATCGGTGAATACGCCATGGTTGCTGTCGCCGGCGTTGCCGCCGAGTACACGCATACCGCCCACCAGCGCCGTCATCTCCGGCGTGGACAGGTTGAGCATGAACGCTTTGTCGATGAGCATGTGCTCAGAAGCCAGGAGTGCACCCTTCTGCATGTAGTTACGGAAGCCGTCGGCCTTGGGCTCGAGGTAGGAAATCGAGTCGACCTCGGTCATCTCCTGCGTGGCGTCGGTGCGGCCCGGGTTGAACGGGACGACGACGTCGTGACCCGCAGCCTTCGCTGCCGACACGATGCCCGCGGCGCCACCAAGGACGATCAGATCGGCGAGTGACACCTTCTTCTCGCCGGTCTGGCTGGCATTGAAGTCCTGCTGGATGCCCTCGAGTGTGGAGATCACCTGGCGGACACCCGACTTGATGTTGATGTCCCACTCGGCCATGGGCGACAAGCGGATTCGAGCGCCGTTCGCGCCGCCTCGCATGTCGGTGCAACGGTAGGTCGAGGCCGAAGCCCATGCAGTGCGCACCAGGTCGGAGACCGACAGTCCCGAGTCGAGGATCTTGGCCTTGAGTGAGGCGATGTCGGCATCGTCGATCAGTTCGTGGTCGACGGCTGGGGTTGGGTCTTGCCAGACGAGTACTTCGTCGGGGAGGTGCGGGCCGAGGTAGCGGTCCCGGGGCCCCATGTCACGGTGGAGCAACTTGAACCACGCTCGGGCGAAGGCGTCGGCGAACTGGTCGGGGTTGGCGTGGAACCGTTCCGATATCTCGCGGTACACCGGATCGACCTTCATGGACATGTCTGCCGTGGTCATCATGGGCAAGACCTTCTTGGACGGGTCGTGCGCCGCCGGCACCATGTCTTCTTCGGCACAGTCGACGGGGTGCCACTGCCAAGCGCCGCCCGGGCCCTTCGCCACCTCCCATTCGTACTTGAACAGCAGATCGAAGTAACCATTGTCCCACTGGGTTGGGTTGGTGGTCCACGGCCCCTCGATACCCGAGGTGATCGTGTCGTCACCGACGCCACTGCCGTAGTCGCTGGTCCAGCCAAAGCCCTGTTCAGCGAGGCTCGCACCTTCGGGTTCATCACCGGCGTGGTCATCGCCGGGGGCGGCACCATGCGCCTTGCCGAATGTATGACCACCAGCGGTGAGGGCCACGGTCTCTTCGTCGTTCATCGCCATCCGGGCGAAGGTCTCGCGAACGTCGCGGCCCGAACCCATCGGGTCGGGGTTGGCGTTGGGGCCTTCGGGGTTGACGTAGATGAGGCCCATCTGCACGGCGCCGAGCGGGTTGGCAAGCTCACGATCACCCGAATAGCGCATGTCGTCGAGCCACACCGTCTCGGGACCCCAATAGATGTCGTCCTCCGGTGACCAGATGTCCGGCCGTCCGAAACCGAAGCCGAAGGTGGTGAATCCCATGGTCTCGAGGGCCCGGTTCCCGGCCAGCACAAGAAGGTCAGCCCATGAGATCTTGTCTCCGTACTTCTGCTTCACCGGCCAGAGCAAACGGCGAGCCTTGTCGAGATTGGCATTGTCGGGCCAGCTGCTGAGGGGGGCGAAGCGCTGAGCACCGGTGCCACCACCGCCACGGCCGTCGAGCACGCGATACGTGCCGGCGGCGTGCCAGGACATGCGAATGAAGAACGGACCGTAATGGCCGTAGTCAGCGGGCCACCAGTCCTGGGAGTCGGTCATGAGCGCATCGACATCGGCTACCAGCGCTTCGGCGTCGACGCCGGCGAACGCCTGGGCGTAATCGAAATCAGTGCCGAGCGGATTGGAAGCAGGATGGTTTTGACGCAGGATGCGAAGGTTCAACTGGTTCGGCCACCAGTGTTGATTGGATGTGATGCCAACCGCCTGATGACCGGCGTGCATCACCGGACACTTGGCCGAGTCTGGGGCGTCACTGGTGACAGTTGTGCCGTGATCGTTGCTCATGGATTACTCCTCGATGGAATTGCGGGTTGTTTGGTGGGTTTGGTTGATTTCAGACTGCTCGGGTTGCTCGGGTTGCACTAGCCGTGTCCCTTGCAGGCGGGACAGCGGCCCCAATAGATGACTTCTGCCTCGTCCACGTCGAAGCCGGCGTCGGTGGCTGCGGTGAGACAGGGTCGATCGCCAACGGCGCAGTCGACGTCGACAACCTTGCCGCATTCGCGGCAGATCAGATGGTGGTGGTTGTCGCCCACGCGATCTTCGAATCGAGCGGCGGAACCAGCCGGTTGGATGCGGCGTATCAGACCGTTATCGGCCAGTACGCCGAGCGCGTCATAGACCGCCTGCCGGGAGATCGTGCCGATCTCGGCCCGGACGACTTCGGCCACATCCTCGGCAGTTCCGTGGGGAGAGTTGACAACTGCGCCGAGCACCGCGAGACGTTGCGCCGTGACCTGTAATCCGTGGCTCCGGAGCAGGTCCGCTGGTGCCGTTGAGGCGGGTGAGGTCATCCCTGCGATCCTTTCGCGAACTCTGGACTCTGTCAAGTTCTATGGTCGGTCAATTCGTCGAATTTTTCCCATCGTACCTACGCTGTGGGAGTGACCAAGGAAGAGAGGCGGCGATGGGATGAGCGCTACAGCACGGGTAGCTACCAGCCGAGACCCGCGGCCAGCCCTTTTCTCGAATCTTGGATCACGCGTCTACCGGTAGGCCGCTCGCTCGACCTCGCATGTGGGGCGGGGCGCAATGCGCTCAGGCTCGCTGAAGCCGGTCAGCGGGTCGATGCGGTCGACATTTCGTCTGCCGGCGTCGAGATGGCACGAGCCGAGGCCGCCAGACGGGGGCTCGACGTAACGTGGGTCGTTGCCGACCTCGACACCTTTCAGCTCGAAACAGCGGCGTACGATCTGATCACGGTGATCCGCTACGCCAACCCGGAGCTCTGGCCCCGTGTTGCCGAATCGCTCGCCCCGAACGGGTGGCTCCTCGTGGAGCATCACATGCAGACCGAACGGGACGTGTTGGGCCCCACCGATTCTCGCTTTCGGCTCCAACCCCAGGAGCTCCTCGATGCATTCTCATCGTTACGAATCATCTTCTACGAGGAAGCGATCGAGCCGGCCGACCACCCGGCCGACTGTGGCCAGGGCATGTACGCCGTCGTGCGGCTGGTGGCCTGTAACGGCGACCCCGGTTTCTAGACAGCAAGTCACGTAATCCCAGTTCAGACTACTGTCACACCCCTTGATTAGGGTTGAAATATGGTTCAGCTCTCGCCCCCAGCTCCGGTAGTACTTCGGGCGCACGCTGACCAACTGGACGCCATCTCGATTGGTTCGCTAGACGAATCTGGCGTGATCGATCTGGTCCGCGCCAACGAGCGGGCTATCAGGGTGCTCGAAGGCGTCGGCTCACGTATGGCCACCCGGCTCGCCGAGTTGGGCGGGCTCAGTGCCGAAGACGTCTTCTCCACGGCCGTCGATGGGACGTCCGCAATGGTCGGGTGGTCCGGATCCGGCGCGGTGTCTACCGGATCGGCAAGATCCCCCGAAGCACCCGTTACCGGATTCTCGCCAGAGTCCGGCATCTTTTTTTTGCGCCGCACGTTGTCGCTCTAAGGCGGGACACAAGTGCTACCCGAACACCTACTCGTCACCGTTCAGCCGACCGGTATTGGCAGGAATGGGTCAAATCTGGGTGAACCCGTCCCTTCCATGCACCGATCCGGGAGCGGCCGCTTCGATAAACGCCTGAGTGGTGCCGAGGACGACAAGAGGTCTTCGGTCCCTTCGGCTCTCGCCCGATCCCAACAATGATGAAGTGACATTCCTTGCCCGCCCCAGACCGGAGCCGTTGCCTCGCCATGCCCAATCCGCTGCAAGATGTCGTGGTGATCGGGGCCGGCATCATCGGAGCGGCGATCGCCTATGAACTCAGCCGGTACGAGCTGTCGATCACACTCTTGGAGCGGGAAGTGGAAGCGGGATTCGGGACCAGCAAGGCCAACAGCGGCATCATCCACGGAGGTCATCACACCGACACCGAAACGCTCAAGGGACGTCTGGAATGGTGGGGCAACCAGCTGTGGGACCCGTTGTGTGAAGAACTCGGGTTCGGGTTCGCTCGTGTCGGCGAGCTCACCATCGCCCTCACCGAGTCCGACCTCGGTTCCCTGGACCATCTCATCGACAACGCCGAAGAAAAAGACATCGCCGACGTGGAGATGTGGTCTCGGGAACAGATTTGCGCCGCCGAGCCCCAGGTGACCCGGGGCGTCATCGCCGGGGTGTTCTCACCCCACACTGCAGTGGTCAACCCCTACGAAGCGGTATTCGGGCTGGTGGAGGCGGCGGTGGCCAACGCAGTCCAGTTCCACCCCAACAGCCCCGTCACCGGCCTCGATTACAGCGGCGACACGTGGACGGTCACCACTCCCACCGCAACCTTACGTTCCCGGTTCGTCATCAACTCCGCAGGCCTCGGCGCCGCCGCCATCGCCAAGATTGCCGGGGTCGACGGATTCGAAATCCGGGGCCGGAAAGGCGAGGAGTACCTCCTGGACAAACGGCTCCGCCACCTCGTCCGCCACGTCATCTATCCGTGCCCCACGCCGGTGAGCAAGGGCACCCTGGTCATCCCCACCTACGACGGCACGATCATGGTGGGGCCCACCGCCGAAGCGGTAGATGACCTGAACGACACCACAACCACCACGTCCGGCGAGTCCAAGGTGTTCGCCGAAGCGCGGCGGCTGGTGCCCTCCCTCAGCGAGCGAGACATCATCGCCCAGTTCGCCGGCACCCGGGCAACGATCGAAGGCGACGACTTCATGATCGGCCCCACCGAGGCCCCCGGGTTCATCAACGTTGCCGGCATCCAGTCCCCCGGCCTCACCGCGGCGCCTGCCATCGCCCGCTACGTCGCCGACATCCTTCACCGCAACGGTCTGGAGATGACTGACCGATCCCATCTGAACCGGATCGAGCGGCCGGTCCATTTCGCCTCCCTCACCACCGACGCCCAACGGGATCTCGCCGCCCACGACCGGCGGTACCGACGGATCGTGTGCCGCTGCGAGTTCGTCACCGAAGGCGAAGTGTGCGACGCCATTGCGCGAGGCGCCACCACGATCGACGGATTGAAATTCCGTACGCGGGCCGGGATGGGTCGATGCCAGGGAGGGTTCTGCGCAACGAACTGCCTGGAGCTCCTTTCGAGCGAGCTGGGAATCAAGCTGTCAGACGTCACCAAACGGGGCCCCGGATCATGGCTGGTCCTGGACCGCCCCGACGGCACTACGCCCGGCGTGAGCGCACAGGACCCATCATGATCGACGACCGCCCCCACGTGCTGCACTCGAAATACGACGTGGTCGTGGCCGGTGGCGGACCGGCTGGGCTGGGCGCGGCGATGGCGGCCCGCACCGCCGGAGCGGAGCGGGTTCTCGTTGTAGATCGCGAAGCCGAAGCAGGTGGAATCCTGCTGCAGTGCATTCATTCCGGGTTCGGTCTTCACCATTTGGGCGAGGAACTGACCGGCCCCGAATACGCCCAACGGATTCTGCAGAGCGCCCTCGACGATGGTGTCGATGTGCTCACCAACGCCTACCTGCTTGACATCGACAACGACCAGAATCTCAAACTGCTTTCCACCGATCATGGGCTCTCCATCCTTGACACCCGAGCCACCGTGCTGGCCATGGGCGCCCGGGAACGAACTCGAGCCGCTATCCGTATCCCCGGCGGCCGCCCCGCCGGCATCTTCACCGCCGGAGCCGCGCAGCGCTTGGTCAACCTCAACGGTGTCCTGCCCGGCCGACGAGTGGTCATTCTCGGATCAGGCGACATCGGGCTGATCATGGCCCGGCGCCTCGCCATGGAGGGGGTCGAAGTGGCGGGGGTGTTCGAGCTCATGCCTCACGCCAACGGCCTGAGCCGCAACATCGTGCAGTGCGTCCATGACTTCGACGTCCCGCTGCACCTCTCCACCACCGTCGTGGAAATCCACGGGCGGAATCGGATCGACAAGGTCACGGTCGCCCCGGTCGACGATCACCTGAAGCCGATCCTGTCCAAAGCTTGGGACGTTCCCTGCGACACCTTGCTGGTGTCGGTAGGCCTGATCCCCGAAAACGAACTGTCCCGCGAACTGCGGCTGCGGCTGGACCCCACAACTTCGGGACCGATCGTGTCGAGCACCATGGAAACCTCTCGTGACGGGGTGTTCGCCTGCGGCAACGTGGTGCACATCCATGACCTGGTGGATTTCGTGAGCGCCGAAGCCGAACTGGCCGGGGGGCACGCCGGCCGATTCGCTTCGGGAATTCGGCCACCGCATGACAACGTGCGGCTCCAACCGGGTGCAAACGTTGCCTACTGCGTGCCTCATACCGTCACCACCGATCAGCCCCACACCGTCTACCTGCGGGTTCGCAAGCCCTTGGAGAAAAGCATGCTCCGGCTGCGGGACAGCGAAGGTGCTGTGGTCCACGAGCGCCGCCTCCGATATGTAGTGCCGGCCGAAATGGTCACCCTGAAGCTCCGGCCCGGCGTACTGGACGGCTTTCAGGGCGACTCCCTCCTGGTGGAGGTGGTGGCCCGATGACCGACCACGACGCCACTACCTTCAGCTACCTGTGCATCGGCTGCCCGCTGGGCTGCCGGCTGGAGGTGGACGAAGACGACCATGGCGACATCATCGAGATCCGGGGATCAGGGTGCCGAAAAGGCGATCGGTACGCCAAACAAGAACACGCCGACCCCCGTCGCAACGTCACCACCACCGTGGCGATCAGCGGTGGATTGTGGCCCCGACTCCCGGTCAAAACCAGTAGCGAGATCCCCAAGGACCAGGTGCTGGCGGCCTGCGAAGCGCTCCGCCAAGTACGGGTGCAAGCTCCGGTGAAGATGGGCGACGTGGTGGTAGACGATCTGCTCGGCACCGGCTGCTCAGTCGTCGCCACCCGTCACATGCCCGCAATCACCTAGCCGCTGCCCACTTGGTGGCAGCTGAGAATCGCGCCGACCCGTTCTGGCAGCTGAAAACCGCGCCAGCGCGAACCTGGTCTGCCAGTTTGCCTTTGCGCAATCCTGGTCTGCCACCTACTCATCGATCGCGTGGCACCGCGGAACCTGGCGCGGTAGTCAGCAGCGCCAGCGGGCGGCGCAATATTCCTGACCTTCGTCTCTAGCCAATCGAGCGTCCGTTTGATGCCATGGAAGGACCAGATCACATTCGGAGGTTTGCCCGTGAAGTACTTCAAAGAACCGGCACAACACATCGGCTGGCTCTTCGTCTTGGCGACGGTCGCCGGCGTGTTGAGTGTCGTGGTGATGTCGTCAACCTTCGGAGCGGAAGATCTGCTCTCCGCAGTGCAAGACAACCAAGGCTCGCTGCTTCTCGGGAACATGCTCATCTTTGTGATGCTCACCGCAATGGTCGGTACAGCCGTTCTGCTCCATCCGGTCCTGAGGAAGCATGACGAAAAGCTGGCACTGGGTTACGTTTTGGCCAGAGGATTCGAGGTGGTGATACTTTCAGTCGGGATGGTAGCTGCGCTGCTACTCGTGCCGTTGAGCTGGGAATTCGCCGCCGCCAGTAGTGCAGACATGGCCAGTACCCAGGTACTGGCAAAGTCGCTCAAGGCCGCCAGTGACTGGTCGGGCTACGTGGGTGCCCAGATGGTCTTCAGCCTTTCCGCGCTGGTTCTCAACTGGGCGTTCTATCGGAACGGACTGATTCCCCGCTGGCTTTCTTTGTGGGGCCTGATCGGAGTGCCACTGATGTTCGTCTCCGGGCTGCTGGTGATGTTCGAGTCGCTCAACTCGGACGCATCGACGCTGAACCTTCTGGTCGTGCCGCTCGCTGTCCAAGAGATGGCGATGGCGGTCTGGCTGATCGTGAAAGGATTTAGCGACATCACAGAGCACGAGCCGAAGTTAAAGGCGTCGAAACACCTGGCTACAGCACACTAGACCGGTGTGATGGTCTCATCAGTCGGCGTGGCCGGGCAGCCTTCTGGCCGGCCACGTCGGACTCCCCTTACCGATCAGCCATCGAGACGTTAAATTCGCGCAGCAAGAGAAGACCTAGCCATGCGAACCAGACGATGAGCCCCAAACCGAAGACTGCTCCGACCGCTTCGAGTGGCGGGACGACGGTGAGCAAACCCGCAACTCCACTGACGATACCGAGATAGTTCAACGCCGACGGCAGAACTGCGCTTCGCAGGGCGGCAATGCTGACCAAGAGAACCCAGACCCCGCCGGCAATCTCGTTTCCACCGCCCAGCCCGTTCTGCACCGAGTCGAGAGCGGCCCACACCGTCGCCGCCCGATCCGGATCGGTCCCATCGAGATCCGCAACCGTGCCGATACCGATATTCGTGACCATTCCGGCGGCCAGAACCAGACCCACCCAAACCAAGCCAAACGCCGTCGATACCTGCGCCAGCGCCGGTGTCTTGGCCTTCAGCCGCTCATGGAGTGCCAGCACTACAGGCACGAGGGCCAGGCCGAAGACGATGAAGATGATCGCATTCCACACATAGAGAGCAGCCTGGTTGTCCACCAAGAAGGCCACTGACTCGGCCGGAGTTGGATCCCCTGTGGTGTAGTCAGCCAACAGCGTGACGAACATGACAATGCCAACGATGAACGTGGCGGCCTCGACCAACGCAGCAACGCCACCAACTCTTTGCGTGTTCAACATCCCGTTCCCTCCTCGCAGCCCGTCCGGGCCACCAGGTCCACCCTGTTCAATTGGGCAGGAGCTTGCTAGGGGCATTGGTCCTGCCAGGTTGCAGCGGCAACGGACCGGGCCGCAAACTCGGATCAGGGTAAAAGGTCGCACGTTCGGGGGACCATCGCCTCTGGCCAAGGAGGCCCGTCGTTCCTAGCGTTTGTTAGCGAAAGCTTCAGAAACGAATAGGAGCCACACCACGTCATGAGCCTTCACCTCTCCTCGAATCAAGTTTGGGAAGAAATCGAAAAGAACAGTTTTGGCGTGCTGGGCGTGGTCACGGCCAAGTGTGAACCACGGACGGTGGGGATCGTCTATGTAGTGGACGACCACAAGCTCTACATCGGAGCCGAGCCCAACGCGTGGAAGGCCAGACACATCATCGGCAATCCGCACGTCTCGCTAACCATTGCCATTCCCAAACGCGTTCCACTGCTGCCGTGGATCAAGGTGCCTGCCGCCACGATCACCTTCTCGGGTACCGCCAAGGTCTTGAGGAAGGACGAGGTCGGAACGGAGCTGCTCCGGAAGCTCTATCGCCATGAAGAAGGCCGGGGCGAGTGGTGCGCCATCGAAGTGACCCCGCAGAAGGATTTCATCACCTACGGCGTGGGGATCTCGGTGGTGCAAATGCGTTTCCCGGAAAAGGCTCGGGCCCGCGCGCCGGTTGCGGCGACCAAGTCCCGGGTGAACACGAGAGAACATGCACTGGGGGGTTGATGGCTATGACAACCGCCTCATCACCGGTGACAACAGCCTTATGGCAACGCAGCGCGGTTGAGCTGGCGGCGACGATCAAGTGCGGTGAGGCGTCGTCGCGCCAGGTTGTGCAGGCCCATCTCGACCGGATCGACGCCGTCAACGACGGCTTGAACTGACTTAGGAGTGGCGTTCGAAGTCATGGCCGGTTTGCATTCGGCCGACCCGTGGTCCTGCCCGGCGACCTCAGCTTCACCCACGGTTCTCGGTCTGCCGGCACGTCGAATTGCTATCTCCACCGACCCCGGCTGTGGCGGCACCCATCCAAGCATCGTCGCCGGAATCGAGAGGGCAGCCGCCGTCCTCGAGGATGCCGGCTGGGAGATCGTGGAGGCCGAACCACCGGGACTCGACGAAGCAGCGCGGCTGTGGCCCGAGCCCTATGACCAGTCCCAATGACAAGGCCACCACCACTACGACAGCAGCCGCTGCGAACTGCACCTGACACATCCGAACGGCTTACCTACACGCCGACCATCTCGCCGATCGACAAGCCGTGCTCGGCGGCGACCAACTCTGCGCCTTTCTCACCGATCATTATCGAAGCGGCATTGGTGTTCCCGCTGACGATGTTCGGCATGATGCTGGCGTCGACAACTCGGAGGCCGTCGATTCCGAACACCTTCAGATCGGAGTCGACTACATCGCCCATGCGACACGTGGAAACAAGGTGGTAGACCGTAATTGAGTAGTGACGCGCCATGTCCTCGAGCAATGCATCGCTCGGACCCTCGGCTGCATCGTAACGGTGGGCCTTCGCCAACTTGGGCGGCACCATGAGGGCGCCGAGACCGTCACCAGGCCAGGCAGCCGCGATCTCCAGTCCTTTGCGCATGGCGGCCACCATCACCTTCACGTCGTGCGGATCATCGAAGTAGTTGAGGTTGATGATGGGCTTGGCGGAGGCATCGGCGCTGGCCAACGTGATGCTGCCCTCGGAACGGGGCAACACCGGGTTGGGCAGAATGACCACCACACCCTTCATGGGGTCGAGTTGGGTGGCGGGATCTTCGAAATAGTTGTCGTCGATGCGGAACACGTCTCGCCAAATGTCGGGCGTGTAGCCACAGGCAAGGAAGCCGATTTGGATGTCGTGCGAGTGTTCATCACCGAGCCCGCTCGAGAAGAAAGCGACTGCGTCATAGAGCGACGACGACGGGATCCCGCGTCCGGTAGTGGCCCACTCGGTGAGTCGACGCTCGGCTTCGGCCTTCAAGCCAGCCAGCTCGGGCGGCAGGTTTTCATCCTCGGCCGGATCGGCCGGGAGTGGCCCCGCGGGAGCGCGCAGGGCATCAGGGCCAAGGGAAACGGCGATCTCGGCCATCGATTCGCCGACACCATCAGCCTCGAAGTAGAGGCCGGTGTGGAGATGGTCTTTCAGGTGCTTCCCTACGGCCGGCAGATGGTGGACCGAATCGACTCCAACCTCGGCGAGCTCATCAGCATCACCGACGCCCGACACCATCAGGAGCTGCGGCGAACCCACTGCGCCCGCACTCAACACAACTTCTTTGGTCGCCGTCACATGGTGGGTGTTGCCGTCGGCGTCGCGGTATTCCACGCCCGTGGCTCGGAGTGCTTCCCCTTCGCCTTCGAACGTGACCCGTTGAGCCATGGCATGGGGCACGATCGTGAGGTTCTGCCGATCGGCGACCGGTTCCAGGAACGCGTGGTAGGTGGAGGACCGCATCCCGTTCTTCGTAGTGGTTTGGAATAGCGACGACACGCCATCCGGGCCGCCACGATTTCTTCCGTTGTAATCACCCGGGGGGATGCCCGCCGCCGAAGCTGCCTGGACGAACTGCTGGGCAGAGGTCAGAACCGGGCCGCGAACCGAGACGCCCAGCGGGCCTTCGGTGTTATGGGCATCGCCATCGATCACCACGTCGCCGCTGGGCGACAAGCCCTCGGACTTCTTGAAGTACGGCAGAACGTCGTTGTAGGACCAGCCGGCGGCACCCGACTCAGCCCAGGAATCGAAGTCGCCGGGGTGGCCCCGCACGTAAGCCATGTAGTTGATGCCTGACGTGCCGCCGAGCATTTTGCCTCGGGGCACCATCATCCGCCCGCCGATGACACCCTTCCCCACACCGCCCGGATCACCATCGAACATCCAGTCGGTCTCGGGATTGTTCTGCAGCGAAGCGACGGCCGCCGGCATCATCTCGGCCGGCGGCGGAGGGCCACCAGCTTCAAGGAGGCACACTCGGCAACCTGGATCCTCGCTCAGTCGGGAAGCCAGCACTGCACCGGCGGAACCCGCACCAACCACGACGAAGTCGAACTGCTCGCTGCTCATTGTTACCCCTTTTTCTAAGTCGATCGTGATGGGAGCCTAGACGGACCGCCCAACCGAGGCCTAGCCGAGCGTGGGCAACGTGGCAGCGGAGGTTCGCACCCACGCGATCCAGGGCTGCCACCACCCCGCAGCCGTGACCGGACCTAGTCGCCGGCGATGAAAAATGTCCAGCGACCGTCGGTTGTGATCCCCAGCCGATAACCGACGTAACCACCAAAGGAGTCCCAAGCGGCCAGCTCGTCGGCTCCGAAGAGATCGGCCAGCTCTTGGCGCTGTTCCTCGGT
>JABDIY010000218.1 GCA_013003535.1 Acidimicrobiales bacterium | reverse complement strand
CTGAGCGGGACGCTGCTCAGTCCGGCCTCGGCGGGGCCGAAGGCAAACGGCACCCTGCCAGATCTGAAGGATTATGTAGTCCGCGAAGACCTTTTGCCTTTCGAAGCAGCCGAAGGCGCAACCGCCTACTGGGGCGTTCTAGATGAGGCCGGCTACCGAATCGAGGTTCCTGACAACTGGAACGGCGACCTGGTGATGTGGGCCCACGGCTATGCCGGAACCGACACCGACATCCTGCCGTCCGAACCACCACCAACGTTCCGACCCACACTTCTCGCTCAGGGATATGCGTGGGCCGCGTCCACCTACTCAAAGAACGATTACAACATTGCCACGCCAGCCATGGAAACCCGTGACCTCGCAAAGCGGTTTGCGCACATCACTGGCGAAGCCAAGCCGGGCGAGATCTACCTCGCCGGTGTCAGCATGGGTGGCAACATCACCGCCTACTCGGCCGAGCGGTACAAGAATTTCTACACCGGCGTCATGCCCGTATGTGGTGTGCTGGCCGAGCGTGATCTGTTCGACTACTTCCTCGATTTCAACCTTGTTGCCCAGGAACTGGGTGGGGTCGATCAGTTCCCGATCACCGCTGACCCGGCGAGTGCCGGGACCTACCTGTTCGGCAACGTTCCGGTTATCAAGGCCAACCTCGAGGCGGTCCAAGGCGGCTGGCCGGTGGCGCTAAACGAGGATGGGCAGAACCTCAAGGATCTCACCGAGATCATTTCCGGTGGCGTCCGCCCCAACTTCGATGAAGGCTGGATCTTCTGGAATTCAACGTTCGCAGACCCTGATGGCAACTTCCTCTTCAGCTTGGGGATCGACAGCGGCACGGTCCCGATCGAAGGCCAGTTCAACGGCAACGCCGACACCGTCTACCAGTTCGACGACGACCCGGCTCTCAGCGATGCCGAGGCGGCCCTGAACGCCAGTGTTCGTCGCGTTGAGCTCGACCGTCTGTTGAACAAGGATCGCCGGGAGATACCGGCTCACACCGGAAACATTTCTGTTCCGATGCTTACCATGCACAACCTGGGTGATCTGTTCGTGCCGTTCTTCAACGAGCCCGAGTACGCCGCCCGAGTTGCGTCCCAGGGCGACTCGGATCTGTTGGTGCAGCGGGCCATTCGTGGTGTGTTGCACTGCGACTTCACGGCCGCCGAGTACGAGACGGCATTCACTGATCTGGTGAACTGGGCCGAGAACGGCGTGAAGCCCGAAGGTGACGGCATGGACCCGGCGTCCATCGCCGCTCCCAGCTACGGCTGCAAGTTCACCGAAGGAGATCACCTCTTCGCTGTTCCCTGCGGCGGCGGAATGTAGAGAGCTGAACTGATCAGTATCAGAACCTGAACAGGGCCGGGGGCATTGCCCCCGGCTCTTTCGCGTGCCCTTTCAATGTTCGGCGGTTGCTAGGTGGACTCACTCAGCGTGGCCGACTAGGTTCGGTGGCGGCGAATAAGACAACTCAAACAGTGAAGGTGGACTCTCATGAAACGACCGACCCCTGCAGCGCTCCTGCTGTACCGGACCGAGGCGCGCTGATGAACCTGCGAAAGACTCTGGCGGCAACGGCCGCCCTTCTCCTTGGCGCCACTATCAGCGCCGTGCCGGCTACCGCCGCGACCGGCGACGACGTATTGATCAACGAACTTCTCGTTTCCACCGCTGGTGCAGACTCCGAGTACCTGGAGCTCATTGGCACACCAGGGTTCTCGCTCGACGGACTCAGCTTCATCGAGATCGAGGCCGATGTTGGCAATTCCCAATATGGGAGCATTGACACACAAATCGATTTCGACTCCAGCGATGCCATAGGCGACAACGGTTTCTTCCTCGTCACCAACGCCACGGCCGAGTCGACCTACGGCGTCACCGGCAACAAGGCGCATCCTGATTCCTTCGAAAACTCTTCGGCCACGTACCTGCTGGTCCCGACGGCCAGCCTGGCCAATGGGCTTCCGACCGAGTCCGATGTGCTGGACTCCGTGCACTTGACCGATGGCGACAACGACCCGGCCCTTCTCGGCGCTCCGAGTGTCGGCCCGGCCGGAAATTTTCTGCCTCCCGGCGCGGTCCGGGTTGTCGATGGTGTTGACACCGACACCAGCGGCGACTGGGGGCTGTTGGATTTCAACAACAGCACCGCGATCAACACGCCGACGGCCGGAACGGGTGATGAACCACCACCACCGCCTCCCGCCGTCGTGTTTATTCACGAAGTACAGGGGAGCGGATCCGACAGCCCGTTGGATGGGCAGCAAGTCACCGTGGAAGCTGTGGTTATTGGCGACTTCCAAGCCGGTGACCAGCTTCGCGGCTTCTTCATCCAGGAGGAGGACCTCCAGGTGGACGGGGATTTGAACACTTCTGAGGGTGTCTTCGTGTTCTGCGGCAGCTGCGCCACCGACGTGGTCGAAGGTGATCTCGTCACGGTCACTGGCGAAGCCGATGAGTTCTTCAACATGACCCAGATCAATGCCTCGAACGGCACCGTCGACGTTGTCAGCCTCGATAATGAACTTCCTTCTGCCAGTGCGATCTCGCTGCCGATAGCGGGCGATGCCGATGCGTTCTATGAAGCCCGCGAGGGAATGCGCGTCACCTACACCAATACACTCGTGGTGTCGGAGTACTTCGCAATTGCGAGGTTCGGGCAGATCGTTCTTTATCCCGGGACCGAGCGGCCGTATCAGTACAGCCAGCTGGACTCCTCGCCCACCGCCGCGGAGTATGCCGCGTTCCAGGCTGAGCTAGACCGGAATCGCGTGATTCTGGATGACGACGACAACTTCCAGAACTCTCCACTGCCGGACGGCGTTGTCTACCACCCTCAGCCCGGCGGTTTCTCCACCGGGACACAGGGTGTCAACTACTTCCGAGGCGGAGACACCGTTGCATCGCTCACCGGCGTCCTTCACTGGAGCTTCCCGGGAAGCGGAGCCAACACGTGGCGGATCCGTCCCACCGAAGCAACCCCGGCCGTGTTCACGCCAGTCAACACTCGACCCGGAGTTCCCGAGGTAGGTGGCTCGTTCACCGTCGGTTCGCTGAACGTGCTGAACTATTTCAGCACGGTGGATAATGGTCCCGATGTGTGTGGTCCGGCGTTCGACCAGGACTGCCGGGGAGCCGATAGCGAGGCCGAACGGGTTCGTCAGTTGGACAAGATCGTGGCTGCCCTCGAGGAAATGGACGCCGACGTGATTGGTCTCATCGAACTGGAGAACAACGCATCTCAGAGTCTTGCCGACATCGCTGAGGCGTTGCCAGGGTACGCCTACGTTGACACCGGGACCGTTGGAACCGACGCCATCAAGGTTGGCTTCATCTACAACACCGAAACCACCGACCTGGTTGGTGACTTCGCCATCCTCGACAGCAGCGTGGACCCGACGTTCAACGATGACAAGAACCGCCCCGTTGTGGCTCAGACGTTCCTGGACCCATCAACCGGGGGTCAGCTAACCGTGGCCGTCAACCATTTGAAGTCCAAGGGCTCCGATTGCGACGACCTGGGGGACCCTGATTTGAATGATGGTCAGGCCAACTGCAACCTCACCCGTACGTCAGCGGCAACGGCGATGGTCAACTGGCTTGCGGCTGACCCAACCGGAGCGAACGATACTGACGCGCTGATCATCGGAGATCTCAACTCCTACGCCGGTGAAGACCCCATTCGGGCAATTACCGACGGCGGCTATACAGACCTCCTGCAGTCACTCCAAGGCCCATCGGCGTACACCTATCTCTTCGATGGGCAGCTCGGCACCCTGGACTATGCGCTGTCCAACGGATCCCTCACTCCTCAGGTGACCGGAACTGCGGCATGGAACATCAACGCCGACGAGGTGCCGCTGTTCGACTACAACGACGCGATCCAGGATTCTGGAGAGGCCTCATTCGAAGCAGAACCCAGTGGCAACCCGCTGTACGAAGCCAATGCGTACCGATCATCCGATCATGACCCGGTGTTGGTTGGGCTCTCCCTAGATCCATCCAATCTGCTGTGCAACGGTCTCGTCCCCACCATTGTGGGCACCCCTGGTGACGACGTCATCGTGGGAACCAACAAGGCCGACGTGATCATGGGGCTAGGTGGCGACGACGTCATCAACGGTCTGAATGGGAAGGACGTCATCTGCGGTGGTCCTGGCGACGACGAGATCGACGGTGGCAACGGCACCGACCTGATCTTGGGTGGTCGTGGCAACGACACGATCTCCGGTGGCAACGCTGGCGATGACATCCGGGGTGGTTCCGGTGACGACACCCTTTATGGCAACAACGGAAATGACGCAATCGATGGTGGCGCCGGCACCGATACCTGCGATGGAGGTTTGGGCAACAACACCTCGGTGAACTGCGAGGCATAGCCGCTCAGGGCCAGGCCAGTTGTACTGCAACCGGCCTGGCCCTTTGTTTCTGGAGCAGATCTGACTACGCCGTTGGCGCGTAGGCTCATGCCGTGGGATACAGCATTCAATCCTTTGGTTCCATGCTTATAGACGGCGTGAG
>JABDIY010000179.1 GCA_013003535.1 Acidimicrobiales bacterium | reverse complement strand
CTGTGGTGGAGGGCTGGCTGGTGGTAGCCGGCACCTGGCTGGTTGCGGGGACAGCAGTGATTGTTTCGGTGGGGGAGGGGGGCGGATCTACTGAAGAGCTGGCAATGGTCTGGGCGGTGCCGTCGGGACCGAACCGGGCATAGGAGGCGGCGGCCAGGCTGACAGCGAGGAGGGCAACGAGCCCGATGAGGACTTTGCGCACCCGTTCGTCGTGTTGCAGGACAACGGCCTCGGCTGGGGTTTCGGTAGCGGCGAGATCGGCTGCTGGGGGATGGGTGGTTGGGCGCGTGGCGGGCACGGCTGTGCCGCTATTGCTCGGGGGATTATCGGGAGCATCCCACCACGACCACTGATCATCCGTCCCTGGCTCCACCCCTACAGTCTGGCAAGTGACCGCCGGAAATGGGCATCGCCGAACGAGGTGTGTCGGAAACCCCCCACCCCGGTTTGAGGGATTGCCCCGGCGACCGAGAGGGGAGGGCGGGCTGATCATCGGTGTATGAGCTTTCCCACTGACCAGACTGTCCCTGAACGCACTTCTTCACCGCCAGAAAGCCCTCCACGCGCCGGTCCGCCCGCGCCGCCGTCTCCACCGTTTCCACCCGACCCGCCCATCGGCTACGTAGCCCAGAAGCCTGGCCCGGAGCCCACCGGCTATACCTTTCCCCGATTGGACATCCCCAAGTTCGATGCGGCCAGATGGGTGGCTGGTCTGGGGGTCATCCTGCTCCTCGCCGCTGGCGCCGCCGTACTTTCGGCCCAGTGGCAAACGTTGAACGAGGCCGGTCGATTAGGAATTCTGGTTGCCGCCACCGTCGCTCTCGCGGTAGTGGCGCAGCGGGTCTTCACCCGGGCCCCGGCTACTGCCAATGCCGCCTTCGTGGGTGCAGGCGTCATGGGCGCTTTCGACGTCGGCGGTGCCGTTGTAGTGGGCGGTGGAGGCTGGCCCGAAGCGATCACCGCCGTGGGTTTGAGCGGCCTGGCGATCGCTGAATTGTTGCGACGATCACGCCCGGGTGTCATCCCCAATGCCCTGTTCGTCTTGGCTGGCGTGTCTCTGGCGGCCGGTGTGGCGGTGGTGAGCGGGATTCCCGTACAGCTCGCCCTTGGGGTGATGGCGATCCTCAGCTGGTTCATGATCGACCGGCGTTGGGTCTCTGCCGCCTGGGCCGCTATCACGGCGCTCGCACCGCTGGTGCTTGCGATAGAGGGAACGGACTTGATGGGTCAGGGCACGTTGGAACGGATGGGTCTGCTCGGTGCCGAACACGGCTGGGCTGCGGCGGTCGGCGGCAGCCTGGCCGCCGTGGCGTTCGGGCTGCTCACCGCATCCGAGCGAGATGCCCGCTACTCGATCGCCGGTTTGGCCTCGGTTGTACTGGGCGCGGTGACCGCCTGGAGCTTCTATCAACCGCCGGCGCTCTATGGCCTCTATTTTGGGGCAGCGCTGTTTCTTCTTGTGGAGATCACCGCCATGCTGTTGCCTCGGTCGGCCGGCTATCAGCAGATGCTCACCAACGTTCGGATCGGCATCGAAGCTGTTGGGGGCTCGATCATCACCCTTACCGTTCTGCTCCAGCTCTTGGAGCCGACGTTCTCCTTTGGCGAGTTCGGAATGATCAATCGTCCGTTGGCGGCAACCGCCGTGATCACCGGTCTCGCATGGCTGGTCGCCGCATTCAATCATCAACGGATCGAACCGTTGGTTCTCGTGGACGTGATGGCCCTTGCCGCCATGCTCTTCGCCGTGATCGACGGAACGATTATCGGTCTCTCACAGGTTGCGGTCGGATTGGCTGTGGCGTTCCTTTCGGAGAGAAGCAGTCTTGCGGCCTTCGTGGGTGGGTTGAGTGTTGCCGTGCTGGGAGGGTGGGTCACTCTGGTCGACCTCACCGTCGCCTTCCCCGAGCCGTTTGTGTGGCCTGTTGCGGTGGCGTGGCTGCTCGTTGCGGAACGATTCAACGCCAGCCCGGCCTTGCGATGGCTGATCCCCGCCGCTTTGGTGAGTTTTGTCCACATCGCTGGCCACATCTCTGGCGATTCCACGGCTCATCTCACCACGCTTGCTGCTGCCGGCGTGCTGATGGCGGCGACCGGGGGCTGGCGAGCCGAGCGGTCGCCGTTGCTCACCGGGGCGGTCATTGCAACCTCGGTCGGTCTCTACCAGGTAACCGATGTGACCGTGGGAGTAGCCGGGTGGGGCTGGCTCGCCGTCGGCGGATCCGCACTCATCGCCCTGGCAGCTTTGCTCGAGTACACCTCGAGATGGGACACGGCGCCTGCTGACGGCGTGCCAGTGCAAGCGTCCACGCGGCGCCGGGGAAGTTCGTAGGCCGAGCGGATCATCGGGGAATGCAAACTTTTGCTCAGTGGTTCTGTGTGTTGTGGAGCTTGCTACCGACGGGTAACTTGAAGTAGGCTCTAGTTACTTCTCGGTAACTCTTGCCGATAGGTACTTCACCGGGTTCGCCCGCTCAAAGAAAGCGCCTCCAACCAGCGAGTATTCGCAACCGACGCAGAAAGTCCTCCAATGACCGACTTCTCCCTCTCCCTCAATGAAGATCAAGTCACACTCCAGAAGTGGGTGCATGACTTCGCCGAAAATG
>JABDIY010000215.1 GCA_013003535.1 Acidimicrobiales bacterium | reverse complement strand
ACCTCACCCTGACGGTCCCGATCACCCTGGTGGAAGCCGCCGAAGGCGCCGACATCAAGGTGCCCACCCTGACCGGAGAGGTGAAGACCCTTCGGATCCCCCCTGGCACGCCCACCGGCCGCACGTTCCGCATCAAGGGGGCCGGCGTGAAGACCAAGAACGCCACCGGCAATCTCCTGGTGACCGTGGAGCTATCGGTTCCCACGCACCTCACCGCAGAACAGAAGAAAGCGTTGGCCGGGCTGTCCGACCCCAACGTCCGAGATCACCTTTTCAAGAACGCCCAGTAAAGGAGGCGAAACAAAATGAACGAATACACACAAGCCGTCTACGTCATCAGTGTTGCCGCCGAGCTGGCCGGAGTTCATCCTCAGACGCTGCGGATTTATGAAAGGAAAGGGCTGGTGGAACCGGCTCGAACCCGTGGGGGCTCGCGGCGGTATTCAGACGCTGACCTCGACCGGCTCAGCCGGATCGCCCAACTCACCGATGCGGGGTTGAATCTGGCCGGTGTCCAAACGGTTCTTGCTCTCGAACGTGAAATCGAGAGTCTCAAGGCAACCGTCCGCGCTCGCGAGCAGCGGATCGAGCAATTGGAGTCCGAACTGGTCCACGCCGTGCAGGAAGCCCATCGCCAGCACCGCCGAGACCTTGTCCCGCTCCACCAATCCCTGTCTCTCTATTCCCGTCACCGCTATTTCTAGAACGACGCACATTCATCACCACGTTCGGGGTCATTGCTGAGGAATCGTTTGACCCCATGCCGATCCGAAAAGGAGCACTCCCATGGCCACACTCGACCCAAATAAATGGACCGTCAAGACCCAAGAAGCGATCGCGGCCGCCATCGATCGGGCCCGCACCGACTCTCACCCCGAAGTAACACCTGACCATCTTCTTCTCGCTCTGCTTGGCCAAGCCGAGGGTGTCGTTCTCCCTTTGCTGTCGAGGATGGGCAAGCAACCGGCGGCACTGAAGACCGAGCTGGAGGCGGCGCTGGCCGATCTGCCGAAGGCCTTCGGTAGCGACGCCCGGTTCTCGAAACAGTTCAACCGTGTCATGGACGACGCCGATTCCGTTCGCACCGAACTGAGCGATGAGTATCTGTCCACCGAGCATCTTTTGCTGGCGTTGGCCAACCCGGATCCCGGTGGGAAAACGGCTGCTCGCCTGGACTTGCGGCGTGCTGACCTTCTGGCAGCACTTCAGGAAGTTCGAGGTTCCCATCGGGTAACCAGTCAGAACCCCGAGGACCAATACCAGGCGCTGGAGAAGTACGGTCGGGATCTGACCAAGGACGCCCGCGCCGGAAAGCTCGACCCCGTGATCGGACGCGATGAAGAGATCCGCCGGGTGATTCAGGTGCTCAGCCGGCGCCGGAAGAACAACCCGGTGCTCATAGGGGAAGCGGGGGTTGGTAAGACCGCGATCGCCGAGGGCCTTGCTCAACGAATCGCCGAAGGTGATGTCCCCGAAAGCCTGAAGGATCGGCGCGTCATTTCGCTGGACATGTCATCCATGCTTGCCGGCGCAAAGTTCCGCGGTGATTTCGAAGAGCGTCTGAAAGCGGTCCTGAAGGAGATCACTGACGCTGCCGGAGAGGTGATCACCTTCATCGACGAGATGCATACGGTGGTGGGTGCCGGCGCCGGCGGTGAGTCTGCGATGGACGCATCCAACATGCTCAAGCCAATGCTGGCTCGAGGCGAGTTGAGAATGATCGGTGCCACCACCCTCGACGAGTACCGCAAATATGTAGAAAAGGATCCCGCGCTGGAGCGCCGTTTCCAGCAGGTATTCATCGGTGAACCATCGGTGGAAGCCAGTATTGCGATCCTGCGCGGCTTGAAGGAACGTTACGAGATTCATCACGGCGTCCGAATCCAAGACTCTGCCATCGTGGCGGCGGCGGTCCTCTCGGATCGGTACATCACGGGCCGGTTCCTTCCCGACAAGGCCATCGATCTGATGGACGAGGCTGCCTCCCGTCTTCGGATCGAGATCGACTCCCTCCCCACTGAGATCGATGTGGTGGAGCGCCGCATTCGTCAACTTGAAATGGAGCAGGTGGCGCTGCAGAAAGAAACCGACGATTCTTCGGTTGCTCGTTTGGAGGAACTCCAGGCAGAACTGGCCGACCTTCAGGAGGAGTCCGCCGCAATGCGGGCGCACTGGCAGAACGAGAAGGAAGCCATCGGCACGATCCAGCGTCTGAAAGAAGAGTTGGAAGGGCTCAACCGCGAAGTTGAACGTGAGGTTGATTTGGAAAAGGCTGCCGAGCTGCGTTATGGGCGTATCCCGGCAGTAGAACGCAGTGTGGCTGAGGCCACCGCCGCTCTGGAGGTCCTCCAAGCCGATCACACGATGCTCAAGGAGGAAGTTGACGAATCGGACATCGCCGCCGTCGTGAGCAGGTCCACCGGTGTCCCAGTGAGCCGACTGGTTGAGAGCGAATCCCGGAAGCTCCTCCGTCTCGAGCAAGAACTGCATCGTCGGGTGATCGGCCAAGACGAAGCGGTTGCCGCTGTAAGTTCGGCGATCAGGCGCAGTCGCGCTGGGCTCTCCGACCCCAACCGTCCGATCGGTTCGTTTCTCTTTCTCGGGCCAACCGGCGTTGGCAAGACCGAGCTCGCTCGATCGCTGGCTCAGTTTCTTTTCGACGATGAGCGGGCGATGACCCGGATCGACATGAGCGAGTACATGGAGAAACATGCCGTGAGTCGATTGATCGGCGCTCCGCCCGGGTACGTGGGATACGACCAGGGTGGCCAGCTCACTGAAGCGGTTCGGCGGCGACCATATGCCGTTGTGCTGCTCGACGAGCTCGAAAAGGCCCATCCCGATGTCTTCAACGTCCTACTGCAATTGATGGACGACGGCCGCCTCACCGACGGTCAGGGACGCACGGTCGACTTCACCAACGTCGTCCTGATCATGACGAGCAATCTGCCCGGTGACCCGAAGGATTTCTTCAGGCCCGAGTTCATCAATCGGGTTGATGACATCGTCCGATTCACCGAACTCACGCGGGAGGATCTTGCCAGCATCGTGGACATCCAGCTGCAGCATCTCGCTGAGCGACTCATCGAGCGGCGTATCGCTCTGGTGGTCACCGATGCCGCGAAGGCCAAATTGGCCGACATCGGTTATGACCCGGCCTTCGGCGCCCGGCCCCTCAAGCGGGTGATCCAGAAAGAAGTTGGCGACCGGGTTGCTGTTCTTGTCCTGGAAGGATCTGTTCTCGACGGAGGCACTGTCACCGTTGATGTCAAGGATGACGAGATCGTCGTGTCGTGACACAGGTTCGACTTGGGTCGACTTGCGCCGACCGCCGGTCAACGGGAGAGTAGACCATCGTTTCGCCGGTAGCCTCTTGCAGCGTGCCAGCGACAATAGTGTTAGGGACTCAGTGGGGCGACGAAGGCAAGGGGAAGTTCACTGACCTTCTTGCCGCCGACGCTTCGATGGTCGTTCGATTTCAGGGTGGGCACAACGCCGGTCATACCTTGGTCGTCAACGGCGAGAGCTTCGCTTTGCAGCTGGTTCCGAGCGGTGTGTTGTATCCCCACACCACGCCGGTGATCGCCAACGGTGTTGTGGTTGACCCGTTTGTGCTGCTGGCCGAGATGGCCATGCTGGAAGAGCGCGGCGTGGATGTGAGTCGGATGAAGGTGTCTGGCAACGCTCACCTGATCATGCCGTACCACCAACAGCTGGATGCCCTCCACGAGCGACATTTGGGGGATGCCAAGTTGGGCACCACAAAACGCGGCATTGGTCCGGCGTACGCTGACAAGTCGATGCGGCTCGGAATCCGGGTCCAGGACATGCTGGACGAGAAGATCTTTCGAGCGAAGCTGCACACGGCCCTGGGTCATGCCAACACGATTCTCACCCGGGTGTTCAACCGTTTGCCAATCGACCCGGACCAACTCGCCGACAAGGTGCTCGCAGAATGCCTTCCCGGTATCGAACCTCTGATCGCCGACAGCATCGATCTCATCCACAGCGCCTTGGAGAACGGGGAAAACGTTCTCTTCGAAGGTGCCCAGGCCACGTTCTTGGACCTCGACCATGGAACATATCCATTCGTAACTTCCTCCAATCCCACGGCGGGCGGTGCGTGTACCGGTGCCGGTGTTGGGCCAAGACACATCGACCGGGTCATCGGGATCGCGAAGGCTTACGTGACCCGGGTGGGGTCAGGACCCTTCCCCACAGAGCTGTTCGATGACATCGGCGATTATTTGGTAGACGTTGGTCGGGAGTACGGAACCAATACCGGTCGGCGACGGCGGCCCGGCTGGGTGGATGCGGTGATGCTGCGCCATGCGGTGCGGCTCAACAGCCTGACCGATCTGGCGATCACCAAACTCGATGTGCTCGACCAGCTTGACACGGTCAAGATCTGCACCGGCTACAAGATCGATGGTGAAGAGGTATCGAAGCTTCCCTACCACCAGTCGCTCATCCATCGCGCCGAACCGATCTACATTGAGATGCCGGGCTGGAAGAAGGACCTCACTGAGGTTCGTTCGGTCCAGGACCTGCCACCAAACGCCAAATCGTTCCTCGACGAGCTGTCCGTACAGGCCGGAGTAGGGATCTCACTGGTTTCCACCGGGCCTGGCCGCAAGCAGTATCTGGATTTCTCTTAGCTTTCGGTCTCCGGCGGCTGCTCCGTCGGTTCGGGTCGTCGGCGACGCCTGGTCAATTCGGCGCCATTTGATCCTGCCGAGGGCGCCATGCCGCGGAGGATCGGTGGTACCCAATTTCCTGAGGTGTCGATGTCCTTGGGGCCCTGCGCTTTCAGTTCAGCTTCGGTAACAAACATCGGAGCGTCCGACTCGGAAAACGGTTCCGGGGTTGGTACCGGCTCCGCAGCGGCATCGGTGCTTGGCGCCACCGGCGCCGAGGCTACGGCGCCCCAGGGTCCGCTCGCCCCCAGTGGTGACTGTTGTGGCATTTCCGGCAGGCTCCAGGCGGCAGAGCTTTGGTCAGCAGCTGGGAGCCAGACGTCCTCATCTATACCGCCGTCCCCTTCGCGGAGCTGGTTCAGCAGTGCGGTTGCGGAAGAATGGTCATTGTGGCTGGATGATTGGAATTCGTCCGGCGTGTCAGGGAAGACCGGTGGCTCGTTTTCGCCAAGTTCGGGATCGGTGGCTCGTCTTCCGCCGGCCACGGTCGTCTCGAAGACAGCTTCGTCATCCGCGAACAGCTCGCCCGGGTCACTCTGCTGCTCCGCAGGGCGGTCGGTCTTGCGACGCCGGAAGCGGCTCATGATGCCCGAATCCTTTTCCTGATCCAGCTCGGCCTGACGCTCCAGCTCGGGTCCGTTGATCAGGTCGGTGCCGGGCATGCTAATCGCCTGGCCCGAATCCTGTTCGTTGAGTTCGGCCCTCAGCGCCTTTCGACGGCGCTTGATCTCACCCCGTCCGATCGGCTTGACCGGGCGCCTGTTTCGGACCCCGCTGAGCGCCATGGCACAATTCGTGCAGAACGGTGGTCCCTTGGGACCGCGCGGGTGCACCAAGCACTTCTCGCAGAACTGATCCCCACAGGAGTCGCAGATGTCTGCTGCGTAGTCCATGAGATCGTTTTGACAGCGGCCATTCATGTATCGAGAGCTTTCAGATCGGGCAGACTTGCACCGCTTGAATCGTCATCAAACGGTGGCTCCTTAAGTGCGATGGAAGGATTTCAGAGATGACAGTGCCAAATGTCCTAGCCGAGCGCTATGCGAGTGAGCAGATGCGGGCAATCTTCGACCCCGTGCAGCGCGTCATCGCCGAGCGTCATCTTTGGATAGCAGTGATGAAAGCCCAGTCTGACCTGGGCCTTCCTATTTCAACGGCCGATATTTCCGCCTACCAGGCGGCGGTGGAAAAGGTTGACTTGGAGAGCATCGCCGCGCGTGAGCGGGTGAATCGCCACGACGTCAAGGCCCGAATCGAAGAATTCTCAGCGTTGGCGGGCGTCGAACATGCCCACAAAGGGATGACCTCGCGGGATCTCACTGAGAACGTTGAAGCCATGCTCACGTTTCAGGCTCTGGAGCTGGTCAGCAACAAAACAACGGCGCTGCTGACCCGTTGGGCCGAACTGGCGACTGAACACGCTTCGCTCGTAGTCGTTGGACGAACCCACAACGTCCCCGCGCAACCAACAACGGTAGGAAAACGGATCGCCCAATACGCCGAGGAGTTGCTGGCGGCTCTCGCCAGCCTGGACAGCGTCCGATCTCGTTTCGCCGTTCGAGGCATCAAGGGTCCGGTCGGCTCCCAGCAAGATCAGCTCGACCTCTTGGGCAGTCCCCGCGCCGTGGACGCACTGGAGGAACAGGTTGCCGCCCAGCTGGGTATCCCCAACGTCCTGACCTCGGTCGGACAGGTTGCGCCTCGATCACGGGACTTCGAGGTGGTGGCTGCGTTGGTGCAGTTAGCGTCGGGCCCGGCCAATCTGGCCCTCCAGATCCGGCTCATGGCTGGTCATGACCTTGCCACCGAGGGGTTCAGCGAGGGTCAAGTTGGATCGTCGGCGATGCCCCACAAGATGAACAGCCGATCGTGCGAGCGAATCAACGGATTCCATGCGATCCTTCGCGGCCACCTCACGATGGCAGCATCGCTCACCGGCGATCAATGGAACGAGGGCGATGTCTCGTGTTCGGTGGTTCGAAGGGTATTGCTACCGGACGCTTTCCTCGCGATCGATGGTCTCCTCGAGACATCGCTTGCGCTCGCAAACGGGTTGGGGTTTTTCCACAAAGTAATCGCAGCCGAACTCGCTCGTTACCTTCCGTTCGTGGCCACCCCCACCCTCTTGGCCCATGCGGTGCGTCACGGTTTGGGTCGGGAAGAGGCCCATGAGATGATCAAAGAGGCCGCAGTAGCTGCCGCTTTGGGTATGCGAAACGGCTCGGCGACAGGTGCGGCCCTTTTGAAGTCGCTGGCAGAGAACGATCGCTTTCCTGGAGATGCTGATCAGCTCGAACAACTGATCGGTGATCCCTCCGCCCTATTGGGACAAATCGACCGGCAAATCGGTGCAACGGTGGCGGCGATTCATTCGCTCGCCGCCGAGCGACCTGATGCGGCGACCTATCGGGGTGCCCGAATTCTCTGAACGGCCGGGACTGCGTTTCTACTTGTGAACGGCCCTGCTGATACCGGCCTTCTTCAACACGGCGGCCTCGATCCCGAGTTCCCGGAAGGCCGCGTAGGAGATGCCTTTCCGCTCCGCGTAGGACTTTGCAACGGAGATGAAATCTTTCTCCAGAGCGGCGATATCCACAGTTGTGTCAAATTTCGCCAGCTCCTCCTGAAGGTCGATCCGTTCTTGGATCATCTCGAGCTTGCGAAGGGGCTGGGCTCGTTCCATTTCGACCTCGATGGCATCGATCCGCTTGGCCACGGTCTCCTTGGTTCTTTTGCGCCCTCTTTTGGGTCGGGTGGCATCCAAACCCTCAAGATACATGCGCACGATTCTTCCTTGCTGACGGCCTTCGTTCAATGCAGCTTTATGATCATTTGACATAGGTTTTTTCGACGGCGCCATTTGCAAAGTATATGGAGGTGGTAGCGGCACTTGCGTTGCAACTTGGCCTGCAAAACTTACAAACCAGCGCCCGAGGGCGCTGGCTTGCAGTGTGGTCGGGACCGGCGTCGATCCGGTGACCTACCGCTTTTCAGGCGGTCGCTCTGCCGACTGAGCTACCCGACCAAACCGTGTCGCTCGCTGAGCTGAGAAATTTGAAGCGGTCCCGACGAGATTTGAACTCGCGACCTCCGCCTTGACAGGGCGGCGTGCACTCCAGGCTGCACCACGGGACCTAATTGACCAGCAAGCTGGCTGCGCACCCCCAACGGGATTCGAACCCGTGTTGCTGCCGTGAAAGGGCAGAGTCCTAGGCCGCTGAACGATGGGGGCCTGAGGGCTGGGTCATCGTAGCATCGCCACCTCAACTCACAACCCTATTTTCCGAACTGGCAATGCTCACTCTTCCTTGTCATCCCCCGGAACAAGATCTTCATCGTCGAAATCCATCTGGGCTTCCACGATGCTTTGCAGCAGCAGGCTGAACGCTTCATACATGGCGTAGTAGCTCTCGTCGCCCTTCCGGGGCTTCCATCGGTGATCCTCGGAGAGATCCATATGCGTGCCGAGCACCAACCGGAGATCGTTGACAACTCGCATCCACGCATCGAGCGATTCGCCGTCGAGCTCCTCGGCATCGGCCGAGGCCCGGACCGTGTCGATTGCTGAATGTCTCGTCTCGATCAGTTCGCCTCGGGCCAGGATTTGATAACCGGCGTCCTTTTCGGGATCGTCCGGATAGGCAGTGGGAAAGAGTCGTTGGAAGACGGGGTGATCGTCGCCGTCCAATTCGTCGTCGAGCTGGTCTGCTAACGCCAGAACCGCGTCACGCAGCCACGACGGTACATCGAAGGCATAGCGGTCCTCGGCGATCCGAGCGATGAGCAGGTAGGCGCTGGCCATCTAATCGGCATGTTCCATCGTGGCCCATAATCCGTGGGCATGAAGCTTGTGGACGTCGCTTTCGGCCTCAGCGCGGGTCCCCCCGCTAACCACCGCTCGACCCTTTTCGTGAACGTCGAGCATCAGCTTTGTCGCCCGTTCCAAGCTGCAGCCCAAAACCTTCTGGAAGATGAGCGTTACGTACGACATCAGGTTGATGGGATCGTTCCAAACGATCACTTGCCATGGACGGTCCACCTCGACGTCCTCGTCGGTGACCACGCTCGGATCGGCAACCTCCAACGGCACGGTCATGGTCTGGCCCCCGATGAAACCAGGCGTGCCGGGGCGGAGGGATGCGGGGACTGTTCGATCACGCTGATACCGCGGGACACCAGGTACAACCAGACGCTGGCGCACCACACCACGATCGAGCCGGTGACATGAAGCTGCACGAGCAGTGGAGGAACCCCGGTGAAGTACTGCAGGTAGCCGATTCCCCCTTGCACCACAACTGCGGTCAGGAGCACCTGCAAGGTGCGTTGCAGCGCCGGAACCCCTCGGAGCGTCACCGCCAAGGTCACCGTTGCGGCCAGGAACACCCACACGATGACGCTGTGCAGCCTGGCTACGGTCCCCAGATCGAACGGCAGCCGATTGGCGCGAACGTCACCGCTGTTCGGGCCGGTCCCGGTGACCACCGTTCCACTGACGAGCACCGCCGCGGCAAGCGCCAAGTGTCCAAGACTGGCCAACGGAGCAATGGTTGATGTAGGAGTGGGATCTTTGGTGCTCGAGGCTCGGTACAACACAACAGCATTGGCCAGTAGCAACATCGAGATCAGGAAATGAGCTGTGACCGACACCGGTGTCAATTCGAGCAGCACGACCGCAGCCCCTACAAGGATTTGGGCGAGCACGCCGAGCACGAGCCCACCGGCGAGAAACACCAGGCGACGATCGCGTGGTGTTCGGAAGTGGGCGGCGAGCACAGCGGCGATGACAGCCGCCGAGACCACACCGGTGAAGAGGCGATTGCCGAACTCGACCCAAGCGTGAAATGACCATTCGGGCGCCAACGAGTCCTCGGTACAGGTAGGCCAGTCTTCACACCCCAACCCGCTTGATGTCAAGCGGACCGCGGCACCAGACATCACGATCACCGCCAGCATGATGCCAGCCCCCATGACAACTCTGCGATAAGCGTTGGGCGAGATGCGCACGTTCGACACCACGCCCTCATCGTATGCCAAGCATGCTCCATACGGTGATGCGGGCGTGGCAGTGGGCGACAGACCAATCCGGCCGTTATTCCACGAGCGCCAACCACCCCGGTAGCCTGAGCCTGTGCTCGCAACTGCTCCCACCCGATCCCGCGCGAGTGCCTTTATTGCGCTCACCAAACCGCGCATCATCGAACTTCTCCTGGTTTCCACGGTTCCGGCCATGATTGTGGCCAACGACGGTCTTCCGTCGCTGTGGCTGATCCTCGCAACCGTGGCCGGCGGAACGCTCTCGGCCGGCGGCGCCAACGCCATCAATATGTACATCGATCGCGATATCGATGCGGAGATGGAGCGAACGGCGGGGCGACCCCTCGTCACCGGTGAGTTACAACCAACCGAAGCGCTGGTGTTCGCGGTTGGCATCGAGGTGGTAGCCGTGGTCTTTTTGGCCGTCGCAGTGAATCTCCTGGCCGCCGGACTGGCTCTGGCGGCGTGCCTCTTCTATGTGTTCGTTTACACACTGGGGCTCAAGCGAACCTCGAAACAAAACATCGTGATCGGTGGTGCCGCAGGGGCGGCACCGGCGCTGATCGGGTGGGCGGCCGTCACCGGGTCACTTGGCTGGGCACCCTGGTTGATGTTCCTCATCGTCTTTCTCTGGACCCCTCCGCATTTCTGGGCGCTTGCGATTCGCTACAAGGGTGACTACGCCGCGGCGTCGGTGCCAATGATGCCGGTGGTAGATGGGCACAAGAAGACGGCCTTTCAAATCGTGGTGTACTCGGTGCTGGTATTCGCGGCCACCCTGGCTCTCTGGCCGGTTGCCGACCTGGGCTGGATCTACGGTGGGTTGTCCATCTTCATCGGCGTGTGGTTCATCTATGGTGCTGTGGATCTTTGGCGAGAAGATGACGAAGCGGCCCTCGATAAGAAGGCCATTCGGTATTTCGCGTTCAGCATCACCCACCTCACGGTGGTCTTTGCTGCCATGGCACTCGACGTGCTATTGCTGTGACATTCCCCGCAAACCCCCAGCGCATTCGGTCACGAGTGCATTACCCAAAAAGAGAGGCTGCGAAAGTGTGATGGTTTCAAAGTTCGTTAGTCGTGAAGTGGGGCGTTACAGTGTGGGCCGACTCTGGCCACCGTCCTGCTGGACGCGCCTCATGGATGCGTAGAGGTTCCACGTTTAATGTCTAACGAACTTGCTTCAACCGGTGTGGTCGATAGAACACTGGGCACTGGTGACCACAAAACAGTGGGGCGGCTGTGGATCTTCAGTGGCCTCGCCGTGGGCGTCGCCGCTCTCGTGCTCCGCCTTCTTGCGGCGTTGGAGCAGCTCGATGCCGGATCGGTCGCCTTGTTCGAGGACCTCGACGAGTTCGTCCAGGTCTGGTCGCTCAGCCGTGATCTGCTGATCTTCGGTGGCGTCGCAGCGGTCCTGGTGGGCCTCGGTACCTTCATCGTCCCACTCCAGGTGGGAGCCAACACCATCGCCTTTCCCCGCGGAGCCACCGCCGCCTTCTGGGTGTGGGCCGCCTCGTTACTGATGGTGGTTGCCTCCTACATCGGCAACGGTGGTCCCGGCGGTGGTCGGGTGGACTTCGTGACACTCTGGGCGCTGGCGTTGGGCGGCATGCTGTTCGCGCTGGTGTGGGCGCTCATCTGTATCGCCTCCACGGTTCTCGGTGCACGCGCTCCGGGCATGACTCTGGAGATGGTGCCGGTCACGGCATGGAGCTACTTGGTGTTCGCTCTTCTTGGCATTCTGGCGTTGCCGGTGCAAATGGCCCAGCTTGTGATTGCCTTCCTCGACGTTCGAGGCGGGTACATGCCGATCGTGGAGACAACGCCACTGTCGGCGGTCATGGATACGATCACCCTGGCTCCGTCGGTCTACTGGCTGCTTATCCCGACGCTCGGGATAGCACTGGACATCATCGGTGTTCACACCGGGCGGCCGCTTCGATTCCATCGCTCCACATTGGTCCTTATTGGTTTGCTGGGGCTCACCGCCTTCGGCGCCAGCGTCACGGCTTTCGGTGGTCGTCGGGGTTCGGTGGACTTCAACAATGCGTTCATGGTGCTGGGGCTACTGGAGTCGGTGCTTCCCCTCCTAGGTGCGTTGGCACTGGGCGGCGAAAGTCTGCGGAGCGGTACCCCGTCGTTCCGGGTTCCGCTGCTAGCTGGTCTCACCAGCGGCCTGCTGGCGCTTGGCGGGGCTACGTTGGCCTTGTTGGGTGCGGTCGAGCCGATCGTTGGCTTCTTCGCCAAGCTCGCCGATCGCACGCCTGACGTACCGGACGTGCTCACGGTCAACGGCACCACATTCAACGCCGGGGTCACCGCAGCCATTGTGACCGCCGCACTCGTTGGCGCGGTGGCGGGACTCCAGCATTGGGGTCACAAGATCTGGGGTCATCAGATGGGTGAGGGTGGCGGTTCACTGGCTGTTCTTGCCCTTGCCGGCGGTGGAATGGTATGGGCTGCCGGCGAGGTTCTCGGCGGTCTGGGTGATCAGCCTGCGCTTCCCGCGGTCGCCGATCTCGACGCCAATATGGTGACGATCGGCAACATCCTGGTGGTGGCCGGCGTGGCTGCTGCGGCCGCCGGAGTTGCGTTGGCCCTGTTGAATACGGCGATGTCCGGAGTTCTCGGGCGGGGTTCTGTGGCTGAGCCATGGTCGGGTCGAACGCTGGAGTGGTTGACCGACTCGCCCCCACCCTTCGCCAACTTTGAGAGCCAGCCTGTTGTGAAGTCGGCATCTCCGCTGGACCACATGGATCGCTCACCCGCCACCAGCACACCGATCCCCGAAGAGGTAACGGCATGACCGACATTTCGGTTCGTCCCACCATTGGCAGCACGGCGCCGCCAGCGGAGGCAGTTCGACCGCGAATGCTACTTGTTGGAACCTCGCTGGCTTCGGCCGCAACGTTCATGGGCTTCTTGGCGCTGATCGGGCTCTACGTAGGCTTCCGCCAAGATGTCATCGCCACCGGCGAAACGTGGCTGCCGAGCGGCGTGGTCATTCCCCTCACGCAGCCCAACATGATGTTGGCAACGTGGAGCCTGGCATCAACTGCGGTGATATGGGCCATCTTCTCGATGAGGAACGATGACCGGGCCAACACCTACATTGCGATCGGTTTGGTGATGGTGCTCGGGTTCGCCTACATCGCTCAGACCGCGTACTTGCTCTCCCTGATGGACATGCCGCTCTATCCCACCGGTGATAACGAGCTGGACCTCTTGCAGCGACCGCCCCTGTTCTACGGAATCATCGGCACCCATGTGGTGATGACCTTGGTTGCCATGGGATATCTGGCGTTGACCGGGCTACGTTCCCTGGGTGGGCAATACAGCTCCCGGGATCTTGAGGGCCTCTACGGGTCGGCGATGTTCTGGATGACCACTTACGGTGCGTACCTCGTCATGTGGTTCGCGATCTACATCACGAAATGAGGGTCTGAGCGTGTTCACCTGGGGTCCCAAATACCTGATCGGATTTTCTTTCGTCGCCTGGGGAGGAGCACTTCTCTATGGCCTTATCACCGGCGGTGACATCGTAGGGGTTGCCTCCTTTGGTTATAAGGGCGGCGTTGGTGATCACCTCGGCTACACCTTGTTGATGGGGGCGTTCCTGATTACGGCAGTTTTGGCGGGCGTCCTTTTCGCTACCAGGGACGGCGAAGCCGAAACCCTCGCTCGTCTGGCCGGGACCGACAACGTCCCGCAGGTCACTCCACCCACGGCTCCGTCGTATTGGGGGGCTCTCAGCGCATTCGGCGCCGCCTGCCTCATGCTCGGCGTCGCCGTCTCTTCGGTGTTCCTCTATCTGGGAATTGCCGTGCTCGTAGTTGTGGCAATTGAATGGCTGGCGCTCACCTGGTCTGACCGGGCCACCGGCGATCCAGCCACCAACCGTGATGTGAAGGACCGCATGCTCGCCCCGATCGAGATTCCCATGCTTGGCGCTCTCGCTGTCGCCGCCATCATGATCGGAATATCTCGCATCTTCCTGGCGGTCTCCAAGACCGGCGCAGTCGTCGCCGGCGGTTTGGTGGCTACGGCCATCTTTGGAACCGCGGTGCTGCTGACGCAAACCAACGCCCCCCGCCGCTTCATCTCAGCAGCCGTGGCCGGTCTTGCCGTCGTGGTCCTCGGCGGCGGCGTTGTGGGAGCGATCGTTGGAGAACGGGAACTGGAGCACCACGAGGATGAAATCCATTCCGAAGACAGCGGGTCCACCGAAGAGGGGATGATGATCCATGAGTGAATCCTCTTGCCACGCGAGTTGTGTACCGGGGGACCACGGTGACAGCATGGAGATTGTGAAATCACGCACAAAGTCCCGTGCGCTTGCCGGCGCCGTCGGTCTCAGCCTGCTCTTGGCGGCCTGCGCCGATGATGAAAAGCCGCTCAACACCTTCAACCCTGAAGGGCCGGCGGCCCAATCGATCGACAACCTGATCGGCCCGATCTTTTGGATTGCTGCGGTTATCGGTGTTCTCGTGGTGGGTGGCGGCATCGGCTTGGCCATCAAGAACCGCGTGCACCCCGACGACTACGACCCTGACGACCTGCCACCTCAGATCCACGGCAATCCCAAGCTCGAGTGGGGCTGGACCGCCGCGCCGGCCGTTCTTCTGATCTTCATCTCAGTCTTCACGGTGTTCTCCATCTGGGACCTTGAAGAGAAGAACACCCCCGGAGGGGGCGTGGCGGCCTGTGGCGATACGGGCGACCTCGATGTTCTCGTCATCGGCCAACAGTGGTGGTGGGAGTACCGCTACGACATCGACTGCGATGGCTTCTTTGAAGACTTGGATGGTGACGGTGTCAACAACACCGACGTGTGGGACGCCGATGACGCTGAATGGCCGCTGGAAATCGCTCTCGATGACGACGACGTCTCGGTCGCCAACGAGATGGTGATTCCCGCTGGGCAGCAGATCGACCTCACGATCACTTCTCGCGACGTCATCCACTCGTTCTGGATTCCCCGGCTCAATGGCAAGCGAGATGCTGTTCCCGGCCGGTTGCACACTTGGAACTTGGAAGCCGATTTCCCCGGTGAATACACCGGTTGGTGCACCGAGTTCTGCGGTCTCTCGCATGCACGAATGCGGATGAACGTCATCGCCCTCACCGACTCCGAGTTCGACGAATGGTTGGCGAATCAGAGCACGCCGGCCGACATCCCACCCGAAGGTTCCGAAGCCGCCGCAGGTCGGGAAACCTTTCAGCAGCAGTGCGCCAGCTGCCACATCATCTGGGAGGATGGACTGGGCAAAGATGCCATCTACACCGGGGCTCGCAATGAGGGCGACGCCGACCGTCAAGGTCGCGATTTCGAGGCTGCCCTGGCGGCCAAAGCCGCTCCCAACCTCACACATTTTGCCACTCGGACGGTGATGGCCGGAGCGATCTACTCCACTTACGTGGGTCTCGACGCCAACGATAACGACTTGAACAAGGGTCAGGAGAACGAGACATATCTGGCTCAGTACAACGACCTGCCTGAGGCCATCGACGAAAGCGACGACAGCCTCGGTGTTCTGCGGTGGAACCGGGCACAGTTACGCCGCTGGATTCGTAACGCTCCTGATCAGAAGGACATGGCTCCAGACGACCTGCTCGGCATGCCTGCGTTCCCCGGTCTCACCGATGAAGATCTCGACAATCTCATCGCCTACATCGCCACGCTCGATTAGAGGAATCTCTCATGGCCATCATCGAACAAGAACCCAGCATTGCCGCCCTTCCTTCCGGTGCTGCCAGGACTGCGGCAAAGCCCTTGGGCGCATTCTCGCGGCCCCGCAACCCGGTGGGTTTGAAGAATTGGCTCACCACGGTGGACCACAAGAAGATCGGGATCATGTACGGAACGGCTTCGCTGTTCTTTCTTCTGTGGGGAGGCATCCCGGCGCTTCTGTTGCGTCTCCAGCTGGCTCGCCCGAATCAGGGTCTCCTGTCCGGTGCTGCCTACAACCAAATCTTCACAATGCATGGCACCGTGATGATCTTTCTGGTGGTCATGCCGATGGGTGCGGCGTTCGCCAATTACCTCCTCCCACTGCAGGTTGGAGCTCGGGACGTCGCCTTTCCCCGGATCAACGCCTTTAGCTTCTGGGTGTTCCTCGCCGGTGGCATCATGCTCAACACGTCCTGGTTCCTCGGCGGCGGCGCCAATGGCGGCTGGTTCAACTACGCCCCGAACAACGGCATCACCTACAACCCCGGAGTTGGCATTGACTTCTGGAACGTCGGTCTGCTCATCGCGGGTATCGGCTCACTGACCGGTGCGGTCAACTTGATCACCACCGTGTTGAACATGCGAGCCCCAGGTATGAGCTGGATGCGCATGCCCATCTTCACGTGGATGACTCTGGTGACGCAGTTCCTTCTCCTATTCGCCATTCCCGTACTCACGGTCGCTCAGCTCCTGCTGCTTTTCGATCGCCGTTTCGATGGCAACTTCTTCAATGTGGACCAAGGGTCGGATCCACTCCTGTGGCAGCACTTGTTCTGGATCTTCGGGCACCCCGAGGTGTATCTCATGATCCTGCCCGCCTTCGGCATCGTGTCAGAAGTGATTCCCGTCTTCGCCCGCAAACCGATCTTCGGGTACCCGTTCATGGTGTTCTCCGGCATCGCCATCGGCTTCATGGGATGGGGAGTGTGGGCTCACCACATGTTCGTGTCCGGTATCGGACCGCTCTCGGTGACTGCGTTCGCCGTTGCCACCATGTTCATCGCCGTCCCGACGGGTGTCAAAGTGCTCAACTGGTTGGCAACACTCTGGGGCGGGAAGCTGATCCTGAATACGGCCATGCTTTTCTCGATCGGCTTGGTCACCCAGTTCACGCTGGGCGGGCTGTCGGGTGTGTCCCATGCCGTGGCCTCTGCTGACACTCAGCAGACCGACACCTACTACATCGTCGCCCACTTCCATTACGTGCTTTTCGGTGGTGCGCTCTTTGGCTTCTATTCCGGGCTCTACTTCTGGTTCCCCAAGGCCTTCGGGTACAAGCTGAACGAAAAGATCGGCAAATGGAATTTCTGGAGCATGGTGGTGGGATTCAATCTCACGTTCGGCCCCATGCACATCCTGGGGCTGCAGGGCATGCCCCGCCGGATGCAGACCTACGACGCCTCCCAAGGTTTCAATACGTGGAACATGGTGGCCACCATCGGTTCCTTCATCCTGGGTGTGGCAACGCTGTCCATTCTCTACAACGCTCTCGTCAGCTACCGGGCCTGGCGCCGAGCCGGTCGCCCCGACGTCGGTCCGGACCCCTGGGACGCTCGATCGCTCGAATGGTCGATCCAGTCGCCAACACCCGAGCACAACTTCGATGTCAGCCCCACCGTGACCGATCTCGACGATTTCTGGCATCACAAGTACCAGGAAGACGACAACGGTGTCCTCCGTCGAATCGCCACAGGCAAGGAAGTTGCCCAGCCCGGCAATGGTGAAGGCGTGCATCTCCCGGCTCCTTCGTACTGGCCCTTGGTGTTGGCTCTCTCGTTTCCCTTAATTGGTTACGGGCTGATCTTCAGTCTCTGGCTCTGTATCCCTGGCGTGGTACTTCTGATAACGGCCCTGTATGGCTGGAGCCTCGAACCGGCCGATGATCTGGACGATGATCACGGTCACGGTGACCACCACGAACGCGAACTGGTAGGCGCAAATGGCTGAGACAACAGCAACTGAAGACCTTGACCACGAGGGCGCCGCGGCGGCCGAATTCGCCGATCAGCTGAACGACACCCCGTCAGATTTCGTACACCACGAGGAGCACTACACCAGCCTTGGCCTGAGCAACATGAAGCTGGCGATGTGGCTGTTCCTGGGCTCGGAGGTGTTGCTGTTCGGGGCGTTGATCTCCACATACCTGCTGTCGAAGACTCGGTTCATCACGGAGCTGGTGGCCGGAAATCCGTACGTGATCGAGGGCATCAGCAACGGTGAGAACGGCGCACTGGTGAATGAGATGATTGCCGAAGCGTCGGTGGAACCGCTGTTCGACATTCCCTTCACCTCGCTCAGCTCGTTCATTTTGCTCATGAGCTCCCTTTCCATGGTGCTGGCGCACAAGTCTGTCACCGAGGGGAACTACAAGAACCTCCGGATTTGGCTGAGCACCACCATGTTGCTCGGGGCAACGTTCATGGCCGGTCAGGTGTATGAATTCACCACCTTCTATCGCGAGGGTCTGACCTATGACGGCAGCCTGCTCGGCACTGCGTTCTACACCCTTACCGGTTTCCACGGCGCCCACGTGACCGGTGGTTTGATCATGCTGGGTTCGCTGATCTACCTGAGTTTCAAAAACAAAATGCAAATGGATCGGGCCGAGACCGTAGAGCTGGTCGGTTTGTACTGGCACTTCGTCGATATCGTCTGGGTACTGATCTTCACGATCGTGTACCTGATTCCCTAGGGAGCCGCAACAATGAGCACCACCACACCACAGGCCGTCGTCGATGATCATGCTCCTAGTCACGCCGATGACCACGAGCATCACCCCACCGTCATTACCTATTGGCTCACATTTGTGGCCCTGGTGATCCTTACTGCCGTCGAGGTTCTCTGGTCCTATCTACCGCTGGATGGGGTGGCGCTCGTCGTCCCGCTCCTGGTGATGATGGTGGTGAAGTTCGCCATCGTGGGCGGTGTGTTCATGCACCTCCAGACCGATTTCAAGATCCTGAACGGCTATTGGTTCACGTTGGCCTTTGGAATCGCAATTGCCCTGGCCGTGGCGGTGTATATCACGGTGTACGCCACTTTTAAATTCCAGATTTAGCGCCGAAACGCCGACGGGTCGGAAGGAAGGGACGCCAGTGGAAACCCCCACAGTAAGCGATGTTCCTTTCGTCTTTCACGGTGAGGTCTGGGCTCTGATCCTTGGAGCCATCGCTCTCGGGGTCTACGCCGCCCGAGTCATCCAACCGCGGGCGGTGGCACTGGGATACCCGGCCATCACCGGCCGGCAAAAGGCCTTCTACACGATTGCTGTAACAAGCATGTGGCTGGCCTCGGACTATCCGATCCATGACGTTGCCGAGAACTACCTGTATTTCGTGCACATGTTCCAGCACATGTTGTTGAGCATGATCATCCCGGCGCTGTTCGTCTTGGCCACACCACGATGGCTCCTGGAACTCGTGATCCCGCAGCGCAGCCGACCGTGGCGGGCATTGCGCACATTGTCCAAGCCACTGTGGGGCCTGGTGATCTTCAATATGCTCACCATCACATTGCATTTCCCGATCACGGTGAACGCCTCGGCAGAATCGGGACCGCTGCATTTCGGACTGCACTTGATGGTATTTGCGGCCGGACTGCTGATGTGGATGCCGGTGATCGGGCCGATCTCCGAGTGGCAGATTCATCCGCTGGGCAAGTGCCTGTATCTGTTCGGCATGTCGATCATCCCCACCATCCCTAGTGGCTTTCTGGTCTTCGCTGAGGGCGTTGTGTACGAGCACTATTCCAGCTCGCCGCTTCGGCTCTACGGCCTCACGGCCATCACCGATCAGACCGCCGCTGGCCTCGTGATGAAGCTGGGCGGCGGGTTTTTCCTCTGGACTGTGATCATCGTGATTTTCGCTCGATGGGTGACTTCTGAGGCTGCCAGCGATGCGGCCGCCCGGAAGGAGCGCCGCGCATCGGCCGAGCGAGCTCTCACCTATGCCCAGGTGGCCGAGGAGTTCTCGAAGTCGCCGGCGCCAACCGAGTAGGCCGCTACGGGGACAAACGGTCGCGCCGCCATGCACCGTCGATCCTGCCATACCGGATGCGGTCGTGCAGCCGATTTGACCGCCCCTGCCAGAATTCCACTTCGGCCGGAGTGATCCGGTAGCCACCCCAGTGCGGAGGTCGTGGCACGACATCGGGAAACCTCTCGTCGAATTGGTGGAACCGGTCGGTGAGAACAGACCGGGATTCTATGACCGATGACTGGTTGCTGGCCCATGCGCTGAGCTGGGAATGCCGCGGCCGGACGGCGAAATAGGCGTCGGATTCGTCTGGCCGGAGTTTTGCGGCGAATCCAACGAAGGTGACCTGTCGGCGGAGCGGCACCCACACGAACGTGGCAGAAACCGGCCCGCCATCTCCCAAAGCTCGTCCTTTCTGTGAGCTGTAGTTGGTGTAGAACTCCACCCCACCATCGGACACCCCTTTGGCAAGAACGGTTCTGGTGCGGGGCTGGCCGCCGGTCACTGTGGCGACCACCATCGCATTGGGTTCTTCGAGCTCGGCCGCGGTAGCGATTGCCAGCCACGCCTGCCACTGGATGATCGGATCCTCGTCGAGGGCGGCTTCGTCGATGCCTTCTTCGGAGTACTCCAAGCGCATACGGGCGAGATCCATCTCCCCAGTGAACCAGACTCCGCCGGAGTGCGGTGGGTCCCGGCCTGGGCCGATACCTTGATCTCGTGCCGGCTGTTGTGGAGGTGGTAGACCTGAGCGTCCGATACGGCCCCATCGCCGCGGTCAGCGATGCCTCCTTCACCGTGGAGGCTGGTCAGACCGTTGCACTCATTGGTGAAAATGGAGCCGGCAAGACGTCGAGTCTCTTGGCCCTGCTCGGCACGATCCCCCCGGCCCATGGCACGGTGAGAGTATTCGGTCAGGACCCGATGCAAGAACGAGCCCGGTTGGCCCGGCGGTGGGGGGTGATGCCCCAGTCGGGGGGCCTCCCGATGGGACTCAAGGCCGGTGAATGCGTGCAGCTTTTTGCGGATCTCTACGGTCGTTCCGATGAAGCGAGGTCGGTCGTGGAACAATGTGGGCTTGCGCCAGTAGCCAACCGACGCTGGCGTACGCTCTCGGGCGGGCAGCAACAGCGACTGAGTCTGGCCGTCGCCCTGGTGGCCGGACCGGACTTGCTGGTTCTCGACGAGCCCACTGCGGCAATGGACGTGAACGGGCAACAGCGGGTTTTGAGGCTGATCCGGCAGCGTTGTGACGATGGTTGCGCAGTCCTGCTGACTACCCATCGAATGGATGAGGTGGAGCTGGTAGCCGACCGGATCGTGGTGCTGCACCACGGTGAGGTCCGAGCCGACGAGTCTCTGACCGAATTGATCTCAACGTCACCCCAGATTCGGGTCCGGGGGCTGGACCACGCGCAGCTGGAAAAGTTGAATGCCGCCGTGGGAACGCATCTCCAATTGGTTGATGCGAGCGACCTTGCTGTTGGGGACGTGCCGCAGGGGATCAACCCCCAGGGGGCACTCCAAGCCGTGTTGGCATGGTGTGGCCAGCACCAGATTTCCGCAACCGAGGCCTCCGTCGGGAGACGGTCCCTGGCCGACGTCTACCAGGAGATCGTGGCGGAATGACTTCTGCGTTGACCACCCTCAGCCGCGCCGAACTGCGGGTGGCTGCTCGAGACGGCGAACAGCTCCTGTTGACAGGCGGACTCCCGATTCTCCTACTGATCCTGTTCGGGCTGGTTGACGTGCTGCCAACCGGCGACATGGAACCCCTCGATTTCCTCGTCCCAGGGATTCTCACCATGGCGCTCCTGTCCAGCGGGTTCGTGCGACTGGCGATCGCATTGGGTTTCGACCGGTCTTTTGGAGCCATCGAGCGGTATGCAGTCAGCCCCGTGCGGGTCGGTGATTTTCTGGGCTCCCGAGCTGTGGTGGCTGCCTTGATCGGAGCGGTCCAGGTTGGGGTTCTGTTTGCAATCGGCCTTGCGCTGGGATGGCGCCCTACGATTCATGGCCTGCTGGCGGTGGTCATCCTCTTGGCGATGGTCTGCTTCTTCGGTCTGGGGCTCACATTGGGTTCGTTGGCCCAGGGGTTGCGAACGCTCGCTCTCGCCAACGCGCTCTATGTGGTGCTGTTGCTCTTCAGCGGCCTGGTCTTCGATCTCGCTGAACTTCCGGACGTTCTGTCCACCGTGGCCGAGCTCCTGCCCACCTCCGCCACAGCCGAGCTTCTCAGAAGCACCACAACCGGTGAGGCCGGCGATGCCCGCGCATGGCTCGTGTTGACGGTGTGGAGCGCAATCGGCCCGATCGCTGCATTGCGGTGGTTCCGGTGGCGCTAGTGGGGCCCGGTGAGCCGCAGAAGAGGGTCCGGAGCGTCGATCGCTCCCTGAGTTTTGCTGCGGTTCTTTCGCTCCCGGGAGTGGAGGAGATCTGTGAGTTGCGGTCCCATTTCGGGTTCATGGCGTTCCATGGTGGCAACCTGGAACGCCAAACCGATCACATTGCAGTGCAAGCGGCTCGGCGGAGTGATGCGTCGGTCTATGCGGTGGTGCAGCCGCCGTCATTACGGCATCATTACCGTTCAGCCTCGGTTGTCCCGAAGGACTCTGCCGCACTGGCCGCATTCATAGACCACTGCGACGTTGTGATCTCGGTGCATGGCTACGGACGTCACGGCCATTGGGAGGACTTGTTGTTCGGCGGTCGGAACCGATCGCTGGCCGAACACACCGCCGCCGCGCTCGGTCCGGCGTTGGCCGCTGTGGAGCCCAATGGTTACCAACTGGTCACGGATCTGGAACGTATCCCGAAGCCGTTGCGGGGAGTCCACCCGAGCAACCCGGTCAATCTGCCGACTCAGTGTGGACTTCAGCTAGAACTGCCGCCCGGAGTGCGCGGGCTCACACCGCAGGCGAGACAGTTTGCCAGCCCGTTCCCGCCCGTGGCAGCCCTGATCGACGGGCTGGCCTCGGCAGCAAGTTCATGGACTGGTCAGCGGGGACCGGTTGTTGGTACGCCGTCGTAGGAAGGTGCGCTCGGTAAAGGCGGCTGCGATCAAGCCAAGATTGAGCGCTAGGAAACCCCAACCCAGGGGTGTGGAGTAGTCGCTTATCCAACCGGTGATGTCGGCCTGAATACCCTCGGCGGCGAAGATGAAGTCATTCAACCACGGGGTCACGCTGTCGAGATCACCCAATACCTGCCGAGACCAGAACCCATAGAGAAACACGTACACACCGACGGGTAGCAGGATCAGCGCCGAAATGAAGTTGATGCGAGGGAGCAGCGCCCGGAACCGGTTGACCATGCCTTGTTTCCCAAGGCCTACCAGCAGGGTCAGTACTGTGGCCAGCAGCCCCATTCCCGCACCATAACTGAGGAAGCCGCCTAGTTGTTCGGTGAAGGAGGTGTCTCGGCTGGAGGTACCGACCACCGCCAGGAACACCCCGATCGTGCACGACAACGAGGCCACAGCGTAGGAAACGCCGAACAGGAACATGTTGGCCATGGATCCTCCGCTCGTTCCCTTCTCCATCTTGGGAAGACTGATCATGGGCTTGAATCCCCGCAACATGGCGAGCCCGAGGAGCACGAGCGCCAGACCAACCAGCATTGAAAACCACGGCAGGATTGGCTGGATCTGGGAACTGAGTCCGGAGAAGACGATGCCGATGATCCCGAACACAACGAGGAATCCCAGCGACATCGCAGCTCCCACCATCTGCGAACGGCTGAGCGCCTGGAGGCGGGTGTCGGTTTTGCCTTCGGCCATTCCGAGGAAGTACCCCAGGTAGGCAGGGAGAAGAGCGAATCCGCACGGGTTCAGCAAGGCGACCATCCCAGCGGTGAATGCGATTGGGTTGAACAGATCTGACACGAATCATCCTTCGGTCGATGGCGCACTCAGGTAACCATGTGGTCGGCGGAGTCATTCCTCACGTTAAGGGCCCACAAGCAAGAGCTCGTCGATCAGGACGTCGAGCCGACTCATCGACAGCGGGCCAGAGTGGACCCTTTTCACCTTGCCTTCGGAATCGAGAAAGACCGTGGTGGGCATGGCGAGCCCGCCCGAGGCCAGAAAGAGCTCCTCGGACGGTTGCGAGTAGGTAGGAAAGGTGACACCGGTGGTCTCCACGACCTCAAGCCATGCGTCCGTGCTGAAATCCCGGCTGAGGCCCACGAATTGCACCTCGCCGTCACGAGCTCGGCTTACGGATTCAAAGTCCGGCATCTCGGCTCGACACGGGGGACACCAGGCTGCAAAGAAGTTCAGGACAACAGGAGACCCACGGAACTCTTCGAGTGTGTGAGAGGAACCTGTAGCGGAAAAAATCTCGGAATTGTCAGGAAGTGATGCTTCCGCCGAACTACAGGCCGCCGCGGAAATGACCAGTGCGAGGATTGCCAGGAGAAATCGAGGCTTTCGGGCTGTTGGGAGAACGGTCTTCACGGGGAGGGAAACCTCAAATAGGGGAGCGGGATTCCGTTTCGGCGGGCTAGTTGAATTAAATAGCTTGACAGATCCGAATATGCGTAGTTCTTTCTAACAGGCGAGCGCACCGCGTCCGCAAAGTCAAAGGAACCGTCATGGTGGTAGCACCTCTCACAAGACTAGAACGCAAAGCGCACTTGTCGCTGTCGCGCTTTGGCATGCCGGTGGCTCCCATTTCATCCTTTGCTGTTGAGCCCGCAGCTGCCATTCGGCCGAGCAGCATCAGCTGTGTCACGGTCAAGGCCGCAGCCAATCACACATGGACGCCCCTCACCGGTGGTGATCCCCCTCTCTCGGCGAGAGACCTACGCCTGAACTGATCTGTAGCCAGATCACGATCAGAGGTAACGCCGCCGGGAGCATCGCTCCCGGCGGCTTTTGCGTCTTCAGGCTCCAACGCCGACCTCATTCACAACAGCCCATTTCACGACAGCCGAACACACGAAGAGCACAAACCATGGTTGCAATCGAGAACTACAACGACATCCTCGCTCCGCTCACCGAAGGGGTGGATTGGACCGTTGCGGCCGCCTGCCGCACCGTAGCGAACGCCAGCGACCTCTTTTTCAGCGATGAGTTCGCCGACATCGGGGCTGCAAAGCTGGTCTGTGCGGAATGTCCAGTGATGGCATTCTGCCTCGAGGAAGCCTTCGGTCGAGCCGAGCCGTGCGGTGTTTGGGGTGGGCAGTTGTTCGAGGACGGGAAGATCGTGACGATCAAGCGCAAGCGGGGCCGTCCACCCAAGATCGCCCGACCGCAGGACCAGTTGCCGATGGTTCCCATCCCTGAGCACCTGATGGAACTGGTGGCATGACTTCAAACAGCTGACGGCGGCGATGCGTGCCCGGCACCCCCAAGGTGCCGGGCGCTTGCTCAGGGGCTAGCGTCCACTCGTGCCATTGGCCTCGTTTGAGATGAGAGACCCCAGGACAGAGGGACGGCTATTTGAGATGCCCGCCAGGGTTCGCCTCGGTGATGTGACCAGGGGTGGACACCTTCGGTTGGAGGCGTTGATTCGCTACACACAGGAGATCTCCAACGAGGACACCAACGATGCTGGGCTGATCGATGACTTGGCCTGGATCGCCCGTTCCACGGTGGTGGATGTCCTTCAGCCCGCCGAGTTGGACGAGCGTCTTCAATTGACCACCTTTTGTGCGGGCTTGGGACGTACGTGGGCCGAGCGTCGCACTCGGGTGACGGGCTCCGGCGGCGCCCACTACGAGGTGGCAACGCTTTGGATCTCCATCGATCCCGACACGGTAAGACCCCGTCGTCTCACCGAACAATTCCTGGGGATATTCAGCGAGGCTGCCGGAGACCGAAAGGTTTCGGCCAAACAACGGATCTCCCGGCCCACTTCGGAACTGCTCGAGAGTGGCGAGCACCTGGACTGGACTGCCCGGTGGGGGGACTTCGACACATTTGGACACATGAACAACGTGATCTACTGGTCCGCTCTGCAACATGCGATCGGCCACGAGGTTCCCGCTGGCTCTCGGCTGGTGATCGAGCACGGCGCAGGTGTAGTACCCGAAGATGAGATACTGATGCTCGTGGATCGGAAGCCGTCGGCGCTGACGCTCTGGTGGCTCAAGCCCGGAGTCGACGGCCACCCCAACCCGATGTACGCAGCCGCCGCTCGGGTTATCCGGCACGAGATCGGTCAACGCTAACCCACAACCGGCGGGATATTCAGTTGTCAAGCTACGGTGCGGTGGAGATCCCTTGCTCGCCCATGTCGAGTTGGATCTGCAGTGCAGTTGGACCCTGTTAACCCCGGGGCCCGTCCCTTGCGGGAGTCTGGTTCGGGTGGAAGGGGGTTGTCCCAATTTCAAGGGACAAACCCGGGACGACAAGTCCGCGGCGACTAGGCAGCGGCAGCGTGGTCAGCGGAACTGAGGTTGATAGCGGTGGGTGGCGGGACGGTCCGGTCGAGTGTCCCGTTCGGGCGGTACAGATGGATTGTTCGGTCAGGGGAAAGCGTGAGTTTCCAGCCACCCTCATGGACGAGATGGTGGATCCGGCTGGAGATGGGAAGCAGGTTGGGAAGTCGGGTTTCGCGGCGTGTTTCGTACGGTATGACATGGTGAATCTCGAGCATTGACCATGGGGCGCCCGTTATAGGGCAGCACGGGTAAAGGGTGCGGAGAGCGGCTCGTTGACTGACCGTGGCCGTGCGGACGGTTCGGCTGGCGTTGACGTGGGCATCGGGAGCGGTGTCCAGTTTGCGCAGGACAGCATCGCAACAGAGACGGCCGATGGTTTCGAGTGCAAGGTTTTGACCGTCGAATGTCTCGGCGATGGTTCCGGGGTGGGGACCGCTTGCCATTGTCCGGTAATCGGTGAGGACGTTGATCACAACTCCGGGCCGGAACTGTCCGGTTGACGGGTTGACGGCGGCACCTCGGGCGATGAGGTCACTAACGGCTTGGGCCGTGAGCTGGTCTGGGGTGAGCTCGCTGGCGCCCAGTCGTTTGAGAAGCTCCCGGCGCTCGGTTCGGACAGCGTTGTAGATCGCCGTGCCGCGCTCTGTCTCCCACTCTCCTCGAAGCACGTAGCCGGTTCTGTCTCTTTTCGCTGAGACACTGGCACCGGCGGCGGCCCGCTCGCGCTCGGATGCGCCAATGCCGTGATCCTTCCGGATGGTGTTGATGAGCCGCTGCAGATACTTGCGGAAGGTGCCCACCTGGTGATGGGTGACTCTTTCGGCAATCGGTCCGTCGAAGCCCACCAGCGATGCTCGCTCGGTCTCAGAAACCTTGCTGAGTTGACGGGCGAGGCAATCGACGTTGGCTGGGAGTGCCGCTCCGTTTCGGACTGCCGCTCCGACTTCAGGAAAAAGGCTCACAACTTGGGCGCGGCCGAGATCGGCGACAACGGTGGACTTGTCGACTGCACCGTCGCTGGACAGGACCTGCTCGATCATGGGCCCGGCTCCGATCTGGGCATGTTGCGCGGCGACCTCGGTGAGGCTGGCCACTATGGCGTGGGCGAGGCGCTGCAATCGACGGACCTTGATCATCAAATCTCCGATTGTGCCGGGGTCGAGGACCTCGGCTCTCACCATGTAGGGAGCCGGATCCAACGATGCGATCAAATGATCCAAGACTTCTGCGACCGTCCCGCCGGGGAGTTCCTGTGCCATATACCTACCCTAACCAGGGGGTGTGACAGGATTCCGGGCCTTCCCGACCAGGGAAACAGAGAGCTATGGGGTGGCGGCGTCCGCTTCGGGAAGCACAAAGAATGACTCGCGGTAGTGCTTCAATTCCTTCAAGCTTTCCTTGATGTCGTCCATGGCGCGATGCGCGCTGTCTTTCTTCGACCCGCCGTCCATAACCGCCGGATTCCAACGCCGAGCGAGCTCCTTGATGGTGGACACGTCGATGGATCGATAGTGCAAATACTCCTCGATCTCATTGGCGTGAACACTGAGGAACCGGCGATCCATTCCGATGGAGTTTCCACAGAGCGGCACCGTGCGGGGCTCCGGGATGTGTTCTTTCAAAAACGCCAGGGTTTGGGCGATGCCGTCGGCGAGGCTGAATTCTGATGCTCGGATTGCGTCGAGCAGGCCGGATTTGGTGTGCATGTCGATGACCACTTGGTCCATCCGGGCAAGTTGGTCCTCGGTGGCATGGACCACGATGTCTGGGCCCTCGGCGAGGATGTTGAGGTCGTCGTCGGTGATGAGTGTTGCGAATTCGACGATCACGTTGGTGACAGGGTCCAACCCCGTCATCTCCAAGTCCATCCAAGCCAGCATGTGTGCAGACTACTCCGGGCAGCGATTCTGGGTAGGGTTTCGCCGTGAGAGTTGACGTTCCATTCCGATCTGTCCGCCCCGATGCCCCCGAGGTTCCGAGGCCCATTCGCGCCGGCGATGCCGCCGCAGACCTCCGGGCCGCTGAATCCTTCACGCTCGAGCCCGGCGAGCGGGCCCTGGTTCCTACTGGCTGGTCGGTAGCCGTGCCGCACGGGATGGCGGGGCTCGTAATGGCCCGCAGTGGTTTGGCGATAAAGCATGGCATAGCCCTCGTCAACAGCCCGGGGCTGGTGGACTCCGGCTACCGGGGCGAGCTGCGGGTGATCCTGATCAACCACGGGCAGGAGCGATTCGCGGCGGCGGCGGGGGAACGTATCGCTCAATTCATGGTGATCTCTCTGCCCACGGTGGCGTTCACCGTGGTAGAGGAACTGCCCGAAGCAATCGATCTGCGCGGTACCGCCGGGTTTGGGAGCTCCGGCCGGGCCTGAGCCGGTCGATAGGTTCTCATGGATTGGAAGACTCGAATCGCGCCGATGAAGGCCGTGGTCGAGCCGCTCCCACCCAACGATGGCACCTGGTCGAGTGAGCTGAAGTGGGATGGGATGCGGCTCATGGCCCACGTTGGCGATGGCTCCGTCCTTCTTCGTAGTGGCTCCGGGCGTGATGTCACTTCCGCCTTTCCAGAACTGGCACCGCTTCAATTCTCCATCCCGGCCGGTTCGGTGCTTGACGGTGAATGCGTCGTCATGACCGAGACCGGCCCGTCGTTTCGGGCCCTCCAGCACCGAATTCATGTGGCGCAGCCATCCTCGGCCCAGTTGTCCCGATATCCAGTGAACTTCGTGGCGTTCGACCTTCTATGGTTCGACCACCACAATGTGATGCCGCTGCCGTTCGCGACTCGCCGGAATGCATTGGAGCAGTCATTCGAAACGGGTGATCGCTGGAGCATCTCCCCGTTGAGTGAAGAAGACCCTGAAGAACTATTCCAGGTAGCCCTTGATCAGAACCTTGAAGGGATCGTTTGCAAGCGCCGGGACTCCGTTTACGTCCCCGGTTCGCGATCCTCGAGTTGGCGAAAAGTGAAAATTCGACCGCGGACCGACATGGTGGTTGGTGGCTGGATTCCTGGCTCTGGCTCGCTCGCCAGCACGATCGGGTCCTTGGTTGTTGGCGTCTCGGGGCCGGACGGTTTCGTGTGTGCTGGATCTGTTGGGAGCGGGCTCACGGATGCGGACCGTAGTCGACTGATGCGCTCCATGGTTCCCCGGTCGGATTCGCCGTTTCTCAACACCGAGATCGTGACCAAAGGTGCTGAGCAGGTGCAATGGGTGGAGCCCACGATCGTTGTAGAGGTGGGATTTGCCCGCTGGGATCGACCCGGCCCACTCTGGCAGCCAACACTCCATGGGATCAGGGTGGACACCGATCCGCTCGCCACCGAATACCGTGGGCCCCAGTGATCAGTGAACTGCGAGTGGAGTATCCCAGTGATCCTTCGCTACGGGCGGTGGGAAGGGTGGCGGTGATCGGTGTCCTGTTGCGATTGCGCACCCCGATGATGGCGGTCGAGCAGTTTCGGTCCGAATTGAATGACGCACTTGCAGCTGCTGCTGGTGAGAACCCTGACCCCGATGACACCATCGCCCTGGTGGCCCGCTGGGATGACAGGCAGATTGTGGTGACGATCACCGGACCAGCCTCGGTGGAAACGATATCGAGACGTCGAATCCTGCGCTAGCCCGAGTTTCTGCGCTCAGAACGTAACGATTTCGGTTTTGCGGCGGTCAGAGATTTGTGAACAACACTCCCTTTGGAAGTTTCCCCGCCAAGGTAGACAGCCTACCTACCGGTAGGTAGGCTGCGCTGATGGTTCGATCTGCTGACACCGCCTTCCTCGCCGAGTTGCAGCCTGAGGCCGAGCGCCTGCTGGAACGCCATCTCACCACGGCGAAGGAGTGGCATCCCCATACTCTCGTCCCGTGGAGTCGGGGCCGGGACTTTGAACCCGACTACGAGTGGAGCCCGGAAGAATCCGATCTCTCGCCCGAGGCCCGCAGCGCACTCTTCGTCAACCTCCTTACCGAAGACAACCTGCCGTATTACTTCCGGGACATCGAGCGAATGTTCGGTAAGGATGACGCCTGGGGTGAATGGGTGCGTCGTTGGACCGCTGAAGAGGGTCGGCACGCCGTTGTGATCAGGGATTATCTCACCGTCACGCGGGCGATCGATCCCGTGGCGTTGGAACAGGGTCGGATGGTGCAAATGAGCACCGGCGAGGTTCCCCAGCCCCCATCGGCTGCCGATGGAATGTGTTATGTAGCCCTGCAGGAGCTGGCAACGCGCATCTCGCATCGGAATACCGGTACCCACATCAAAGACAAGGTGGGCTACAACATCATGCGCCAGGTAGCCATCGATGAAAACCTCCACTTCCTCTTCTACCGTGATATCGCCACGGCCGGTTTCGCCTATGACCCGTCGCAGATGATGGAGGCGCTGGAACGGCAGCTGATCGGATTCGCAATGCCAGGCACCGGTATTCCGGGCTTCCAGGAGCACTCCAAACTCATCGCTGCTGCTGGGATCTATGACCTCGTTGCTCATTTCGACAAGATCATCGAACCGGTGGTCTTGAAGGAGTGGAAGATCGACGAACTCGAGAACCTGACGCCTGAAGCTCAGCAGGCTCAGGAACGCGTGATGAAGTACGTCGGGAAGGCTCGCCGCGTTGCCGATCGTATGCGCAGCCGCCGCGCCGCCTAGGCCGAGACCGAACTCCTCGGCGTCTGAAACGCTGGCTAGCTCCCAGAGAGTTCCAGCTCATAGAGCGTCGGCCAGAGCTTGCCGGTCACCAGATATGTGCCGGAGGCCGGTCGGTAGGCAATGCCGTTGAGGACGGCCCGATCCGGGTCGGCATCGTCGGGTCCGAGCTCTGAGAGATCGAGCACCCCGATCACTGCGCCTTCGGCGAGATCGATCGAGATCACCAGATCGCTTTTCCAGACGTTTGCCAGCACGTTGTTTCCCACGCATTCCAGTTCGTTGAGACGTTCAACCGGACGCCCGTCGCCGTCAACCACTTCCAGTGTGCGGAGCACGGCGAAGGTTTCCGGGTCGCGGATCATCAGTTCCGCGGAACCGTTCGACATCACGAACGGTTCCCCTTCCAATGCATCGGCGGCGCAGATTCCCCACCCCTCTCCCTCATAGGTGAACCGTTCGCCGGTATCCACCAGCGTGTCAGCGTTGCTCACGATCACAATGCCGGCATTGTAGGTGAGCTGATAGAGAAGACCCTGGCGTTCGGTCATGCCTTCGGCGAACAGTTCCGGATCCAACGGTTGACGGGAGATTATTTCACCCGAGGCAAGGTCGACCTCGCGGCGGTCGGAGCGGTCGAGCAGACCCACGCTTTCCAGAAGTCGGCCATCCACCTCCTCCAAGCCCTGCGTGAACGCGTCGGAATCGTGCGGAAACCTGTTCACGATTTCATAGCGAATCGAACCGGTGAGAGGCTCAGGAGCCACCATGGTCGGAATGGGCGAGCTGGTGGGGGACTCGGTGGTGGGGGAAGATGATGTCTGTGGGGTTACTACCGAGGCAGTACTCCCACAGGCGGCGGCCACCAATAGCACCATCACCAGATGCAAGACTGGTACGAGATGGACGGCAGCCCGTCGGCTAGGGCTCAAAGGACACCTCGTACAACACATCCCACCGCTTGCCGGTTACAAACCACGTATCACTGGTCTGGCGGTACGCCAGGCCACTGAGGACGTCCTTGGATCCCAAACCGGCGGGCGTGAGCGTGGCGAGATCGGTGAGACCGAGCAGTTGGCCTGTGGTTACATCGATCTTCACAACAACGCCGGTGTTGCCCACGATGCCCCACACCGCATCCCCATCGCATTGGAGGTCGGTCAGCGGCGGCAGGCGTTGGGTTCCCGCAACCGGCTCGATCGACCGCTGTAATTCGAACGTCTCACCCGATATCACGCTGAGTTGGGAATCTGGATGGCTCACCACCACGGTGGGACCGGAGGGTTCACCCTCCAAAACGCAGGCGCCGTTGACTTCGAACGGGTAGGACCGCTCTTCCTCCAGCGCCAGTGTGATGGGATCGAACACCGAGACCAATTCTTCCAGCCGGCTGAATTGAAGCGACACTTCCTCGCTCAGCGTTGCGATGCCAGTGGCGTAGATCTCGGGCCGAATCCGCTCCTGAGCCAGTAGATCGCCGTTGTCCATATCCAGGATTCGCCTGCCGGAGCGTCCGTGCAACCCCACACTCTCGAGCAGTTGACCTTGGAGGTTGAAATCGAGCGCCTGGGTTGCTGCGCCTTGATCGTGGGGGAGAAGGGCAACCACGGACGGCCGGAGTATCTCCACACCCTCCAGATTGACCGGGGACAAGCCCAATGCCGCCAAGCCCTCTGGTCTCGTTGGCACGATCACCGTCACCGACGGCTGGCTGGTGGTCGGCCGCGGAGCCGCGGTGGTGCTCGTTGTGGTGGTCACCGAAGTGGTGGTGATGGCCGTGGTCGTCGTAGTGGCGGAAGTGGCGGCCGGAGCGTCGGAGGAACAACCGGAGGCCAAGACCAACGTCGCTACGAGCCCACCGCACCTGCGGGCAGCGTTCACTCGTGTTTTCCCATCAGCAAACCAGCGTAGGTTGTGACGACGGTAGGAGTGGGTCAGCCGCCGGTAAGGCGGGCTTTGGCAGCTCGGCTGCGTTCCAACAACGCCGCCGGGATGAGGTCGGCCACGCCGCCGCCTCCATCGCCTGCTTCGACGGCCGCAGCCGCGGGTGCGGTGCTGGATCCAGCGGCAGCTGCTTGGGCTGCAGACGCGGCCTGCTCCTCGCGCTGGCGCCAAGACGGATACATCCGGGGGCGCACCAGGTCGGCGTGGTCCACCGAACCCACCAGGTCTCCGTCGGCGAACCGAACCCAATACCGTTTCCATTCGTCGAAGCCATTGACCAGCGAGATCTTTCCTCGCTCACCCTCGGTGCGGCCGGGAATCGGATGCACGAGCATTACTTTTTCGCCGCGCTTGAATGGGGTGTCGAGAGAAACAGTCTTTTTGGCCATGCGTGCCCCCGGTGGGATTCGAACCCACGATCTTTGGATTAAAAGTCCACTGCCTTACCGCTTGGCTACAGAGGCGCACCCGGTATGGGAGCGGCTTCTAGTCTGCCACGGACTGAAACCAACTGCGCCACTTTTCCGGATCGGGCCAGTGGAACTGACGGGCGTAGCTGACGGTCTGGCGTCACCCACCGAAATTAGGGGAAAGCGGAAGTCGAGCGAATGAGACCGCTCTCGGAGTGCCAATGGCCGACACGTCCAGAACCTCGGAGCTCACGGCATCGACTACCACGACCTCACTGGTGGCGCTGGAACGCCGAAGAAGTACTGCAGTGATGCCGTCGAATGCGATCGATTCGATCACGTCACCAGAGTTGCCGATCGGCACCGACAGGATTTCGGCGCCTGAAGTCAATTCCACCGCTTTCAGTTCGGTGGCCAACTCAACACCGTCTTCTCTGTAGCTGATCACTGTGTAGGCCACCGCTTCGCCGTCTGGACTCATCGCAACGCCACCGACTGCGGGGCGGCCGGGCTGCTCGCAGCCCAGCGTGTCGAAGGGATCGATTGCCAGTTTCATTCCCTCACCACTGTAAAACGAAACCGAGCCGCACTGCGGGTCGCTCACAGCGACCGCTACCACCCCGCCAGCGCTGGAAATGTCGAGAAGCTCCTCCCCGGGCTCCAGCGCCGCGAACACCAAGGACTCGTTATCGACCAGCCGGGTGCGGAATATCTGTCCCGCCCGTTGGGTGAGAGCTTCGGGGGTCCCCAACGAATACCCGATCTCCATCAGTTCGGCTCCGTCAACCCCCACTCTTCGGAGCTCTCCACCGGTACCCGGAAACCACAGAACGTCGCCATCGATCTTTTGTGCAACGAGTCCGCCGAAAAGATCATCCTTCGCGTGCGTGAAATCGGACTCCTGCCTGAGCACGGCGGGTTCATCCGCTACGTCGTCGTTTTCCTGAGGAGCGGTAGTGGTAGTGGTAGTGGAAGTGCTGGTGGTGGTAATGCCCTCTACCGGCTCGGTAGCGTCCGGCTCGGGTTGAAGAGCGAGGAGACGAGCGGGATCGAAACGGTCGATTCCAGTGCCCAGTGATCGATCCACCACCGCAATGCCGGCATCGGTGATCACAACGATCGACGGGACATAGTCCGATGGGCGTGGCGGAAGGGCCGCGACGGCGGACTCACTCGTTGAATCTTGTCCATCCTCGATGCCCGTGGCCAGAGCGCTGTCCTGCTCTTGCGGTGTTGATGAGGTCGGGAACGAGCCGAGATATGGCTCACCTAGCGACCCGCAGGCGGTGGGGAGCAGCAGCGCCATCGCCAGAAGGCCTGTGCGCACTAGCCCAGCGAGGTGGTGTGGCCAGAAACGCAGTGGTGGCCGGCGGGGAATCACGTCTGCCATCGTCGCGCACTTTCGTGTCCTGGCTGCTTCATGCCGGCGTTGAGCTGCAACTTTGACTTTCTGTCGCTCGGTGCGGTGGTGCCACCACTGCCGGACGGTGCGGAACTAGGGTTGGCCCTTATGGCTCCTGAACTTATGGAACGCTCCGGCTCAGATCAGTCTGTATCTGTTCTTTCTTCATCTCTTGGAACTCCCACTGTCTCCCCGTTTCCGGCTGCCCCAAACGGGTCCTCCTCCGTTGCCAACCTCGACACAGAAATCTGCACGATGGCAGACCTGGACGCGCTGGTTCGCGAGCTCGATCAAATAGACGCAACGCTTTCTGAACTTCGGTGACCTGACCGGGCTGTCACCAACCTCAAATCCTCACCGCATCGCCGCCGGTCCGCTCATTGGGCGAGAGGAGATCGAACCGCTCGCCCATCGTGATCGACCGGCCATCCACCCGCGCGGTCCACCCCGAGAGATTCGGAACCCGGCTCCGTCGTTCGGGCGCGAGCTGATCAACGAGTGAATTGATCACGCCGCCATGGCAGATCGCAAGCACGGTGGAATCGGATCGAAGCGAACGGTCGGCGGTCGGAGCGGAGCCCCGAGCGGCGCTTTGATGAAGCTCGAACAACACCGAACTCACCCGACGGAAGAGGTCGTCGTCGGCTTCATACCCCGGCGGTCGTCGCCCTGATTGCAGGAAGCCAGGGTACTGCGACTCGATTTCCTCCTTCGTGAGCCCGCTCCATTCGCCGGCGTTGCGTTCGCGAAGGTTCGGTACCCGTTCCGCTTTCAAGTCGAGCCCGGCTTCGGTGAGAAGGAGATCGGCGGTTTCCCAGGCTCTTGTTTGGGGTGAGGTCACCGCGTGGTCAAACCAACTGAAGGATTTCGGGAGGGTGCTGGCCGCAGTGATGGCTTGACGTCGCCCAAGGTCGCTGAGGGGTGGGTCGGCCTGGCCCTGCCACCGAAACTCTGCGTTCCAGGTGGACTGCCCGTGGCGAACAAGAACAACTGTGGTGACCATGAGTACCCAGTGTGGGGTCCCTACACTCTGAATGTTGTGGCACGATTGCGACTCTTTGCTCAGGCCCGAGAGGCTGCCGGAAACGGACGGATCGATGTCCCAGACGGGACGGTTTCTTCAGTTCTGCAATTCGCCACTCAGACCTTCGGCGAGCAGTTTGGTGAAGTTGTTGCCGCATCCCAGATTTGGGTGAACGGTGAGCCGGCTGATCCAGCCACTGCGGTGGGGCCCAATGACGAAGTGGCCGTTCTGCCACCGGTGTCCGGAGGATGACCGCCACCGCGCCTGGCGCTCGATCGGCCAAGGAGCCGCAAATCGACCAACGCGTCGCCCGGCGCGCTCGCCGCGATGCGCGCGTCGCATCCCGAGTTGCCTCCCGAGAGGAACGGTGGAACAACTTCCGATATGCCGTTCCCTATCGAACCGACGGCCCCAAAATCTCTCTGGGCCTCCTCTGGTTCGCATCGATCATGGCCGCCGCTTGGATTCAAGGGCTTCTGGTTATCATCCCGGTCTCTTTCGCCGTCACGATCGGCGCATTCCAGCTCGGGCACGTCTGGCTGACCGATAGGAGTGCCGGGGCGGTCAGCGAGACGGTGGGGCAAGTGATTTCCATATCGACCTACCGGTTCCTCTGCGCCGCGCTGGCCCTCATCGTGGCTGTCGGTGGTTGGGGTGGCCGTTTTGGCCTGGGGTTGTCCACAGTTCTGGTAGCGCTGATCGCCGTGCTCTGCGGGTCGTGGTTCGGTGGCAGCTACAGCGCAGACCGGGCCATCGAGATGGCGGCGTTGCTGGTTCGATGCAGCATCCCCATCGGGATTGCTGGTGGGGCGCTCGTAGCTGTGGCTGTCTCATCGCCCCGCGCATTCGTGGTGCTTTTTGTCCTCATTTCGGCCTACGAAGCTGCCGACTTCTTGGTTGGTTCGGGTTCTTCCAACGCGGTCGAGGGTCCGGTTGCCGGAGTAGCGGCGGTGGCGGTGGCTGCTTTCGCACTGCGATTGGTCCCGCCCGAACCTCTCACCCAGGCCAGTCTCACCGCTTTTGCTGTGCTGACCGCTCTCAGCTGTGTCACCGGTCAGCTCGTAGCCTCGGCGATCATGCCCCGAGGCGGTGTGTTCGCACCAGGGCTGCGCCGTCTCGACTCCGCCCTCATCGCCGCTCCGTTGTGGCTGGTTCTCCTGCCGCTGTAGCGTCCGCGACCCCATTCAGCCTTGCCGGCCAACGAGTCGGTGGTGTCGTCGCCACGCCAGTACCCTGTACAGCGTGACTCCCACTATCGACGGCCTTCTTGCTGCGGATCTTCTCGACGGCATCCGTACCCGCCCGCTTCCTGAGTTGCGCGAGATACGCCAGGAGTGTTCGGCGGTCGAAAGCGACGTCTCAATGGTTCGCCGGCTCGCACAAGGACGGCTGGATATCGTGGTTCATGAAGCCCGTCGGCGCAGTGCTGACGGCGTGGCTGCCCTGCTCTATGATCTGCCAGACATCTTGAGCGACGAAGTTCGCACAGGTGTACCCGGCGCTCGACCCACCGTCAGAGTTGACGCACCGGGGCCGGTTGCCGCCGAGCTGGTGGAGATGCTGGAACGAATCGGTTCACCCACCGTCCTGAGCGGTATTCAGCACCTCGAGCAATCCGATCTCGATGATCTGTTTGCGCGCATCAGCGAGTTCGAGCAGAAACTGTCCGCCACTCGCCGACAAATGCATGAGCGGATAGACGCCATCCAAGCCGAGATTGGCCGTCGCTACCGCGACGGTGAGGCCACCGTCGATGGTGTGCTCAGCTCCTGAAAGGCCACCGATGAGCGAAGGAAAATCGCGCGATCTCGGAGGGTTCATCCGCGAGCAGCGCCGAATCGCAGAAATGTCACTTCGTCGGCTGTCTGAAGTCGCCGGGATCTCCAACCCCTATCTGTCTCAAATCGAGCGTGGCCTGCGCAAGCCGTCGGCCGAGATTCTCCAACAGATCGCCCGAGGTTTGAGCATCTCCGCAGAGACGCTTTACGTGCAGGCCGGAATTCTCGACGAATCGTCCGAACGGTCCGATCTGGTAGCGGCAATCCGGAGCGCTCCTGAGCTGAACGATCTCCAGAAACGGGCGCTGCTAGAGGTCTACAAATCGTTCGTGGGTTCCCGGTTAGACCTCTCTGAAGCACTTCCCAACGATTCGCAAGACCTCGCTCCAGATCAAGGTGAAGACTGATGCAGCGATTAGCAATCCTGTCGCTCCACACGAGCCCACTGGTGCAGCCAGGCTCCGGCGACGGTGGCGGGATGAACGTATACGTTCGTGAACTGGTTGGCGCCCTGGCCCAGGCTGGCGTGCAGTGCCGGGCCTACACCAGGCTGTGGTCAGCCGAGCTGCCCGAACGAGTAACAGTTGAGCCTGGTTTCGAAGTGATTCATGTGCCAGCCGGTCCTCCCCAACAACCCAAGGAGGAGCTCGCCAGCCATGTGGAAGAGTTCAGCGACTGGGTCTGTAACGACATCGGATCGTGGGGAGCTCAGGCCATCCACGCCAACTACTGGCTGTCGGGAGTGGCCGGCCTTCAAATTAAGCAAAAGCTTCGTTTGCCGCTGCTCACCACCTTTCACACCCTGGCGCGTGTAAAGGCCGAAAACGGCGACCCGGAACCCGAGAGCAGGGCGAAGGCTGAGGCGGCGGTGATGGCATGTGCCGATGTGGTGCTGGCCAACTGTGTTGCCGAGGCTGACCAGCTAGAAGAGTTCTATGGCGCCTCTCGCGAGCGGATCGAGATCGTGCCGCCCGGCGTTGATCAGGCCTTTTTCTCACCAGGAAGTCAGGCGGGAGCCCGAAAGGCTATTGGCGCCGGCGACCGGCCCCTTCTGTTATTCGTTGGTCGAATCCAGCCCTTGAAGGGTCTCGACGTCGCCGTGAGAACCTTGGCACTCAGTGAGCACCGAGACGCAGAGCTTATGGTCATCGGCGGTGCCAGCGGTCTCGACGGCGAAGCTGAGCTGGCGAGAATCAACACGCTGATCGACGACCTCGGCGTGCGCCACCGGGTTCGGTTCTTTCGTCCCCAACCCCATCATCTGCTGTCTACCTTCTACCGGGCCGCCGACATCACTCTCGTCCCGAGCCGGTCCGAGTCGTTCGGTTTGGTTGCTCTGGAAGCTTCGGCTTGTGGCACCCCCGTCATCGCCAGCGCCGTTGGCGGGTTGCTCACCCTGGTCGACTCTGGAGTCACGGGCTTCCTCATGGAAGAGCGCGACCCCGAACGCTGGGCCGCCCACGTCGATTTGATTCTCGACGACCCATTGCTGGCCCAGCGGATGGCGATCAGCGCAGCGGCCAGGGCCCGCACCTATACATGGTCAACCTCGGCTGGGCGCCTGCGCCGGATCTACGCGGACGTGGCCGCCGGCGTTCTCCAACCGTGCGACTGAGTGCCGTTATTTGAAGCGGGACGCGAAACCGATCTTGGCGGCGGTGGGAAAGAAGCTTTCGGTGTAGCTGTAGATCGAACCGAGAACGCGATCCAGCTCGCCATCTTCGGTGATCAGACGGTTGGGAAGTCGGCCTTCGATGTAAATGGCGTTTTCCAGCCCGACCACGAAGGCCATGCCGAAGAGCTTGACGTTGCGTTGGAGGAGATGCCGGTGGAACTCGTTTTCGTTCTCCTCCGGTGGAGGGAGGAAGTAGGTGGAGAAATGCAACGAGCGCTGGCCCAGGGTGAACTCGGCTGAGTAGTTGGCCTTGGCCTCTCCGCAGAAACGGACGTACCAGGCCGGCGGCCGGTCGCCAATCTTTTCAACCGCCACCACGGCGGGGTCCTGAAGCTGATGGGTGGCAAAAGCCGCACTGAGGAAACCTTCGAGCTCCTGGAGCTCGGCTGGGGAAGCGAGCCCCTCCATCACCGGGCCAGGATGAACAGCTGGAGAGCGGCGGCGCCGAAGATGAGGATCAGCAGTATGACGAGGGTGACAACGATCGAGGGTCTCATTTGTGAGGGTTCTCCCGGGTTGGGCCGAGCGTAACAGTGGTGGGCGACCCGGCGATCTCGGTGGGGCTCAGTTTGAGCTGGTCTCCCTCGCTGAGCCCCAGTTCTGCCGCAGCGGAGCCCCGATCCACCGCTATGGAGAGCAGCCCGCTGGCGTCGGTGAGGACACCGATGCTGCCGGTCTTGATCTCTGCGTAGGTACGGACGGGAATGCCGGTGCGCGAAAGACCCTGGCCCTCGATCCTCAGCGCCGGCCAGCTGGCGGTTTGTTCGGGGTCCACATTGAGCTGGGCGTTGCCGAAGCGGTCGATCCAGAGAACTTCAGCATCGATGACGCCCTCGTCGTTCATTTCCGCAACGGGCAGAACTCCCGGAACCAGAAGGCTCGTGTCGATAGGCGTTCCGAGTTTTGATGGGGGGACCCCGGCAGTGAGATGGGCCGCCACGGGCGCAAAGATGTCGCGACCGTCGAACGTGGCCCCCATGGAGGGGAGGTGGAATTCGGGGTTGTCGAGAACCCATGCTGCGGTGGCACCGCCCACCATTCCGATCGCGGGCGCGAACAGACCGTTGTCGGGGCCAACGAGATAGCTCTGGCCGTTTCCCAATTCGAAACAGACCCCTTTGCGTTTGGTCCCCACTCCTGGATCTACGACGCCGAGGACGACGCCGGGCATCAGGAACTGCACGGCCCGGGCGAGTGCGAGACCGCCGGCTCGAATGTCATGGGCGTCCACTCCGTGGGTGATATCCACAATCCTGACGGCCGGATTGATGGACCAGATGATCGATTTGGTGACACCGACGGACTCGTCGGTCACACCGTAATCGCTAAGGAAAGAGATCGTGTCGAAGCCCATTATTGGGCTCCGAGCTGTCTACTGCGTTCGGTGGCGGCGGCCACGACGTCCGCAAGAATTTCTTCGATACCGCACTCATCCAACACGGCGAGCCCGGCGGCCGTAGTGCCGTTTGGTGTTGTTACGTTGGCGCGCAATTGGGCAGCGTCTGCGCCCGGTTCGGCCAGCATGGCTCCCGCACCCGCGATGGTTTGGTAGGACAGGCCCCGCGCCACGTCGGGGGTGAGGCCCACGGCAATCCCGGCGGAGGTCATCGCCTCGGCAATACGGAAAATGTATGCCGGCCCTGAGCCACTGAGCCCTGTCACTGCGTCTATCTGGTCCTCGGTCACCGCTACCGAGTGTCCGGCGGCGGCAAGAATCCGGAGGCCCCAGTTGAGGTCATCTTGTCCCGCGGAGCCACCGATCGCCACTCCGGCCGCACCTTTACCAAGGAGTGCGGGGGTGTTTGGCATACACCTGACAACCGCCGCATTGGTGACCTTCTCCAACGCTCCCGTGGTGATTCCGGCCGCAACGCTGAGCAGGCGGGGCACCGGTGGAAGTGCCGCGGCAATCTCTACCGCAAGATGAGGCTTCACGGCCAAGATCGTGGGGACATTGGGGAGTGCCTCGGTAGCGACACTCACGCCCGGATAGTCACGGGCGATCTGCTGGCGGATCTCATCAGACGGATCCACCGCGGTGATCTCTGCGGCCGGGGCGACATCGTTGATGAGGCCGGCCAAGAGGGCCTGTCCCATTTTTCCGCAGCCGATGATCTGAAGCTCCATCAACGCCCAAGGCTATCCATCGGCGGAGATGATCCCCGTTGGCCGCGATGGTGGAGTGGTTGCGGCTAGCCCAATTCCACGCCGAGGCTGGCAGGATCAGCATCCATGAATCGTTGGGTCATCCACACTTTGCCATCGCTGTGAACTACACCCACGCCCACGAGATCGAAACTGGGATCCACCATGTTGGCGAGGTGCGTCGGGCTGGCAACAAACGCCTCAAAAAGTTCCTCGAAGTGCCCGTCGGGAGCTACACCAACGTTCTCGCCAAGCTTGCGCCAATCGGCGCGGACACCCATCGACAAGTCCTCGGCATGAGCGAGACTGTCGGCTTGGGCCAGGCGAGTAGTCCACGCCGTGGCAGTTATCTCCAGCTCGGCGTCGAGGGTGAGCGGGCCCGCCCCATTTTCTCTGCGCAGTTCGTTGATCCAGTCCAAGAACATCTGCGCTTCGGCATCTTCGGTCGTCGCGAAGCCCAACGTGGCAGGCGCCGTAGACGAAACCGTCAGACCCATGACTTCTTGGGCGGCCAAGCTGCTATCGGGGGTTCCGGCCATCACGGCCAATCCCACTACACACAGGGCAGCCGCGGCGAGACCAGTGGCGGAACGCAGTGCTCCCGTAGCGGTGTTGGTCGTGGTTCGTGGTGCAGTCAAGTTTCTGAGGAGTGGAGAGGGGTTCGCGGGTAATACGGCGCGATCTGCTGTTGCATCAGGTTTCTGCCGTGCGGTAAGTCTTCGACCAGTGTTCGACGGGACTTGAGTCGTGTGGTCAAATCAAGGGGTGACCCAATCGGCCAACCTCGTCTTGCACCTCCTCACCGCCAACACCACCCGCGTGGTAGTGCGCGATGAGACCTATCCCGCCGAGTGGCTACGAGAGAACGCGGGTCGCTGGGCCGGCCACCTGATGAGTCGTCATGCAAAAGGGTCCCGCATTGGCCTCATCAGCGAAAACGACGAGGCCTTCGTTGTCGGTTACCTGGCGAGCCTCGCGGCCGGAATGGTGGCCGTACCCATGAACCCACTGTCGCCCGAACCGGAACGGGCGAGGGATCTGGCCTCGGCATCGATAGCCGAAGTGCTCATCGGGCCCTCCTGTGCCGCGGTGGAGGAATCAGTGCGCGCCGCCGGTCCTGGCGTTGTCGTCACCATTCTCGAGGGCTTCAATGCTGCGGGCCAGCCCATTGACGCGGTGACCGATGCGGTCCACGTGGAGCCAAATGATGTTGCCGTCATGCTCTTTACGAGCGGAACGGCTGGACCTTCCAAACCGGCCATGCTGACCCATCGGAACCTGAAGGCCTCGCTGCTGTCGGTGGAAGCCGCTGGACTCGACTTGCGGTCCAGCCCCCAAGCGGCGGTGGCGGTTGTTCCGCTTTACCATGTCTTCGGTCTCAACATCATCCTCAACCTGGGTCTTGCCATCGGCGCAACGCTGGTGCTCCAAACAGACTTTGTTGCCGAAAAGATCGTGCAATCTGTGGCGGACCACGGCGTCAGTATTCTGGCGGGCCCGCCCAACATGTGGAAGGCGATCTCGGACCTCGATCCGCAGCAAACGATCCCTTTGCAGCAGCTTCTTATCGCCATGTCGGGTGCAGCCCCACTGGACGCAGCGGTGGCGAACGCTCTGAGGAACAAGCACCACATAGATCTGCGTGAGGGATACGGCCTCACCGAGACCGCCGGTGTGCTCTGTTCAGGCTTTGCAGAGCCTGACGTCGCCGTCGGATCGGTCGGCCCAGTCATGCCCGGGGTGGAGTGTCGCCTGGTCAACGCCGACGGCGAGGACGTGTTCATCGGCGACGTCGGCGAAGTCTGGGTAAAGGGTCCCATGATCAGCCCTGGATACTTCGACGACGAAGCTGCTACCGCTCGCAGTAGAACCCCCGATGGCTGGTTCCGGACTGGTGATTTGGCGATCGTGGACGACAACGGTCACCTCAGCATCTCCGGGAGGACAAAGGATTTGGTGATCGTTTCGGGATTCAATGTGCATCCCGGCGAGGTTGAATCGGTACTTCAGTCGCATCCCTCGGTGGAGGCCGCAGCCGCGGTTGGCGTCCCCGATGAGAGCACCGGGGAACGGGTTGCGGCGTTTGTAGTGCTCACGAAAGGCGTCGACTCGTCGGGTATCGAGGCCACGCTCCGCCAGTTCTGTATCGAACAGCTCGCCCGCTACAAAGTGCCAACGCAAATAAAAGTCGTGGCCGCCTTGCCTATCGGGGTCGCTGGAAAACTGCGGCGTCGCGATTTGGCTTCTTAAGAGCAGGATCTGGCCGGGCTGAAAACAAAACGTCGGGTTGGATTACCCTCACGTGCCGTGGACCCTTCTGTTTCCGCCGCCACGGTCGGTCGCCTCCCTGCCTACCTTCGGGCCGCCATCGATCTCAGTGCCTCGGGCTTGGCGTCGGTTTCCTCTGAACGCCTGAGTGAAGAGGCGGCGGTGCACCCGGCAACGATGCGTCGGGATCTCGCCTCCTTGGATATCGCCGGGACCAGGGGAGTTGGTTATGACGTCAAATATCTGATCGTCCAGATATCGCACGTCCTCGGGTTGAACCAGGAATGGCCGGTGGTCATTATGGGCTCGGGTAATCTGGGCAAGGCGTTGGCCAACTATGGCGGCTTCTCCGAGCGGGGTTTTCCTGTAGCCGCGCTGGTTGATATCGACGCGGAATTGGTTGGGACAACGATCGGGGGCGTCCTGGTTCACGCCCCTCCCGATCTTGCCGAACTGGTGGATCGTGAGAACATCATGGTCGGCGTGATCACGACGCCGCCTGGTGTAGCTCAGGAAGCGGCTGACCTCTTGGTGAGCAACGGGATCCGGTCGATCCTGAACTTCACCCCGACCGCCTTGGAAACCCCCGCGGATGTGACGGTGCGTTCGGTCGATATTGCTACTGAACTGCAAATTCTGAGCTTCTATCGGCAGCGGGGCCTGGCCGCCGATGTAGGGACCGGTGTTCCCCTGGAGCCGTAACTGCCAGCGGGCCGAACGGGGCCGAGGTGACCAATGACTCTTTCTTGGTGTGGAGTGGCGGAAACGGCCCAGAACGGGCGACAATGGTCGCTGCATGACCTATCTCGCCGTGGGGCTCAACCATCGATCGGCTCCTCCTGAGCTTCTCGAAGCCGTAACGCTCCCGGCTGAGGTTCTTCCCAAGCTGCTTCACGAGCTCACCGCCCATGAGGTTGTCAACGAGGCGGTGGTGATCTCCACCTGCAACCGCATCGAGGTCTACCTCCACGCGGAACGATTCCACGATGGCTTCCGAATCACACGGGATGCGTTGTCACTCCTTACCGGTGTCAGTGCGGATCGCTTCGGTGAACACCTGTATGTGCACCATGCCAGCGAAGCCGTTGAGCACCTCTTCAACGTCACCGCCGGGCTCGACAGCATCGTGCTTGGTGAGCACGAGATCCTCGGTCAGATCCGATCATCCTGGGAGATCGCTCGTACCGAGGGAACCTGCCGGTCGTTGCTCAACCCGCTCTTCGAGCACGCGGTGCAGGCGGGCCGGAAAGTACGCAGCGATACCGCCATCGGCGAGCGCACCGTTTCCCTGGCTCACTCCGCGGTGGAGTTGGCCAATGATCGTCTGGACGATCTGGCCAGCAAGTCGGTGCTGGTGATCGGAACCGGTGAGATCGGTGCCAGCGTGGCCGAGGCGTTGCAACGGTCGGGCGTACACGAACTGGTGTGCTGCAACCGCACGTATCAGAGTGCCCAGGCCCTCGCCGACCGGGTAGGCGGAACGGCTCAACCCTTCCACACGCTCCCCAGTCTTCTGCAAGCCGCCGATGTGATCATCACCGCTACCGGAGCGGCAGGATTTGTTGTTGATGCGTCGATGTTCACCGATCGAACCAACCGCGTTCTGGTGATGGACCTGGCCGTTCCTCGGGATGTTTCACCCGACGTGCTCGCGTTGAACTGGATCGACCTGCTGGTGTTGGCGGACCTTCAGGCATTCGCCAACGCCAACATCTCCGAACGCCAGGTGGCCGCAGAAGATGCCCGTCACCTACTCGATGAGGAAATGGAACGGTACCGGCGAACCATCACCACCGCAGAAGTTGAACCCCTGCTCGGTTCGCTCTTCCGGGCTGCCGATGCTGACCGACGGGCCGAGATCGACCGTCTCACCAAGCATCACCCCGCCTTGACGCCGGAACAGTGGGATGCTGTGGACGCTGCCACCAAAGCGGTGGTCGCCAAACTTCTCCACGGGCCTTCGGCAGCGGTGCGGTCGGCGGCGGGCAGCCATCGCGGCGACCGACTGGCCGAGGCCATCAGGGAGCTTTTCGACCTCTCGTGAGAATCCGGTTGGCCACCCGCCAGTCTCCTTTGGCGCTTTGGCAGGCCAATCACGTAGCGGCACTTCTCCAAGCTTCCTACCCCGATCTCGAGGTGGTGCTGGTACCGGCCAGCACCACCGCCGACGAGCGGCTGGACCTCACGATTGCCGAGCTCGGGGGCAAGGGCGCCTTCGCCACTCAGATTCAGGCCATGGTTGGTGCCGGTCTGGCTGATGCGGCCGTGCATTCGGCCAAAGATCTACCGTCTTCTACGGCATCGGGCTTGGCACTGGCCACGGTGCCTCGTCGCGGCAACCCCTACGACGTTCTCGTCGGCGCCGCCCTCCATGATCTCGCTAGCGGCGCCACGGTTAGGACCGGCTCGGCTCGTCGTCGCGTGCAACTGCAAGCGATTCGACCCGATATCGCATTCGAGGAGTTGCGTGGCAACATCGCTACTCGCTTGACCAAGATCCCCGAAGGCGGTGCCATCGTGATGGCGGCCGCAGCAATCGAGCGCCTCGGTCTCACGGATCCGGTTGCTTACCCGCTGGACCCGTCGATCATGGTGCCGCAGGTAGGGCAGGGTGCTCTCGCGGTGGAGTGCCGAGCAGAGGATACGCAGACGAAGACCTTGCTGGCGGAGATCGAGGACCGGCCAAGCCGGTTGCGGGTTGACGTTGAACGACAGTTTCTTCAGGAACTGGGCGGAGACTGTGAGTTGCCGGCCGGTGCCTTTGCCGAACTCCACGCCGACGGAGCTGTCACGATCACCGGGATCCTTGCCGATCCGTCGGGTGACTCGCTCCACCGTGGATCTGTCACCGATCAGGTGGCCAGTGCGCCGGGCCGTCGGCTTGCCGTCATGCTCTGGGAAAAGCTCCATGGCTAGCGGTGAGCTGCTTCGTCTTGGGGGCGTCACGGTTCTGACATGCCGCCAAAAGGGTCGTGGCGGCGATCTTCACTCGTTCATCCGCGAAGCGGGAGGGATCGTGGTACACCTGCCGCTCATCGAGGTTGTCGCACCGGCCGATGGCGGAGCCGCTCTCCGATCAGCCCTCGTTCGACTGGATGATTTCGACTGGATGGTATGCACGTCAGCGAATGGCGTCGAAGCGGTGGCCCGGGGTCTCCTGACGGTTGGGCGCGAGCTTCCTTCAGACCTCCGACTGGCTGCTGTGGGGCCGGCCACCGCCGCCACCTTCAGCCGGCTATTGGACCGCGAACCGGACCTCGTTCCCGAACGGGCCACGGCCGCTGATTTGGGACAAGCGTTTCCGCTCAGCACGCAACGAGTGTTGGCAGCCCTTGCCGCTGCCGCCGGCGATGATGTGAAACAAGTGCTTCGGGCGAGGGGCTATTCGGTGGAGGTCGTGACCGCTTACGACACCCAGATGCCTGTCCACTCGCCGGATCTGGTACGTCAGGCCGGGACAGCCGATGTGGCCGTGGTTTCCTCGCCCAGCGCGGTGCGTCGCTTGATCGATGTGCTCGAGGATCGCACCCCTGGCCGGATCGTGGCGATCGGACCGAAGACCGCAGCCGCAGCCCGCAATTTCACCGCAGCCCGAGTGTGGGAAGCGCGGGACACTTCCGCGGCCGGGTTGATGGCAGCGTTGGCGCAAGCAACCTGACGGCCCTACTGATATTCGGCGGTCAGTGAAAACAGTCCGCTTCGGTCGCTCCGGCAATTCTCCGCAGTGTTGACGGTTCGATTCCAAAAACATGGCGGGGTGTGCCGGCGGCGGCCCAGACTTCGGGGAAGTTGAGTAGATGTGGATCCAGAACGGAGCGGAGGGGAGTGGCGTGGCCGATGGGGGGCACACCCCCGATGGCGTAGCCGGTGGTTGCGCGGACGGCATCAACATCGGCCCGACCGCACTTTTCAACACCGAGAGCGAGTGCCAGCCTGGCACCGTCCACGCGATGGGTGCCGCTTGTGAGAGCGAGAACTAGCTCAGCGCCGGTGTCGAAGATCATGGATTTCACGATCTGATCCACGACACAGCCGACAGCGGCGGCAGCCTCTTCGGCCGTGCGGGTTCCTGCCGGCGATTCTCTTACTTCGATCTCCAAACCATGGGCGGCCGCAGCGTCGACGACTCGCTGGACTGATGGCGGATGCATCGGTCCAGCGTATTCCCCGGGGCCAAGGCGTGGCGCGTCGACCCGATCTATTCTGACTTCGTGGATGATCCGCTCTTGGAGCCATTTCAACTCAAGCACCTGACCCTTCGGAACCGAGTCTTTTCCTCTTCTCACGAGCCGGCCTACTCCGAGGAGGGCATGCCCAAGGATCGCTACCGGCTCTATCACGAGGAAAAGGCCAAAGGTGGCGTGGCGCTCACCATGACGGCGGGTTCGGCGGTTGTCGCCGAGGACAGCCCACCCGCCTTTGGGAATCTGCACGCCTTCGACGACGCCATCGTCCCATGGATCCAGCGGCTCACCGATGGTGTGCATGAGCACGGCGCGGCCTGCATGATTCAGATTTCGCACCTCGGCCGTCGCACCGGCTGGTCTCACGATGACTGGCTGCCGGTGGTGGCTCCCTCCCCATTGAAGGAGCCCGCCCATCGAGCCATTCCCAAGGAGGCCGAGGATTGGGATCTGGAACGCATCATCGGCAAGTACGCCGATGCGGCGGAACGGATGCAGGCGGGAGGGATGGACGGGATCGAGATCGAGTCCTATGGCCATCTTTTCGATGGTTTCTATTCACCAGCCACCAACGAGAGAACCGACGACTGGGGCGGCTCGGAAGAGGCCCGGTTGCGGTTTCCGCTCAGCGTGCTCGAGGCTATCCGGGCCCGAGTTGGAGCTGACTTCATCGTCGGCGTGCGCATGTCCATCGACGAGGTTCTGCCCAACGGAATCGACCGTCCCCAGGGCATCCGGATTTTGAAACGAATGGAGGATGCCAAACTCATCGACTTCGTCAACGTCATTCGCGGCACGGTGGCATCCGACGTGGTCCTCACCAAGGTCATTCCGATTCAGGGAATGCCTGCTGCCCCGCATCTCGACTTCGCGGGCCAGGTTCGAGAGGCGACGAATCTACCGGTCCTGCACGCATCGAAGATCGATGATGTGGCCACGGCCCGTCACGCCATTCGCGAGGGTCGCCTGGACATGGTGGGCATGACCCGGGCCCACTTGGCGGACCCCCACATCGTGCTGAAGATCATGGAGGACCGGGAGGATCAGATCCGGCCCTGTGTAGGTGCCACCTACTGTCTTGATCGCATATACGAAGCTGGAGAAGCGTTGTGCATTCACAATGCTGCTACCAGCCGTGAGGCCACCATGCCCCACATCATTTCTCGCAGCACCATGACCCGGCGAGTCGTTGTGGTGGGGGCCGGTCCCGGCGGACTTGAAGCGGCACGGGTCGCCGCCGAACGCGGTCACGACGTGATTTTGCTCGAGGCGATGCCATGGGCCGGTGGGCAGATTCGGTTGGCGACCCGGAACCCTCGGCGGGTCGACCTCCAGGGAATTGTGGATTGGCGGGTGGCCGAGCTGAAACGACTGGGTGTAGAGGTGCGGTATGACATCTTCGCAGACGCGGGGATGGTGGCCGATTTGAAGCCAGACGTGGTGATCATCGCCACCGGCGGGCTGCCCCAAGTGCCGGACCTGGAAGGATCAGAACACTTTGTGACAAGTTGGGATGTACTGGGTGGCGATGTGCGACCGGCGGGGAAGGTGCTTTTGTTCGATGACAACGGCACCCATTCGGCTATGTCGGCGGCGGAGATGATGGCCCGCTCGGGTGCGGATCTGGAGATCGTCACGCCGGAACGGATGCTGGGGATCGAGGTGGGAGGGATGAACCACGTTCCATACGCCCGGGCCTTCAACGAGACGGAAACGCGGATTACGCTGAACCAGAGGGTCATGACGATCCGGCCCGAGGCCGGGCAGCTCTGTGTGGAGCTTGGCAGCGAACACACCTCTCACCGTTCGCCTCGTCACGTTGATTCGGTGGTCGTGGATCAGGGGACCCAGCCGATGGCCGAGCTTTACTTTGAGCTGAAACCGCTTTCGTCGAACGGTGGTGCCGTTGACTACACAGCTTTGTTGGCTGGTCAGCCGCAGCGCAAAGTGGCGAATCCAGACGGTTCCTTCGAGCTCTATCGAATTGGTGATGCGGTGGCGGCAAGGAACATCCACGCCGCCGTTTACGACGCTCTGCGGCTGTTGAAGGACGTGTAGGCCGCGGCGGCCTGCGGGGTCGAATTTCGTTGGCCCGACATTTATTCGGGAACGGGGTTGACCTGGAGTGCAGTCCAGGTCAACCC
>JABDIY010000151.1 GCA_013003535.1 Acidimicrobiales bacterium | reverse complement strand
TACCTCCCCTGCGAGCGCCAGCGAGTGGGGGAGGCAAGGAGGGGGGTGAAAGCGCGTTCCTGTGCTCTTGATTGGAAATGCGAGTTGCCAGTTCCGAGTTCCAAGCCAGGCGTCGGGCGTCGGGCGTCGGGCGTCGGGCCGATCGCCAATCAGCCGGGGGCGGTGATGCGCTCGGGGCGGCTGGGGGAGAAACGCTGCTCGTCGCGCCACCACCGGAAGTAGATGGTGATCATCACGCCCCACAGCAATAGGCCGCCGCCGATTTTCATGACGAGGCCGGCGATGGTCTGGTCGGTGATCACGTCGAGGCCCCACAGCCGGGGGAACCCCTCGTAGACCGGATACACCGTGTCGGAGGCGAACGTCAGGAAGCTGGCCGGGATGGTGGGAACCAGGCCGTTGGCAAAGAGGTAGCCGATCGCCGCCATCGAGGACAGCTTGGGCATCTCCGGGACCGGCCCCAGCACCGGCCACCACAGCAGGAAAGCGGTGGCCATGAGCAGGAAGTGGGCCACGAAGTGGAAGGGGTCGTTGGTGACCATGAGCTCGACGACGCGGGGGATGTGGATGGCGGCCAGCACAGCGTTGAAGATGACGAGGGCGATCAGCGGCCGGGTCAGGAACCGCAGCGGGCCCATGATCGGCTTGATGAGGATCCGGGTCAGCCACCACGGTGAACCCATGATCAACAGCGGCGGCACCACCCAGGCCAGCGTCATGTGTTCGATCATGTGGAAGGTGAAGAGGCTCTTCTCGGCGATGTCGTGGAACGGCCATGTGCTCACGACCAGCCAGGCAATCAGCCCTGCACCGAACAGCAGCTTCTGATGGCGGGTTATGGACGGTTCCCCTTGCGGCGCATGCCGGGCCGCCAGTCGCGGCACGCCGACGTAATAGCCGACAGCGAGGAGCGCAATCAGCGCATAGACGTCCCAGTGGGGGTGAAAGGCCAGCACGTCGCTGGTGTGGTCGATGACCTCTCCGTGCGCCAGAACATCCATGTCAGAACGTGTCGAACAGCGCCCGGAACGCGAGCAGAACGGCGATGAACAGCGCCAGCGCGCCGAGCAGCCCGAAATAGAACATGAAGTTCATGGTGAACGGCTCGTACTTGAGATGCATGAAGAAGGCGACCACCGTCAGGAACTTCACCACCCCGAGCACGAGCAGCGACGTGACCAGCAGCGCCCCATCGAAACCGGGGATATAGGTGATGATGACCTCGACGGCGGTGACGACCGCTAGGAAGAGGGCGATCATCCAGTAATCCTTCGGAGACAGGTGGTCGCTGTGCTCTTCTTCGTGGGTCTCGGGGGTTTCGGCTTGAGCGGTCATGTCACACCTGCAGCAAGTAGACGACGGTGAAGATGACGATCCAGATGATGTCGACGAAGTGCCAGTACAGCGCCACTAATTCGACGTTCATCCCGCGAGCTTTGGTGAGGCCGACCCGGAAGCTGATGATCGTCATGGCGGTCAGCATCAGCACGCCGACCGCCACGTGAGCGCCGTGGAATCCGGTCAGCAGGTAGAAGCTGGAGCCGAACGGGCTGGTGTCCAGCTTGAGCCCCTCGTGCACAAAGGTTGAAAACTCGAAGATCTGGCCGCCCAGGAACACCATGCCGAGCCCGGCCGTCGACAGCAGCCACAGCCGGAGCTGGCGCTGATCGCTGCGCTCCCACGCGTTGTGGGCCAGCACCATGGTGAGCGAGCTCATCAGCAGCACGAACGAGCTGACCGAGGTGAACGGGATGTCGAACAGTTCGTCGCTCCCCGGCCCGCCGTTGGTGCGCTCCCGATACAGCAGGAACGTCGAGA
>JABDIY010000141.1 GCA_013003535.1 Acidimicrobiales bacterium | reverse complement strand
GGCGTGCAGGGGTCGGCGACGGACAACAGCGGATAGCTAGAAATCTCGTCTGACCTGCACGTTCGCTCATTCCCGCTGGTCAGATGATTGCGGTGGTAGAGCTTTGGGAGCAGGGGGTCGAGTGTTCAAATCACTCCGTCCCGACCACTACGATAAAAGTCGAAACCGAGGGCGTGACCGGGTTGAACTCGGGCAGGAACCACCCAGTGCCGCGGGTGAACCAACGCCGAGAGAGTCGCAGGGGAATTGAATGTCCCAACTCATAGCTGCTCCACCACATCGCCTACTGTGGGCTGAATGAGTCTCTCCCCTAACTCGATCCTTGATCGTGTGATCGAAGCAACCATCATCCCAAGTTTCACCAGCATCGGACCGAACGCCAGGCGGAAGCTGTTCGACTGGAAGCCACTTGACGAGTACGACCTCACCGGCCAGACGGTCGTCTTGACCGGCGGAACCTCCGGGATCGGCGAAGAGGGTGCCGAAATCCTGGCCAACCTTGGCGCCACGTTGGTGATCGTGGCCCGGGACCAGGTGAAGACCGAAGCCACCGTCGACCGGATCAAGGCTGCCACCGGCAATCCCGAAATCAGCTACGTGCTGGCTGATCTGGGCAAGCAGGATGACGTTCGGGCAGCCGCCACCCAACTCGCCGTTGCCCATCCGACGATCCACACGTTGATCCACAACGCTGGTGCGCTGTTTCCCAAGCGTCGCCTGGCCGAGAACGGAACCGACTTGGCAGTGGAGTTGATGGTGGCCGCCCCGTTTCTCCTGACAGGCATGCTTCTCCCCCAGCTGAAAGCTGCTGGCCCCGGTCGAGTGCTGACCATGAGCTCGGGCGGGATGTACAGCCAGCCCCTCAGCGTCAGCCAACTGGAGATGCCCGAAGACTCCTACAACGGCGCTCAGCAGTACGCTCGGGCCAAACGGGCCCAGGTGGTACTGACCGAGATGTGGGCTCAGCGGACCGACCCGTCGCAGGTGGTCTTCCACTCGCTCCACCCCGGCTGGGTAGACACGCCCGGCGTCAGTGAAGCGCTCCCCGGATTTTCGAAAATCCTCGGACCGCTCCACTTGCTTCGTTCCCCCCAGGACGGAGCCGACACCATGGTTTGGCTCACTGCCGACCCGGCGGCTCTGGAATCCACGGGAGATTTCTGGCATGACCGCCAGGTGCGTTCCACCCATAAGCTGCCCACCACCCGCAACAGCGATACCCCCGAACGCCGCAAGCGTCTATGGGAGTGGTGTCAGAACCACACGGGATTCGAACTGCGGAAGTAGCTCTGCGATCAGCCGATGTTGCGGAGGTCCACAACGAAAACGAGCGTTTCGTTGGGGGCGATGACGCCGCCTGCGCCTGATGCGCCATATCCCATTGCCGGTGGAATCGTGATGCGGCGCCGTCCGCCCACTTTCATTCCGGCAACGCCCTGATCCCAGCCGGCGATGACCTGGCCGGCTCCAAGACCGAAGGCGAACTGGGAGCCGCGGTTCCATGAGGCGTCAAATTCTTTCCCTGTAGACCAGCTGACACCCACGTAGTCAACGTTGACCTGTGTGCCGGCGGTCGCCTCGGCGCCATCGCCCACCACGATGTCTTCGACTTGGAGTTCGGTAGGGGCTTCTCCGGCGGGGATCGAAATGATAGGGCGTTCAAAAACGTCGGTCATGGGCTGAGTATGCCCTCGCTGCGAGCCTTTTGAATCGCCGCCCAAACAGTGTGAGGGAGGAGGGGCATGTCGATGTGACGAACGCCGAGGTGGCTCACGGCATCGATCACTGCATTGTGAATGGCCGAGGTGGAACCAATGGTTCCCGACTCGCCTATGCCCTTCGCTCCCAGCGGGTTGCGGGGACTCGGTGTTTGGGTGTTGAACGTTTCGAAGTTGATCAGCTCGGCGGCCGAAGGAATGGCGTAGTCCATGAGGTTGGCCGTGATCGGGTTTCCGTCTTCGTCGAAGGCCACCTGCTCATAGAGCGCCTGTGCGATGCCCTGAGCGATGCCGCCGTGCTGTTGCCCGGTGACCATCATCGGGTTCAAGATGCGGCCGCAATCATCTACGGCGACGTGGCGAAGCATTGTGACCCGGCCCGTTTCCACATCCACCTCCACCACCGAAAGGTGGGTTCCGAAGGGGAACGTTGCGTCTTGTCCGTCGAAGTCATGTTCGAAGCTCAGGCCCGGCTCCATGCCCTCGGGCAGGTTGGTCGGATCTTTGGCGTCGGTGGCTAGTTGACCCCACCCGATCCTGGAGGCCGGTACTCCGGCGACCTGTAGCCCCCCGGGCGCCTTGACGATGTCGGCCTCGGAAGCTTCCAACATGTGAGCCGCCAATTGTTTGGCTTTCTCCATCACATGCTGGCTTGCGACGTAGACAGCTGAGCCGCCGGCTTGAAGGGATCGCGACCCCATCGTCCCCGCGCCGCGTGGCACCAAATCGGTGTCGGACTGATGCAGCGTGACGCGCTCCATCGGGATGCCCAACACATCACTTACCAGCATGGAAAACGCCGTGTCGTGACCCTGCCCGTGCGAGGACGTACCAACCTTTGCCACCGCAGAGCCGTCTTCCAACACCTCGACCCGTCCGAACTCCACGTGCAGGCCCACCGGTGCTGTGACTTCTACATACGTACAGATGCCGATACCCAGTTGATTGCGGTCGCCACTGGCTCGACGGGCCGCCTGCTGGGATCGCAGCTCGTCATAACCTGCTTCTTCCAACGCCCGATCCAGGGTGAGTGCATATTCGCCGTTGTCATAGTTCGTTCCGCCATGGGTGAGGAAAGGAAACATCTCCGGTGTCAAGAAGTTCTTGCGCCGAATCTCGATCGGGTCGATTCCCATGTCTGCTGCTGCCATGTCCACGATCCGCTCCAGCAGCTGCGTCGCCTCGGGCCTCCCCGCCCCTCGGTATGCCGCGATTTGGGTGTTGTTGGTGACGACCGAGGTTGCCACGTAGCGGAGCTTCGGGATGTTGTAGACCCCTTGGCACATCATCTTGGTGAACACCGGGAGGTAGCCACCGACGGCCGGGTAGGCACCCGCAGCCGCCACAACGTCGATATCTATTCCCGTGATCAAACCGTCGTTGGTTAAGCCAAGCTTTGCATTGAGCACCATGTCCCGGCCCTGGGCCATGGACACCATGTTCTCACTCCGTTGCTCTGTCCATTTGACCGGCCGACCCGTCTCGTGAGCGATCTTGGCCGTAATGAGGAACTCGGAGTAGGCGCCGGCCTTTGATCCAAATCCACCGCCCACAACGGGCGCCGCGACACGCAGGTTGGCCGGGTCAAGGTCGAGTTGGCGCACCATCACATTTCGGACGGCGATGGCGTTTTGCGATGGAATCCAAACAGTCAGATGACCGTCCTCGCCTGGCAGCACGAGGCAGCCATTCGGTTCCATGGGGACCCCGGCCAGACGCTGTGAAACGACGCGACCCTCCACGATTCGTTCTGCTCCTTCAAGCGGGTCGGTATCTTCTCCGACTGTTGTCCGATAGCAAATGTTGGTGCCAAGTTCATCGAACAGGATCGGAGCGCCTTCATGCACCGCAGCCTCGCCAGCGGTCACCGCGTCGAGCGGGTCGTAATCAACATCTACGAGTTCGGCTGCGTCAACCGCTATCCCACGGGAGTCGGCAACGATCGCCGCCACGATGTCTCCAACGAAACGGACCTTGTCTTTGGCCAGGGGTGGCCGCGAGAACCCCGCATCGAACGAGTGGTGGCCAAGGAACGGCTTCATCTCCAGGTTCTGGGCGGTATAGACGCCGCGGACGCCGGGAGTATCCGAGGCCTCGCTGGTGTCGATACTCAAAATGTGGGCGTGCGCGAACGGCGACCGTACGAAATGGATGTAGCCAAGATCGGTGGCCGGCAAGTCATCGAAGTACAAGTCGGTCCCCAACAACAGGCCGGGATCTTCCTTTCGAAGTACAGAGTTTCCGAGAATTGATCCCTTTACGTCGGCTACGTCGGTCACGGTGCGAGCTCCTTGGCTACCATCAGCGCCCTCGATTGTCGCCGATGCCGTTCAGTTTGCCTTGCGCTGTCCCGCCATGGTGAATGCTGTAGCTCAGCTCCCGAGCGTGAGGGCGTTGTACTCCGCTACTCGAGCCGCGGTGGCCCGAATGTTCTCGGCCGATTCGGAGAACCAGATCATTACCTCACCACGGCTGTAGCCGTCGCCGAGCACGCCCCGCCAGTAGTTGAAGCCCTTGTCTTCGGGCGCACGGTTGAGCACGTTGTTGTAGATGAGCTCAACGAATCGGGCATCGTCCACTGCGCCATAGCGCTGCCGGAATTCCGCCGACTTGGCGAAATATAGGGAGGCCTCCCCGAGCCCGATAGTCCCATCGCCCACGGTCAGCCAGTAGTCGAGTCCCTTGGTATCGGGGAAGCGGAGGAAGTACGCCAGGTACAGGCGAACGAAGGAGTTTCGCCGTTCGGTGGGATTCACCACTATCGGTCCTCCGCCTCCATCTCCGCCGTCGCCGGGTGCGGTCCCGGGGGCCCTCAGGAACCCCAGCGATTCAAAATTTGATCCGAAGATCTCGCCGGCATCCCCGGCCAGCCAATCATTCAGCACCGTGGATTGCACTTGTCGAAAGTCGACGGTTGGGATCAGGTTGTCCTGGCGGGTCAGGTTGGTGAGGGACGGGGCCTGGCCGTAGAAGCCGCCCTTCACGTTGGACCCTATGGCGAGCATCGTCCCTGCGGCACCGTGGTCGGTGCCGTCTGATCCATGATCCTTGGCGCGCCGACCAAATTCAGATTGCGTCACCACCAGGACTCGATCAGCCCATTGCGGATTCAACGTCTCATAGAAGACTTTGAGACCGGCGTCGAACTCGGCCAGTCGGTCGCCATGCTGTTCGGGCTGACCGCTATGGGAGTCGAAGCTGCCCCAGATGACGGAGAAGACGCGAATACCGATCCCGGCATTGATCAACCGAGCGATCACTTCCATCTGGCGGGCAACTTTTCCCCTAACCGGGTCGGTGGGGTAGATCGGCCGCAGTTGGCCGGCCAGGTCGAGGGCGTTGGGACCGGCGCCGGCCAGCGCATTCCCCCACGTCCCGAGACCGGTGTCGCCGGCGAAGTCCCGGATGGCCCGGTACTGACGCTGATCCACTGGATCATTCTGAACCGAGAACAGCCCGGACACCTTCTCCGGAAGCGCCGACGTTCGAGGTTTGCTTCCTAGCATGAGCAACGGGATCGAAGACCCGACGGTCACGCCGGGAATCGGAATCTCATTGGGCATTCCGTCGAGGTGCCGGCCCATCCAACCCGACGTTGGCACTCCGCTCAGGCGTCCGCTCATCCAACGAGCCATCGATGTGAAATGACTGAGGTCATCCACTGGTTGTCCCACGCCCTCGATCACTGCCACCTGGCCCATGTCGTAACGTTGCTTCAGCGACGGCAGGTTCGGGTGCAGCCCATAACCATCGGTGATCTGGAGTGACTCTTCGGCTGAGATCGCCAAGCGGGATCGGTTGTCGTAATAGGCACTGTCGCCAATAGGGATGACCGTGTTGAGGCCGTCGTTGCCCCCGCCCATGGTCAACATGACCACGATCCCCTCGTCGGCACCCACCGATGCGCCGGCAGCGGCACCGGCAACATCGGAGCGGTTGAGCACTGACCAAGTAGGGATGCTGGCCAGTGCCCCCGATGCCGCCGCCGCCTGAATGAACCGACGCCGGCTCAAGCTTGAGGCATCGGAGGGTGCGGGCCGGGACAGGGCGGCCACGATCTCGGCTGGCGACGGATCGCCGGGCTCGATTGTTTGCGGGTACGGGAGAAGTGTGGAAGCGTCGGAGGTGAAGGGAACGTTGTTCATCAGGCCAGTTGGAATTCGGGGGTGAGCAGGGACAAGAAGATGAGACCGGACGACTCGGCCCATCGCGACGTTGAACGCTCAGTTGCTACGAAGTTGGTCAGCGATGCCCGCGTTCGAGCGGAAGCGGCGAAGACGCCAAAGGTGTCCAGCGCTCGCTCCACGCTTGTCTCCGTTGGCAATTCTGCGGAATCCGCCAGGAATTCGTTGTCATACGCCCGCCAGCGCAGGTTGCTGGCGAACCGGGCCTTGGCCCACATTGCACTACTGGAAATCCAATAGCCATTTTGCCGCCATCCCGAAACGTTCGGCGGGTCGTACATGCTCTGGCCCATCTCGCCGACATACCACTGAGGGTCGATGTCGGAGCTCGTAAGGTTGGAGTGCCGGAGCGCGGCCACGGTGTACTCGATCGGACTGCGCACCAGTCCGGTTCTGGCTTTTTCGCTGCGAAACTCAGGGCGATTGAAGATGGCTCGCAGGACGACGTCGGCGCGCATGCCTCCGTTGATCATCGCAGTTGCGAGATCATCAACGAGCGCCGGCTCTGGGTTGGGGTAGGCGAAGAAGCTCCACATCTTCGCAGAGATGAAGCGCGCTGCGTCGCGTTGTTTCGGACCGAGCAAGATGTGGTTCAGGATCTCAGGCCCATCCCAGTTAGCCGTCACTCCCATGAAGGTCTTGGTGTCCGAGTCGTGACGGTCGGCTCGGAATTGATAGGTGCGGGGGTAGGTGTCGTAGCTGGTGAGTCCATGACCGGTCCAGGCCCTCGCCGAGGCCGCTACGTCGTCCTCGGTGTAGTGACCTTGGCCGAGCGTGAAAAGCTCCATGACTTCTCGGGCGAAATTCTCGTTGAGGCTGCCGCGCCGGTTGTCTTTGTTGTCCAGGTAGAGCAGCATTGCCGGCTGGACAGCCATGGCCTGATACAGCTCCACGATGTCGCCAAGTCCAGCGGTCCGAAACAACTGGATCTGGTCGAACATGAGGTAGTGCTGGTTGACCTTGTCCAGCCCGCTACAGAGCAACCCGTGCCAGAAGAGGGCCATTTTCTCCTCAATCGGCCGGGGGACGGTGCGGGCTCGCTCGAACCAATGGTGGGTCATCCCAACGTAACGCTCACTCCACGTAGTGGCGTCCGGGTTCAGGTTGGGCACACCCTCCGTTACCGGCGGATTCGGTGACGTGTCGAGAATCAGATCTACAACGTCTGGCCACTCCATCTCGGTGAGGGCTTCGATTTCGGGTCGCCTACCCCCAAATCCAGACCGGCGGAGAAGGTGGGCGACGTCAAGGAATTCGGACGGCATAGGCAAAGCCCTTCGACGCATGGGCCGTTCGGACTTGAACATAATTCGAAAGACCCAGTTCAGTGATCTGCTCCCAGAAGCACCTCGGTGCTTCTGGACCAGAACTTCGGGTGTTGCGGCACTACGGTTGACTTCCATGAAACTGGCCACGCTTCGCACCACTGCCGGTACGACTGCCGCACTGATCGAGGAGGATGACGCAATTCTCCTCAGCTACAGCGACGCAGGCGCAGCGTTGCAGGCAGCGCCTTTCGCCAAGCTCGGCCAGGCCACGACCGGCGAATCGATTCCGCTGGCCGAGGCCCAATTCGCACCGGTAGTGCCCCGCCCTTCGAAGATCATCTGCGTTGGGCTCAATTACGCCGATCACATTGCCGAGATGGGCAACGCTCCACCCTCCGCCCCCACGTGTTTCGCAAAATTCGCCGACGCACTGGTCGGCGCCACGGACCGCATTCACCTGCCAGATCCAATGATCTCCGCCATGGTGGACTGGGAGGTTGAACTGGCCGTAGTTATCGGTGCCTCGGTTCGACACGCATCGGTGAGCGAAGCACGCCGGGCCATCGCCGGCTACACCGTCTTGAACGACATCTCCATGCGTGATTGGCAGAAGCGAACAAGTCAGTTCCTACTGGGCAAAACGTGGGAGCACGCCACGCCGGTTGGTCCTTGGATAACCGGTGCCGACGAGTTGGGCGACGGCTCGGGCCTGGCGGTGCGGTGTTCAGTGAATGGGATCACCAAACAGCAGTCCAACACCAGTGAACTAGTGTTCGGAGCGGTGGACCTGGTCTCGGAAATCTCCAAAGTGATAACGCTGACGCCGGGTGACATCATCGCTACCGGCACCCCCGGTGGCGTCGGTTTCGGAAGAGACCCCCAAGAATTTCTCGCCGACGGCAACATTCTGGAAACCGAGATCGACGGCATCGGAAAGCTCACCAACCATTGCCTTCAGGTCTAAAAGACCCGCTCCCACCTCGCAATACGGGGGTGCGTGTGGGAACATGCAGGCATGAAAACCGTAGATGAACAGCTTGCCAGCCTCGACATGTTTGCTGGCCTTTCGAAATCCGACATGAAATTCATTCGCCGCCTCATGACCCCTATCGAAATCCCCGCGGGGAAGGAGTTCATCAGGCAGGGTGAGGCAGGCCGCGAAGCGTTCATCATCCTCGAGGGGCAGGCCACCGTTCGGCGCGGCGGCAGGGTTGTCACCACGGTGGGTCCCGGCGATGTTCTAGGAGAACTGAGTGTTCTGAGTGGAGCCCATCGGACCGCATCGGTGACCGCCGACACCGTCGTCCAGGCCGAGGTACTGAGCCGACGAGAGTTCTCTTCGCTGCTCGATTCCCAACCCAAGCTCGCCAAAAAGCTTTTGATCAGCGTAATACAACGTCTTCATGCACTGGAACCCAGCATCATTGGCTAATGCTCGGTCCTTCGAGCCACTGCGCTTTCGAGTAGACAGTTATCGTGGAGAAGAAGCCCCTGAAGCCGCTGTCTGCCGCCGCTTTGGAACTCCTGCCGCCGGCCGAGGAGTCGGTGAAGTGTTCGGTGCACACGGCTGCACTAGGTGTGAACCCCGCGGGGACGGGGATCTCAGCCACGATGGTGGTCCTCGTCGACACGCCGCAGCCGTGGCCCAAGCCGGTCTTTGAACACACCCATCTCACCGGTGTGACCGGCCAGCTGTCCAACGCCAGCGGCCAGGTAATGCGTGTGTTCGCCTCGGTTCCAAGCAGCGCAACGAACCTTGGCGTCACCGTCTTCAGCCAGACTGCGGCCGGAGCGGAAGGAACCTGGATTCCATTGGGGTCCCGAACCCCCGCCGAAATCGTTTCCGCTCTGCTCGACCAGCGCCCCCTAGATATCCCTGATGCAGTTGGAGTCACCGACACAGCCATTCTGGTGTGCACCCAAGGCACTCACGACGTGTGCTGCGGAACCGAAGGAAGCGCCCTGGTGAGCCAACTCACCGAAGACCAGCGCTTCGCCGGAGTTCCGATTTTCCGGGTGTCCCACACCGGCGGCCACCGGTTTGCGCCCACAGCCATCACTTTTCCCGACGGCCGCACCTGGGCCTATGTTGGGCCCGACCAACTGGCAACCGCACTGTTCCACACCCAACCACCTTCGGCAGTGGCTCCGTGGTGTCGAGGATCGTGGAGAGCCCCCACCCCGAGGTCTCAGGCAGCCGAAAGCGCGGTCTTCGCCCAACGCGATTGGACCTCATCCAAACCGACTTTTCGTGAGCTCTCCGACGACGTGATCGAAGTCAGCTCCGATGACCAAACCGATCGCGTTCGGGTCACGGTCAGCCGCGAGATCCCGGTGATCCGCTGTCGGGCGGCGGGAGGGTTACCGGCCAAACCCTCACTGGAGTTCCGAGCCGAGGTTCTGTGATCCCAGCCGCAACCTCACAGCGAGTCCCTAAGCCAAAGCGTTCTTCAGGCTCAGCAACATCCGTGTGTTCTCGGCTGGCGTGCTGATGGTGATCCGGACGCCCAACTGGTCGAAGAGCCGAATGACAACACCATCGCGTTCCATCGCTGCGAACACCGCGTTGGCTTTCGCCCCCAGCGGGAGATAGACGAAGTTGGCCTGACTCTCGGGGACCTCGACCCCCCAGCTACGGACCTCGGCGAGGACCCGGCCTCGTTCCTCCACGATGTCCCGTACGCGCATTGCGATCTTGTCCGAGTGTTGTACCGCCGCGATTGCACCAGCTTGGGCCGCCGCATTGACGGCGAACGGGAGCTGGGTCTTGTCGATTGCGGAAATGATCTGTGGATCAGCTACCGCGTAGCCAACCCGAAGACCAGCCAACCCTTGAGCCTTGGAGAAGGTTCGAGTAACGATCACGTTGGGATGATGGGGCAACACATCGACAATCGTGTTTCCGAGGGCCGGGTCGACAAACTCGAAGTAGGCCTCGTCGATCACCACCACGACGTTGCGGGGTACTTGTGAGCAAAACTCGTTCAACTTCGTGGCTGATAACGCTGTGCCCGTGGGATTGTTGGGGTTGGCGATCATGATGAGTTTGGTGCGCTCGGTGATCGCCGCCGCCAGACCCGCAAGATCAGCGGTCTCATCGACGAGGGGTACGGTGACTGGAATCCCATCGAGAAGTTTGGTGTAAACGGGATACACCTCGAATGAACGCCACGGGTACAGCACCTCATCGCCGGCATCGACGTACGCGGCTGCCAAGCGGTGAAGGATGGCCGAGCTGCCGTTCCCCACTGTCACATGGCTCAGCTCAACGCCCTGCCACTGCGCGAGAACGGCCCGGAGGTCCATCGCCCGGTGGTCGGCATAACGGTTCACGCCACCGATGACGGCTGTGATCGCCGCAACGACCTCGGGAAGTGGTGGCAACGGATTCTCGTTTGACGCCAGTTTGATGGCGTTGGTGATGCCCAACTCAGCCTCGGACTGCTTGGCGTCCTTGCCGGGCTTGTACGAGGGCATGGCCAGCACTGCGGCACGGGGTGACCCAACTTGTTCTACTTCGGGCCCCGTTCGCGCATCGACTGTCATGAGGGAAAGGGTAGGCGAGCAGAACCTGCGCTGCGGTATCGAATTCAGCTATGGGACGTTCTCTGCATGCCCAGCCGACCGAAGCGCCGCCCGCAATTCCTCGGCGACCGCATCGAGTTGATCGGCCTTCGGTGAAGTATCGGCATTCCGGAAGTCGAGGTCACCCATTCCATCGA
>JABDIY010000140.1 GCA_013003535.1 Acidimicrobiales bacterium | reverse complement strand
GTGTGTGGGTTGATGGGCATTCCCGACCAAATGGCCGGAGCGCCCACCCATTGGGCCAACTACTACGTTGTGGAGAACAACGACGCCGCCTGCGAAATCGCGAAAGCGAACGGCGGGACGGTGGTGGCGGAACCATGGGACACGTTGTTCGGTCGCATGTCGGCTATCGCCGATCCTGGTGGCGCCACCCTCATGCTCTGCCAATTGCCCGACGAACAGCCCTAACTCATCGGCGGGGACAGCGCCGAGGCACAAAGCAAGTTAGGTTCCATTCATGACCGAACTCGACGACAAGATCGATGCCGTTGCCAAGGCTGCCCAAGCCGCTCGAGGAAAGGCTTACGCCCCGTATTCGGACTTTCCGATGGGTGCGGCGGTGCTGACCGCCGATGGGGTCACGATCCCCGGGGCGCTGGTGGAGAACGTGTCGCTAGGACTGGCGATGTGCGCGGAACGGGTGGCACTGTTCACCGCCGTCACCCAAGTGCGGCACCCGGTCATCCTTGCGTTGTGTTCGAAACGGACCAACGACGAACTGACGTTCCCGTGCGGGGCGTGTCTCCAGGTGGCCCTCGAAATCGGTGGAACTGAACTGATCGTTGTAGCCACCGATCCCGACGGAGCGATCGATCATTCGACCGTGGCCGAACTGCTGACTCGGGCGCCGAAACGCCACAGCCCCAGCGCAGCGCCAAAGTAGGAACGCCCGGGGTCGAGGTCTCGGTTCCAAATCCCTGTTGTGAGCCACAAACGGGCTTTCTGCCCTCACCAGAACCACACTGATTGTGGCTATGGACAGGAATTTGGAGGAGGGTTATTCGAGGTCGATGAACTCGAGTGATTCGATGATCGACTCGGTCTGGGCAAGGATGATCGGGAAGACATTGTCGACGTCGGTGAAGGCCTCGGAGGTGATCATCAGTAGGCCGCGGTCCGGGTGATCAATCAGCCATGTCCGCCCCCGAGCGGGGGCCCACCAACCAGTGTTGTCGTCGGTGGTCCGCTTCAGCGAGGGCCGGGACGAGTTGCCGGCGATATCGAATACTCGAGCGTCGATGCCGTCGATCACAACCGATTCGATCTCAATGACTACTAGGCCGCTGTCCTCGAGCTCGGTGACCACGTTGTCGGGAGTATCGAGCACATTTCCTCCGTAGCCGACAGGGCTGGCCAAGAAGTCTGTATCAGCCGGCCACTCCGCTGGCCGAATCGTGCTGTGGGAATCAAGGTTCCGAAACGCCACGGCCTGCTCTGCAAGCTCGGTGCGGATGCCGCCGAGGAAGGGCAATTCGACTTGGCCTGCCGGCATCAGCTCCATGGGGTTGGGCGCTATCTCGCCGAAGGCGAGGGTGGAGAGGATTGCGTCGGCGGTGTCGAACCAGTCGCGGTCAGCTTCTCTGTTGATGCCGACGATCACTGCCAGCGGATCTTGGTTGTCCTGGTCCACAACCCAGATTCGGTAGGTCGAGCCGAGGTTCAACATCTTGGTGTCGATTTGGTGGTTCGAGCCGAACAGCATGCAGAAGGATCCGGTCGTGCTGCAGGCGGTCTCTCCGAGGTAGAGGTCAACGCGGGTCGCTTCGAGGCCGCCGAGGATCGTGTCCTGGCGGTTCGAGACGACGATCTGGTCGCTCAGATTGTCGAGCCAGTCCGAGAAGTCATCAGCCGGCCAGCCCTCACCCAAATCTGTCGGCCAGGCCATGCGATACGTATCGAGACCGAAATCCGGCTGGGCAGGGTCCGATAGGGACGAGAGCCGTAGCATCACGATGTCCCGATCGTCTGGCCCTTGGCTACTCTGGTGTGTGAGTACGAACTGCCCACGCCGGTTCGGTTGAACAAACAGCCCTTCGCCGACCGTGACGCTAAAGGGCGTTCCGAGGGTGTCGACGCGGTACGTGCCCTCCTCGATCGGAGAGTTCTCGTCGATGTAGAGCGTGGCATCCGCAACGAATGTCGCCGGTCCTTGGGGTGCTGTTGCCACCGTTGTTGTGCTGTCAGCTGCTGTAGTTGTTGTTTGCTCCGGTGCACTTACCGCCTCGAGTTCGCCGTCGTTGCCATCACCGCTGAGAGCGAGGAAGCCGATGACGGCAGCAACCACCGCCGCCAGACCCACCAGCATCCATCGGGTTGATCTCACCGTATGTTCCCCCGTCGCGGATGTGTCGGTTCCGACGACAAGCTCGTCGTCAGTGTCGGTGGCGTCTCGGCTCTCAAGCTGGCTCATACCTCCTCAACGAAGGATGGCCGCCAAACCCCTCACCGTCCAGCCCGATTCGCTTCGAACGCTTCGGCGGTGCGTGTGAGAGAGCCCGGACCGTTGGGGTCCGGGCTCTGTCCTGTTGCTAGGAGTTGGTGGTTCTCAGCGTCGGATCTCGGTCAGCTTGAACCCGACGAAGTCTGCCGGGTTGCCAACAGGTTCACCGTTTTCCACCAAAAGGTCGGCGTAGGCGCGTACCTTGTACTCGGTGCCGTCAGTCCCGGTGGCTTTGCCGTTCACCGAGTTGAAGACGTCAACGAGGCTCTCGGACTTGACGCTGATGCGGACCTTGAGGTCGGCGGATCCGCTGGCGAATAGCTCCGGCTCGATATCACCGTTGCACACATCAGTAATCCATTGCGGCCCGTTGTCGGTGTCGGTGCTGTAGAGATAGATGGGCTGGTTCTTGTCATTAACCTTGAGGTCGACTGCGCCGCTGTTGCGTAGAAATACGCGTAGCGGTGCCATGCCGGGCTCTGCGTTGAACGGGTCTTCGGGATTGTTTTCGCAGAAGTCTCCTGCGGTGCCCCCCACGAGAAGTGTTATGTTCGGGCTCTCGCCGAAGGTTCCGTAAAAGAAGCCGACGCCGATCTCGTCCTCGATGAAACCCTGCGGTTCGGCGCTGGCCGGACTGCTGAGACCCACCAGAATCATCGCTGCACCGAGCACCACAGCGGTGAGCTTCCGGTAACTTGTCTGCCCCTTCGTCAATCTTGTCAGTCTCATCATGTCTTTCGCCTTCTCATGTCGGTTGATCGCGACGACAAGGTCGTCGTCAAGTTTGGATTTGTTGCGCCTTTGAAGTTCCATACCACTCTCAACGGACGACGGCTGCAAAACCCCTCACCGTCCAGCCAGATTCCTATCGCCGAGATGAGGCGGGTCCATGGTGTAGTCGGGCTTAGCTCAGCCGAGTTCGATGAATTCGAGCGACTCGATGATCGCCTCGGTCTGGGCGAGGACGAGTGGAAAGATCATGTCGACGTTCTCGAAGGCCTCGGCGGTGAGCATCAGTAGACCGCGGTCGGGGTGGTCTATTACCCAGATCCGGCCCCTGGCTGGCGAGTGCCAACCTTTCCCGTCGTCGCGGGTCAACATCAGCGTCCGCTCGGTTGAGGCGCTGGCAACGTCGAATACTCGAGCATTGATTCCATCGATCACAATCGATTCGACCTCGGTGACCGTTTCGTTGCCTTGTTCCAGTGCGGCCACGAGGTCGTCGGGTGTTTCGAGCACATTGCCAGTGGAATCCAACGGATTGCTCAAGAACCCCGAATGAACCTCCCAGTCGCCGAGAACGATCTTGCCAAATCCCTGGGGATCGAGCATGGCAAACGAGCCGCCGGAGAGCTCAGTGCGAACTCCTCCGACGAAGGGCAGTTCGACCCGGCCAGCGGGTAGATCGAGGATTGGGTTGGGGCCTATGTCGCCGAATGCGAGGGTGGAGAGGATGGTGTCGGCGGTGTCGAACCAGTCTTGGTCAGACTCCCTGTTGATACCGACAATCACCGCCAGCGGATCTTGGTCGTCTTGTTCAACGACCCAGATCCGGAAACGCGAGGGGAGTGGTGCGGTCGTCGACCCGGCGCTCAGGGATTTTACGTTGAACAGGTTATTCGTGCCGAAGAGCACGCAGGACCCTTCTCCCCCCCTGCAGTCTGTCTCTCCGAGCTGGAGGTCGGCGCGAATTGCCTTCAGACCGCCGAAGGTCGTGCTTTCTCGGTTCGACACCACGATCTCGTCGGTCAGTGTGTCGAGCCAGCCGGCGAAGTCGTCAGCGGGCCAACCTTCTCCAGATGCTTCGAGGGACGCGGTCGGTTCGGCAGGATTCGACAGGGCCGACAAGCGCATGAACGTGATGTCCCGATCGCTGGATCCTTGACTACCAGGGTGGCTCAGCACGAAATGGGCCCTGTGGTTGTCTTGAAGCGCTTGGGGCTGATCGAGTGTGAAGGTGAACGGGGTTCCGAGGGTGTCGACGCGGTAGTTGCCTGGCTCGAGATGGCCGAACTCCTCGGTGAGCAGTGGGGCGTCGGTAGCGAACGTTGCTGGCACTGCGGGTGACGTGGTGACGGTTGAGGTTGTTTGCTCCTCCGGTGGATTGACCGTGTCGAGCCTGCGATCGTTGCTGCCTCGGCTCAGGGCGAGGAATCCGACGATCACTATGATCGTCGCGACGGCGACCAGTATCCATTGCCTTCTCGTTGTAGTGACATGATCTGGAGGTGGTGGTTGGACGTTGATCTCGAAGACACGCTCGTCATCGGCTGCATTCTCCGGCGAAGCAGTCTCCGCCACAATTCGCTCGCGCAGCGTCGCCACGAACTCCGGCGACGGGCCCTCGCCCTCCACGTAACGCATCATCACCTCAAGATCGTCAGCCACGATGTCGCCCCATTTCCGTTGCCACGGCTCCCTCGGCACCAGCGGCTCCTTCGTCAAGTTTGGTTCGCAGTTCTCGCCGGGCCCTGGTGACCAGACCTTCCACCGACTTCACCGATCGACCGAGATACTCGGCCAGTGCAGGAACCGTGAGCCCGTCGAAGTAGTGGAGCGTCAACACGAGCCGGTGGTCGACGCTCAACTCGTTGAGTGCGCCGTTGATCCGGAGTCGCTCAGCAAGTTCGTCGTCATACCCGTTGCTGCCCGGCACGCCGACGAGCCGGAGCTTGCGCTCGTACCGTACCTGCCGTCGCAAAACGTCGAGGAGGCGATTCCGGGCGACCGTGACCAGCCAACCGATCGTTAACGAACTTGGATCGTCAGTGCTGCGGATTGCGCTCATGAACGTCTCCTGGGTTATGTCCTCGCTTAGGGCGTGATCGTGGCAGCGGCGATGCACGAAGCGATAGACCTCCTCCACATGGGCGTCGTACATGTCCGCGAACGAGAAACTCCCCGCTGCCACGGAGTTCGTGGTGCCTCGAGTTTGGCTCTGTTCCATCACCCGTTTCAACGAACGGCGCACGTAAACCCCCTCACGGGTGCCCGATTTCAGTTAACCACACCGAGGAGGCGGTGGCTTCGGGAACGGTCTTGGGTGCGTTCGTTGCGCAAATACCTGTTGAGAGCCACATTCGGGCTTTCTGCCCCCATCACAGCCACACGGCTTGTGGCTCTCGACAGGAATTTGGAGGAGGGGGAGCGTTGGCGTCGGTGGCGGGTTTCGACGGTGAGGCGGATGGGTACGGCGGCAATTGTCCTCACAGCCGCCAGCGCGGGCGGTCTCGAGTATGGAGGTGGATGATGACCTTGACGGTTCGAACAATTGAGACCCCGAGTCTGGGGGATCGGAGCTACCTCGTGCACGACGGTGCTTCGGCGTTCGTGGTGGACCCGCCCCGGGACATCGACCGCGTCGTCGCCGCCGCCGCAGAAGACGGGGTCACCATCAAGTCGATCTTCGAAACCCATGTTCACAATGACTACGTCAGTGGTGGACTAGCACTCAGCCGCCGCACCGGCGCTTACCTCGTTGCAAACGCCGACGATGATCTCAGTTTCGACACCTACGGGGTCAGCGATGGCGACCGGATCAAAGTTGGTGAGTTGGTGGTCCACGTGCGCCGCAGTCCGGGACACACTCATACCCATCTGAGTTATGTGGTGGAGTTCGACGGCGAACCGCGTGGCGTGTTCACGGGTGGGTCGTTGCTCTACGGAACGGTCGGTCGCACCGACCTGCTCGGCGATAGCGAAACTGATCAGCTCACCCGCGATCAGTGGTCGACCGTTCGTTCCCTGGTCCGGGATCTCCCCAGCGGCGTTGCGGTGTATCCCACCCACGGCTTCGGCAGCTTTTGTTCCGCACAAGCCGGGGCCGACCGAGAGAGCGGAACCATCGGCGACGAGCAAGACAACCCCGCAGTTGCGACCGATGACGTGGATGAGTTCGTTGAAACGATGCTGGCCGGACTGAGCGACTACCCCGCTTACTACGCCCACATGGGACCACTGAACCGAGCCGGACTGGCCGAGCCGGATCTGTCACCGGCAGCCCGGGTAAATATCGCCGAGCTCGAACGTAGGATCGACGCCGGTGAATGGGTGGTCGACCTCCGTGACCGTTCCGCCTACGCCGGTCGACATCTCGTGGGCACACTCAACTTCGAAACCTCGGGGTTGCCCACCTATCTCGGCTGGCTCATGCCGTGGGGATCGAGACTGACGTTGTTGGCTGCTGACCCGGCCGACATCGCCGACGCGCAAAGGAAACTGTCGCTTATCGGCATCGACCGGTCTGCTGCATCGGACTTGGACTCTGCGACCGAGTCTCTCCCCACCGGCGAGTACCGCATTGTGGGCTATGACGAACTCAAGTTGATCGCCACCGCCGAGCGCTCGTTCAAAGTGATCGACGTTCGAAGAAAGGACGAGTACGAGGCAGGTCATCTCGACGAAGCCATCAACATCCCGCTCCATGAACTGCTCGACCATCTTCACCACGTTCCCGACGGTGACCTCTGGGTCCATTGCGCATCGGGCGCTCGCGCGTCGATCGCCGCCAGTGTGCTGGCCAGAGCGAACTTTGACGTCGTCCTCGTCAACGGCGGACCCAACAACCAGGACGACTAACTGCCTTCTTCCGTTGGTTGGGCCTAGCTGAGGTCCTGACGATCCTGTGATACCATCTGATATCACAGAGGTGAACATGACAGATATTCTCATCCGCGACGTGCCCGACGAAGTCCTCGCCGCGATCGACGCCAAAGCGAAGCGAGTCGGACTCTCTCGCACTGAATACCTACGACGAGCCCTCGAACGAGAGCGGACTCAAGCCAACGGCCCAGTCGACATTGAAGGGCTCGCACAGGTAGCAGCACTCACCAAAGACCTCGACAATCCTGACATCATGTCCGCCGCGTGGTCATGACAACCTGGCTCATCGACAAGTCCGCAATCGGTCGGCTGTATCTCGCCGGGAACGCCACCGAATGGGGAGAGCGGATCGACCGGGGACTCGTGCGCATCAGCACTGTCACCCGACTCGAAGTCGGGTTCTCTGCTCGTTCTGCCGCAGATCACCGCAAAGTGATGAGTACGCCGCCCATCGCATCGATGCCGGTCGAGTACCTCACACCGAAGATCGAGGATCGTGCTGTCGAGATCCAATCGACATTGGCTGAGAGCGGCCTCCATCGAGCGCCGTCCATACCAGATCTGCTTATCGGCGCCAGCGCAGAACTCGCCGGCCTCACGGTCCTCCATATGGATAAGGACTTCGACCTGATCGCCTCGGTCACTGGCCAGCCAGTCGAGCGCCTCGACATCGAGTAGTCGAGCGTCCTACGGGCACGCGTCCGGTCGTTTCGAAATTCCTGTCGTGAGCCACATTCGGGCTTTCTGCCCCCACCAGAGCCACAGGGATTGTGGCTATCAACAGGAATTTGCGGAGGGGGTGGGGGTGGTTGTCTGACGGTTGTTGCTGGTTGAGCGTGGTGTACCTTCGGGCGGTATGAAGCGGCAGGGGTATGACGTGATTGGAGACGTTCACGGTCACGCCGACAAGTTGGTCTCGCTCCTGGTGAAGATGGGGTACGAAGACCGGGACGGTTCGTGGCGGCATTCGGACCGTCAAGCCGTGTTCGTGGGTGACCTGGTGGACCGGGGGCCGAAACAACTGGAAACCGTTTCGATCGCTCGGTCCATGGTTGCCTGCGGCTCGGCTCTGATCACGGCCGGCAACCACGAGTTCAATGCGGTCGCATGGCGATTCGGACATCGCAAGAAGTCGCCGAAGAATCGCAGGCAGCACATGGCGTTCTTGACAGAGGTGGGGGAGGGGAGTGCGGTTCATGATGAGCTGATCGAGTGGTTCATGACGTTGCCGCTGTGGCTCGATCTTGGTGGTCTCCGTGTGGTGCATGCCTGTTGGGATCCCGCATCGATCGCCCTATTGGCCGAGCAGGTGGGGCCCGGCAACTCGTTGACCGCGGATCTGGTGAAGCGAGCGACCAAGAACGGATCGCCGGAGTGGCGGACAGTTGAGCATCTTCTCAAGGGTCCTGAGGTCAGCCTTGCGCCATACCCCGCCTATCTCGACAGCGGTGGAGAGCCCCGCAAGAGAGCACGCTGGAAGTGGTGGGATTCCAACGCTCTCAGCCTTCGAAGCGGAGTGGTACTGCCGGCGAACCCAGTGACAGCAACGGGCGATCCCTATCCGGTCTTGCCCGACGAGCCGCTTCGATCACTGCCCGTCACCCTGTATACGGATGAAATCCCGGTGATCTACGGACACTTCTGGGAAACCGGCACACCCAAACCAAGCAGTCGGTTCACCGCCTGTGTGGACTACAGCGCCGGCAAAGGTGGACCACTCGTCGCCTACCGATGGAGCGGCGAGAAACAGTTGACAGCAGAAAACTTCGCATCAAGTTAGCGACGAAGGCCCACCGAGGATTTGCCGATCGGACCTGCACTGTGGTCACAGTGCTGTCAGAATTGGCGTGATGTGGACGAGTGACTGGAATCTGCTTTGATCGTCGAATCGTTGTTGCCGCTCGGCAAGCTGGACCCCGGCCTGCGGGAGCCCGACACACCGCTGGACATCCGCAACTTCGCGGCAATGGCGAAGACGGCTGAGGATGTGGGGCTCGGTGCAGTTCTGGTGGAGGAGACCAAGGACGATCCGTTCCAGCTGCTCGCTCTCGGTGCCACGTCGACGTCCACGATCCAGCTCGGTACGTCGGTGGCAATCGCCACCCCACGCAGCCCCACCGTCACTGCCATGTCGGCCTGGTCACTTCAGAAGTTGTCCGGGGGACGGTTCCTGCTCGGGCTCGGCACCCAGGTTCGTGCTCATGTGGAGCGTCGCTACGGCATCGACTGGTCTGCCCCCGCGCCGTGGATGCGGGACTACGTCGGGGCGGTGCGGGCAGTGTGGGACTGCTGGCAGAATGGCACGCCACTGGACTTCCGCAGCGACCAATACGACCTGGACGTGATGGTCCCGCTGTTCAACCCGGGGCCGATCGAGCATCCCGACATTCCGATCCACCTTTCCGCTATCGGTCCGAGAATGTGCGCGTTGGCGGGCGAAGTGGCCGACGGTGTCCGCTTGCATCCCGTGTGTACCGCCAAGTTCATCGACGAACAGGTGCTACCCAACCTGGCCCGTGGCGCGGCCCGCTCCAACCGGGACGTCGATGACGTGGAGGTCTGTATGAAACCACTCATCGGTACCGCACCCACCGAGGAACGGTTGGAACAGGTGATCAAGACCGTGAGGGAGCGAGTGTCGTTCTATCTGTCGACCCCGTCGTACCGACGAACGTTCGAACTGCACGATTGGGGCGACATTGCAAGGGAGGCGTCGGTACTGTCACGGGCGCAGCGGTGGGAGGAACTGTCCGGCCTGGTGACCGATGAGATGCTTCACACGGTCGCCACCATTGGCACGTTCGACGAAATCGCAAACAAGATCAACGACCGCTACAGCGATCGGGTCGACCGCATCGAATTCTCCACACCGGTCAACAACGAAGAGGACGCTGAAACCCTCAAAGAGATCCTGGCCCACATCCGCTGAACCCGACGCCGGCCCTACGGTTAGTTCAGCGTTTCCAACAGCAGGTCGGGCCGGTCGGTGATGATCCCGTCGACTCCCCATGCGATCAGCTCATCCATTTCGGCGGGGTCGTTCACGGTCCACGGGATGACTTCGAGCCCGATGTCGTGCGCGTCGGCGATGCGTTGAGCGGACAGGGTTGCAGCCTGCGGCGACCACACTGTCGCTCCGCCAGTGACTAGGTCGTCGAGTCTGGTGGAGGCGAAGGTGAGCGCCGCCAGGCGGATGTCCGGGTCGACTGCGTGTACGGCCCTCAGGGATCGAGGATCGAAACTCTGCACCGTGACACGGTCAGCCAGTGCGAAGCGGCCGATCAAGTCGAGCAGGGCCAGCTCGAATGGCCCGGCATTCACGCCGTCGAATCCGTCTCCAATAGTTGAGGGATCGTCCGGCCGCCGCTTCGTTTCTACGTTGAAACCGATTCGGCTTGCGTTCTCCCGTTGTGTTGCCGTTTTCAGATCGGATTCGGCGTAGTTCCGAACGAACTCGAATACCTCGGCCAGCGTCACCACCCGATAGTCATACCCGGCAAGCTCTGAGGCCTCAGCCCGCTGACCGGGGTAGGCATCTTGGTCGGGGTTCCGATCGCACTGGAACCACCGGAATTGTTCGACTGTCATTCTGGCGATTGCCCGGTGCTCGTGTTCGGCCGGATCATCAGGATCGGGAACGGTTGGCGGAGCACCGTTGCTCAGCCCGCACTTGTCCGCCTCGATCACCGGATCGTGCCACACGACCACCTGGCCGTCGGCGGTGAAGTGCAGGTCGAGTTCGAGGGTCGTGACTCCGAGATCGAGCGCCGTTTCGAACGCCGGGAGTGTGTTCTCGGGACGCAAGCCTCTCGCCCCCCGGTGCCCCTGCACATCGAAGCCGCCCGGGATTTGCGCAACCGGCTCGCTGCCGGGAGTACCGCTGCTGCATCCCGCGAGCGTTGCTGCAACCACAGCGGCCGAAGAGAAGAGCAGCCCCCGCTTGCTCATGCCCCTTCGCCGACGCCCCATTCCGAACACAATACCGAGCAACTATCTCGGTGGTGGGCGCATTATCGGCCGGTGAAAAGATCGATCAGTTGGTTGGCGAATGCGTTGGTGGGGGCGGGGGCCACGTTGTTGGCCAGGATGACCACGACTAGGTCGTGGTCGGGCACGACGATCACCTTCTGACCGCCGAACCCTTCGGCCGAGAACCCACCCTCGGTGTAGCTGTCGAGCCAGAAACCCGAGCCGTACCCGTCGCTGGTGCCCGATGGTGTCCGCGCATAGTCCACCCAACCTTCGGGGAGGATTCGGGTCCCGTCCCACATGCCGTCGCGCAGGTAAAGCAGGCCGAGCCGGGCGAAGTCACGTGCGGTCATGTTGGCGCCGAAGCCGGCGATCCAGTTTCCGTCGACGTCGAATTCCAGCTCCACACTTCTGATTCCGAGCGGATCGAAAAGCTTCTCCTTGGCCCAGACCTCGAATTCGTCGCCGGTACCGACGATGTCGGCCATGATCTTCCCGTTTACTGCGGTGGAGCCGGTGCTGTAGTTGAAGGTGGTGTCAAGTTCGCTCACCAGCTCGCGTTCGATCTGGAACGACGAGGCCACGTTGGCGTCGGAGCTGAAGACGAGCGAAAGGACATCGCCGCCCTCGTTCCACTGGAGGCCGGATGACATGCGAGCCAACATGTCGGGAGTGATCGCCGCTCGAGGATCGCCGGCGCTCTGCCAAGCCGAAACCGGGGCCGGGGCCATCACATTGATCCTGCCCTCGCCGGTGAGGACACCCAGAAGCGCATGGGCGACGCTTTTTGCAACCGACCACGACGGGTGAGGGGTTTCACCGTCGTAGCCGTTGCCGTAGCTCTCGAACACCAATTCGCCACCGTGGATCACAACTGCTGCCTCGATGATGCGGAATTGGTCACCCTCGAATGCCTCGGCCATGAGTTCGGCCAATGCGTCGGCATCAACGTTTGCAGGAAGGGTGCCCTCGGGCCACAAAGCAGTCGGGAAGGGGATTCGATCCGGCTGGGGCGGAAGCGGCAGGAGTCCTTCGGCAATGACCGGTGCGCGGGCGGGCGCCTGGGGTGCCGCCTCTGAAACAAGAGGTTCCTCGAGGGCCGTGGTCGTTTCAACTGGGGTCGGTTGAGTCGCCCTGGTCGTTTCAACTGGGGTGGGTTGAGGCGCTGAGGTGGGTTCGGTAGCGATGGCTGCTTCGGGTGCAGGTTCTAGTGTTGCCGTCCCCTCCGACGAACAAGCCGCCACAACAAGTGTCATCGCCACGGTCAGTGCCAGAATTGGGAGCCGACCGGAGGCCTTGGGCATCATCGGATTCACGGTAGCTCTCTGAAGGCTTTGGCCTCTACCGGGGAAAGCAGACGGGCAGGCAAATGGGTCAGCCAGCCAGGGCTTCCCTAACGAGCGCGGGTGCCGGGTTGGTGTGCGGTTTACCGTCGATCAGAACAGTGGGCAC
>JABDIY010000103.1 GCA_013003535.1 Acidimicrobiales bacterium | reverse complement strand
CCTTCATGGAGGCGGTCATGTCTGAGCGGAGCTGAGCTTTGAGCGGCGAATCGGCCATATGTCTAGTGTGGCGTGGATCAGCCCCGGTTGTTGAGGAATTCCCCAACCGCGTCGGTTTGTGAATTCGGTCGTCCCGCCTTCGTCCGGTTGGTACCGTTGGTGGTGGAGAGATGGCAGAGCGGACGATTGCGTCGGTCTTGAAAACCGTTGTGGCCTCACGGTCACCGGGGGTTCGAATCCCCCTCTCTCCGCCACGACACCCCCAAATTCCTGGAAATCGCCGCAGCTCGCCGGGCTCGTTCGATGGAAAAACCGTATGGTCGATTGTTGTTGAGGCGTTACACTCAGCAACCGCAGCTCTAACAGAGTTCACCTGGAGAGGTGGCAGAGTACGGTCGAATGTGCCTCCCTGCTAAGGAGGTGACCTCGTAAGGGGTCCGTGGGTTCAAATCCCACCCTCTCCGCTCAGCGTCACCGGGGTCCGAATGATCGGACCCCGCTCGCATTTCCCGTAGACGCCGCTTCCGTAGATCCGGCGCACGAAACAATTCGGCCGTAGGCCTACAGACCCAGGCCTCGTTCTGCCGATGACGGGGCCATGCCGATTGGATTCCGCTTCGTCGCCTCACTTCTCGCGCTTGCAGCGATGTCTGCGGGATGCCGGTTCGACGCCGGCGAAGATTCGTCCGCTCCAGCTTCTCTCCCATTCATCGCTGAAGCGTCAAGCGATCCCCTCCCCGACAGTCCGGCGATAAGCGGCGAAGCTGCCTTCATCACCACCACGTCCGATAGCAGCGAGTCCACACTGCCGATTCCGCCAACGACCTCTCTCCCAAGTTCCAGCCTGACGATCCCCGAGGGAGCATCGCGCAACACCCAACCCTTTGAGATCGTGACCGAACCCACACGACCCCAGACCCCGAGCACCACCCGAGCACCAGCGACCAGCGCGACGTCTGCGGCCGCCGTCGGTCCCACCACTGCCGCTCCCCCGACCACTGCCCGCTCTACCACGACCACGACCACGATTCGGCAGACCACCGCCGCCGCTCCCCCGACGACTACAACCACTGCCGCACCAGCAGGCCCGGTGCTGGTCTTCGCCGAGGAATTCGACAGTTTCGATTCCACCCGCTGGACCAAGGAGCACTCCACCTACGGGGACGGCAATGCCGAACTCCAGTGCTACACCCCCCAGCAGGTCTCGGTGACGAACGGCAACCTCGTTCTGCGGGCCGAGACCCGTACCGAAACCTGCCCCAATGGCAGCACTCGCGACGTCACATCGGGCATGGTGCGCAGCAAGGGTGTCACCTTCTCCCCCGGCCAACGGATCGTCTACCGGGTAAAACTCACCCCGGACGACGAAGAAAATCAAGGCGGGCTCTGGCCCGCCTTCTGGTCTTCAGGCTGGGCCGGCGGCGGTTGGCCAAGCGGTGGAGAATGGGATGGTTTCGAAGTGATGACCGCCCGATCCCCTAAACGAACCGTCTTCTCACTGCACTTTGCCGACCCTTTCGATCAGCACAAGAAGACCAGCAAAGAGGTCGTGTCGCAGACCGACTTCTCCGCAAATTGGCATGAGCTGAGTTTCGACTACGGCCGGGATGGCGCGATGATCTGGCGAATGGACGGCGTGGTTGTGCAGACCGTAAACGATGCCGACACCAAACAAGGCTGGCCGGCGCCGTTCAACCAGGCGATGACGGAACTGAAGATCAACCTGGCGCTCGGCGGTAGCCCCGGTCCGCTGGACTCACGGGCGCTGCCAGCCACCTACCAGGTTGACTACGTTCGCATCTACGACCTGCCCAACTAGCCAAAAAGCCCAGACGCCGGACCAAGCGGCCCGGCGTCTGTGGTCAGCGCGCTCGTAGGGACTCGAACCCCAAACCTTCTCGTCCGTAGCGAGATGCTCTATCCAATTGAGCTACGAGCGCTCGGTGTCGAATCATAGTTCGGAACATGTGGGACCGCACCTTAGTTTTTCTCCGTTCCACCGGTTCTTGGTACCGAACCACCCACCCGGTGAGTGGTTTGACGACCGAGTTCGCGGCTATCGGGCAAGGGCATACCATCGCGGGACTCTCGGGGCGAGGAAACTAGTGTTGCAGCGTGGCCAAGAAGCGCACAGCTACCTCGCGCTTTGGTGTTGCCAAGCGGGAAGGACATGATGCAACAGCGTTCTATGAGCGCTTTCGTCCACCCGTTTTGGACCTGTCCACCGACGTCGCTCCAGCCAAGCCGGTGGAGGAACCCTTCATGTGCGGCGACGCCCGGAACATGGACGCGGTAGCCGACAATTCGGTGGCCCTGGTTGTCACCTCGCCGCCCTATTTCGCAGGAAAGGACTACGAAGCGGATCTGGCGGCCGACGGTGTGCCCGGCTCATACATCGAATACCTGGCCCTCCTGCGGGACGTGTTCGCTGAAAGCGTGCGGGTGCTGGAACCGGGTGGGCGGATCGCGGTGAACATCGCCAATCTCGGTCGGCGCCCCTTTCGAAGCCTGAGCTCAGATGTGGTTGGCATCCTCCAGGACGATCTTGGCCTGCTGCTGCGGGGCGAAATCATCTGGCGTAAGGGCGAAAGCGCCAGCGGCAATTGTGCGTGGGGTTCGTATCGATCGGCTTCCAACCCGGTGCTTCGGGACGTGAGCGAACGAGTGATCGTCGCCAGCAAGGGACGGTTCGACCGAGCGCTGAAACCCAAGGAACGAGAAAAGGTTGGCCTCCCCCACCTCAACTCGATCGGTCCCGACGACTTCACCGATGCCACGCTGGATGTGTGGACGCTGCTCCCCGAATCGGCGAAACGAATCGGTCACCCGGCCCCTTTCCCGGTATCTCTGCCAGCCCGACTGATACAGCTCTACAC
>JABDIY010000098.1 GCA_013003535.1 Acidimicrobiales bacterium | reverse complement strand
CGCCAATGGTGTTCAGGATGTTGGAGAGCCCGGTATTGATGGTGTCGCGGTTTCGATCACCGGGCCGTCGGGGACATTGTCCACCACGACTTCCGGCGGCGGCGCGTACAGTTTCGCGAGTTTGGTGCCGGGTGATTACACCCTGACGTTCACTGGTCCTGCTGGTTCAGAACCCACCGGAACCGATGTTGGTGGCGATGATGCGGTCGATTCCGATATCGATGGATCCGGTGTCGTCACGGTGACGCTCGTTTCCGGTGATTCGGACACCAGTGTTGATGCTGGGTTTGTTACTCCGGCCACGATCGGGAACTACGTATGGGACGACCTCGACGGCGACGGCATCCAAGATCTCATCGAATCGGGACTCGGCGGCGTGACCGTCCAACTGCTGCAGGGCGGAACCGTGGTGCAGACCACAACCTCAGCCGCGGACGGGTCGTACCAGTTCATTGCCGCTCCGGGTACCTACACCGTCAACTTCGGCACGATCGGAGCGTACGAACTCACCGCTCAAGACGCCACCGGCGCCGACGCGTTCGATTCCGACGCCAACCAGACCACCGGCGATACGGATCCGTTTACCGTGACCTCGGGCCAGATCCAGGACACGATTGACGCTGGTCTGGTGGCACCGGCGTCGATCGGTGACACCGTGTTTTTCGACACCAACGCTGACGGCCTCTCAACCGGCGAACCCGGTGTGCCCGGTGTGGGCGTCGAGCTGCTCCAGGGCGGCACGGTCATCGCCACCACCACGACCGATGGGAGCGGCAACTATGGGTTCACCGGTCTGGCTCCGGGTGACTACGCCATCCAGCTCCCAGGAACGGGGTTGGTCTTTGCTACGCCTGATGCCGGCGCTGATGACACCCTTGACTCCGACGTCGATGCGTCCGGACAATCCGGCACAGTGACCTTGATCTCGGCCCAGGACAACACCAGTATCGATGCTGGTGTTCTGCCGTCGAGTCTCGGCAACCTCGTGTGGCTCGACGACAACGGCAACGGAATTCAAGATGGTGCTGAGTCGGGCATCGACGGCGTTACCGTCGAGCTGCGCGACGGCGCTGGTGGCCTCTTGGCCGCCACAACGACCTCGGGCGGAGGGCTGTACTCGTTTGGCCTACTCCTCCCCGGAACCTACGAGATCAGCATCGCGTTCCCACTGGACCATGTGGCTACGGCACAGGCAGCGGGGACCGATACTGCGATCGACTCGAACGTCGACTCCTCAGGTGACACCGGAACCTTCAGCCTCGCCGGTAACACCGACGATGACAGCATTGACGCCGGACTCTATGTTCTGGCTTCGTTCGGTGACTTTGTCTGGGACGACCTGAACGGCGACGGAATCCAGGATGCCGGCGAACCCGGCATCGAGAATGTAGTGGTGGAGCTCCGCGATGCCGGTGGTGCGCTCGTCACCACCGACACGACCGACGCTTCGGGTATCTACGGGATGACCGGTCTGATTCCGGGCGACTACACGGTCACGTTTGTGCCTCCGGCGGGATACAGCCCCACGATCTCTGACGCTGGTTCGGACGACCTGTTGGACTCTGACCAGAACGCCTCGGGCGCAGCGCCCATTCAGCTTCTCTCCGGGTCGAGCCTGGTTGGCCTGGATGCCGGCTTTGTTTCCCCCGGCACTATTGGCGACTTCGTCTTCACCGATGTCAACGGCAATGGCATCCAGGACTCTGGTGAGGCCGGCATCGGTGGAGTCGCCGTTGCCTTGATCCAGGGCGGCAGTGTTGTGGACACTACGACCACCGATGGCACCGGCCTGTATTCGTTCACTCCGGGTCCAGGCAACTATTCGGTGGAGTTCACAGCGCCGGCGGGGTACGTGTTTACGGGAACTGATGTGGGTGCGGACGACGCTCTGGATTCTGATGCGGACGCCTCGGGCCTTACGGGCAGCTACGTATTGCCCAGCGGTGGAAACATCGATTCGGTTGATGCTGGTTTGTTTGAGTTGGTGTCGGTTGGTGACTTTGTCTTTGATGATCTGAATGCCAATGGTGTTCAGGATGTTGGAGAGCCCGGTATTGATGGTGTCGCTGTTTCGATCACTGGGCCGTCGGGGACATTGTCCACCACGACTTCCGGCGGCGGGGCGTACAGTTTCGCGAGTTTGGTGC
>JABDIY010000080.1 GCA_013003535.1 Acidimicrobiales bacterium | reverse complement strand
CTCCGTGTGCTCCCGGTCACCGATGGCCCTTTCCGGCCACCGCGGGTCACAACGACCGGAGAGACCCCGACGCAGCCGCAGAACGGGCGTGCTCATGTGGGACTTGAAAATCCGCGAGCCTCTCGGTGCTCAAGATCGTGATACCGCCACGGTGAGTGGCGATGGCGCCGGACACCCGGAGCCGAGCGAGGCACCGCCCGGTCGCCTCTCGACTAGCGCCCACCCAGCTAGCGAGCTCGCTCTGGGTCAGCGCCAATTCTCTGCAACCCGTATCGGCCGCCATCGTCTGAAGTTGCCTGCTGATGCGGCACGCCAGTTCATCTGAACGCTCAACACTCATCCGCATCGATAGCCGAAACCGCGCGGCGACCGCTTCAAGCTGTGCGGCGCCAACAAGGGGGAGTTCAGTGAGCATCCGGCCGTATTGCTGCCGGTTGAGTATCCACGCGGTCACGTTGTTTCTGGCGACGGCGGTGAATTCCCGAGGCCCTCGATCGAGGGCCGACAAAACTCCGATTGTCTGATCGGGGCCGATGAGTGCAAGCAGCACAGGGTGACCTGAACTGCTCTCAGCCAGAGCCTTCACTTCCCCCGAGGCAATCGCGTACACATGGCTGGCGGGTTCACCTTCGGTCATCAACCGCTCACCCCGGACAAAGGTCACGCTGCGACCCTCCCGCTTGATCCACTGCCACGCTTCCTCACTCAGCGAAGACTTCAAGGAAATCTGTCCCTTCCTCGCCAGTATGGCGAAGCGGCTCCAATTTGGATAGAGAATGTTTGCGCCGGCGATGGACGTAGCTGACACCATCAACCGTCCCGAACGAACTCGGGTGTCTGATCAAGGGTGAGTGCAGTTTCAACGGCTGTCTGTGATCCCGGTCGCTTTGAAGGACCGACTTTTGGGTCCGCCGAAAGGGTGGAAAGGACCTCTCGGCCCCTTCGGCGATCTTGGCTGTCATCCGATCCTCGGTAGCGCTGACCGCAACGCCCCGACATTCGACATTCCTGCTTGACACGCCCAGCATGCGCATTAGGATCCGCGCTGCGGGCGTTCCAACCATCACCAAGAGAGTGAGTTGAATATCATGTTCACCAAGCTGCGGGTCATTTTCGGAGTAGCTACCTTGTTATGCCTGGCGGTCGTAGCGATGCCCAACATCGCCGACGCAAAGTCACCGGCCTGCGACACGCGGGTCAACAACACCGTCAAGAAACTTGTCGAGTGTGTCACCATTGATGGCGTGCGGGCCCATCAGGCCGCCTTCCAGTCCATTGCCGATGCCAATGACGGCGTTCGAGCTGCCGGTACTCCAGGCTATGACGCCACGGTCGACTACGTGGTCGGTGTGCTCGAGGACGCCGGCTACGACGTAGAGCTCAACGGGTTCCCGTTCACCTTCACGGCGCTCGGAGAGTTGCAGCAGCTGACTCCGATCTCGGCTGCGTACGAAACCGGATCGTTCAGCGGTTCCGGCACCGGTGAGGTGGTCGGCAACGTCATTCCCGTCGATCTGGCGCTCGGAGATCCGGCCAACTCGACCAGCGGCTGTGAGGCCGCCGATTTTGCCGGGCTCAACTTCTCCGGACCCAATGACATCGCCCTTGTCCAGCGTGGCGCCTGCTTCTTCGCTGTCAAGGCCGTCAACGCTGAAGCGGCCGGAGCCGAAGCCATCATCATCTTCAACCAGGGCACCCCGGGCCGACAGGGTCCGGTCAGCGGTAACGCCGCAGCCTTGCCCAACGGCTCGCCGTCGAACATCGGCATTCCAATGGTCGGCGCCCCGTTTGTGGCCGGCACTACGCTGTCACAGGCTGGTTCGACCGCTCGGGTGACCATCGCCCCGGCAGTGGAGACCACGCAATTCAACATCTTGGCCGAGCTGCCGGGCAAGAACGATGACAACGTCGTGATGGCCGGCGCCCACCTCGATTCGGTGCAGCAAGGTCCCGGCATCCAGGACAACGGCTCCGGTAGCGCCGCCATTCTCGAGACGGCAGTGCAGATGGCCAAGGTCCGCCCGGTCAATACCGTACGGTTCGCCTGGTGGGGAGCTGAGGAATCCGGGCTGATCGGATCAACCCAGTACGTCGCCGGACTGAGCCAGGAAGAGCTCGACGACATCGCTCTCTACCTGAACTTCGACATGATCGGCTCGCCGAACTTCATCTATTCGATCTACGACGGTGACGACTCCGACGGTGTCGGAGCTGGTCCCGGCCCCGAAGGTTCGGCGCAGATCGAGACGTTCTTCGAGAACTTCTATGAGGCTCGTTCACTCCCCTATGTCGGCACCGATTTCTCCGGTCGCTCCGACTACGGCCCGTTCATCGCCCAGGGCATCCCGGCCGGTGGTCTCTTCACCGGCGCCGAGGTCATCAAGACGCCCGAGCAGGCTGCGATCTGGGGTGGGACGGCCGGAGAGCAGTACGACCCGTGCTACCACCTGGCCTGCGACACCTTCGACAACGTGAGCCTCGAGGCTCTCGACGTCAACTCCGACGCCGTGGCTGCTTCAACCCTCAGCTTCGCCATGAACACTGCGGCCGTCAACGGTGAGAAAGGCAAAGGAAACTTCAAGGTCCAGAACATGGACTTTGGCGCCCATCACCATGAACACGCGCACGACACCATGAAGTAGCGGCTGGGCGCAATCATGCGCACCTGAGAACCAGCACGCAAACAATGGTCAGGTGGCCGCCCTCGGTCGGGGGTGGCCACGGGCGCGCTACCAACCAGATGAGTCGCTATTCCCCCACCAACCCATCGATTGATTCGCGCAACAGATCGAGGTGACCGGCATGGCGAGCCGTTTCTTCAATCATGTGGAGCAAAATCCAACGTAACGAGGGCTGCCGGCCGTGGGAATCGGGCACCGCCGAGAGTCGATCCAGACTCGAGGCCTTGGCGACCGTCGCAGTACTTCGAGCGATCGCGTCCCGGTAAGAATCGAGCAGCTCATCCAACGGATCGTCGGCGCCGGTGCGCCACTCCCAATCGGGGTCGGAGTCCCAATCGACGGTGTTCCACGGAGCACGCTCGGGCCGACCGCTGAAAATGACATCGAACCAGTAGTCCTCCACAAGCGCAAGGTGTTTGAGCATTCCGCCTACGGAGATGTCCGAAGTCGGAAGGGAAGCCCGGACCTGTTCAGGGTCGAGGCCCTTGCTTTTGTAGATGATCTGCGCCCGCTGATAGTCGAGAAACTGATTGGTGAGCGTCCGTTCGTCGCCAACCAGGTCCGGCTCGATCTTCTCCATCGGGCCACGCTAGTTCGCAACCCGAACCACGGTCCAGAACTCACCGCTCTTCTAACGACGCGGAACGGGCGACCCGAAGGTCGCCCGTTCACAAGTTTCTCTCCCCGAAAGGGGTGAGATCAGACCTGCTGGATCTTGATCTCGATATCGACGCCGGCAGGCAACTCGAGGCGCTGGAGGCTATCGACGGTCTTGGGGTTGGGCTCGAGGATGTCTATGAGACGCTTGTGAATGCGCATCTCGAAATGCTCCCGGGAGTCCTTGTACTTGTGCGGTGAACGAATCACACAGAAGCGGTGCTTCTCGGTGGGCAGGGGAATCGGGCCTCGGAACGCCGCATTGGTGCGGGCTACGGTTTCCACGATCTTGGCCGTGCTCTGGTCGATGATCTCATGGTCATAGGCCTTGAGGCGGATACGGATTTTCTGGGAAGCGGCCATCAGGCGACGATCTTGGTGACTCGGCCGGCGCCGACGGTGCGGCCACCCTCACGAATCGCGAACCGTAGACCTTCGTCCATAGCGATCGGGTTGATCAACTCCACACTCATCTCGGTGTTATCACCCGGCATACACATCTCCGTCCCCTCAGGCAAGGTCACCG
>JABDIY010000065.1 GCA_013003535.1 Acidimicrobiales bacterium | reverse complement strand
GCGGCGGCAGCCACGGCACTTTTGCGAGCGGTCTAGCTGGCTAGTGTGGCTCGATGATCGATGTTGAAGCCGTTCGCGCCAACACCCCTGCGGTGGCGTCCACAATCCATCTGAACAATTGCGGCTCATCGCTACCGCCCCAGCCCGTTGTGGAGGGAGCGGTGGAGTATCTCCGTCTCGAGGCCGAGATTGGCGGCTACGAGGCGTACTGGGCTCGCGAGGACCAAATGAATGTGGTCTACCACGCCACCGCCCGATACCTCGGGTGCGACCCTACTGAGGTGGCGTATACCTCAGGCGCCGGTGACAGTTGGTGGCGAGCATTCGCCGCGATACCGCTGGATGTCGGCGATCGCGTCTTGGCGAGCACTGCGGAATATCAGGCCAACGCCTTTGCACTCCTCCAGGCCCGGGAGCGAGGGGTGATCGTGGAAGTGGTTCCCAATGATGCCACCGGTCTGATCGATCTGGAGGTGCTGCGATCCATGATCGACGACCGCGTGAAGCTGGTTGTCCTCACCCACATCGCCATGGCCAACGGAGCGATCCAACCAGCGTCGGCGGTCGGCCAAATCGCTCACGAGGCCGGAGCACTTTTCCTCCTCGATTCCTGTCAGGCAGCTGGGCAGCTGCCGCTCGACGTCGATTCCCTCAATTGCGACTTTCTTGCCTACACCGGCCGGAAGTTCATGCGGGCAATGCGGGGCAGCGGCATTCTCTACGCCCGCTCCAGTGTTCTTGACCAATTGGGCCACTCGCCGTTCATCGATGGGCGCTCCGCTGTTTGGACGGGTCCAGACACCTTCGAGTACCAGCCGGGAGCCCAACGATTCGAATACGGCGAGCACAACTACTCGGGCAAGCTGGCGCTGGGTCTCGCCACCAACTACGCCCTGGACGTGGGGATACCAGCGATCACCGAACGAATCGCAACACTTGCCAAGCGGTTCCGCTCGGGACTGCGTTCGATCCCCAACGTTCAGCTGTTGGATCTTGGTCTGGTCCAAAGTGGAATCGTCACCTTCTCAATCGACGGCCAGGACTGCCCTTCGGTTCAGCGCAAACTTCAGGTGGAAGGGATCAACGTGGGAGCCCCCGGCCGCACCAACTCCCAGTGGGATCTGGGGGAACGGGGTCTCCTGGACGTTGTTCGGGCCGGGCTCCACTATTTCAACACCGAAGCTGAGATCGACCGAACATTAGAGGCTGTCGCCGCCATCGCCTAGAATCGCCCAATGCTCATGTGGGTTGCTCGCCAACCAACGGCACCGGGACCTTTGGATGGTCTTCGAGTGGCGGTGAAGGAATTGGTGGCGATCGAGGGACACGAGCTCAGTGCCAACACGCCCGTCCCGCTACCGGACCGCTGGAAACATCCGGCCGCCGACGCCGCGATCGTGACCCGCTTGCGCGAGAACGGCGCCGCCATCGTGGGAACTACTACCACCCACGAGTTTGCATGGGGAATCACCACGTACGACCGCGGCCGAACCGTAGAAAATCCGGTGCAGCTGGGAAGGATCGCGGGTGGCTCGTCGGGCGGGTCCGCCGAAGCCGTAGCCCTTGGCGAAGCTGACCTCGGCATCGGTACGGACACTGCCGGGTCTGTGAGGATCCCGGCCGCATGGTGTCACCTGCTGGGCTGGAAGTTCACCGATGGACTGGTTCCGATGGACGGCATCCTCCCCCTCGCTCCCGGTTTGGACCACCCCGGCCTTCTCGCCTCGGACCCGGAAGTCCTGATGCGAGCCGGCGCAGCCTTGGGGGCCGGGTCGGCTCGAGAACAACCTCAGGTCCTCACCCTGCCCTCGGAGCGGTTGGTGAATTGTGATTCTCGGGCCGTCGCCGGCGTGGAACAGACGGCGGAGGTACTGGTTCGGGACCATGGGTTCGAGCGGCAGGAAGCCCCCAACTTCCCCGGGATCGACGAGCTCCTCAGCTGTTTCACGGTGGTCCAGGGTGCTGCCACACTTCGGTCGCACTCAGAATTGATCGGCACCTGGCCCGAGCGCCGTGCTCTTTACCCGGACTACATCGTGAACAGACTTGACGAAGCCGAAGCTCGGTCTGAGGCCGAGGTGGCGGAAGGCCAACGGCTTCGAGCGACACTTCGCATGCGGTTGCTCGATATCACTACCGACGCCGTAGTGGTGATGCCGGCCACGGGCTGCGGTCCACCGTCAACGCTTTTGCCCAATCAGTGCGAAGTGGATGGTGTCGCTACGGATCTTCGGTCGGTGGTCATCCCCAACACGGTGCCTGCCAACATTGCCGGACTCCCGGCCGTTACCGTGCCGTTCAGCTCCGACGGGGAAGAGATCGGTGTACAGCTCCTCGGCGGACCTGGCTCTGACATGACCCTGCTCTCCATGGCCAGGTTGCTCATGGATCCAGGCTGGACGGGCAGCTTCTGACCCAGCGACCTCGCCAGCGAATAGGGTTAAGCCATGTTCGCAATGAATCGCACGGTGGCCAAAGACGAGCTGCTCGGTTTTGTAGGAGAGCGAAAGAACTGGATTCTCACAACAATGAAGCAGTCCGGCGGTGTCCAGCTGTCACCGGTCACTGGAACGGTCGATTCCGACGGTTTGCTGCTGATCTCCACGTACCCCGAACGGGCCAAGACCCACAACATCCGACTGGACCCCACCGTTTCCATCTGTGTGTTGAGCGATGAGTTCGGGGGGGCGTGGGTTCAAGTGGACGGCAACGCCCACGTCAATGATCTACCCGAAGCAATGGACGGACTGGTGGAGTATTACCGGTCGGCGGCGGGAGAGCACCCTGACTGGGATGAGTATCGCCGGGCCATGAAGCGCCAAGGGAAGTGCCTGATCCAGATAGAGATCACCGGTTGGGGGCCCATCGCCACTGGCGGATTCCCCAGCAGTAAGAAGGCCATGTTCGAAAAGTGGCAACCGGGGAGCGAACTTGCCGATGACTCACCGCAGATGTTTGACGACTGACCAATTAGAACCCTCGCGGCCACAGTTCTAGATTGTGAGGATGTCCCCCTCGCCGTCTGGCCGTTATGACCTCGTGATCGTAGGAGGAACCGCTCCGGGTTTGTCGGTTGCCATCTCCTCGCTGCGCTCGGGCCTGGGCTTGGTCCGGATCGTTGAGGAGTCCTCGACCGTCGCATTTCCCGAGCTGGCGACCGAGAACTCACTTGACATCGGCTACGGCGAGACCGTCAGCTCGATCGAATTGGTGGAAGACGATTTGGTGGTCAGCACCGACCGGCTCAGCTACCGCACCCAAGCGGTGTTGGTGGCCCAGCGCGCGGAGAAACCGGATTGGACTCCACCGCTGCCGATAGCGAAATCGGACCGCATTCTCGTAGATGTTCTGCCCGAACGGCTAGCCGATCAGGACGTTCTGATCATCGGCTACACCGACCGGGCGGTTGAACTGGTGGCAGCCGCAGCCGCTGGTGGAGCCGGGGTCGTGATGGCGGCCGCTGGTCTCGATCCGGCGAAGCTTTCCCCGGCTGGGGACCACATGCTTCGTCGCCTCGAGCGGGAACGGCGCGCCACGCTGTTGTATCGAGCGATACCCGATTCGGTAGATGTGGTCAACGGCTTCCCGATGGCATATTTTGTCGACCGTCGCACCCCCGACCTTCAGTTCGACTACGTAGTCTTCGCCGCCCAACGCCAGCTGACGTCTGCCGATGTCATTGGTGCCTCAGATGCGGCAATCGCATCCAATCGACTCTGGTTTGTAGGTGATGACAAGAGTCCCACGAGTGCAAACGGAGCCGAAATCGGCGAGAAGATCGCGGCCGCCTGCTTCCCGGAACTCGCTCTAGCCAGCCCGCCCACACCAATCGCTCGTCGAGCCCGCACTCAAGGTCTCATCGACGAGCTTCGCGCCGAGCACTACAACGCCACCATCACCTCTTTCGAACCAACCCATTCGGACCTGTGGGTTCTGCGCGTACGACCCGACCACGGTGACGTTTCGCACCTGCCCGGTCAATACGCCTCGCTGGGCCTCGGTTACTGGGAAGATCGGGTGGACGACGCCCACGACGTGGGATTGGATGATCGCTGGCCCAAGCTGATCCGCCGGTCGTATTCGATTAGTAGTCGCATTTTCGATGATCACGGCTACCTGGCGAACAACGATCTGTACGACGAACTGGAGTTCTACATCGTTCTTGTCCCACCAACTGAGGACAACGTTCCCGCCCTCACTCCTCGGTTGGCGCTGAAGCGGCCCGGCGACCGCATCTACCTTGGACCAAAGGTGGCCGGTCGCTACACGCTGAACAGTGTGGTGGACCCTCGCTCGACCGTGCTGTTCTTCGCCACCGGCACTGGCGAGGCTCCCCACAACGCCATGCTTTTGGAGTTGCTTCGAAAGGGTCACACCGGACCGATCGTGTCTGCGGTCAGCGTCAGAAAGTGGGCGGACCTCGGTTACATCAACAAGCACCGGGAACTGGAGGAGCGATACCCCAACTATGCGTACCTTCCGCTGCCAACCCGGGAGGAGGGCGTGCCCAAGACCTACATCCAGGCGCTTATCAGTAACAACGTGTTCGAAGAGATGGGAATAGAAATGGATCCCTCCAGCACCCACGTTTTCCTGTGCGGAAACCCATCGATGATCGGCATCCCCGAAAAGGCTGATGACGGCACCGAGCGATTCCCTGAGACGGTCGGTGTCGTGCAACTACTGGTAGAGCGCGGCTTCACCGTGGACCGCCGGAACCAACCAGGCAATATTCATTACGAGGAATACTGGTAAGCAGCGCTTAGCTGCTTGTGCTGCGGACGGCCATCAACACAATGGCCGAAACGAGCAGCACGACCACCACCCAGCCGACAGATGTGATCGCGCCCGTGGTAAGCCAATCCGTGAAGCTATTTTCGAAATCACTTTGCGCCAACATGTCGTCCGACCGTAGCGACCCAACCTGCGCAGCCACAAAGAGTAGTTGTACATCGACGCTAGGCAATGTTGACCGGATCGTTGGCAGCTAGAGATGCTTCAACGCTTCACGTTTGGTGAGACCCGAGAGGCGTTCCTCGTTGTGTTCAACATAGGACCGGACCCGGTCGGGATCTGTTCGGGCATACTGCCGGAGCGCCCAACCGAGTGCCTTGCGAATGAAAAATTCCTGGTCCGCGGCCCGTACGTCGCAATAGTGGAAGAGCCGTGTCGCATCGGTATCGGTCTTCCAGAGGAGCTGATGAAGGATGGCTGTTCGAGCCACCCAGATGTCATCATCGTCGACCCACTGGTCCATGACCACCTGAAGTTGTCGATCTGACTTCACGACGGCGCCGACGCCATGAACGGCCAACGCATCCACGGTGTCCCACCATGACTTGGTCTGGATCAGATGTCGAAGCCGGTCGAGATCCTCGCTCGTGACGGCTTTGACGTTGGCCCGCACGAGGTCCACAGCGACCTGGGCGAATTCGCGTTCCGGCTCAGCCATCAACGCATCTGCGACATCGAGAATCTCATGTGCGGTCCACGCCTTGGCAGCACTGAGCAGCGGCTTACTCGCCGCTCGACGAGCCGGTGTCTTCACCCCCAGGAACGGAAACTGATCCTTCATGTAGGCAGCCATCGGAGCCGCATCTTCAGGAACGGCCAACGGTTCAAGTTGACCACGCACCCATGCTGGAGCGTTCGCAACCGTGGGTTCAGGTTCCATCGTTCTAGCGTAGGCTCGGAGCATGACCCCCAAGTACAAAGGACCCAGCGAAGCGCTGGCAGCCTACGATGCGGCGCTCATGACAGTGATCGGTGAAGAGCACAAAGGCGCCGCCAACCCCTACTCCTCGCTCAACGGCAACATGTTCAGCTTTCTGGGCAAGGAGGGGGAATTAGCGCTGCGCCTCGGGAAGGCCGAGCGTGAGGACTTCATTGCCGCCTTCGATTCGCATCTTGCGGTGAGCTATGACACGGTCATGAAGGAATACGTTGCGGTGCCGGACGAAATGCTCCTGAATCAACCAGACGAAACAGCCCGGTGGCTCCAGGCAAGCTACGACTACGCCAAGACATTGAAACCAAAGCCCACTAAGCGGGCGAAGCCCACGAAGTAGAAAAGCAGCGGCAAATTCCTGTGCTGAACCAGTGGGTATGAACAGGAATTTGAATCAGAGAATGTAGTGGCGGAAGGTATGGGATTCGAACCCATGGTGATGCGAAACACCACAACGGTTTTCGAGACCGTCCCATTCGTCCACTCTGGCAACCTTCCGCCGGTGAGGGTAGCACCCTCAGTCGCCGGCACCATCTGCGCACGTGCCAATGATTACAGGATTACGGGCAGGCGATACTCGGTAGCCTGAAGCTCCCATGATGAGTATGCATTCACTCTGGCCCCGCGACAGAGAATCGATGAAGGACGCGAAGATCGATCGTGACTCCGCCCGCCGCGTCTGGCGATTCGCTCGACCGTACCGAGGCATGGTCGTTGGCTTTCTGGTCACTGTCATCGCCCAAGCGCTGCTGGGTCTGGTGCCGCCACTGTTGTTCGGCCGGATCATCGACGATGCGATTCCCGATGAGAACACTGGTCTGTTGGCGTGGTTCGCATTCTTCATCGTTCTCGCCGCTTTGGCGTCAGCTGCGGTGTCGCTTTTCGAGCGCTATTGGTCGTCGTTGATCGGTGAGGGAGTGATCTTCGACCTGCGAACCCAACTGTTCGATCACGTCCAACGCCTCCCGCTGGCGTTTTTCACCCGAACCCAAACCGGCACGCTCACCAACCGCCTCAACAGCGATGTCATCGGCGCCCAACGGGCACTCACCGCCACGCTCGGCACGGTGGTGAGCAACGTGATCGTGTTGGTCACCACGGTGTTCGCGATGTTCGTGATCGAATGGCGCCTCACCATGCTGGCCCTGATCATCACGCCGCTGTTCGTTGCGCCATATCGCAAGATCGGCCAGATGCAGCAGAATCTCACGCGCCAAAGCATGGACCACAACGCCCAGATGAACAGCACGATGACTGAGCGGTTCAACGTAAGCGGCGCATTGCTGGTGAAGCTGTTCGGACGACAGAACGACGAAGCCGAAATGTTCAGCGAACGCGCCGCTGCGGTTCGTGACATCGGCATCAAGTCAGCCCTCTTCACCCGCAGCTTCATGATCATGTTGTCGTTACTTGGCGCCATAGGAACGGCGCTCGTGTATGGCCTAGGTGGCTACTTCGCCATCCAGAAGTCCATCGACCCCGGCGACCTCGTGACCATGGGCCTGCTGATCGGACGGGTCTACACCCCGCTCACCGGTCTCACCAACGCCCGCATCGACGTGCTCACTGCATTGGTCAGCTTCGACCGTGTCTTCGAAGTCCTCGATGCGCCCAGCCCGCTCACCGACAAACCTGGCGCGTTGGAGCTCCCCCGGCCGAGCGGTGAAATCCAATTCAACGACGTCACCTTTCGTTACCCGGACAGCACCGAGACAATCATCCCCAGCCTCGAAACGCAGAGTTCCACGTTGTCCGACGAGGACAGTCCGCCAGTCATCCGCAACCTCTCGGTCACCATCCAGCCCGGCCAACTGGTGGCGTTGGTGGGCCCGTCCGGGGCTGGCAAGACCACGATCACCAATCTCGTCCCCCGTCTTTATGACGTGACGGGCGGCGCCCTGCTGATCGATGGCCACGATGTTCGGGACGTCACCCAGGACTCGCTCCGGGCCGCTATCGGTGTGGTCGTACAGGATCCCCACCTATTCCACGAATCCATTCGAGACAACCTGCTCTACGCCAAACCCAATGCCACGAGGGAGGATCTGGAACGGGTCTGCCGGGCCGCCCAAATCTGGGACACGATCGAAAAGTTACCGGGTGGTCTGGACACCGTGGTCGGCGACCGGGGCTACCGCATGTCCGGCGGCGAGAAGCAGCGACTTTCCATCGCTCGAATGCTTCTGAAAGATCCGGCCATCGTGATCCTCGATGAGGCCACAAGTTCATTGGACTCCGAGAACGAATCCCTGGTGCAACAGGCCCTAGCCGAAGCCCTGCGGGGGAGAACCGCTCTGGTGATCGCCCATCGACTCTCCACCATCACCGACGCCGACCTGATCCTGGTACTGGACCAAGGCCATCTGGTGGACAAAGGTACACACACCGAGCTCATGGCGAACGTCGGCTTGTACTCCGAGCTGTACACCACCCTGGTCCGCGGCGACCTCGAACCCACCCTCTAGCCCGTCAGCTGCTGCGACTGAAAAGGCGAGCCGCCACCAAGAGTACGACGGCGCCAAAGATCGACCCCAGGAATCCAGAGGCGGCAAACTGCAGCCCATCTCCTTGAAGCACGTTGATGAGGGTCCCGCCCACGACCGAACCGACGATGCCAAGAACAATCGTCCCCACGCAGCCGAGATCGTTCGGCGACTTCACCAAGAATTGCGCAATGAGCCCAACGATCAACCCACCGAGGATCCAGCTGAAGAGTCCCATGGAATCAGCGTAGGGCGCCTCATCGGTTTTCTTGGCGGAGGAGGTGGGATTCGAACCCACGGTAGGTTTCCCTACACACGCTTTCCAAGCGTGCCGGTTCGGCCGCTTTCGTACTCCTCCATTTGCTTTCAAAAGGTTGCCCTCTGAAATGCAGTCCCTAGGATACAGGTCCGAGAACACTCATCGTAACAGGAATTCATTTCCTGTCTCGAGAGGTGGCGGTCGGACCCTGTGCGACTGGATCCCGTGAACCGAGTCAGGGCCGGAAGGCAGCAGCTCTCAGCGGTCCCTCCGGTGCGCCGCAGATCGTCTGGCCGCCACCTCTTG
>JABDIY010000061.1 GCA_013003535.1 Acidimicrobiales bacterium | reverse complement strand
CAAAGGCGATGCTGACCAACTCGACGTCCAAGCCTGCAAACTGATTGTCATTCTCCAGATCCACGATCTGTTGCATGCAAGGCGGTCAACCATCGGCCATATGGAAGTAGAGAAGAACGGCCTGATCGTGGTAACCATCGAGCGCCACACTCCCGCCTTCCGCCGCGCTCAGCGAAAAATCCGGAGCAGCGTCACCCACCCCGAGAGCCCCGTCACCACCGCAAGCCGAGACCAGCAGACCCAACGCTGAGACAAGGCCAATCAGAAACCCGAGGTGCCGGTTCCACACTCCCCTGGTCATACGCCCCTCCTCTCAATCATCCTGGAGCCTATTATTACACTTCCATCGAGCGGACGGTCAAGATCATCTCACGGCCGGGCGCCGAATCCACTTGATCCGCCCCTCTCTGCCGCCACCCCACGGCTAGGACAACGAGCACGACAAGGATGACGCCGGCGAGCAATGCTCCGACCAGAGTCACTGCGGGAGCAATGCCAGAAATGGCGACGGGATGTGCCGCCGGTCGAGTCACGTGACATGGGCCACATCACGTCTCCTGCCCCTTGGTGTCTCTCAGGTGCGGGTCCGTTGACTGGGATGCTCAGTCCCGCCCGCTGCGGCGCTCTTAAGGGAGGCGAAACCAGACATGAGGTCCGCCACCTTGGGGAGCGTGTCGACGATGCGTTGTTGGCTGGACTCGTCAAGGTGATAGACCTCATCCATGTGAGGAGCCAGGTCCTCGAACGGCAGGTCAAGCCGCTCGATCAGACGGCTCATTTGCTCAGAAGGTGGCGGCCACTCCTCGGGACGGATTCCGCCGGCGATCACCATCCCTGCCAGTTCGGTACCGATCCTGATGAAGCTGCGGGCGCACAGAAGCCCTAAATAGCTGGGCATCAGGTGACTGGGCAGTCCAGATGTAGCACACAGCTTCCGGTGCTCTTCGATTTGGTGACGCTCCACAAGAGGATGATTCCCGATGGCGACGTGGAGGCCACATGGGTTACTGACACGTCCGAAGGCGCCGCCCTCCACGTCGGTCACCGTCGCTCTGACGCCTAGTATCGCCGTTCCGCTGCTGCGTACGCCACAGTCTCTATCCCACCCCAGGTCTCTGTGAACACTTCGAGAAAGGCCGCGTTTTGGTCGATCACTCTGCGGCCTTTTGGGTTGCTATAGAGGATCCACACCGGACGCGGTGTTCGCCGGAGCGACGCTTCGATGTTATCGACCACGAGTTTCAGAAGGTCCGCCCCGAATGGGCTGTAGAAGTAGAACACGTTTTGGTCGGGCTCGACTTGGTAGCTTGTGGCGTCCTGGTGGACTATCTCGATGCCGGTGGGACAGCCGGTGCTGGCCTCGAAGGCGAGCAAGTTTTGCTCGGCGGCGACACATAGCTCATATGCGAACTCAACTCCGACCGCCCTTGGGAACCCGCACAAGTTGGCAACCAAGAGCGCTCGCCCCTTTCCGGCGCCGAAATCGACGAAGGTGTTCCGGTGTCCCTCCGGGATTCGAGAGAGGAGATGCCGCATGTGGCGGACTCGGATCGGCTGGTAGCGGCCGCCCGGGTCCCAGTTGTCACTGTCTACGGAGAGCTGTGCGAGTGAGGTCGTGCCGGCAGTATCGACACGATACCGACGTTCGAATCGAGCGTCGGTCGCTACATCGAGGACACTCTGAGCGGTTCGCCGAAGACCGCGATCTCGTATTGCTGTCGTGATGCGAGACATATTGGCGGCTATGTCCAAAATGACACGCACTGATACTTGTCCTCTCTCCGACGCCACCCCATCGCGCGAGCAATGCCAGAAATCGTCACAGGGTGTCGCCGCCGGTCGAGTCAGGTGACATGGGCCCCATCACGTCTCCTGCCTCTTGGTGTCTCTCATGTGCGGGTCCGTTGACTGGGATGCTCCGTCAACTCCGCTGCGGTGCCCCTAAGGGAGGCGGTACTAGACATTAGGTCCGCCACCTTGGGGAGCGTGTCGACGATGCGGTGTTGGCTGGACTCGTCAAGGTGATAGACCTCATCGATGTGAGGAGCCAGGTCCTCGAACGGCAGGTCAAGCCGCTCGGTCAGGCGGCTCATTTGCTCAGAAGGTGGCGGCCACTCCTCAGGACGGATTCCGCCGGCGATCACCATCCCTGCCAGTTCGGTACCGATCCTGATGAAGCTGCGGGCGCACAGAAGCCCTAAAT
>JABDIY010000047.1 GCA_013003535.1 Acidimicrobiales bacterium | reverse complement strand
CCGAGTCGTGCACAAAAGGGCACGCGCTGCCCTGTCCGCCGCTCTTCGTTCCTAGTCCTCGTCGTCGTCCAGGTCCTGGGCCCGCTTCCGGAGCCAGACCGTGGTGCCCACCACCAATCCGAGGGGGAGGAACGTCAGGAGAGCCGTCGTGGCCAGGAACGCGATCCGGGCCTCGTCGTCCCGGTCGAAGCAGACCGGACAGGCCATCACCACGTCCGGAAGCAGTACCAGGAAAGCCAGCGCCAGAAGCAAGCTACGGCCCCTCATGCCAGGTACACCTGGACGTAGAGCACGGGCCAGACCAGGACCACGAAATACCAGAACAACGCGACCGCCGACAGCGTCTCGGCGCGCAGATGCCCGTGTTGGAGACGCCGCCAGACCCAGACCAGGGCGGCGATGGCGCACAGGGCGTGGAGGCCATGGGCCCCCACGATGACGTAAAAGAACCCGCCGTACGACGACGACGTGAGGGTCAGACCCTCGGCCAGGAGAGCGACCCACTCGCGGCCCTGCAAGGCCACAAAAAGACCACCCAGAAAGACCGCCGTGGCGAGTCGGCCCTCGATCCGCCGATCCCCTTTCGAGTAGGCCCGATGGGCGAGGAAGAGGATCAAACCGCTCGCCAGCAGGGCGGCCGTATTCACCGCAGTGCTCTCCACCGGGAGTCGGGGCTGGCCGGGCGGCGGCCAAACCGAACCCACCGCTCTGGCCTTCACGATCACGAACGCCGAGATGAACCCGGCGAACAGCATGATCTCTGTGAAGATGAAGAGGAGCATCCCGGCCACGCTGTCCGACACCAGCTTCTTGCCACGCTGGGGTCTGGGCCGGAACGGAAGGACTCGGGCGTCAGCCACTGCTCTCGTCCCCCTTGATGGTCTCGAACGCCAATAGCCCGGCCCCGACGGAAAGGATGATGGCCACCGCGTTGGTGCCCACGGCCACCATCCCTACCACCGTCCAGAAGACCAGATGCGTAAAGTTGTACCCGCCGGGGAGTGGCCCGTGGGTCGGCGGTGGTCCGATCACAGCGGCCGCGACCTCCTCTCCCTCGTGATCGACGGCCTCTTCCTCTGCATGATCTTCAGGATCTTCGATCCCACGCTCGACGGCAGCTTGAGCGGCCAGGTTCTCCCACTGGTGTCCCTCGTGGTTCTGTACGTCGGGAGCCACGCCCGCCCACATCAGAGCCATCAGCACCACGGATGCGCCGAGAATCCACTTGATGATGGGCTTCTCGACGTTGAGGTGCATGAAGTGACTGACGACCAGATTCGCCTTGATCACCGCCACGCCGAATGCCGTGATCAGCGTAACGATCTGGATCTCGAGCTCGGGCCCGAGGATGCTCACGATCAGCAGGCCCAGCAAGATCAGATAGATCTTGACGTAGTGACCGTCGCCGTGATGCTCGCTGGAATGATCTGCCATGGTGATCCGCCTACTTGGCGATGTAGAGCAACGGGAAGAGGAAGATCCAGACCACATCGACGAAGTGCCAGTAGATGCCGATGAGCTCTACGCGGTGCAATTCGAGGTTCTTCCGGGCGTCCATGGCCACGAACCCCATGATGATCGCGCCCGCGATGACGTGCAGCGCGTGGAGTCCAGCGGCCGTGTAGTAGAACGACCAGAACGTGTTGGACATGATCGTGTAGCCGTGGGAGATCTCGTACGACCACTCGTATGCCTTGATGCCGATGAAGGTGAGCGCACCCAGGATCGTGAAGCCCAGAAAGCGGGCAGCTCTGGGGCCATCGCCACGTTCGGCGGCCTGGTGCGCCAACACTGCGGTCAGACTTGAGGTCAGGAGCACGAACGTGTTGACCGCGCCGATGGTGGTGTTGGTCACCGCCGCAGCATCCGCCCACTCGGGATGGCCCAGCCGGTGCATCACGTAGGAGGCGAGCAAGCCACCGAAAATGACCACTTCCGAGGCCAGCACCCACCACACCGCCAGCTTTCCGGTCTCGATTCCGGTGGCGCTTCGTGTCGTTGCGATCGGCTTCACGGGCTACGCCTCACGCGGGAAGGTTCTGAGGCCAAAAGTCCTCTTCTCGGTCAGGATGGCTGTATTCGTAGGGGCCCCGATACACGTTGGGGAGCTCGGAAGGGGGCCAGTTGCCGTGGGGCGGAGGCGACTCGGTGGTCCATTCCAGGGAATTGGCCTTCCAGGGGTTCTTCGGCGCCGGTTCACCCGAGCGCCAGGCCCTGATCACGTTGACGAAGAAGACCACCTGGAACACCAACATCACGAGAAGCGCCACTGTGGCCATGATGCGCGTGTTCTGCATCCAGTCCACGGCCAAGGACGGGAAGTGATTGTAGTTGTAGATCCTCCGGTGCTGACCGCCCATCCCCAGGACGAACAACGGGATGAAGATGAAGTTGAAGGGGATAATGGTGCCCCAGAAGTGGATCTTGCCCAAACGGTCGTCCATCATCTTCCCGAACATCTTCGGGAACCAGTACGTGAAGGCGGCGAACGTTCCGATGATGGCAATAGGGAAGAACGTGTAGTGGAAGTGGGCCAGCACGAAGTACGTGTCGTGGAAGAACACGTCCGCCCCGGCCGCTCCCAGGAAGATCCCCGTCACCCCGCCGATGAGAAATTCGGCGATGAACGCCAGCGCCCAGAGCATGGGCGTATTCAGGGTAATGGACCCGCCGTAGAGCGTGGCGATGTACACGAAGCAGAGCTCGGCGATGGGCACCGAGATCAACAGCGTCGTAATCGTGAACAGATTCGCCATCCGGGGGTCAATCCCCGCGATGAACTGATGGTGGGCCCAAACGAAGAAGCTGAGGACGCCGGTGGCCACCACGGTGAAGATCACCGTGCGGTAGGCGAAGAGCTTCTTCCGGGAGAAGGTGGTGATGATCTCCGCAACGACGCCCATGGCCGGGAGGAGCACCACGTAGACCTCGGGATGCCCGAAGAACCAGAACAAGTGTTGCCAGAGGATCGGGTCTCCGCCGCGGCCAGGGTCAAAGAATCCCGTTCCGAGCGTCTGGTCGAAGAGCAGCATGACCGCGCCGGCAATGAGAGGCCCAACCGACAGCATGAAGAGAATGCTGGCGATGACGATCATCCAAACGACCACCGGCACATCGAACGCCCGCATGCCCGGCGCTCGGCCGTTCATCAGCGTGACAATGAAGTTGATACCGCCCAGTAGGAAGGCGACGAACTCCAGCGCCACCGCAATGAGCCAGAGGCTACTCCCCAATGGTGTGAGGTTGTAAGCCTCGTTCGCGGAGAGTGGTGGATAGGCGGTCCAAGCTCCCGCGAAGCCCCCTCCCTCTACGAACAGGGAAACCAGGATCAGCACGGCACTGACGAAAAACACCTGGAACGACAGTCGGTTGATCCTGGGGAACACCATGTCGTCCGCCCCGATCATCAGGGGGATCAGGTAGTTCCCGAAGGCGGCGATGAGCACGGGCATCGCCACCCAGAAGATCATGATGGAGCCGTGGTTCGTGACCAGGGAATTGTACTCGCCTGGTGAAACCACGCCGTAGCCGGGGACCGGCAACCCCGGAAAGGCGAGCTGCATCCGGAAGACGTAGGCCATGAAGCCACCGATCACCGCCATCGCCATGCCGGTGAAGAGGTACTGCATGGCGATCATCTTGTGGTCGGTCGACCAGATGTATTTGAGGATGCCCTCAGGCCCATGGTGGGCGTGGTCGTCGTGGTGGTGCTCGTGGTGGGTC
>JABDIY010000043.1 GCA_013003535.1 Acidimicrobiales bacterium | reverse complement strand
CCCTCGACCACTGTTGCTGGATCCGAAGTCACCGTCACAAGCCTTGAGGTCACCACCACAATGCAATTGCGGACCACGACTACGCCAACGAGGGGAGACGAAACAGTCACGCCCCCCTCTACTCTCGGGACTCTTCTCACGGTCACTACCACCGAACCGGTATCGACGGTTCCTAGGTCGTCAACGACGGCGGCCCCTCCTACCACAACCTCAACGTCGCAGCGCCCGGCAACGACGACCGCGCCGGCCGGTCCGAATCCGCCCGACGGCTTGCTACCAGGGAGCATCCGGACATGCCTTGGCTCTCCCGATCTGACCGCCTCACAGTTCCGGAATGCCGGCTGGGTCAATCTCTCCGGGTGTGATCTCACGGGCGTAAATTTGGCGGGGTTTGACTTGTCCGGTTCCGAAATCCGCTATGGCTCGCTGGCGGGAGCCAACTTCGATGGAACTGATCTGAGCGATGCGAGGGTTCGCGACTCGGACCTGAACGGAGCGAACTTCTCCGGTGCCGACCTCACAGATTCCATCTTCCGAGACGTCTCGGCCATCGGTGCCAACTTCACAGGAACCGACCTGGTCGGCACGGAATTCATGTGGACCGACGTGAGCGGCTCGAACTTCAGTCGCTCGAGCCTTGACGACGTCGAGTTCAACGAGAGCAATCTAGAAGGCGCCAATTTCGCCGACGCCACGATCACCGATTCTGAATTGATCTCAGTCAACGCCGGCGCCGCCAACTTCGATCGAGTGTCGTTCTACAAGGTCGACATCGACCAGATCAACCTGAGCGATGCCTTCGCTCGCGATGGCACCTGGTCGGCGGTCAGTGCCAGCGGGGCGTCAATTGCCGGACTCAATCTCTCGGGGACGGCCATGAACGAGGTAGACCTCGAGGATGCCTCGGGCACGCCGGTGCTCGGGACATTCGCAAACTGGACGGCTGTCACCTGCCCTGACGGCGCTTCGGCGTCAGACCGTATTTGCAGCTGGCAATAGTTGCCGCACGAGCACCAGCGCCCGTCCCTGGTATCCTTTGATCCGCCTCGTCAGAGGCCTTGAACCCAGCGAAGTCCGGTGTGATTCCGGCGCTGTCCCGCAACTGTCATGCCTCTTGGTGTTAACCACCAGCGGAGGACAAGCCAGGTCGCCTGGGGCCGATCAACCGTCCAGCCGATTTCGGTGGGCCTTCCCGAGGTAGGAAACCAAATTGAGAAACCTTTTCACCCGCCCGCTGCTGTTGGTGACAGCGTTCACGTTGTTGAGCGCAGCTTGTGGCGGAAGCGATGACGACCAAGCCGCGTCCTCCATCGTTGAGTCGACCGAAACAACTACGACAACCGCGGCCGAGACTACGACCGAGGCCGTAATCACTGACTTTCCGATTTCGCTCGACACGTTGAACGGGACGGTAACGATCGTTGACCGGCCCCAGCGTATTCTTAGTTTGTCGGCTACTGCCACCGAGATCCTCTTCGCCGTCGGCGCCGGCGCACAGGTGATTGCGGTAGATAGCTTCTCCAACTACCCGGCCGAAGCACCGATTACCGACCTCAGTGCCTTCGAGCCCAATTTTGAGGCGATCAGTACGTATGAACCAGACCTGGTCATCACCAGCTTCGATCCGGAGAATGCTCTGACCGAGGCCTTCTCGCTCCTGGATGTCCCGGTCCTGATACAGGGGGGCGCACTGAGCCTCGAAGACACCTACCGTCAAATCGCCGAGATCGGACTCGCTACGGGCAACGTCGACGAGGCAGCGGCGGTCGTTGGACAGATTCGCCAACGGGTCGATGCTGCACTGGCTCGAACCACCGGTACGGACTCATTGCGCATCTACCACGAACTCGACGACACGTATTTCAGCGTCAGCTCGGCTTCGTTCCTCGGCGATATTTACAATCAACTCGGTTTCGAAAACATCGCCGACCCGGCCGACCCTGATGGTTTCGGGTACCCCCAATTAACCCCAGAGTCGATCGTGGAAGCCGACCCCCAGCTGATCATCATCACTGACCAGGTGGGCTACACCGCCCAAGACGTAGCGGCCCGCCCCGGCTGGGATGCCATTAGCGCTGTGTCCAATGGTGCTATCGAGCAGGTTGATGCCGACATCGCCTCCCGGTGGGGCCCCCGGATCGCTGAATACGTGGAGCAGATGGCCGACATCGCCACGGCAGTGAAGACGGGATGATAATGCCCGCAGCCGAAGTGACCCACCCCGGTGCGCGAGCACTGGCCCGGTCGTTTCGGTTGCCGCTGGGGACGACGGGCGTCTTCGTTGGCGTTCTGGCCGCAGTGTGCCTTCTCTCCCTTGGCACCGGAGCCGCTGGCTTGCCGGTCTGGGGGGTCGCCCGTGAGCTCCTCGATTCGCTTCCCTTCGTCGCCGTGGATTCTGGGCTCAGCGACCGTCAGGCCACCATTTTGCTCCAGCTGAGACTGCCTCGGGTAGTGCTCGGAGGGATGGTTGGTGCATCGCTGGCCGTCGCCGGCGCTGGCTACCAAGGAGTGTTTCGGAACCCCCTGGCCGATCCATTCCTTCTCGGGATCGCGGCAGGTGCCGGCCTCGGTGCCTCGGTAGCGTTTGTTTTCGACATCGATGTGGCGCTTGGTCCGTTCGGTTCGGTGCAGTTGTTGGCGTTCGTAGGAGCTCTCGTTGCGGTTGCCATGGCGATGACCATCGGACGCGCCGCCCCCGGCCAAACCGCATCGCTCCTCCTGGCCGGGATCGCCTCCGCCTCGTTCTTCACGGCTCTCCAAACCTTGCTGCTCAGTAGAGACATCACCGCTCAGCGTTCGATTCTTGCATGGCTATTCGGAACGCTGATCACTGCCAACTGGGAACGAGTCGGCATTGTGGGCTTCTATCTCGCCATCTGCGGCGGGGTGCTCTTTGTCTTGCGTCGGCAGCTCGATGTCCTACGGGTCGGAGAGTCCGAGGCCCTTACTCTGGGCGCCCAGCCGCACCGCATTCGGTTGATCGTCATCATCGCATCGTCGCTACTCACCGCCGCCGCAGTATCAGTGAGCGGCCTGATCGCATTCGTTGGCCTGGTCGTCCCGCACGCCGTTCGGTTGGTCGCCGGCTCGTCGTATCGTGCGGTTGTGCCGCTCTCAGCCATCGGCGGAGCGGCGTTCCTGATTGCGGCTGATTGGTTGAGCCGAACGGTCATCTCGCCGGCCGAGGTTGGTATCGGAGTGATCACCGCTTTTGTTGGTGCGCCGTTCTTTGCCGTTTTGCTGTGGCGGAGCCGGGCCGGTGCGCTATGAGGAGGAGGACGTGACCTCGGTGACCGCAGTTCAGATTGACGACCTGGTGATTCGTTATGGCGACCGAACGGTTCTATCCCACGTGAGCCTTCGGATTCCGACTGGTCAGTGGACCGTGGTCCTTGGTGCGAACGGTGCTGGTAAGTCCAGCTTGCTTGCGGCGATCGTGGGTATTGGGCCGGGGTCGCGGGCGGTAACGTTTCCCCTTCCGACCACGGAGGCGAAGCGACGCTCCACATTCATCGCATTTGTTCCGCAGAAGCCGGAACTTCCGCCGGGGATGAGCGTGGCAGAGTATGTGCTGTTGGGCCGCACCGCACATCTCGGGTGGCTGCGTAGCGAGAGCAAGAGCGATCGCGCCAGCGCTGCTGCCGCAATGACCCGCCTCAGCGTTGCGCCCTTTGCCGACAGGCTGCTTTCGGAACTCAGCGGGGGCGAAGCCCAGCGTGTGGTGTTGGCCCGGGCCTTGTGCCAGGATGCCCAGATCCTCGTGTTGGATGAGCCAACCACATCGCTCGATGTAGGCAGGCAGATGGCCGTGTTGGAGCTGGTCCGTGAACTGGCTCATACCGAGGGTCTCACCGTGGTCTCGGCCCTTCATGACCTCACATCGGCCGCTCGCTACGGCGACCACTTCGTCCTGTTGGGCGATGGTGGCGTCGTCGCGCAAGGATCGGCGGATGACATCATGCAACCCTCCGTGCTCAGCAGGCACTTCGGCGCAACGATGCATCGGATCGAGGGACCCGATGGTCTTCCGGTGCTGGTTCCGATCGGAAGCAATCTTGGTCAAGTAGCAGAACCCGGCTCGCCAACAACACGAGCAGCAGAGAAAGTAGCAATCGATACCAATGGTTAAGAACGAGAGCGACACAAATGGCTGAGAACGAGATCCCTACCGACAAACCCAAGAAGGATCAATTTACAATTGCGCCCAGCGTAGTTGTGGTCAATACAGGGCACGGCAAAGGAAAATCCAGTGCCGCCTTTGGCGTTGTGCTTCGAAGCCTTGCACTGGATTGGCCGGTGGCCGTCGTGCAGTTCCTCAAGAGCGGGGACTGGCAGGTAGGGGAGGAGAAGATGTGCCGGCAGCTGGGCGTGGAGTGGTTCGCGGCAGGCGACGGCTTCACCTGGGATTCAGACGACCTGGATGAATCGCGGGCGATGGCCGTGGCGGCATGGGCGTTCGCCAAAGAACTGATCGGTCGTGGCGAGCATCGCCTTATCGTGTTGGACGAAATCTCCTATGCGATGACCTGGGGCTGGATCGATCCGGCTGACGTGGCCGCTGCGGTCGCCGGTCGCCCTGTCAAAACCAACATGGTGATCACCGGCCGGGACATGGCCCAAGAAGTGATCGATGTTGCGGACACGGTCACCGAGATGAAGGTCATCAAACACGCGTTCGACCGCGGCATCGTCGCCAAAAAAGGCATCGACTACTAACAACACCACCTGCCCGAAATTCCTGTCCACAGCCACACCTAGTGTGGCTCTGGAATGGCAAGATCGTCCGAATGTGGGTGGGTACAGGAATATCGTTCGCAGCAATCAGCCGGGACCGTGTGGTTAGCGGGAGCATATGGTTGAATCGTGACTCCGGCCGTTGAAGCGCTCCGCCGCGCCAAGATAAGCCACGAGCTCCTGTCCTATGAACATGATCCCACCGCCGATAGCTACGGGCTGGAGGCAGCCGAAGCGCTTGCACTCGATCCGGCCGTAGTTTTCAAGACCCTCGTAGTGGAACTGGCGGGGTTCGGCCTGGCCGTCGCAGTTGTCCCGGCAACCCAGCGGTTGAATCTGAAAGCGGTGGCCAAGGCGTTCCGTGCAAAGAAGGCGGTCATGGCTGATCCCCTGCGGGCGGAACGGTCCACTGGTTATGTGTTGGGTGGCATCAGCCCGCTCGGCCAGCGCAAACGGCTACCTACCGTGATCGACGAAACAGCTGCGAGTTTGGGACTCATGCACGTCAGCGCCGGTCGTCGAGGTCTGGAAATCGCTGTCTCTCCCCGTGATCTCATCACAGCAACGGAAGCCATCGTGGCGCCAATCACAGCTCCCAATAGTTGAGATGGTCCCTTCTTGAAGAGTGGTCATTCGAGCGGGAACAAGCCGATTGCTGTCCCGTTCGGGCTTCTCGTCCCCTACGGCCGAGGGACGTCAGTATCGGGAGAAGTCGAGGGATAGAAGTGCCCGGTTCGAGTTGTTCAATAGTTATTGACGAACGTCGTGAATGTCAGCTTGCGGCCGCAACCCACGCCGAAGGCATACTTCGGGATGGAATATGTTCGGTTTGGGTCTACCGGCCTCAAGGTGTCGCAGCTCTGCCTCGGAACGATGACGTTCGGGATTCAGGTCGATGAGGCCAGAAGCCGAGCGATCCTCGACGCTGCCGGAGAGGCGGGTATCACCTTCATCGATACAGCCGATGCATACCCCATGGGCGCCTCGGCTGGAGACGAGCGGCAGGGACGAACAGAGGAAATCGTCGGACGCTGGTTGAAGGGCCGGCGAGACGACTTCATCCTCGCCAGCAAGGGCAATGCCCCGATGGGGACACGACCCTGGGACCGCGGCAATTCCCGTAAGCATCTCCTCGAGGCGTGTGAGAACAGCTTGCGTCGTCTCGGCACCGACTACCTTGATCTCTACCAGCTTCACGGGCCCGACTTCGAGACACCGCTCGAAGAAACGCTCGGGGCGCTAAATGATCTTGTCACTGCGGGCAAGGTTCGCTACATCGGCGTGAGCAACTGGCCCGCATGGTTACTGGCTCGCAGCCTCGGCGTCTCCGAGCTGCATGGATGGGCAAGATTCGCGTCGGTACAGCCCCGCTACAGCCTCCTCTATCGACAGATCGAACACGAACTCCTGCCGATGTGTACCGCCGAGGGCTTGGCGGTGATTCCTTACAACCCTCTTGCCGGGGGGATGCTTTCGGGCAAGCACCGGGCTGATCAGCCCGCGGCGGAGGGCACCCGGTTCGGTCTGGATCTTCCCGGTGATTACTACAACGAGCGGTACTGGAAAGACACCGAGTTCGCCGGCGTGGAGGCGTTGCGTCCGCTGGCCGAAGCGGCGGGCATGTCAATGGTCACGATGGCAATCGCCTGGGCGTTGACGAACCCCGCAGTTACCGCTCCAATCGTCGGCGCCAGTCGGCCCGAGCAGTTGGCTGATGCGGTTCAGGCGACAGAAGTGGTCCTCGATTCTGACGTATTGGAGAGTCTCAACGCTGCGACGCGCCACTTCCGCCTCACCGAGCCGGTGGTGTGGGGTTGATCGACTGAACCAAATTCCTGTCTACAGCCACAAAACGACGTTCTGCCGGTGTCACAGCCACATCCAGTGTGGCTCTCAACAGGAATTTGAGGGGGCGGCGCGTTAGAGGCGTTCGATGATCATGGCCATGCCCTGACCGCCGCCCACGCACATGGTCTCGAGACCGATGGTCTTGTCGGAGTCCTTGAGGCCGTTGATGAGGGTGGTCATGATTCGGGCGCCCGTCATGCCGAAGGGGTGACCCAGGGCGATGCCCCCACCATTGACATTGAGCTTGTCGTGGTCGATTCCCAGATGTTTGGCTGAAGGCAGCACCTGGGCTGCGAAAGCCTCGTTGATTTCGACCAGATCCACATCGTCGATGGTCATGCCTGCCCGAGCGAGCGCCATGCGGGTCGCCTCGACCGGACCCAGCCCCATGATCTCAGGATTCAGGCCAGTGACACCACTGCTGATGATCCGAGCCAGTGGGGTGAGACCAAGTTCTTTGGCCTTGGTGTCGCTCATCACGATCACCGCAGCGGCCCCATCGTTGAGCGGACAGGCGTTCCCGGCGGTCACTGTGCCGTCAGGACGGAACACCGGCTTGAGTTGACTGATCTTTTCGTACTCGGTCCCAGGACGGGGGCCGTCGTCTTTGGCAAGGGTGGAGCCATCGGCCAGCGTGATCGGTGTGATATCCATCTCATAGAACCCGCGATTGATGGCGTCTTCGGCCCGGTTCTGGCTTCGCACGCCCCAACGATCCTGCTCCTCTCGCGTGACGTTCTCGATCTGGGCGACGTTTTCGGCGGTCTGGCCCATGGAGATGTAGATATCGGGGAGACCCTCGGGGGCTGTCCACTTTTCCGCATCGCCCTGTTCGCGCTTTTCCGTACGGGCGTGGGCTTCACCAAAGACCGGGTTCACGGCGGTTGCGTTGTCCGAGGCTCCGTTTCCATACCGACTTACGAATTCGGTCCCTGCGGCAATGAACGTGTCGCCTTCACCAGCTTTGATCGCATGGGCCGCCATACGAATGGTCTGGAGCGAACTAGAGCAGTAACGGTTGACCGTGACGCCGGGGACGTTGGGGAGCCCGGCCAACACCGAAACGACGCGGGCCATGTTGAATCCCTGTTCGCCGGCGGGCGAACCGCATCCAAGCATCAGATCCTCTACTTCGTTGGGATCGAGCTCGGGAACCTTGGCCAGAACAGCCTTCACGATCTGAGCGGTGATGTCATCCGGCCGTTCATCCTTCATCGAACCTTTGAAGGCTCGGCCGATCGGGCTACGGGCGGTGGCGACGATTACTGCTTCAGGCATTGCTCCAGAGTACAGAAGTTGACCGGCCGGTCAACTTCGCGGCCTCGATCGGTTGATCTGCGGGGAAGAGCACTGATTCGCTGATAAGGCCTCCTGCGGCACCGCGGCCGACGAACGCCTCGGAAAACGCAAGCAGCCAGAGCACAGGCTCTGGCTACTTGCAGGGTCTCGTGTGGAGGGTCCGGTCCCACGGGACCGGACCGCCCCAGTTGACGGTGACTAGCCGTTCAGCGCATCGATGGCCGCCTGGGGAAGGATGACCTGATCGACGATGTGGACGGTGCCGTTTCCGACGGGAACGTTGGAGCAGATGACGTCGATGCCATTCACAACCGTGCCTTCAGCATTGAAGCTAAGTTCTTCGGTGCTGAGTGCGGACTGGGTGCTGGCGCTTCCGAGATCGGCCGCTTTGAGGTCGCCGCTGATTACGTGGTTGGTGAGTACTGCGGTGAGGAGGTCCTTGTCGGCGAGTATGGCGTCGAGGGCTCCTTCGGGCAGTGCGGCGAAGGCGTCATCGGTTGGAGCGAAGATGGTGAAGGGGCCGGGGCCGTTGAGGGTGTCGACGAGTCCGGCTTCGCCAACTGCGGTCACGAGGGTGGTG
>JABDIY010000040.1 GCA_013003535.1 Acidimicrobiales bacterium | reverse complement strand
GTTTGAGCCCCTTGGGTTTGGGTTGCTCATGCCGCCCCGGTACGAATGAGAAGGTCGAGCCCTGGCGGTTCGCCTTTTCCTATGTGTAGGTGATTTGAACCCGGGCGAACGGGAACGCTTTGCGTTCCTGGGGAGTTGCTTTGCAACTCCAGCCGAAGGCGGGCGCCGTGAGCGCAGCAGTTTTTATCTATGGCATGCGCAGGGGGTTTGAGCCCCTTGGGTTTGGGTTGCTGATGCCGCCCCGCTACGAAGAGAGAAGGTCGAGCCCTGGCGGTTCGGCCTTTTCCTATGTATAGGTGATTTGAAACCGGGCGAACGGGAACGCTTCGCGTTCCTGGGGAGTTGCTTTGCAACTCCAGCCGGAGGCGGGCGCCGTGAGCGCAGCAGTGTCTTCTTGTGGCATGCGCAGGGTGTTTGAGCCCCTTGGTTAGAGAATTTTGAAGATTCCGCCCCCGCTACTACGAGAAAAAGGTCGGATCCCTGCGATTCGGCTTTTTTCGATGTCTAGGTGATTTGGACCCGGGCGAACGCCGGAGGCGGGCGCCGTGGGCGCAGCTGTGTTTTCTTGTGGCATGCGCAGAGTGTTTGAGCCCCTTGGGTTGAACTTTGAAATCACTGCCACTTCTCGTTTTGAGATTGAGGTTGTCGGTTCTTGTTCCCCCTACCCCTCGCCTTGCGGCGAGCGGTACCTTCCCCCGTCTTCGGTCTCTTCGAGACCTCCCGACGGGGGACCATTACATAGAGCTGGCTCTTCGAGACCTCCCGACGGGGGACCATTGCATAGAGCTGGCTCTTCGAGACCTCCCGACGGGGGACCATTTGGAAAAGGGCGTCTAGCGCTTTCGAGGCCTTGTGATTACGTGGGTCCGGGCATTCCCCGGTGGCGCTCTTTTTCGGCCTTGAATTCGTCGCTGTCTTCGACAAGAGGCTTCGGAGGTCGAGGCTCGGCCTTGGCAAGCGCACGGAAAAAGCCGATCAGCTTGTTGAATCGTTCTCTCATATGTGTCTTGCCTTTCGGGGTGTGTTCGTGACCCAATCTACTTCCACCCACGAGGAGGCGCTCGGGCGGACATCGGGATCGAGATTGACGCTCCGGCCGATCTCTGAAAAGATGTCTAGTCGCCGGGTGAGCTCGAATGGACGGAACAGAATCTTCAGGATCACGCGCCACCGCCCGACCGCGTAGCGTAGTGTCACGATCAAGCCCCCGGGAGTAAGGGGATTCAGACCACACAGGAGGATCGTCTCATGAGACGCTCAGGAATGAAACGCGCTGCGATGCTGGCGGCTGCGTTATTGATGGGGGTGCTGCTGGCGGCTGGGCCGGCTGGCGCCGATCACGACGCAGACCCGAGAACCAAGAACCTGCACCCGATGGGTCACATCGTGGAGCCTGCCAGCTTGCTCAATCCGGCCATCGGCAACCCGAATATCCATACTGATCTCGCGTTCTGGGGCAAATTCGCCTACCAAGGGTCCTGGCTCGGTTTCAACATCCGGGACATCTCTGCACCAGGCAACCCGAAGCACGTGTCGTTCACTTCCTGTACCGGCAACCAGGGTGATGTCATCATCTGGGATAACGTCCTGGTGAGGTCATGGAACTCCCCGGCGTCGCTCGGCGCCACATGTGATGGTGCCTCTGTGCCAGAGGGGTTCGAAGGCCTCCACGTGTTCGACGTGAGCGACAAAGACGATCCGGTTCTCGTGGCTTCGGTCGACCTCAGCACCGGAGCCATCCCGGGACGGTGCGGTTCTCACACGGCTACGGGCGTTCCCGATCTGGCCAACAACAGGCTGCTGGTCTATAACTCGGGCAGCCAGTGCGACGGGATCGACATCGTCGAGGTCCCGCTGGCGAACCCCGCCGCAACGGCCTATATCCGCACGGAACCGGCCGGGCGTCACTGTCACGACACCGGGGTCATCCTCGGCGACATCATGATGGCGGCGTGCGCCGGCGACGATGGCTGGACATCGTGGACGCTGACCGGGACCGGCAGCCTCACGAATCCCGATCAACTGTTGTCGGTGTCTGTGCCGGGCGTCGGGATTGGCCACTCGGTCCAGTTCTCGAACGACGGCGACACGATCGTCTTCGGGCACGAGCCCGGCGGCGGTGTCCAAGCTGCCTGTCAGCCCAGCAACCCCGCCAGTGACAAGTCGTATTTCTTCTACGACGCGGCGAATGGTGACCCGCTTGGAATGTGGACGATTCCTCGCGACCAGACGAACATCGAGAACTGCACGTTGCACAACTTCAACATTGTGCCTACCACCGACGACCGCGACCTGCTGGTGCATGGAAGCTATCAGTCGGGCACTGGCGTGTTGGACTTCACCGATCCCGAAAACCCGGTGGAGCTTGCATACAGTGATCCGCCGCCCATCGCGCCTCCAGGCGGACCGTTCTGCGGCGGCACCGGTTGTGAGATTGGAGGCGTGTGGTCGTCGTACTACTACAACGGCTTCATATACGAAACCAACATCACCGAAGGGCTGAACGTCTTCCGCTATAGCGGAAAGGAGTTCGCCAAGGCCGTCAAACTGACGCATCTGAACCCGCAGACGCAGGAGTTCACCCGCTAGAAACGCTTGCCGAGGGCCCAGGCCGTCACCGGTCGGGGCCCTGGCAGCAAATGGGCCATCTGATGGGATTCGGGTCCGTGCCGATCGCCCAAGATTTCCAGGCGTTGGCGTCAGAGTTCGAGGACGTAGCCGGCCCGGCCCGGGATGAGTTCGAACGGAGTATCCCGGTTTTGCAGCGCGGAATGGATCTCGGCGAGCATCTCGTCGCTGTGGGCCGGGTCGTGGTGGAAGGTGACGAGCCGTCCCACCCCTGCCATCGCTGCCAGCGTCATCGTGTGCTCGAAGGTGCTGTGGCCCCATCCCACCCGCATCGCGTACTCCTCCTTGGTGTATTGGGCGTCGTGAATCAACACGTCGACCCCGTCCATCAGGTCGAAACCAGACGTCCACTCCGCCGAGTCCGGAAAATTCTTGACGCCAAGAGCCGGCTCGTGATCCGGCAGGTATGCCAG
>JABDIY010000026.1 GCA_013003535.1 Acidimicrobiales bacterium | reverse complement strand
GATCGGCCGTCTTATAGGATCGAGCCGGCCCGAGCTGAGGAGATGCCATGACTACTTCGTCCGCCCAGCCTTCCCAGGGAGCTACCACTCTGTTGGAGGTCCTTCAGGAGTTGCGAGAACTGGGATTCGATGGTCAGTTCCTGCCGCAGCCCGACGGCCAAATCAAGTGCACTTCGTGTTCGTTGGTGTTCGACGCAGCGGACTTCGTGGTTAGCGGGTATCGGCGCGTCGAAGGCGCCAGTGACGCCGCGGACATGAATATTGTTGTTTGGGGAACGTGTCTCGGTTGCGCCAAAGGTGGCGTTCTGACGCTGGGATATGGTCCGAATGCCTCCATGGAGGATGAGGCTGTGATGGACAGACTGGAATTGGATCATGCGAGCGAGCCCGGTGCTACTCCATCCGAAGCGAAGCACGGGCACTGACTGACACGCTTCGGAATGGTTGGTATGCAACCATTCCGACGCATCTCGACATCTAGGTCAGATGGGGCCGTGAAAAATCGATTTGTTACCGCGCCGGGCCGCCACCCACAAGGACGGATCAACGGGTTCGGTGTTCTTCGTCGGGTCCAGTTCGTCGACGAGTCGCCACGCCTCATCTGCCCGAGATCGGGCATCCACATAGTCCCGGTAGGCCGAGGCGGCCAACTCGTTGGGTCCTGGGGAGGTGTCCGCAGTGTTGCCGTTGGCGGCTGTTTCCTTGTTTTCGCCGATGGTCATGCGGGCGAGCTCCGCCGCCACCAATAGCTCGCCGGCCCGGGTATCGAGGAGTTTCGCTCTGTCGGTGAGCGCTTGGGCCCGCTCCCGAGCCATGGCCAGATTGGAAAGGTTGGTGTCGTCCGGCTGGAGATCCAGCTCGATCTCATCGGCTGGCTGGACAAACAACGTGATCGGCAGACGGTCGGACAGCTCGACGATCGGAACATCGCCAGGGCCCAGCAGAGAGTTCGTGCGAACCCGCAAGGGCGCCAGCACCAACTGGGCGTCGGCGGTAACAGCGAGGAAATCGTTGGCATTCACGATGCCGACCACTGTGGCAGGCAGACGTGCCTCAGCGAGGAGGCGCTGCACTCGTTCACCCTCTTCAGCATGAGGACTGGCAACGTGCACCCTAATTGCCGCTCGTGACCAAGCGGAGTCCCTCGTGACTAGCCAGGCCAGCAGTACCAGGAGCTGGCCGCTGCGGTCATCGACCCACCAGACCAGGATCGTATTGTCGCCACTCTGGGGGAGTGGGGTTCGAGCCCAGGCATCGGGGGAGCCGTGAAGAACTGCAACATTGCAGCCGAATCGGAGTCCGGTTTGCACCAAAATTTCGTAGCCGCTCTGGTCGGTGCCGCCTCCGTCCCCGTGGTCGGCATATCCGCTGAACAGCGCCAGATTGGCCCGGACTTCGCCGATACCGAGCCCTTGTAGGGCTGAGGCGACGCCCGCTTCCAAAGTGTCGGCCACCAAGGCTCGACCGAAAACTCCTCGTCCGTCGGCGGCCAGTTCTTGCTGGATTTCCAAGTTGATCCTGGCGGCCTGCTTCCGCACAACCGGACCGCGCCCAGGCACGATCCGAACCATAGTGGAGAGTCCAGCCCCGCCTTCGATCCATGAGGCCATGGTGGCGAGATGCTCCCGACGAAGCGGGTCGCGGGATGCGAACGCCACCGTGCAGGGCCGCCAGTCCCGCCCAGGCTCGTGGCTTGGCGCCATCGCCTTCAAGTGCGTCCGAACCTCGGCAGCGTGATAATTGCGCGTGCTATCGACCCAGCGGGATCGCTCCGATGAACGCCGAAGGTAGCGGTAAAGACTGAAGACAGCGATCCCCGCGACCGCACCCGCCAAGGGGTCGATGGCGAGGATGACGCCCATGCAACCCAGCGTCCCAGCCAGGCTGAGCCGCCAGTGGAAGAAGCGGAACGTTGGTCGAAATGAGGTGCTGGCCGCTCGAGCCTCGGAATAGGTGGCGAAGTTGATCATTCCGTAACTCGCCAGGAAGAACATGGAGATTATCGGTGCGACCAGGTTGAGGTCGCCGGCGGCCACGGTGACGAGTGCGATGGCCGAGGTGAGCAGCACACCGCGGCGGGGGTTGTTGTCCGTGCCAGAGCCGGCCTCGAATGGAAGCAGGAGAGGGATCAGCCGGTCTGCTGCCAGTCGTTGCAGGGTCCGGGGCGCTCCCAGAATCGACGCGATGGCTGACGAAAGCGTTGCTGCGATGACACCGGTGTCGATCAGGGCAGGGAGTGGCGCCAACGACCGCATGATGGCGGTATCTTCGCGGAGGCTCGCCAGGGGAACTGCCATCGAGAAGGTCACGATGACGGCGAGGTAGACAACTGTTGACACGCCGATCGCGCTAAATGTGCCCACCGTGATGCTGCGCGATGGCGTCTGCAAGTCTCCCGACATCGCAACGCCTTGGGTGAATCCAGTGATCGCCGGAAAGAAGATTGCGAAGCTGACCCAGAAGCCGTTGCCGTCCACTGGCGGACGCAAGTTCTCACGCGCCAATGCGAAGCTGAGGTCGGGAACTACCCCAACGAAATAGGCGACGATGGCGATGGTCAGGAAGACCAGCACTAGGTATTGCAGCTTGGTAGCGATGTCGGCGCCGAACCACGCCAGCACCGTCAGACCAACGACGGTGATTGCGGCGACCAGTTGAGGGGTGAACGTATCGTCTCTGGAGAGGACGCTGGCCACCGCCTCGCCAAGGCCGATGGCGTAGAAGGCCACCGAGACCGACATGGCCACGTAAAGCACGAGGCCGATCGCGCCGCCGAACGCAGGGCCGAGGGTTCGGGAAATCAGGAAGTAGACGCCACCGCCGCCCACCCGAAGGTTGGTGGCAATCGCCGCCAGAGAAATGGTGGTGAGCATCGAGACACTGGTAGCCAGGATCAGGACGGCCAGCATCTGAAGGAGGCCGATGTTGCCGACAACGAAACCCAGTCGCAAGAAGAGGACTAGGCCAAGAATGGTCAACAGGCTCGGGATGAAGACGCCGCCGAAGGTACCTAGTTTCGCGTCACTACTCGAGGTGGTGGTCTCCGATGGTTTCGTCTCGCTGCGGCGCGACGGGGTTTTCATCTATTGCCTGGGTCCAGGTTTATTGGTAGCGAATAGTCCCGCACAGCCGCAACATTACCGAGAGAGTTGCGAACCTGCTTCCCGAAGAAGCTCGCGATCTGCCGTCGTTTTGAAGTGAGTCCGCTGCGCAGAAGCCGCCATACTGGTGGGGTGACCCGAATCATTGAAGTCTTCGCCGACATCACCTGCCCGTTCACCCACATCGGACTCAAGATTGTCCGAGCGGAAATCGCCGCCCTGGACGCCGATATCGACTTGCGGGTGCGGGCGTGGCCGCTCGAATGGGTGAATGACTCCATGGCCGATCCAGTTGCAATCGACGGCAAAATTCGTCTCATCACGGAGCAGCTGGCAGTTGACGATTTTCGTGGGTTCGCCGTGGATGCGTGGCCGCGCACGACGATTCCCGCCCTTAACTTGGCCGCATCCGCATACGACAAAGACCAGCCCACCGGCTTGGCGGTGAGCCTGCGCCTACGGGCCTTGGTGTTCGAACACGGTCGGGACGTCTCCGATCCCGCCGTTCTTTCCGAACTGGCGGCTGAGTTCGGTTTGCCCGCCCCCGGATCTGAACCACTTGACTCAGTCAGAAACGACTATGAAGACGGCAAAGCTCGAGGAGTGCGGGGATCGCCCGACTTCTTCGTCGGTGATGACGAGTTCTTCTGCCCGTCGCTTGATCTCGGTCACGATGAGCACGGTACGCTCGTCAGCTCCTTCGACACCGATGGCCTCCGACAACTCATCGCTACTGCAGCATCCGGTTAGGCGCTGCCCCTCTAACGCCCGTGCATCTCTGCACTCGGATGCGCTGAACATCGCGAATGACAAGAAACGCTCGCACAATTAGGGTTAGAGAAGCTCACAATCGTTGAGCTCGAGAACCGAACCAAGCCGGAGAGTCAAGATGGGTGCAACCTACACAGTGCAACGAAGCGCAACGATAAATGCGCCTCGGCAAGCGATCTTCGATCGCATCGTCCACTTCAAGCGCTGGCCGGAGTGGTCACCGTGGGAGGATCTAGATCCCAACATGGAGAAGAACTACACCGGTGCACCAGATGGTCAAGTGGGGAGCGGTTACAACTGGAAAGGTAATCGCAAGGCGGGGGAGGGGTCCATGGAGATTACCTCGGTCGAAGCTCCGGGAAAGATCCAAGCTGATCTCCATTTCATCAAGCCATTCAAATCTGAGAGCAAGCTGGAGTGGGACCTGCAGCCGGCCGGCGACGGAACTGCGGTCACTTGGACAATGGTGGCCAATCACAATCTGATGACCCGGGTGATGAACGTGTTCGGGATGATGGACAAAATGGTGGGCAAAGACTTCGACAAAGGCCTCAACAGGCTGAAGAGCCTGTCGGAAAACTGACGCCAACAAACAAACACGACCCTCGAAATTGTTCAGCTCGTCTGTGAAGTTGCCGGGTTCACCGTTGGTGTCGGCAGCTTCGTGATCTAGCCAACCGTCGCGCTCCCGGGAATGAGATTCTCCACGGGTTCTTCGTTCCAAAGCCAACGCCCGATACCCACCAACCCGACCGCTAGGAGCGTGCAACCCACGCCAACACTGGTCAGACCAACCAATGGGTAGTCGCCGTATTGATCGCGGGGTCCCGCTTCAAACAACCAAAGTGTGCCACCGACGGCCGCGGCCCAGAGCCCGGCCGTGCCGATCATGACGGTAGCCACTCGGGGGGCCAACCCACGGCGCAGCATTGCGCCAGCGATGAGTAGAGCACCGACGCCGATCAACGTTCCCCACCCGTAGATGAACCAGCCGATCAGTCCGGCTGCGGCTCCGAGGGCGGCGATCCCGATCCCCGTCCTCCCGACGGGTCCGAGCCCGCCGTGGCGTTGAAAGAGCCCGATGAAGGTCACCACGGTCAATGATGCTGCGGCCATCAAGCTCATTTGTCCGAGGAGAAAGAGGCCGATCACCGGTCCGTCCCACTCGCCGACGGATCGCTCCACCGCGTACGACCCGGCGAAGCCGAAGGGAACCATGATCCAGGCCAGGGCGGCGATGAACGCTAGTTGACCGGAGGATTTGGTGCTGCGTGTGGGTACCGCGAGCCCTTTGGTTCCACTCGACGCAAAGGCCGACGAAACGGTCATCGGTTCGCCAAAGCGATCCAACACAGCTCGCTGAGCGTCGTGCCTCCCGAGGCCATTCGCCTCTTGTTCCTCGGCGGCGGTGTAGAGGTGGTCACGCAGCTCGGAGTCGAGGTCTTCGGTTTCGCCCCGCCATCGAAGCTGGGCCCGAAGTGTTGCGAGATACTTGTCGATTAGGTCGTAGCTGGCCATGGTGTGCCTCCCAGAACTTTGGCTACTGCGGTACTGAAGTTGTCCCATTTGTGCCATTCGGCGCTGAGGGATCTTTCGCCCTTCTTGGTCAATTGGTACGTGCGGCGTCTACGCCCACCTACGATCGACCATTCCGATCGGAGGAGTCCCGACTTTTCCAGACGATGGAGCGCTGGGTAGACCGTGCCCTCCGGCAGGTCGAATACGTCACCGCTACGGCTGCGCAGCCCCTCGATCACGGCATAACCATGGGCTGGATCGCCGGCAACCACCGCAAGAATCAGCAGATCGAGATGGCCTTTGAGTGCTTGTCCGCTCATACCTAGTATTACTACACCCAGTATTGCTAGGTGTCAATCTGTTCTGCCTCGCCAGGGGAGGTCCAGCTGCCCGCTGGAGGGCAGGCCGAGGGCGCAATAGGGTGTGCAGCGGGGCAAACGACAACCTCGAAACGGAGAACACGATGGATTTGGGTGCATTTTCAATCAGTCTGACCGTGAAGGACATGGCGGCATCCAGGTCTTTCTATGAGAAGCTTGGGTTCCGAATGATGGGCGGCGACGGCGAGACATGGACCATCACGATGAACGAATCCAAGGTGGTCATCGGCTTGTTCCACGGCATGTTCGACTCCAACCTGCTCACGTTCAACCCCGGCTGGGCTGCTGGCGGTGAGGCCTTGGAGACATTCACCGACATCCGCGAGATAAGCGCACAGCTGAACGCAGCCGGCATCGAGACCGTGAGTGATGTGACCGGCGATTCAGCCAGCGGCCCGGCCAGTTTCTCCGTTGTGGACCCCGACGGCAACATCATCTTGGTCGACCAGCACGTCTAGCCTCGACACACCGGGGTGCCCCGTGGGCCGATCGATTGGTCAACGGCAGGGAAACGTTCGATTGGGGGCCTTGTTCCCTATTCGGCCCTGGTTTGTCGGAGGACCATCACGGGATGGAATCGGATTTTCAGCCCTTCTCTGCTCGCCTCGAGGAGGGCGCCGCTCCATTGATTTCGCTGCGTGGCGTGGCGAAGAAATACCGGATCGGTGAAACCGTTGTGGCCGCCCTGGATCATGTGGATCTAGACGTCTCCGGCGGGGAATTCGTGGTGGTGCTCGGCCCATCGGGCTGTGGTAAGACCACGCTTCTCAACGTGATCGGCGGCCTGGATTCTCCCTCAGAGGGAACGGTTGTTGTTGCCGGGGTCGATGTCTCTGCGGCGCCTGCCAAGAAGCTGGCCGGGTATCGCCGGCGCACCGTGAGTTTTGTGTTCCAGAGCTTCAACCTGTTTCCCGGTCTCACCGCTACCGAAAATGTGCAGTTCGCCGCCGATGTCGCCGAGCGGTCCAATCCTCGTCAGGTTGCGCTCGAGGCGTTGAAGGCAGTGGGGTTGGAGGATCGGGCAGCGCATTTCCCGCAACAGTTGTCAGGAGGGGAGCAACAGCGAGTTGCCATCGCCAGAGCGCTTGCGTCAGGGAATCCGGTATTGCTGGCTGATGAGCCGACGGGTGAGCTCGACTTCGCCACGGGCATCCAGATCCTCTCTCTCCTGAAAGACCAGGCGGACCAGGGAACGACCGTCTTCGTTGTCACCCACAACCGCGAGATCGCCAGGATTGCCGACAGGGTGATCGAATTGAGTGGCGGGCACGTAGTTGGGATTCACCGTCCAGAAGACCCCCTGGCCCCCGACGATCTGCGGTGGTGAGCGATGCGTAGCCGAAGCAGTCTTGGACTCCTCATCCGTTGGTCAGGACGGGACTTTCGGCAACGGTGGGTTCAAGTAGGAGCACTCTCGCTGGTCATCGCTCTCGCCGTTGGTGCCTGGGCCGGACTTGGGGGAACCGATCGGTGGCGCCGTGAAAGCAACGATCGGAGCTTTGCCGCCCTGAACATGCATGACCTGAGAGTGGAACTCACGCCCGGAAGCTTCGCTCGAGAAGGTGAATTGGCAGCGGTCCTGAGTTCCATCGAGCACGCCGAGTGGATCGAAGCCTTCGAGGAGCGGCTGCTGCTGCCCACCCAGGTTGACGCCACTACGAATGCCGAAGCCATTCTGGCTCCAGGCGAGATATTGGGCGTTGGCAACGACGGCGAACCCGAAATCGACGCAATCGAAATTCGGTCCGGCTCGGCCATGAGCCAGGCGGCGGGCGTTCTTCTCGACGTGCACTTTGCCACGCAGAACGAGCTTCCCCCAACCGGCCAGATCCGCCTCAGCGGCGACGTCACCCTTCCCTACGTTGGCCACGGGCTCTCGCCCGAATACTTCGTGGTGGTCAGCGATCGCGGTGGTTTGTTCGCGGCAAGTTCCTATGCGGTGGTCTTTGCCCCGCTGCCGATGCTCCAAGAGCTTTCCGGACATTCCAGCGAGGTGAACCAACTGGTCCTTACGTCCACCGTTGAGGCGGACCCGGACGTGCTGGCCGACGAGGTGCGAGGAGCGATCGGAGCGGCCCTGCCCGGCGTCGGATTCACATTGACACCAGTAACCGAAGAAATCTCGTTTCGGCTGCTCTATGACGACATCGACAACGATCAACGCTTCTACAACATCTTCGCCGGACTGATCTTTGCGGGCGCTACGTTCGGAGCCTTCAATCTGGCCCGCCGCTTGGTGGAGTCGCAGCGTCGAGAGCTCGGGATCTCCATGGCGCTTGGAGTTCCAAGCCCCATCATTGCTCTTCGACCTCTCCTCGTTGGTCTGCAGATGTCGGTCCTCGGCGCAGTCTTTGGGGTAGGCGTTGGGCTTGCCCTTGCCGAAGCCATGAAATCGTTGTTCGAATCCCTGCTACCGCTTCCCGTGTGGGAGACGTCGATGAATTGGGGAGCATTCATCAGAGCCGCGCTTGTTGGCGTGCTCGTTCCACTTTGTGGGGTGGCGTGGCCGGTCTTCCGCGCGCTTCGGGTAACACCAAACGAAACCATGATGCCCCCGTACCGCTCGCAAAGTCATCGACGCATTCCCCGGATCGGACGGACCCTGCGACTGCCCGGGTCATCATTGGCGCGGGTGCCGCTGCGGAATGTGCTCCGCTCCCTGCAACGAACCACGCTCACGGTGTTGGCCCTCGCCGCTTCCATTGCGGCGTTGGTGGCTGTGTTGGGGATGTTGGATTCCTTTACCGCAACGATCGACCAAGGTGAAGCGAGCTCGCTACTCGGCAACCCCACTCGGATCACAGTCGACTTGGAGCAGGTCGAGCCAGTGGATTCCGATGTGGTAAGGCAGGTAACGGCCAACGAATCTGTGGACGAATGGTCACTGGGACTCCGTCTGCCGGCCAGCCTGACAGTTGAGGGAGCTGCGGAAATCGACATCGCTCTCGAAGTGAGGCCCTTGGCCGCCGGCCTATGGACACCGGCCTTGGACCGGGAGATCCTGCCGTCGCAAGAACCAGAGCTCATCCTGTCCCGCAAAGCCATGGACGATCTGGGCCTCGAGGTTGGCCAAACGGTGACGTTACGACACCCTGTGCGGCAAGGACCGTTGGCATTCGGGTTGACAGAAACGTCGCTTCGAATCGCGGCGATTCATGACCTTCCGCTGCGCAGTTCCGCGTTCATTGACAGTGAGCACGCAGGTTTGTTCGGACTTCGGGGAATGACCAACTCGATCGACGTTGTACCCGTCCCGTCCGCGTCCCGTGACGACGTGAAGCGGGCCTTGTTTCCAATCGGTGGTGTGGCCGCGGTGCAAGGTGTGGCGGAGACGGCGGAGATCTTCCGGGAGTTGCTCGATGACTTTCTCAGCTTCCTTCTGATCGTCGAGGGTGCCACTGTGGCCCTGGCGTTGCTCGTGGCATTCAACGCCACCTCGATCAATGTGGATGAACGGCAGCGCGAACACGCCACCATGCGAGCATTTGGCCTCCCGCTCCCGAAAATCGTCGGATTGATGATTGCGGAAAACGCGATCCTCGGACTTCTGGGCGGCCTCGCAGGTGTCGGCGTCGGTGCGCTGCTGGTTCGGTGGATCGTAGAAGTCTCGGTGGCGGACACGGTCCCGGACATCGGGATTACGGCCACCGTGTCCGGTCAGAGCGTTCTGGTCGCACTGGCGCTCGGAGTTGTGACGGTGGCGCTCACGCCGTTGCTCTCCATCTACCGACTGCGTCGAACAGACCTGCCGTCGACTTTGCGGGTGGTGGAGTGATCTAGACGAATTCGGGCAACGCCACCGGCTCCTCTATCGGCGCAGCACCGAAATGTCACTCAATCAGTCCTAGGCCTCTAGAACAACGTGACCGGGCGGAGCAGGGTGGAAGGAGACACAGGTGTAGAGCGCGGCTGTGGCACGGCGCGGCAGTACGCCAGGAGGTTCAAGTCCAATGCGAGCCATGATGCTCCTCAGCATTCGAAACATCCGGAGGAACAAACTTCGGTTCGGCATGACCACGTTTGCCGTCCTGTTGGGCGTCAGCTTTGTGGTGGCGTCGTTCGTTCTGTCCGATGGATTGCGATCGGCGCTGAACTCGATGATCGAGACCGGTTTCGGAGGCACCGATGCGCAGGTGCGAGCCGAAAGCGACTTCGACGAGATCGCTTTCACCGACCGGCCGATCGACGAAGCGCTCGTGGAAGTGGTCGCCGGCGTCCAAGGCGTGGAGGTGGCCTATCCCAACACCGACACCCTTCAGGTGGTGGTTTTGGGAAGTGACGCCAGCCCGCTCGGTTCCACCACGTCGCCAGTGGCTGCGGTCAGCTGGGACGGTTCGGACATCGGAGCTCTGCGACTTGTTGATGGGAAGGTGCCCGGACCCGGTGAGTTCGCCATGGACGAAGGCACCGTCGATCGCGAAAACCTGGTCCTTGGTGCCACCTACACCGTGGTCGGTGTGGACGGTCCGGAGCCGTTCAAATTTGTGGGCGTCAACCGCTTCGGAGAAGAGGGCACCCTGAGTGAATTCGGTCTCGTCTCGTTTCCGCTGGATGAGCTTCAACGACTGGACGGGAGCGAAGGCTTGGTCCGCTACATCGACGTGGCTGCGGCCCCCGGGGTTGACGTCGAGGACCTGGTAGCGCGAATCGAGCTTGCCCTTCCCGGTGGGGTCGAAGTGATCACAAACGAGGCACTCGTCACCGAACTCCAGAACGAATTGGGTGACATCATCGGGATCTTTGGCAACGTGCTCCTGGCCTTTGCCCTCGTTGCAGTTTTTGTCAGCACATTCATCATCGGCAACACGTTCAATATCCTCCTGGGTCAGCGGGTGCGGCAACTCTCATTGCTGCGAGCCCTGGGCGCAAGCTCCCGTCAGGTTCGGTTCGGGGCGGTATTTGAAGCTCTGATCGTCGGGGCCTTGGCTTCGATCCTCGGGCTGGCAGGCGGCATCGCACTCGCCCTCGGGTTGAAGAAGATCATGGAGATCATGGGCCTCAGCCTGCCCGACATCGAAATCATCGTGAATATCCGCACGCTTGTGCTCGCGGTTGTTGTGGGCATTGGTGTGACGCTCTTCGCGTCGCTTTCGCCCGCTCGCCGCGCTGCGGGGATCTCACCAATGGCGGGCATCCGGGCCGGGTTCCGGTTTGGATCCGGTGAGGGTAAGCGTCGCACGATCATTGCCATCTTCCTGGCGGTGATCGGGGGTGCCGGAATCGCTTTCGGCCTCCTCGGGGGGACCGACAACACCGCATTGCTCCTCAGCGTCCTGGGCCTCGGCGCCGTTCTCACCTTCGTGGCGGTTTCGATGTTCTCGCCGTTGTTCTCCAGCCCTTCGGCATCCTTTTTGGGGATCCCGCTCGAACACCTACCTCGGAACAAGATCACCGGCCATATGGCCCGACAGAATGCCGCCAAGAACAACAAACGAACCGCATCGACCGCCGCCGGGTTGATGATCGGTTTGGCCCTGATCGCCATGGCCAGCGTGGTCGCCGATTCGCTCAAGTCGTCGCTCCGGGCCAACATGGAATCCACGGTTGTTTCGGATTTCTTGGTTACCGCCACAAACCAAGGGACGTTCAGCAACCGCGTTGCGGACCGAATCGCCGAGCTTCCCGAGTTCGAGTTGGTCTCGCCAGTTCGGTACGGCAACGCCAGAATCGACGGAGCTGAGCACCAGGTGACGGCCGGTGACTTGGCGCTCCTCACCGATCTGATGGACGTGAAAGTTGTCAGTGGCGATCCCGCAAATTCGGCCGACAGCGACCACATCTTGCTCCATTCCGAGGTCGCCGCCGATCTTGGGGTGGCGGTGGGTGACAGCGTCCCGGTGGAGTTCGCTCGCACCGGTGCCAGGTCGATGACGGTGGGCGCCATCTACGACAACGCCTTCTTGATCGGTCAGTACATGATCGACCTATCCGCCTGGGAGCAGGACTTCACCGAGCAGAACGACGCCACGCTTTCCATCAAACTGGCCGACGGAGTGACCGTCGACGCTGCGAAGGCTGCACTGCAACCCTTGGAAGCGGCGTTCCCGCAACTCGAGTTCGAGACGAATGCTCGGTTCCAGGAGCGAGTGGAAGGCCAGCTGGACACCTTGCTGATCATCATCAATGTGTTCCTGGCTCTGGCGATTCTCATCGCTCTCCTTGGGATCACCAACACGATGGCCCTGGCGGTCCTGGAGCGAACCAGGGAGATCGGTCTCATGAGAGCCATCGGTATGACCCGGCGTCAGACGCGCAGCATGATCCGACTCGAAGCAGGAGTGGTTTCGGTCTTTGGAGCACTTCTCGGGGTGGTGGTCGGGATCGTGTTTGGCTGGATCGCAGTACTCGCGATCCCCGGAGACATCATCGACCGGCTCGCCATTCCCTTCGTATCGCTAGCTGTCTACGTGGTCATCGCCGCAATCGCCGGGCTCGTGGCGGCGTCGTTCCCCGCTCGGCGTGCGTCGCGCCTCAACATCCTCGACTCGATCAAAGAACTCTGACCCGACTGGTTTGTAGGGTTCGATCCGAACCGGACGCAACATCGAAGTTCCACGCTGGATCATCTACGATTGCGTTGTGAGCGCCGATTGGGGATCTTCGCATTATCGACGTCGGGTGGCATCGGAGCTGGGTCTCACGGTGGAGGCGCTCGACCGGGCGTTGCATCAACTAGAAGCCGAGGAACAAGCCGCATCGGACTATCAGTCGCGCAGTCACAACGACCGCCTGAAGGCGTTCGCCAACGTTCTCGGTGTGCCCCTCGTCCGACTGGCTGGAGTGGACGGTGTCTCGTCTTTGTTGCCCGAACGCCATTCCGCGCCGAAAAAGCGCTCAAGCCGTCCGCCCGCCAAGAAAAAACCGGCGCCGTCTCGCTCCACCAGCAGCAGGCCGGCAGCGAAACGCCGGAAATCAACGGCGTCGAAGGTTCCGCTGAAGAAGTACCCGTGGGAGCTAGATGCACCGCCGCCCCGTCCCGAGCCGCGCCCGAATCGTGATCCTGTAATCGAGTCCTGCCAGGCGTGCGGGCTTCCCTTCCATCCCCTCACCGGCGCCTGCGCCTGTACTTGAAAGTGTGGCAATGCCAAAACGGGTGATCATCGTGGGCGCCGGATTCGGCGGGCTGGCCGCCGCTCGAAAGCTTGCCGACGCCGACGTTGAGATCACCCTGATCGACCGTCGGAACCATCACCTTTTTCAGCCGCTTCTCTATCAGGTCGCCACGGGAGGTTTGAGCCCCGCCGACATCGCTCAGCCCATCCGCAGAATCGTCCGCGGCCAGCAGAACTGTCGCGTGTTATTGGCAGAGGTTCAAAGTGTTGATGCCAACGAACAAACGCTGCAGACCACCGCCGGCCCGATCCACTATGACTGGTGTGTTCTCGCCACCGGCGCAACCCATGCCTACTTCGGAAACGATCAGTGGGCCGACCATGCGCCCGGGCTGAAATCCATAGAAGACGCTCTCACTATTCGGCGTCGCGTGCTGCTGGCGTTCGAACGAGCCGAAATGGAAGCCGATGCGGACCAACGGAAGGCGCTCTTGACGTTCGTGGTGATCGGAGCCGGCCCCACCGGTGTTGAAATGGCGGGCGCCATCCGGGAGATCGCACTGCACGACTTGCGCCATGACTTTCGTTGGTTCGACCCCGCTCAAGCCAACGTGATCCTCGTAGAAGCCGGCTCCCACGTTCTTCCCACCTTCCCCGCCCGTTTGCGGGCAGCCGCAAAAAAACAGCTGGAACAGCTTGGTGTGGAGGTTCGGACCAACTGCACCGTGACCGACGTCCAGTCAGACCGCATCGAAACCAGCGGTGGATCGATTCGATCCGCTATGGCTATCTGGGCTGCCGGGGTAGCCGCGTCGCCGTTGGGACAAACCACCGGCGCCGCAATCGATCGCGCCGGCCGAGTTCTGGTGACTGATGACTTATCGGTGCCGGGGCACGCCAACTTGTTCGTCATCGGTGACCTCGCAGCTACCACCTTCAACGGTGAAGCAGTGCCCGGTGTGGCGCCGGCCGCCATCCAAGGGGGAAAGCACGTTGCGGCCACGATCCGGCGCGATCTCGCCGGCGAGAAGCGCCAGCCATTTCGGTACAAAGACAAGGGATCGCTCGCCACGATCGGACGTTCGGCCGCAGTAGCTGATCTTTCCCCACGACTCCGATTCAGCGGATTCGTCGCCTGGATACTCTGGTGGGCGGTCCACATCCTGTCACTCGTGGACCTTCGATCAAAGGCGTACGTGATCCTGGGCTGGATGTGGCAGTACCTCACCTTTGGCCGTCAGGCGCGGCTCATCACCAATGATCACATGATCTATCGTCGTCGAGCCGTCGATCGGGCGGCCGCCTCGCTTCCCCCTGAAGTTGACAACTTGGACGAGTCATGACGGCGGCTAAAGGTGGCGGTGGTCCTGGTCGTCGCCGAAAGATTCGTTGAATTCAGTCCGAAATCGCAAATGGGCGACCACTAGCATCTCGTAATGGAATGGCCGGATCTGCCGCTGGCTGGCGGGCATTACGTATTCCTGCTGATCTTCGTGGTGATTCTCGCTGTGCCATGGATCGTTCGAGCCACGCGTCTGCCCGAACTCGTGATCCTCATCGGGGGTGGAGTCCTGATCGGCCCCCACGGGCTTGGCCTTATTGAGCGCACCGGAACGATCGAAGTGCTCGGCACCGCTGGTCTGCTCTACCTCATGTTCCAGGCCGGGCTCGAGCTGGATCCCGAAGACTTTCGATTGAATCGGCGGCCAGCGCTGCTCTTCGGCGCGCTCACGTTTGCTGTGCCGATGGTATTGGGGTTTGGCATCCACCGATCGCTCGGATTCGGCACGCTGGCAGCGCTACTCCTCGCCTCCTGTTGGGCATCGCACACCCTCCTCACCTATCCGATGTTCCAACGCGCTCGTCTCGTTTCAAATCGAGCCGTGTCCATCGGGGTGGCCGGGACGGTCATCACCGACACTGCCGCTCTGTTGTTACTGGTGACTCTGGTACGGGTTCACGAGGGTGCGCTCACGGTGGTAGGACTAGCCGTCCAACTACCGGCCCTGCTTGGTGCCGCTGCCCTCATCATGATCGGTCTCCCGCGACTCACGAGCTGGGTTTTCGCAACGCTCGCCCGTGATCGCGCCACCCGATTTCTGTTCACGATGGTGGCCCTGTACGGGTCGGCCGCGCTGGCCGAACTCGTTGGCGTCGAACCGATCATCGGTGCCTTCCTGGCTGGCCTCGCTCTCCATCAGAATGTCGCCGAGGGCAGCGAACTCGCACACCGAATCGAGACCTTCGGTTCAACTTTGTTGGTTCCCGTATTCCTGATCTCGGTCGGCATGCTCATCGACGCCGTGGGGGCGGTCACCGACGGGCGTACCCTGACCCTGGCAGCATCCTTTACCGCCGTGGTCCTTCTGGGTAAGTCGTCCGCGGCAGCGATCACCGCCCGACTCGTCGGTTTGGAAACCAGTGAGCGAGAAACGCTCGTCGCACTGTCGGTGCCGCAAGCGGCCGCGACCCTGGCAGCGGTCTTCGTTGGGTTCGAAGTAGGGCTCGTGGATGAACAGGTCATCGATGCCGTCGTCATGGTCATCTTCGTCACGTGTCTTCTAGGATCAGCTCTCGCCGCTCACGCCGTAAAGAACCTCCCCACCCCGCCGGTTCGGAGCGCCCCGATCGCCAAACGGATCCTGATGCCGCTTCCCGAGGGAGGAGTCAGCGGGGGCGCGATCGAGATGGCGGCCGCCTTGGGCAAACGCGATACCGGGACGGTTCTGGCCTTATCGGTGTTGGATCTCTCGGCAACCCCCGCTGACGTGAAGGTCCGTCGAGCGTTCGTCACCGACACCGTCGAGGACACCGCTTTGGCCAACGGCTGCGAAGCCCGCAGCATCGTGCGGCTCGACCTCACGCCTGCGGCCGGCATTGTTCACGCCGCCATCGAGCATGAAGCAACGCTCGTC
>JABDIY010000019.1 GCA_013003535.1 Acidimicrobiales bacterium | reverse complement strand
CGCGTGGGCATCCCCGAGCAAGCGAACAAGTACCCCGGCCAACTCTCGGGCGGGCAGCAGCAGCGTGTGGCGATCGCCCGCTCGTTGGCGATGGAACCCCGGGTGATGCTGTTCGACGAACCGACATCGGCCCTGGACCCCGAGATGATCTCCGAAGTGCTTGACGTCATGAAGGGCCTCGCCGAAACCGGTATGACGATGGTGGTGGTCACGCACGAGATGGGATTTGCCCGAGAGGTGGCGGATCGCCTGGTGTTCATGGAGGACGGGAACGTGATCGAAATCAACGAGCCCGAAGGTTTCTTCACCAACCCCAAGTCCGACCGAACCAAGCTCTTCCTCTCCCAGATCCTCTAGGAGCGTTCGCGGCCCTCCATGTTGGTATCTGCGCGATCACGAGGGATGCTAGTGCCATGATGGTCCCCCGCTATGACTGGACAGTTGACGAGGTTCTCGCCGTAATCGAGCGCCCGTTCCACGACCTGCTCGCCGACGCCCACACCTGTCACATCGAGCGGTTCTCGGCCCACAGTGTTGAGGCGGCCAAGCTCTTGTCGATCAAGACCGGTGGCTGCCCCGAGGACTGTGCCTATTGCCCGCAGTCCGCTCATAACAGCACCGGTCTCACAGCAGAGCCGCTCATGGACACGAAGTCGATCGTTGCGGCGGCCACCGAGGCCAAGGCCGAGGGCGCTACTCGCTTCTGCATGGGAGCAGCATGGCGATCACCGTCTGATTCCCAGGTCCAGAAGGTTGCCGAGTCCATCGAGGCAGTGGCCGAACTCGGTCTCGAAACCTGCGTCACGCTCGGTATGTTGACCGCTTCGCAGGCAACCACCCTCAGCCATGCCGGTCTCGACTTCTACAACCACAATCTCGACACCTCGGCCGACTTTTACGGCACGATCATCACCACCCGAACCTACGAAGACCGGCTCACGACCCTGGCCAACTGTCGCGACGCTGGCATTCGCCTCTGCACCGGCGGGATCGTCGGGATGGGCGAAACTCGGCGCCAGCGAGCGGGGCTTCTCACCCAGCTTGCCACGCTCAACCCGCACCCTGAAAGCGTTCCGATCAACCTGTTGATCCAAGTACCGGGCACGCCGCTGCACGGTCTCCCCGAGTTTGCTCCACTCGAGCTGGTCCGAACGATCGCGGCCACGCGCCTCGTCATGCCAGGGTCAGTTGTTCGCCTCTCCGCCGGCCGAGCCTCGATGTCCGAGGAACTCCATGCTCTCTGTTTTCACGCCGGCGCAAACAGCATCTTCCTCGGTGAACGACTTCTGACCGCCGACAACAACGGTGACGACGAAGACCGTCGAATTCTTGATCAGCTCGACACAACCCTGAAGGTCTGACCTGCAAAGCCGGATCTAGAAACCGGCGGCGGAGCCGGCGTCGGCGCTGAAGTCCTCACCCAAGTAGGCGGCGATCACGTCTGGGTTGGCCTGCACTTCATCGGGGTAGCCGGTCCCAATCGGTTTGCCGAAATCCACGACCAGGATTCGGTCGGCGATGTCCATGACCAGGCCCATGTCGTGCTCTACCAGGATCATCGAAATCCCCAGCTCGGAGCGGATGTCCAGAATGAACCGCGCCATGTCTTCGGTTTCTTCGAGGTTCATTCCGGCCACCGGCTCATCGAGCAGCAACAAGTCCGGGTCCATGGCCAACGCCCGTCCCAATTCCACGCGTTTCTGAATTCCGTACGGAAGCAGCGCTACCGGATACTTCCGCCATGCCTGAATCTCCAGGAAATCGATGATGTCCTCCACCCGGGCACGGTTGGCCATCTCTTCTTTCTTGGCCGCACCGAACCACTTCATGCCAGCAAACCACGACTCGTGCATTTGAATGTGGCGACCGGTGAGGATGTTGTCGATCACCGTCATTTGGCCGAACAAGGCGATGTTCTGGAATGTTCTGGCGATCCCGAGCCGGGCCACCGCATCGGGCCGCTTGCCCATGATCGACTCGCCCTTATACCGGATGTCGCCCTCCTGGGGACGGTACACCTGTGAAATGGAGTTGAAGACCGAGGTCTTGCCGGCACCATTGGGGCCGATAATGGCGAACAGCTCTCCCGGGTTTACGTGAAAACTGACCCCGTCGATGGCCGTCACACCACCGAATCGGAGCGTGATGTCCTCCACCTCAAGTAGAGGTCCACCAATCGTGCCCTGGTTGCTCATGATGCCCACTTCTTCTTGCGCTTGTAGTGTTTGACGTTTTTGAACGACTTCCGGCCCCCGTCGAGATGCTCTTCGTCTTCGCCACCATGCAACCCGAGGTAGAACTCTTTCACGTCGTCGTCGCCGAGCAACTTCTGGGCGTCGCCGTCCATCACGATCTTGCCATTCTCCATGATGTAGCCCGTATTGGCTATGGAAAGGGCCATCATGGCGTTCTGCTCGATGAGGAGAATCGAAGTTCCCTCTTCGTTGATCTCCTTGATCACATCGCGAACCTGTTGCACGAGCAGTGGGGCGAGACCGAGCGAGGGCTCGTCGAGGATGAGCAGCTCTGGGCCGCTCATCAAAGCGCGCCCGATCGCCAGCATCTGCTGCTCGCCACCAGACATGTAGCCAGCCAGCTGGTCCTTCCGTTCCCCCAGGCGGGGGAAGAGGTCCATGACCCGAGCGTAGCGTTCCTTGTGGTTGGCCTTGTTGGTGAACGAACCGGTAGAGAGGTTCTCATCCACGGTGAGCTCGCCAAAACAGCGACGCCCTTCCATCACCTGCGAAATACCCGATTTCACGATGGCCACCGGTGGTGAATGGGTGATGTCTTCACCTTTCCACTTGATCGAACCTTTGGTCACGTCGCCTTCGTGTACACCCAAGAGACCAGTGATGGCACGAGCGGTAGTGGTTTTGCCTGCACCATTGGAGCCCAACAACGCCACGATGTCACCCTTGGGAACGGTGATCGACAGGCCCCGCAGTACGAGGATTACATCGTTGTAGACCACTTCAAGATTGGATAACTCGAGCATTTGGCAACTCCCCCGGTAATTACAGCCCCCTCCGGCGCTGCTGCCACAATCCGACACGACAGGGACCGAACCGCCGGTGGATACCCACCGGGCGCTCGGTCCCTACCGAATCAGATTACGACTCTGCCGAAACGAAGCAGGGCTCGGTGAACTCGAACGCTGCGGCCGGCTCGGAGACGAACGGTGCGTAGCCTTCCTCGGCAACGAAACCGCTGCCAGCGGTGCTCTTGTCTTCCAGGGCGGCGTATTCGGTCATCGTCACCTGGTTGAAAGCGGCGAGGTCGACGTCGTACATGTAGGTTTCCCGGATGATGTAGTCATTGGGGTCACCGGTCCAGTCCTGGTCGGGAGCGAGGCCCTTGAAGTCGACAGAGACTTCATTGGCCGCGGCAACCATGCCGGCGCGAGTGGCATCGCCATTGGCGAATGCCTGCTCCAGCACGGCTCTGGCAAACATACCTTCGGTCCAGCCCCAGACGTAGACGTCTTGAATCAGATCGTTGGGACGAGCTTCGGTCATTGCGGCAACCATTTCCTGCATACCGTCGGAATCGTTGGAATCCCAGAGGGTGGAGTAGGTGGAGTGGGTGTAGAAGGCATCCAGAGCCGGAGCGGCCGCCGAGCCGAGCAGCGCCGGGCTGTAGGAGGGTGAGTTTCCGGACCAGAAGGCGGTGAAGCCTTGGGCAGCTGCGCCGCCAAAGACCGCACCCAAGTCAGCAGGACCCATTGTGGCCCACACCATGTTGGCGCCGGAGGCGATCAGCTGGCTGATCACACCGGTCTGATCCTCGCCCGGAGGTACTTGACCTTCACCGTCGAAGACGATCTCGATGCCGAGGGCGTCGGCCGCAAGCTTGGCACCCGCTGAGCCGTCCTGGCCATACTCGCCGGGATAGCCGATGATGGCCAGCTTGGGTGTGTCGCCCGCAGCCTCCACCTTGTCAGCGAGGAACTGCACCCCGTTCATCGATTCGATGCAGTAGTTGGCATACAGCTCGAAGTGAGCGCCACCGAACTCGGGGTCGGCCCAGCCGGAATACCAGCTGAGGGGGACAACCACCATGTTGTCTCTGATCGCATCCTGAGCGATGGCGGAGTTGTGAGGAGAACCGGTGACCTGGCTGATGAGCACAACACCCTCGTCGCTTTCCTCAGCAAGCTGGGCGTAATTCTCGATGGTCAGCGTGACGTCGTAGGCGTTGTCGATGATGACCAACTCGACCTCCCGGCCGGCGATGCCACCTTCAGCGTTGACCTTCTCCCAGTAAACCTTCTGGGCTTCGGTGAGCGGGGTGGTAAGACCGGCGAAACGGCCGGAAAGATCGGGGCTCAGGCCGATTCGGATGGTGTCGTCGGTAACACCATAATCGGTGAGAACCTCTGCTGGCATCTCGCCGTCATCGCTGGCTTCCCCGTCATCCGATGGCGCTTCGCCATCGTCTGAAGCCGTTGTGCCGTCATCGGTGCCAGCGCCGTCGCTGGCTTCGTCGCTACCGCCGCACGCTGCAGCCACGAGGCTGAATGCGAACAGCAGCGCAAGTAAACGCTTCCATGTACTCATTATTGGGTTCTCTCCTAGTTGGGTTTCCCCTGCCAGTGGATACCGACAGGCGATCATGATGGCCAATAGGCCAGTTTTGGCGCGTGTGCGCCGGTCTTGAAGTTGTAGTGCACCGGCTAATAGCTAAATGGCCAGCCCTTCCAATAGTTACGAATCCTCAACCAAATGCCAAAGAGCCCGAGGGGCTCGGCGATGAGGAAAACTACGATCAGGACACCGAAGATCACGAAGTTCCACAACGCCACCGGCAACGGCCAACCAGTGGCCTGAGCGGATGTGGCGATGGGGCCGAAATCACTGCGGGATCCGTCGGTCAACAACAAGCTGGCGATGGTACTCACCGGACCGTCACCTTCGGCAAGATCAGCGTTCTTTTCAGTGAATCGTTCCACCATCTTCGGGAGCAGCCGGACGAAGAACGTCCCCATCAAGGTCCCGGCGATCGTGCCGGCACCACCGATCAAGAGGATTGCGATGAAGTCTACTGCCAGGAAGAGACTCCATTCGGGGGGGCCTACGCGGGCGAGGTTGACTGCCAAGAGTGCTCCGCCAACACCGGCGTAGGCCGAACTGAGCGCGAAACCGAGGCGCTTGTATTCCCGCTCGGGGACGCCCATAACCTCGGCTGCGACGTCGCGGTCGCGAATCGCCTGCAACGCTCGACCAGTGCGGCTGCGCATGAGATTCTTGGCAAGAACCGTTGCTACGATCACGACGAACAGGTAGAAGAAAAAGGCCTTTTGGTCATCGGAGAGCGTGATGCCGTCAGTGCCCGGAATCCAGCTGAACCACGCGCCTTTTTCATCAAAGGTGATAAACGCATCTCCACTATCGTCGGTACGTCGCCACCAACGGAATTCCAACGGGGGCCAGCGCCGACCGGACTCGGCATCACCGGCATACTCGGGAAGCATGTTGCCCAGATGCCGCCCGATGAAGACCAGGCCAACGGTCACAATTGCCAAGTACAGGCCCCGCACTCGGACAGCCGCTGGCGAAACCAGGATGCCCACCAACGCCGCGGCGATTCCGGACGCAGGCAGCCAAATCCAGATCGGTAGTCCCAACCCACAGCGAGTGGTGTTTTCCAGTAAGCCAAGCTGCTCATGGAACGGGATACAGGCGGCCCCGCCCCGGCCATCACCTCCCAACAAGACTGCGGCATATGCTCCGACACCCATGAAGAATGAGTGACCCAGGCTCACCTGCCCCGTGACCCCCACCAGGATGTTGATACCGAGTGCAGCCACAGCAAAGACCAGCATCGTGTTGAACGGGGTGAGCCAGGTACCGCCCAAAAGGAAGGCAGGGATCGCTTCGAAGAAGGGAACACCGAGGGCCGCCAGTGCCAGAGCGAAACCGGCGACCCCGAGGGCACCCCGCTGAGACCAGGTGGGAAGTATTGCGGCATCCTCGGCGTAGGAGGTGCGCAAGAGCGGTCGGCCGAATGCCATTTCAGACCCTCCGAATTTCTGGGGTCCCGAACAGGCCAAATGGTCTCACAATCAGCACTCCGAGCATGATGGCGTAAGGCACGATCGTCTGATATCCAACCCCCAGAACACTCGTGTAGCTGGCCAGGTATTGTCCAGCCAACACTTCGGCACCACCGATGATGAAACCGCCGATGAGTGCGCCGATGACCGAATCGAGGCCGCCGAGCACGATGACCGGCAACGCCCGAAATGCCAGCACAGGGTGGAGGTCGGCACTCACCGCACCCTGAGGGCCGAAGGGCGCCATTGCGTAGATGACTGCTCCGAGGCACGCCAACGCTCCACCGATGCCCCATGCGATCTGAAAGACTCGGCCCACGTTGATTCCCTGGGCCATGGCCGCTTCCTGGTCGAACGCGACCGCGCGCATCGCAACGCCGAGGCGGGACCGGTAGAAGAGATACACCACCGTGAAAGAGAACGCTGCGGCGATGAGTGCCGCCAAGTAGCTGTGGTTGATGTTGGCACCGCCAACCGTCCAGAATTGATTGCTCCACGGGACTCGAAGTGAACGAGCGGTTGGAACATTTACCGGGTCGGAGTTGAATGCCCGGAGGGCGATCTCCAATCCGAGAGTGATGATCGCCAACGAGAAAAGCGGTTGCCCAATCATCGGGCGAATCGCCAGCCGCTCCAACACCATGGCCAGAATGGCCGTGAGCGCCATGGCCACCGCCAGGTTCA
>JABDIY010000204.1 GCA_013003535.1 Acidimicrobiales bacterium | reverse complement strand
TCTCAGCCTCGAGCCAATGCTCGCGCATTTCCGACCGGCGACCGGCCGTACTCACCTCGTTGGCGACGGGGAGACGATCGGGTCGATTGCGTCGGATCACGACATGACGGTCGGACAAATTGTCGCGCTCAATCACATCCACGACGGCGTCGCGCTGCGACCTGGAGAGGTTTTGGTTTTGGCCAGAGGTTGGCAATGCCCGGTTCCGACGGGGACCTTCTCAAACGATTTCGGGTGGGTGAAACCGTCGGGGAGTGTGCACAATGGAATCGATATCTTTGCTCCCGCCGGGTCGGTCATTCTTGCACCGGTGACCGGGCATCTCCACCAGGCTCGGGGGCCGGCCGGTGGCCTCCAATTCAGCCTCCGCGGTGTCGATGGGGTCACCTACTTTGGATCACACATGGCAACGTTTGGTGCCTCAGGCGATGTTGCCGTCGGCGAAATCATCGGAACGGTAGGAAACAGCGGGAATGCCGCCAGCACAAGTGCTCACCTGCACTTCGAAGTTCATCCTGGCCACGGAGATAGAGCAGCCAATCCCTACAGCGCACTCGAAGCCACGTGCCGATGATTGAGTGGCCCGTCGGCCTCTGATTCGTGGCATCGTCAGGCGACTACCCGTTTGCGGGGATGTGACGTTCGAGTAGGTCCGGCCGCCAACTGTCGGGTATCGAGTTGGGTCTGCTCGATGGGCTCGCCGCTAGCGTGTGGTGCAGGTTCGACGTTTTCAACGCTCGATGACACGGTATCTGCTCCGCGTCGGCCCACCGACATCGAGTCGTTGCGAATTGACCCGCAACTTGGAAATTGCCTGGTCAAGGCCAAGTACTACGCTCCGCCTTCCATCGACGATTCACAAACGCTCGAAGCACATCGATGTCTGCGCTGGCCTAGAGACCCACCTGGCGGCGACTTTCGGTAAGAGGCAGTTCTTCCTGAGGCTGGGCCAGGCGACGGGTGAGCCTCAATGAGGCTGTCAGGAACAGGGCCTGGCTGGCGGTGCTCATGAGCTGTTCTCCCCATTGAACCGGGATCGTCTGTTCCAGCGACGCAGCCGCCCACGCCAGGCCGAACACGATGAACAGGCTCGCGGCGTAGAGCATCGCCGCAAGCCTGTCGTTTTGGCTTGCGGTCCACCGGATCAATACCGCTACCGCCGCGAGATTGCCGAGCGTGGCCACTGCCAAGAGCAAAACGAACCATGCTCCGGAGCCGACCGCCAGGAACACAAGCGCGACAACCACGACGGCAGATGCTGTCGCGAACCCGGCCATGCTGACCCGGGCCGGTTCGTACCGGTCCGCCCGATACGCGCCCCGCAGGCCGGTCGCCAAGAGCACAAATCCCGGCGCCAGAAACCAGAAGAGCAGGTCGTCGAGGATCGCCACGTTCTCAGCGGCATCCGACAGCGCCAGGGTCATCTTGTAGGTCGGTTTGGTCAGCCCGCCCAGAGCGATCAACACCAGGCTCGCCACAACGTACTTGCCGGCGCGGTGGTCGAGGTGCAGGCACGTACGAGCCAGCAGCCACAGGGCGACAGCATTCAAGAACACGGGAATGAAATCCTCGAGGGCCAGGAGCAGCACGTTGACGTCGATCATACGATCACCGTATCGAGGTAGGCCGCTTCCGTCTCGCGGTGGCCCGGCCGATCCCGCCAACCCTGATTCCCGTAGAAGTTGGCGAGGAGGCTGAAGCTTCTGTGTGAGGGATTCCCTAAGTCTCGCTCTCCATCGCGCGCTCGAATCCGAGGCGGACGATGCGGCGGTGCTCCAGAACCAGAACGACGAACATAACCACGACCACCAGGCCCAGCATGAGGAGGCCTTCGAGTGATGCACTCAAAAAGACGATGACTGCGATGATGAGGGCGCCGACCATCCGCTCGGTTGCCGGAGCCTGGAACGCTCGCCACACTGCGATGGTCACGCCGATGAGGAACATGAAGAGCCCGCCGGCCAGCATCGCTCGGAACGCCAGCTCGACCTCGTCCCGGGGGTGGAGAGCGATCTTCTCGAGCGCTGCGGCCGACAGGATGATCCCGGCGACGAGCGGGGCGTGCGCCCATGTGTAGACATCCCGTATGTATTGCCCTGCGGCCTGGCCGTCGAGCTTGGAGGCGGCGTACTCGAGCCCGGGGCTGGGTCGATCGAAGTAGGCCCACCACAGCAAGCCGGCAAATGCCCCGGATGCAAGCAGTGCCAGGACGGTTGCCGCCGCCAGGCTTTCACCTTTCTGGAGCGTCTCTACAACGGGAATTCCGATCGCGACGATCACCTCGCCCAGAGCGATGATCACGATCAGCCCGTGGCGCTCGGCGAAGTGTCCCGGCCGCACCAGCCACTCTCCCTCGGCAGCTCGGATCATCGCATAGAGGACAATGGCCGCTGCACCCAGCCAGAAGGCCAGCCGCGTCGAACCTTCGGTGAACGAACCGATCACGAGCACGGTGATCGCCACCAGGTTGGGGGCGATCCAGCTGATGATGGCCTCGCGATAGTTGATCTCGGTGCTCGTCGCCAGTGTCTGCATGCGGAACCCGATGAGCATGATCACGGCGAGAGCGATGGCGAAGACAGGCCCGCCGCCTTCCAACGCAAACCGGGTGGAGCCTGCCATGGGGATGCTCACCACGGTGGCGATCAGAAACAGCGCCCGCACGGTTCGACCGTTGCCGGATACGGCGTTGGCCGCCCACGTGAGCTGCTGCCATGGCAGCCACAGCAGTGCGAACAGCAGGGCCGCTTTCCCCACGCCGGCCCACGTGTGCTCCTGGATGAGCAGCTTGACGAGCTGCGAAAACGCAAACACGTACGCCAGGTCGAAGAACAGCTCGACGGGATCGGCGGTGAAGTCTTCGGTGAGTGGTGGTAGCTCGATCTCCTTCATGCCGAGGAGTGTATCGATCGGCGATCGACCATTGCCACGGGATGGGTCCAAACGAGAAAGCCGGGCCGAGCGTGCGCGTAGCCTGGTGATCATGAGGTTGCCGACGGGTGTTTTGACGTTTCTGTTTACCGATATCGAGGGCTCAACCCGGATGGTGCAGCGGCTGGGTTCGGCGTTCGACGTGGTGCTGGAGCGTCACAACGAGATCATGCGTCAGGCGATCGCCGACGGCGACGGCATTGCTCTCAAGACCGAGGGCGATTCGTTCTTTGCGGTTTTCGATTCGCCGCTCGGGTGTCTGCGCGCCATGGTCGAAGGTCAGCGGTCTTTGATTGGCGCCGGCTGGCAGGAAGGTGGACAGGTCCTGGTGCGGATGGGGGCACACACGGGCGAAGCCCGGCTCGGCGGTGACGACTACGTGGGGGTGGAGGTCAACCGGGCGGCACGCCTGTCGTCGCTGGCTCACGGGGGCCAAATCATCGTCTCCCACACGACTCGCGATCTGGTGGACTCCAACCTTCCGGCTGATGTCGACCTGCGCGATCTGGGCGATCATCGGCTGAAGGATTTCGACGAGCCGGAGCGGGTGTTCCAGGTGGTCACGACCGACCTGCCCACCGATTTTCCTCCCTTGCGTTCGGCGAATGTAAAAACCAATCTGCCGACCCTCGGGTCTGAGTTCGTGGGGCGAGAGGCCGAGGTGACCAGGGTGGCCGACCTGGTGGCGAACAATCGCTTGGTGACGCTCACCGGGGTCGGTGGTTCAGGCAAGACCCGGCTGGCTGTCCATGTTGCGGGCACGCTGGTGCAGCGATTCGCCGGGGGAGTGTTCTTCGTGGGATTGGACGCAATCGACGATCCGGTTGGTTTCGATCAGCTCGTGGCCGAGGCGATAGAGGGTCCTGCCGGCACCTCAGTGGATGAAACACTCCAGCAGATGGGTCCGGTGCTGTTGATCCTGGACAACTTTGAACATCTGCTCGGCGCCGCCCCCCGGGTGAGCGAGCTCTTGCATGCTGCACCGGAGTTGAGCGTGCTGGTGACCAGTCAGGCGTTGCTTCGTTTGCGGGGCGAGCATGCATTGCCGGTGCCGGCGCTGGGGTTGCCCGCCGATTCCACGGTTGAGGCGGTGTCCGAATCCGACAGCGGGGCTCTGTTCATTCGGCGGTTGTGGTCGACAGATCCGTCGTTTGAACTGACCGTAGCCAACGCCCCGGCTATTCGTGATATCGTCCGAAGGCTCGACGGACTACCCCTCGCGATCGAACTCGCCGCCGCCCGAACCCGGCTGTTTGGTCTCGATGGTTTGCGGGCCGAGCTGGCCGAACGTCTGGCTTCTCTCGGGGGCGGATTCGCGGATGCTCCCGAGCGCCATC
>JABDIY010000162.1 GCA_013003535.1 Acidimicrobiales bacterium | reverse complement strand
TGGCGATTCCTGACCCGAGATCGGAGTGTGTGCCGATCCTCCTCACCGCCACCGAAGTGGGGGTGAAGTGGTTGCTCTGGTGCTGCCGTCTCCTCCTTCGGCAACCGAAGTTGCTTCCGATGGAGATGCGTTTCACCGTTGCGGGTGGGTCTCACCTACCCCCTCGTTCCCTTCCGTTTCCTCGTTGGTCCCGGGCCGCTGCGCCTTTGAAACGATTGCTCATTTCTCCGGTAGTGCAGCGACCGGATTCCTTCGAATCTTCGGTCGTTCCCGTTGGGGTAGAGAGATCCTGCCCTGATGAGGAGGCCCGCGTCAACCCCAACGGAAAGAAAAACTCAAACAAACTCTGAGGGTTGCGAACGGGCCACTCAGAGTCAATTTGTCGCGTTGATTTGAACGGTCAGAGTGTTGCTCACGCCACCGTTGGAGTGGTGGATGCCCCGTCCATTTGCCACCGGCGGCGCAGGTTCGGTGGGGGACTCTCGACCCTCCCGTCCTACGATGCGTTCATGTCTGTGGAACGAGCAATCTCATCGGTAGCAGTATTGGGATGCGGAACGATGGGCTCGGGAATCGCTGCGGCCTCGGCTGCGGCCGGCTGCAGAGTACTCATGCTCGACCTCACCCCTGAGGCGGTGGAACGGGGCCTCGCTGCGGTTGCCGAGGAGCATCGTCACCTCGTAGACACCGGCACGTTCGACCAGGACTTGAAGAAGATCCACGGTTACGACTGGGTCTGTGAAGCGATAGTGGAGGACCTCGAAACCAAGCGGGCGATGTTTGAATGGATTGAGGCAGCTCGATCTCCTGGATCGGTGGTTTCGTCAAACACCTCAGGAATCCCCCTGCGTGACATCACCGAGGGTCTGTCGCCTTCGCTGCGGCGTGACATAGCCATCACACACTTCTTCAATCCCGTGCAGGTGATGAAACTCTTTGAGCTTGTTCCGGGGGCCGACACGAGCCCCGAGGTGGTAGAGGCGTTCGTACGATTCGGCACCGACAAGTTGCACAAAGGGGTGGTGCACGCCAAGGACACGGTGAACTTCATCGGAAACCGAATCGGCTGCTTCTTCATGCTGGCCGGGCTCCACCGGGCCAAGCCCTACCTCGCCGAAGGCATCACCCAGGAGACGATCGATGCGGTGCTCAGTACGCCAGTGGGTCTTCCTGCAACGGGGTTGTATGGGTTGATCGACCTGATCGGGCTTGACGTGATGGACCTCGTCGGCAAAAACCTGGCGGCCAATTTGCCCGCCGGTGACCCGGGCCTGCCTTATACCCGATTTCCGGTGGCGGAGCAGGCCATGCTGGAACGGGGCCAGCTGGGTCGCAAGGCTCGGGAGGTCGGCGGATTCAGCCGAGTGGTCAAGAGCACTGATGGCACCAAGACCAAGGAGACCTTCGACCTCCATTCCCAGGAGTGGCGCCCACCCGTGGCCCCAGCCATGGCCGGCGTCAACCAAGACCTTGGCGAGGTGTTGTTCGAGGACTCCTTGCAGGGGCGCATGGCATGGGACGTCTTCGGCGGAACGCTCCGATACGCAGCGGGTCTCGTACCGGAAATCGCCGATGACATTGCCAACGTTGACAATGCGATTCGATGGGGATTCAACTGGCAGAAGGGACCGTTCGAGATGATCGACCATGTAGGTCCCGCGCGCATGATCAATCGGATCGAGGCCGAGGGCGGCGAGGTACCGCTCATGTTGGACATTCTTCGGAACTCGAATGCCGAAACCTTCTATCGCGAAAGTGGCCCTGGCCGTCAGATGCTGATGCCCAACGGAGAATTCCAGGCCGTACCACAAACAGAATGATCTAGATTTCGAATAGTCGCAAAGGCGAACAAATGATTGAACCTGACCTCTATAGATTCGACACCTTAAGTCTCCACGCCGGACAGCGGCCCGACCCCCTGACCGGTGCTCGAGCGGTTCCGATCTATGCAACAACGTCGTACATGTTTACCGACACCGACGAGGCGTCAGCGCTGTTCAACCTTGAGGCGCCCGGACACATCTACAGCCGAATCTCCAACCCCACCGTGGCGGTTCTGGAAGAGCGCTTGGCCGCACTTGACGGAGGTGTCGGGGCCGTGTGCACGGCATCTGGAACGGCGGCACTGCATCTGGCCGTCGCAACGCTCTGCTCGGCTGGCGATCATATTGTTGCGAGCAAGAACCTCTACGGCGGCAGTTACAACGCCATGAAACTCACGTTCCCTCGATTTGGCATCACCACAACGTTCGTGGATATTCGCGATCCAGCCGCGGTTGCAGCCGCCATCGAGCCCAACACCAAGATCGTTTACGGTGAGGCTCTCGGGAATCCAGGTATTGAAGTGATGGATATCCAGCTGATCGCCGACATCGCCCATTCCAACGGTTTACCCCTCATGGTCGACGCCACCTTCGCAACGCCTTACCTGATTCGACCCATCGATCACGGCGCAGACATCGTCTATCACAGCGTCACCAAATTCCTTGGGGGACATGGGACTGCGCTGGGGGGAGTGATCGTTGACGGTGGCCGTTTCGACTGGACCCAGAACGACAAATTCCCAACGCTTACTGAGCCATACGAGGGCTATCACGGGATTTCCTTCGCCGATGAGTTTGGTCCGTCGGCACTGGGAATGCGAGCCAGAGCCGAAGGACTAAGAGACTTTGGTGCCTGCATGAGTCCCCACAACGCCTTCTCGCTTCTGCAGGGTGTCGAGACGCTGCCGGTTCGAATGCAACGGCACGTGTCCAACACAGCGGCTGTGGTCGACATGCTTCTCAGCAACTCCGCCGTCACCTGGGTGCAGCACCCTCGAGCCGAAAGCCACCCAGATTTCGAGCTCGCCCAGCGGCTCTATCCCAAGGGAGCCGGCGCAATCCTCAGCTTTGGTGTCAAGGGCGGGCGTGCGGCGGGTCGGAAATTCATCGAATCTGTTCAATTGGCCAGCCATCTAGCCAACGTTGGCGACGCCAAGACACTCGTCATCCATCCTGGCTCCACCACCCACAGCCAATTGAGCGAGGAGGCGATGCGGGCTGCTGGGATCGGCGAGGATCTGGTGCGGCTTTCGGTTGGGCTCGAAGACCCGGTAGACATCATCGAAGATCTGGCCAAAGCGCTCAAGGCCAGCCAGCGATGAACAACAGCTCCAGCACCTCGGTTCTCGTTGACCAACGAGTGGCTCACTACCGCACCGGTGGAGTTCCGCTGAAACCTGAAGCCCCGGTTGTTCTTCTCGTGCATGGGGCCGGCATGGATGGCACCATTTGGAGCCAGCAAACCCGATACCTCGGCATGCGTGGAGTGAACGCAGTAGCGGTGGATCTACCGGGCCATGGCCTCAGCGGAGGTACCGCGATTTCCTCGATTGCGGGAATGGCAGATTGGTTGGTTCGCTTCTGTGACACGGTCGGCTTGGAAGACGTCGTGGTGGTGGGGCACAGCATGGGCACGTTCATCGCCCTGGAGATGGCTAATCGGTTCCCCAAGCTCGTTCGCTCGGTAGCGCTTCTGGGCACCGCAACCGACATGCCGGTTCACCCTGAATTGCTCGATGCTGCGAAAAGCGACCTCGCCAGGGCGGCGGCGCTCATGGCGGGTTGGAGTTACGCCACCGACTCTCGAATCGGTCTCAATCCCACACCGGGGCTGTGGATGTCTGGTGGCTGTCAAGCGCTGGTCGAGCGCAGCAAGCCCGGCGTGTTATTCAACGACCTCAAAGCCTGCGCCGCCTATACAGATGCTGCGGCTAGGGCGGCGTCGCTTCCCTGCGATGCGCTGGTGGTTATCGGCCGGGAAGACAAGATGACACCTCCCAAATCCGGTCGGTCGATAGCTGAAGCAATGGTTCGGTCCACGGGGGTCAAGGTGCTCGAGCTCCCATCCTCGGGCCACATGATGATGACCGAAGCTCCTCGGATCATCCGTGAGGCCTTGCTCGAAGCGGCCCAGGCAGCACCGCTTTCCCCTCAAACCTGAGCGAGCGGGGCCGATGGGCCAGTGTGCGATGCGCTGTCACCAAGCCATTCGATTGGCAACCGCCGGCACCGCCGGAGCAGACGGAGTCCTATCGGGGACTGCTCTACCGCCTGCGCTCGCAGAAAGTCGAAGTTCCTGCGAACCTGGATCCCTTCAGCGAGCCCGTGCGTTTTGTCTTGCCTGGCTAGCGGTCCGAGTGTCCTGCACCACCGGCAGGCGAGTGGCTTCAAGAAAGAAATGACTGGACGGCCAGACGGTACCCGACATGGCCGAACCCATAGATCACGCCGGCACAAACCGCACTCAACATCGACTGGTGCCGGAAGTTCTCACGGGCAGCGATGTTGGAAATGTGCACCTCGACCACCGGGATCGGGACACTGGAAATGGCATCTCTCAGTGCAACACTGGTATGGCTATACCCGCCGGCGTTGACGATCACGCCGGTTGCCCAGTCAACCGAGGACTGCATTGCGTCTACCAGATCACCCTCACTGTTGGACTGAGCGGTTCGAATCTCGACGCCATTTCCCGCTCCGAACTTCACCAGAGCATCCATGATTTCATCGAGCGATGCCGATCCATAGACCTCGGGCTCGCGTTTGCCCAGCATGTTCAAATTGGGTCCGTTGAGAACTAAAAGTCGAACAGGCGGAACAGGCAACGTCTCGGTCATCGTGGCCTAATATACTCTCCTCGGCCCGACGGGTCTGAATGAACCCTGGATAGAGGCGATGGCAGCACCACAGTCAGCAACACATCAATCCGATGAGGACCTGGAGCGCCAGAAACAGCGGCGTCGGGCGGCGATGGCTACCCCGGTAGCCGATGAAGGCGATGTGGCCTTCGGAGGAATGGTCGGTATCGCCGTATTGGCTGCGATCATCACCGCCTCGTTCGCGTTCTTCGGTTTCGGTGGCTTCGGCTCGGAAACGGTTGAAGTTGCGACCGTGGTGGTCCCGCCGGTCACCGAACCTGCTCAGGAGGGCCTCGACCTACCGGCGATTCTCAGCACCCTCAATGATGCCGGGTTCGAAGGAATCGAACTCTCGGCGAGCGACGACGTTGTGACGGCACGCGGGGTCGTGGCCGACGAGCCGTCCAGAGCCGAGGTCCTGGCACTTATCGGCTCCCAGCCATTCGTGGTCGACGTCATCGACGAACTGAGCATAGAACAGCCCGATGAAGTTGCCGTTGGGGTGGCCGCCGCCGTCCTCGATGCCAACGACGACGGCATCGTGCTTCAAGGAACCGTGCCCTCAGAACAAGCCGCTGACGATTTGCGCGCCATCGCAGCCCAGGCCTATGACACCGATCAGATCACGGACCGACTGGAGATCCTGGAAGGTGCCGAATCAGCCACCATCACTCTCAACGGGACGCTGACCGACGTGGCTCTTGGAGGGGCTTTGGAAGGCGCGTTGGGCGAACTCGGAGCGGCAGACGTCACCAACAATTTGGTTATCGAAGCCGATGCCAGTGAGGCCATCAACGACGTCCTCGAACTCGAGCCGATCCTCTTCCAGTCCGGAACCGCAATCATCCTCCCCGAGTCGCAGTCCACCCTGGAAGAAGCGGCCGCAATCCTCAAACAATTCCCCGATTCCAACGTAGAAATTGGTGGTCACACAGACTCACTCGGTCCAGAAGGGCCAAATCAAGCGCTCAGTGAAAACCGCGCCCAAGCAGTGCTGGCGGCGCTCCGTGACCTCGGTGTCACCAACCAGTTGTCCGCAGTTGGTTACGGTGAGTCACAGCTCAAGATTCCCGACGACAAGGGCGACACCCCGGACAAGATCGCCGCTCGCCAAACCAACCGCCGAATCGAATTCCGAACGCTGTAACTCTCATCGTCATCGTGAACGAGTTCTTCACACGAAGGGTTCCGATCGAGGGTGCAGTCTTCTATCAGATCTTCCCGGACCGCTTCGTAAGGGGTAATTGCGTGCTCCCTGCGCTCAGCCAATTCCGTTAGCCGCGCTCGCCCAGACGATTGTTGCAGCTTCTAGGAGCAGGATTGGCTGAATATTGGTTTCGCAAACAGGTAAATAGCACCCCGGTTCAGGTCGATAGCTGGGTTACGACTCACCGCGAGACCTTTCCCCATGTTTACGTCGCACTCCTTGACAAAGAAGCTCCTTACCATTGCGGTATTCCCCATCCTGGTTTTCGGCTGCGTTGGAGCGATCGCCGTCGTTCAGACGATGACCTTTGCTGATCGTGCACACGACCAGGCGGCGAGGATGGAACAAGTCCTGGCCATGGAGCGATTGAGCTCTGCGGTTCGCGTCGAGCTGGCAATCATTCAGGATCCCGGTGAAACCCAGGAGAACATCACTACGGCCCGGTCCGCAACCGACGCCCTTTGGGTCGAGGTCTTCGGGATTTTGGATGAGGACGATCGCGCCCGGCTAGACCAGCACCAAATCGAGTTGCTCCGAATCAGAGAAGTCTTGGGCGACGAACCCCCGTTCGTAGGTGAACCCAGTGCGGGAGCGGCCGCGGATGAGTTGATGTCGGCAATTGGCTCAGATCGGCTTGCACTCGCCGCAGCTGTGGATGAAACCGCCGCAAAGAACGTCGTCAACACCGACACGTTCCTACGCAACGGAATGCTGGTTGGAACAGGCTCGCTGGTGGCGGTTGCGTTGATGACTATCCTTCTCACGAGATCGGCGACCCGAGAGGTGAGGTGGCTGGAACTGAACCGCCGGGAACCGTTGTCAGGTTTTGTGCCGCCAGCGACCTCGCATGGCGCGCTGCCGTTCGAGGCAGATGACGATGATCAAATCGCCTCGATGGCGGGCGCGAAGGTTATCAACGCTGACCCAGCGGCAGCGGCGGGCAAGCCGGATCCGGTGGTGGCAGACGGGGCGCTGTCCGAGACGGTCTCCGGTGCCTCGAAGCCGGTTCCTGAGAGTCTTCGACCGCCGGTCCATCGTGGCCGAGCGGCCGATGCGATGCCGCTTCTGCCCACCGCAATCCCCGTCAGCGCCGAGGTGCAGAGATTCGTGCCCGAAGCTTCCCCGGCAATCCCCGAAGTCGTGCCCGCAGAAGAAAACCTGTCGGAGCTAGGTGAAGCCCAGAAGCCAACTGGTGTCCAGGAGCCAGAGATCATTGAGCCACCAGATGATGTCGAGGAATCAGATGATGTCGAAGAGCCGGATGACTTTTCGATCCTGGCCAGGCTGCACCGCCGATCGGCCGCAGCGCCGACGCACCGCGAAATTGACGCTCCCACAGAACGGGTCACCGCCGATCAGTTTGCCGTAGCATTCGCCGCAGCCAGCATCGATCCGGCAGCCAGCATCGATTCGGCAGGCAACATCGATTCGACGGTTCTGCCCGAATCGGTCACGTTTGCGCCGCTCCATCACGCTTTGTACGGGTCGCCGGCCCCGCTGCCACACCAGTCGCTGTCAGATGTTGTCGAATCTGAGCTGACTACTATTTCGCCGCCGAGCATTCCTCCATCGCCAAGTCATACCCTGCCGAACGCCGACACGCCAGCCGAGGTTGAGGGGATAGACGAATCGTTTGCGCCGGCTACGACCGATCCTCCTACTCCATCGGAGAGCGCTGACGGTCACGACGCAAACTCGACATCAGAGCCGGAGGATGACTTCGCTGAGCCTGTGCATCCTGATAGCGCTACGCAGTTGCAGCTGATTGCTCTCGATCCCGTCCAAATCCCTGACACGTCGCCAAATCCAACGCAGGAAGACGTCCTCTCGACCAAGGAGCACCGTGAGCCCGCGATCGCACTGCAACCAGGCGCGGAAAGGGCTCCGACAGACGTCGAGATATTGTCCAACCAGCTGGATCAGCGGCTTGACGAGAAGTGGACCACCGTTCCCGCCATCCTCACCATCGAGGCAGCCTTTGCTGCTTTCGAGCGTCGTCCAAAACCGTATGACCAGGCGGCGTATCCAGACGACGACGAGCTGGAGCTTCTGAGTAGCGACGACGGTTAGGGGATGGCGATCAAGACGCTACCATTTACGGGCGTCGGCCCGAAGTGGAAACGCTCTCAGAGCTGTTGTTATGCGGGCTCGACAGGTTGCAACTCGCTGACTGTGCTGATTGACTGAACGTCGATGACGACCTTCACCACCACCCTCAGCGTCGTTGTAGTAGTACGTTTGTAGCGCCCGCTGCCCATATCCAGCGTGCGCCGAAGCCTCCCACCGGGAGGCTTTCTTGCTTTTCAAGACCCAACCTTCTCATAACAAGGATCACCAGCATGACCCGACTCAACGGAGCACAAGCCCTCATCAAGAGCCTGGAGCACGAAGGTGTCGAAGTGATCTTTGGATACCCCGGGGGAGCGATCCTCCCGGTCTATGACCCGATCATCGATTCCACCATCCGTCATATTCTCGTTCGTCACGAACAGGGTGCGGGGCATGCCGCCGAAGGATATGCCCACGCCACGGGACGGCCAGGCGTTTGCATGGTCACAAGCGGTCCTGCCGCCACCAACATCGTCACCCCGCTCGCTGATGCCATGCTCGACAGCGTCCCCATGGTCTGCATAACCGGCCAGGTGGCGTTGGCGGCCATCGGGACCGATGCTTTTCAAGAGTGTGACACCACCGGCATCACCCGGTCGATCACCAAGCACAACTTCCTTGTTACTCGAGCTGAGGACATCCCGGGCACGATCAAGGCGGCTTTCTACATCGCCACATCTGGTCGACCCGGTCCGGTTCTCGTGGACATCCCGAAGAACATCGTGGACGCCAACAACCCCGACGCATACTTCGATTTCGACTACGAGTCAGCCAATTTCGACCTCCCCGGCTACTCGCCGTCCGTTGATCCAGATCTCGATCTCGTCGATGCTGCGGCCAAGCTCATCGTTGACGCCGTCCGACCTGTTCTGTACGTGGGTGGCGGAGTCTTGAAGTCCCGTGGTGCCGAGGCGCTCGGGGAACTCGTTGAGCTCACGGGCATACCGGTTGTCACCACGCTCATGGCCAGGGGCGCATTCCCCGATCGCCACGAACTTTGCCTCGGAATGCCGGGGATGCACGGCAACTACACAGCCGTCAACGCCATGCAGAAGAGTGATTTACTGATCGCGTTGGGAAGTCGGTTCGACGACCGGATCACCGGTCGTCTCGGTGGGTTTGCGCCGGACGCCAAAGTAATCCACATCGACATCGATCCCGCCGAACATGGGAAGGTTCGGCGACCCGACGTGGCGATCGCAGCAGACTGTCGCCTTGCCACTGAAGCTCTCATCTCGGCGCTCAAGACTAAGGGGTATCCCAGCTCTAGCACCGACATTTCGAGCTGGCGCTCAACACTCAGCGGTTGGCAAGAGATGTTTCCGCTCACCTACGAGCAGTCGGTCGACGGCGAGTTGTTGAAACCGCAGTACGTGATCGAGCGACTTCGCGATCTCTCACCCAAGGACACCATCGTCACCAGCGGCGTTGGTCAGCATCAGATGTTCGCCAGCCAGTATTGGGAGTTCAACTACCCCTACACCTGGATCAACTCCGGTGGACTGGGAACGATGGGCTTTTCGATTCCAGCCGCCGTGGGAGCAAAAGCCGGAATGCCCGATCGCACGGTCTGGAGCATCGACGGTGACGGCTGCTTCCAGATGACCGCTCAAGAGCTTGTCACCGCCTCGAAAGAGCGGATTCCTATCAAGGTAGCGCTGCTCAACAATGCCTATCTTGGAATGGTCAAGCAGTGGCAAGACATGTTCTACGACGAACGCCTAAGTGAGGTTCACCTCAGTCACGACCTGCCCGACTACGTCAAGTGGGCCGAAGCTATGGGTTGTGTTGCATTTCGGGTGGAAAGTCCCGAGGAGGTGGACGAGGTGATCAACAAAGCGAACGCCATCAATGACCGGCCGGTCGTTGTGGAATTCCGTTGTGTCAACTCTGAAAAGGTCTTTCCGATGGTCCCCGCCGGGGGGAGCAACGAGGATCTCATCGTGGATCCCAGCCAGCGCGAAGTTCAGGCCCGCATCCGCAGCGCAAGTAGCGAAAGCAGCAGCTCATGACCAGACCCGGCGATCTTTCTCACCACACCCTGTCCGTACTGGTGGAAGACAAAGCGGGCGTTCTCGCTCGCGTGGCCGATCTGTTTGCACGCCGGGGCTACAACATCGTCAGCCTGGCCGTTGCTCCAACCAACGACCACCGGTTCAGCCGTATCACGATCGTGGTCGATGTGGAGTCGGCGCCGCTGGAACAGATCGTGAAGCAGCTGTTCAAGCTGATCAACGTTGTGGAGATCCAAGAGCTCAGCCCCAACGCCAGCGTGGAACGGGAGCTGATGATCGCCACAGTTCGGAGCGCTCAGGATCGCAGCCAGATCGTCGAACTAGTAGATATCTTCGAGGCCAAGATTTTGGCTGTGAGCAAAGACCGCTTAACGGTGAGCTTGGAGGGCCACCCCAGCAAAGTGGACGATTTCGAAGAACTGCTCCGGGACTACGGGATCGATGATGTCCAGCGCACGGGACGGATCGCATTGCCCAAGATCGGCAACACGCCAGCCAAGGTTCGCGCCGAATAGGGCTCGTTCCCGGTTCGGACGGCTTCGGTTCCGGCGTATCCTTTGGCCGAGCCCGAAGCCTGACTCAAAACAAGAGAGAAGAGACAATGGCAGCAAACATGTATTACGAAGCCGATTGTGACCGGTCGGCAATCGCCGAGCGCAAGGTGGCCATCTTGGGCTACGGCTCGCAAGGCCACGCTCACGCATTGAACCTCAAGGAGTCCGGGATCGACGTTCGGATCGGTCTTCGGAAGGAATCCGGTTCCGTCGACAAGGCTAAATCTGAAGGGCTCCGGGTTCTGCCGATCGCTGACGCTGTGAAAGAGGCCGACGTCATCATGATGCTCATGCCGGACACCTCGATGGGCGACATCTACACCGAGAGCATCGCACCAAACCTGAACGACGGTGACGCCCTCTTCTTTGCCCACGGCTTCAACATCCGGTTCGGGCTCATCGAACCGCCCGCCAGTGTGGATGTATGTATGGTCGCACCCAAAGGCCCTGGCCATCTGGTTCGCCGCACCTACGTGGAAGGCGGGGGAGTCCCTGCCCTGATCGCTGTGGAGAATGACGCTACCGGCGGCGCCAAGGCACTGGCCCTCGCATACGCCGATGCCATCGGCGGCGCCCGAGCTGGTGTGATCGAAACAACGTTTACCGAAGAGACCGAAACCGACCTGTTCGGCGAACAGGCCGTGCTTTGCGGCGGCACCACTGCGCTGGTGCAGGCCGGGTTTGAAACCCTCATCGAGGCCGGCTATCAACCCGAGGTTGCCTACTTCGAATGCCTCCACGAACTCAAGCTCATCGTGGACCTCATGTATCAAGAAGGCATCGCCGGCATGCGCTACAGCATTTCCGACACCGCAGAATATGGCGATCTCACCCGCGGCCCTCGCATCGTAAACGCCGAGACCAAGGCCGAGATGAAGCGCATCCTCACCGAGATCCAAGACGGTACCTTCGCCACCGAATGGGTGGAGGAAGGCCGAGGCGGCCGTGAAAACTTCCACGCACTGGAAGAGGCGGGCAAGGTCCATCCGATCGAGAAGGTGGGCAGCAAACTGCGTGCCATGATGCCTTTCATCAATGCTGGAACAACCAGCGTCCGGGCCACATCCGGCGGTCAAGGCTAAAGCTGTGTTGTCCCTCCGGGGCCGTGCTGTGTTGTCCCTCCGGGGGCCGTTCAAGCGCCACGGAGGCTTCGCCTTCGGCGCAACGATAACTGCATCGTGACTTTTGAGCGGGACTGCTCAACGCGTCCGTCGGTGCTGTGTTGTCCCTCCGGGGGCCGTGCTGTGTTGTCCCTCCGGGGGCCGTTCAAGCGCCACGGAGGCTTCGCCTTCGGCGCGGCAATAACCGGGGTGTGAACTCAGAATCGGACTGCGCAGCGTTTCGGGAAGCCTGCGGCGCGAGCGGTGTTAGCCGAGGTAGTGCTGGAGGAATTCCAGATCGAGTCCCTCCGGAGGTGTGGTCTGGCGACCGGGGGAGTAGCGCTTGACCGCTTTTACTCCTCCTACCTCATACAGGGTCTTCGCATCGATGAAGTCATGGAGATACGGAGGAATGCGGTCCAGCCCTGAAGTAGCGAAACGGAAAGGACCAACCTGGGCGACGCCGCGCCCGCCGGTGAGATCAACGACCCAGCCGAGGTCGCGCATAGCCACCGAAGCCGTCGGTTGCCCGCGGAGCATTCGCACAGCGTTCTTAGCCGCCCCTGAGCCGGCCTGCACAGCAGTTTGTGCCGCCATGGGCCGCAGATTGCCTTTGCTGTCCAGGTGGGCGGCGGCGTCGCCGGCCGCCAACACGTCTTTCGTGCCTTCCACTCGGAGATCGTCGCCGATATTGAGCCGGCCCTCAGTGGTTGGACCAACCTTGAACGCGTCCATCGTGGCGCGGAACCCCCCAGCCCAGACCGGCAGACCGATGAGTTCGGTCCCGTCTTCAAGCACCACGCCATTGGGCTGAATCGATTCCACCGCCGCATCCAGCTCGATGCGGACGCCTCTCGCGCTCAGAAGGTCTTTTGCGTGTGAGCCGAGGCTTTCATGGAATTCTGGAAGTAGGCGGGACGCAGAATCGACGAGTATTGCGTTCGCAACGCCGCTGTTGCTCAGTGCACCGGCCAACTGAACACCAGTGGCACCGCCGCCCACGATGACGACGTCCTCGGCTTCGCCGACGGCAGCGCGGAGGCGGAGGGCGTCGGCTGCCGTGCGAAGCTGGAAAGCATTGGCAAGACCGGCAATGGTGGGCTCAGTTGGTTGCGCTCCGGCGGTGATGATCGTGACCCGACCACGAACTCGATGTCCGGCCTCGGTGGTCACCACACCTTTCCTGAACCGCTTCATCTTGCCTCTCACGATTTTGAGGTGAGGGAACAACTTCGTTAGCTCGATTGCAGCATCGGTGGCAGCGTCCGCATGGCCAGCGACGGCAGCGAGTCGGGGCAGCATGTCCATGGTGCCGGTGGGGTCCACCGCAACCACATCAACACGGGCGCGCCGTAATCCGGCGATGGCGTAGCACCCGGCGTAACCAGCGCCGACTACCACCACGTCGGTCGCCAGCATCGGTTTTGCCCTGGTTCTTACAGTCTTGGTTGCCACCCCACCTATGTACCCAATTGCGCAGTGATTCACTCGGTGAGGTAGCGACTGTCACCTTCTGCAGCGAGGAGAGGGGGTTGGTTACAGAACTTCGTGGCCATACATCTGGCCCAGTGGCTCCTTGATGAATTCGAGCCGCTCGCCGTCAGGCCCGGCGAAGTACATCGATGTGCCCGAAACGATTGCGTACTCACGGCCAACCGCATCGAACTTCGCTTTTGTTGTGTCCCAGACCTCGGGTGTGACGGAGATGGCGATGTGGTGCAGCCCGCCAAGCACTTCGGCGTAATCACCGAGGCCGAGGCCGGGGAAGTCGAAGAACGCAATGGAATTGCCGTTCCCAACGTCGAAGAAGAAGTGGGTGCTGCCTGGGTAGTCCCGGTTCTCGAAGAGGTCGGTCAGCGGGAATCCCAGAACGCCTTGGTAGAAATTGACAGTGGTCTCAACATCCGAGGACAGGGCGGCCACGTGATGAAAGCCGCGAGCCGATGTTGGAGGGCGGTCTGCTTTGGGCGCGAGATAGGTGGAACGGAGTTGTTCCCATTCTGCGGTCCGATCTACGTGACTGCCAGGCTGCATAGTGAGATCTTAGCGTATTAGTTAAATCTTTCACTAGGTGAAAGGGGGGTTTAGTGATCGACCGTGCCGGTGAAGACTCCGACGAAGGGAAGATTACGGTAGATCTGAGCAGCGTCGAGCCCGTAGCCGATCACGAAGTCGTGAGGGATCTCAAAACCAACGTGATCTATTCGCAGCCCCGCCGTGTCCGTGCCCTCGCGCACCAACAATGAACAGACCGCGACCGACGAGGCGCCCTGTTGCTCAAAGTGATTCAAGAGATACTGCATGGTGAGGCCGGTGTCCACGATGTCCTCTACCAAGACGACATGTCGACCAGCCGCCGGTGTGTCCAGATCTTTGACAATCTTCACAACTCCGCTAGACCGGAGGGCATCGCCGTAGGAACTCACCACCATCGCGTCGAATTCCACCGGACCGTGATATGCCCGCAGAAGATCGGCAACGAAGATCACGCTGCCTTTCATGACGGCGACGAAGAGGGGGGTTACCCCCTGGTATTTCCGGGCGAGTTCTTCACCAAGGACAGCCACGCGGCTTTGGATCTGTTCTTCGGTGAGCAATATCTTGCCGACCTCGCCTTCAGGAGGAAACGGCGGCAACGGCAGTTGTGAAGATGTTGTCACGCCTCCATTCTGCCAAGGGTCGCACGCGACCCCACTGACCAAATCAGCAGCGAGATACCGTGAGCGGATGGCTCAGCGCTCGCAGAACATCAGCAACCTCGACGGCGGCGACTTTGATGTGCTGATTGTTGGGGGCGGGATCAACGGTGCGGTGTCTGCAGCTGCCCTGACCGCCCGGGGTGTTCGCGTGGCGCTGGTGGATCGTGGCGATTTCGCCGGCTTCACAAGTCAGGAATCCTCCAATTTGGTTTGGGGCGGTTTCAAGTACCTCGAGAACTACGAGCTGCCGCTCGTGTGGAAGCTGTGCACATCTCGCAATCATCTGATGCGGCAATATCCCACCCGCATCTCCGAGTTGGGGTTCCTCGCAACCCTCGATAAGACCTCCCCGTTTCCGCCTTGGCTTGCCGCGCTGGGCAGCTTTGGCTATTGGGGTATCGGTCGCTTTTTCACGAAGCCGCCGAAGTATTTTTCAGCGAAGGGAATCGAAGCGGTCGAACCCGTGGTGAACACCGCAACAGCGCGAGGGGGCATCGAGTACATGGATGCCTACCTGAAGGACAACGATGCCCGCTTCGTTTGGGGCTTCATTCAGTCCGCTATCGACAACGGCGCAGTGGCCGCAAACTACGCTTCGCTGGCCGGTTCAAACCGCACGTCCCAGGGCTGGGAGGCCACAATCCTCGACGAGTTGACCGGGCAGAAGATCAACCTGAGAGCTCGCTCCATCGTGAATGCCGCCGGACCTTTTGTTGACGGTCTCAATGAGAAGTGGGACCTGAAGACAGAGCACCGCATCGTGTATTCCAAGGGCATCCATCTGGTTGTTCCTCGGGTCACAGACTCTGAACGGGTCTTGGCGTTTTTCGACGACACCGGCCGACTGTTCTACGTGATTCCCATGGCTCACCGTTCTGTGATTGGAACCACCGACACACGTACGGAGATCGTTGATGAGGGAGTAACCGACGATGATCGAGACTTTTTGTTGGAACAGATCAATGCGCGGTTGGACCTTCCCACACCACTGACACGCCACGACGTCATCGGCGAACGGTCGGGCGTGCGGCCCCTTGTCGTGAGGGTGGGAGGTAGCGATGAGACCGAAACGGACTGGACGAAGCTATCCCGTAAACACGAGATCGAGTCCAACGACGCTGCCAAGGTAGTGTCGATCTTTGGCGGAAAACTTACGGACTGTTTGAATGTTGGAGACGAGGTGGCCGAGGCAGTTGCCGAGCTCGGCCTTGCCGTAGGTCCACAAGTTGACGGATGGTTTGGGGAGCCGCCGGCGGAGAGCCGTGACGGTTTCTATGCCGCTGCCAAGGCTGTGGGGTTGGATCGCAAGCCCTCGGTTGAGCGCGCTGAATCCATGGCCGAGGTCCTCTGGCGCCGCCACGGCCTCTCCGCTCATCAGGTTTTGCGAAGTGTTGAGTCCGATCCGGTCATGGGGGAATCCGTCTTGGGCGATACCGACGTTTTGTGGGCCGAGGTGCAGCTCATGGCGGACCGGGAGATGATCGCCACGATCGACGACTTCCTTCGCCGCAGAACAAAACTTTCGCTGATCTTCCGGCGCGACGAATTGATGGCTCATCAAGACATGCCCCGCGTAAAGGAGCTCCTCGGCGTCTGAACGGTCGTGGTTGATCACTTGGTACTCTGACGCCGGTCGCGCCACCCCCATCCTCGCCGATCTGGTCTACTACAGCCGATGCAGCGAGGATGGAGTTCGTGGCGGACCTTACCCCTCGATGACTTCGAGGATCACCGCATTGCGAATAACATTGGCTTCGACGGTGACCAGCTCGCCATCGGGGCCTAGCACGTCGAACGGTTCGAAGACCAAGATCTCACCATTGCCAAGATCTACCGTGGCGGTTTCTCCGGTCCCCAAGGGCACAACTACTGGCTCAATGATGATGATTTCGCCATCGGCGGCTTCCAGAATGAGCGGCGGCTGGATGACTTCACCATTAATCACCAGCGTCTCGATGGAGATGGGTTCGCCATCGGGCCCCTCGATTACGATGGTGATGTTCGACGGCGGTCCGAAGTTGTCGAACGGATCAGGCACGTTGGGTTCGCAATCCAGCCCGACTGGTGGGAGGCTTTGGGTCAACACATATTGCTCGATGAAGAACGCGGCACACGCCGAGCTTTGAGAAGCTATGTGGCCGCGGCCGCCGACGACGGTGAGAAGCTGCGAATTTCCAAGCTCGTTGTCCATCGCAACCGCTCCGACGTACGCGGTTGCCGGGTCGAACTCATTGTTCACCACGAGGACGGGATTGGCTGTTTCCGCGTTCCACGGTCCGGTGTAACGGTCATCGTCCGCCCCTGGCCAGTTGTCGCAGACCGAACTGCTCCAAGTCCAGAGTGGCCCGAAGATGTACCCGTTTTCGTCGAGGCTGTCTGCGGTGTCAGTCCAGACTTGCGCGTCATCGGGATTGGTGGCGTCGGAGCAGAGGACACCGGGAAACCCTTCCAGAAAGTTGAAGTATTTGGGTGGCCCAACCTTGGTTGCCAAGGTCCCCTGCCAGAGCCCGGCCCGAGCAACGAAGCTATTGGCCTCGCCGGTCCGAAGCGCCCGGATGTTCCGGCCGAAGGCTGTGAAGTCTGACGGGGGCGCTGCGAGTAGCCCCTCGATATCGGCGACAATGAACGAAATGATCGGCCATGCGTCGCCGCTATAGAGAATTCCGAGCGTGTCCCCCACCAGGTCCGACGCCCGGTACGTGAAGAGCTCGACAAAAACTCCACCAGTCTCGAAATCGATGAATTCGATCTCGATCTGGACGGGATTGGCGGTCAAAGCGTCCAGGATTGCGCGGTAACGTTCGGCGCTGTTCGGAGCGATGGGGCATGCATCCGGGCGGTTATCGCATAGATCGAAGAACAGCTCCAGGGCGTCCTGGGCTCCCTCATGGCTCTTCAGTCGAGAACTCACGGGCACTGTGGGACCTGTCCCGTCACGACCAGTTGTCCACTCCACCGGGTCCAGCGCGCTGTCCAAAGCTATTGCCCGCACTCGGTCGGGGAATAGGTTGGCATAGGTGGCCCCAACCATGGTGCCGTAGCTGTACCCGATGTAGGTGAGCTGCTCATCGCCTACCGCCTCGCGAAGGCGGTCCATGTCTCGAGCAACGTTGGCGGTTGACATGTGGTCAAGGACCTTGTTTCCTCGCTGAGCACAGGCCGCCTGAAGTGCGTCGTCCCCAGCGAGCCATGCTGCTTTTTCAGCGTCAGTGATCGGAAATGCCGCATTTTGAAAAGCGTCCTGGGCCCGATTCTTGTAGTTGCCGTAACACCGGGCAGGCGTGCTCAGGAGAATGCCACGGGGGTCGAATCCGATGATGTCGAAATTCGCTCGGAGTTCTGGTGAGAAGGCAAGGGGAGCGGAGAAGAGTGTGAATTCCACTCCTGAGCCGCTGGGTCCTCCCGGATTTGAAAAAAGCGACCCGCCCGGGCTCGAGGGATTGGTTGAGGGGATTCGAACCACCGACAATTGGAGTGTTCCACCAGAACTGCCGTCGTAGTCGATTGGCACTGGGACAGTTGCGCATTCAAAGCGGACCGGACCGCCGAAAAACTCGGAGAACTCATCCGGCCATACGACTTGTTGAATGTCGCGGTAGCAGGATCGCCAATTGATCTTGGTGTCACGGGGTGCGGCCGAGGCCGACGTCGTCACAAGCGCCGTCGAGATCATGAGTAGGGACAGGACTGCCGTCAGCAGTCGGATTGTTCGAGACACTACCGCTCCTTTTGTCTTATGTTGGGCAGGACCCTAGTCCGGCGGTTAGTCGTGGTCAACCACTCTCCGTGGCAGGGGGGCGAACCGTCTTCTGGTCCGGCTGGCGGATGATTTTCAGCAGCGTGAAGATGCTCACGGAGCGAACCGGTGAGCCGATCGCAGCGCACGTCACCAACAGTTTGCTCGCATCGATTCTCGCTACGCCCTGAGCTTCGCCTGGTGCACTCAACGCGATAGCGGTCTCCGGTTGGACCAATTTTCCTCGCTTGATCGGCGTGTGCTAGCAAATGGCATGGGAGATTTCGTTAACATCGAAGACAGCGGCCGGGACAAGGTGGCGATCCTCCGGGTCGACCGCGCTCCGGTGAACGCGATCAACGGGCAGCTGAGCGCTGAACTGTTGGCCGCGGCAAAGGAACTGACTACGCGCAGCGATATCCGAGCGGTCGTGATGTGGGGAGGGCCAAAACTCTTTGCTGCTGGAGCTGATATCAAAGAGTTCCCCAGCGATGGTCCGGCAGAGGAGCGAGACCCCACCCCAATGACCGATCCGCTCAACCAAGCGTTGCTTACGATCGAGGGTCTTGATCAGATAACGATTTCCGCAGTGAACGGTGTGGCCCTGGGGGGCGGGTGCGAGATGAGCATGGCCACCGACTTCCGTGTCTGTGGGGAGAGCGCCCGGTTCGGTCAACCCGAAATTCTCTTGGGAATTACCCCCGGTGCAGGCGGTACGCAGCGATTGACTCGCCTGGTCGGCGTCACCAAATCAAAGGAGATTGGCTATTCCGGCCGCATGGTGAAAGCCGATGAAGCACTGGCGATCGGTCTCGTTTCGGCGGTCCACCCCGATGCCGACGTCCTTGAACGGTCCTTGGATCTTGCCGAGCAATACGCCAGTGCCGCCGCGGCGATCTCCAACGTCAAGCGGGCCATCATGGACGGGCTCAACGCGGAGGACATGGCCGACGCCATCCAGATCGAACGGCGGGAGTTCAAGAAGAGTTTCCAGACCGATGATGCGGTGATCGGCATCAAGAGCTTCATCGAGCATGGTCCCGGCAAAGCCGAATTCACTGGGAAGTAGCCTCGGTAGAGAAGGCAAACTCCTGTTCACAGCCACAAAGAGGCCAAATTCCTGTCTTGAACCACACTGAGTGTGGTCATCAACAGGAATTTCAGCAGACATTTTGGTGGATTTGTATGGGGTTTTGTGTTGCTTCGTGGGGGAGATTGGTTACTGTCCTGAACATGGCAGATTCCCCACAAACCCCCGGCTTCGAAACACTCCAGATCCACGCTGGACAAATCCCCGACTCGGCCACCGGGTCCCGCGCAGTACCCATTTATCAGACCACGGCTTACCAATTCCGGGACTCGGCCCACGCCGCCAACCTGTTCGCCCTCGGCGAGCCGGGAAACATCTACACGCGCATCATGAACCCCACCCAGGGAGTGTTGGAAACACGGGTGGCGGCCCTTGAGAATGGTCTCAGCGAGACCGCCGCTGGCGTGCCCGGGGCATTGGCGGTGGCATCGGGTCAAGCCGCCGAAACGATCGCAATCATGAACATCGCCCAAGCTGGAGACCATCTTGTGGCCGGTGCCGCGTTGTATGGCGGCACATACAACCTGCTTCACTACACGCTGCCCAAATACGGGATCCAGACCTCATTTGTTGATGACATGGACGACCCGCAGGCCTGGGCTGACGCGGTGCAACCAAACACCAAGCTCTTCTATGGCGAGAGCATCGGCAATCCGAAGAACAACGTGTTGGATATCGAAGCCGTGGCCGAGGTGGCTCATGGGGCGGGCGTGCCGCTGATCATCGACAACACTGTGGCCACCCCCTACTTGATTCGTCCATTGGAGTGGGGTGCTGACATCGTGGTCCACAGCGCCACCAAGTTCATCGGTGGTCATGGCACCAGCATTGGTGGAGTGATCGTCGACGGGGGGAGTTTCGACTTCGGCGATGCCGAGAAATACCCCAACTACAACGAGCCAGACCCGTCCTACAATGGCCTCACGTATTGGCCGATGCTCGGTCATGGAGCCTTCATCGCCAAGGCCCGGGTGCAGCTTCTTCGTGACCTCGGTTCGGCAATCAGTCCTTTCAACAGTTTTCTCCTGCTCCAAGGCCTCGAGACGCTCAGTCTTCGTATGGAGCGACACGTTCTGAATGCCCAACAGGTGGCTGAGTTCCTGGACCGTCACGCTCAGGTTGAAAGCGTGAGCTTTAGCGGCCTGCCGGACTCGCCTTGGCATGCAGTCGGAACGAAATACACGCACGGCCGGGGATACGGGTCGGTCCCGAGCTTTGTGATCAAAGGTGGCCGTGAAGCCGGTGAGCGTTTCGTCAACGGTCTCAACCTCCACAGCCACGTTGCCAATATTGGCGACGTCCGGAGCCTCGTTATTCATCCTGGCTCTACGACCCACAGCCAGCTGTCTCCCGAAGAGCAGGCCACTACGGGGGTGGAACCAGGGCTGGTACGGCTAAGCGTTGGGCTTGAATCGATCGACGACATCATCGAGGATCTGGAGCAGGGATTCCGCGCCGCCAAGGAGGTTCAGTAAGCGCGTGGCTCCTCACGCTCGGAATCTTCCGGAGTCGTGGGCTCAAGGAGATCAATTGTGGGTGACCGGTCGGTCGAGTCTGCTGAACTGCGTTGATTCAGCAGCGTCTTCACCATGTGATCGAACGCATCAGATGTTGTGCGCAATTCAGTGATGACAGCATCGGACGGTCCGGTCTCGACATAATTGCCCGCTTCGATGGCGAGAGCACGGTTCTTCAATTCGGTCAACGGGCCAGTTACGTTTTGGATCAGGCGCCAGCCAGCGGCGATTCCCAGCAGACCGAGCGCCAGAGCGATCGTGTTGCTCCGCTGCTGTTCGGTTCGGACCTCGCCAAGAAAGTCCTGTTCGTCCAAGGCGACACCGAGGATCCAGTCGGTGTTCGCGATCGGTGCCACGAACGCGTGGAAGGTGGAGTCCTGGTCATCGACGGTGAAGGTCTCAAGTCGATCGTTGAGGTTGGCGCTGGCCTCGAATGACGCGCTGATCACGGCGCTGTCGAGTTCGTCTACCGAGGTCAATGAGAAGCTTTCACCCTCAGCCCGCTGTAGAGCCTCGAAATCTTCGGAGGCTATGAGTTCACCGTTGGCGTTGAAGATAAAAGCTGAGCCATTCTCGCCGAGGCTCAGTTCACTCAAGAACGAGGACAAATCGCTCAGCTCGACATCTATACCGACCACTCCTGCTATCGAACCGTCAGCGCTATACACGGGTGTGGCCGCGGTTACCCCCGGCCGTTGGCTGGTGAAAAAAACATACGGGTCGGTCAAGATCGTTGTTGACTTCTCACTGGCCAAGGTGAACCAAGGTCGTGTCCGCGGATCGTACTCATCAGCTGGGTCGAAAGCGGTGTTGAGCAGAGTGAAGTTGGTGTCCCGGTCAACGAGTTCTACGACGCGTGAACCCTCCTCGACCGTTATCAGTTTCGTCCGAAAGGTAGTGCCATCAACAGCTTCGGACCGTGAGACATAAACAAAGGAGCCATCGATCGATCCGTAGAACGCGCCGTTCGCGCTTGGGTTGGACCGCAAGAGCGCACCAAAATAGGTTTCCTGCTCTGCAGGCGTGCTCAGAGCCATGTGAGTCAGAGCAACGGCAGCCACTGCAGAGCTGGCTCTTGCGTCAGTTACAAAGTCTTCGGATCGGGCAGTTGTGCTGCCCGACACGTTGGAGAGGATCGACTCCATTGCGGAGATGATTTCGGCGTTGGCGGTGGTCCGATTCGTCCAGAGAATGCCTCCGAAGGAAAATAGCAAGAGAGCGAGCAGGGCGGCCATAAGCCCTCGTATTGAGATTCGCACATTATCCCCTTTCAATATCCTGAGCGGAAGTCCGTGTTGCTCCAGAAGCTCGACTGTTCAGAAATGCCTTACGACGCTCCGTACCCTATTTATCGGCGGGCTGCAATATCCCCAACGAGGGTCAACGATGGTGATTGACCGTTGAGCGTAGTATGACCGATGACCCTAGAGCGACGGATGACCCTGGGGCTGGAGGATTGCGGTTCGGATAGTGCGCCACCGTGTTGGGGAATTGAGGCAGAATGTTGGGATGAAGCGGGCGCGATATCTGGCGGTAGGGGCGGCTTTGGCCCTTGCTGCAACCGCTTGCGGGGATTCGGCGTCGGAGTCGGGACTTGCTCCCACCGTCTTGAGCGGTCTGGAGTCCAGCAGTACCTCGGGGGCAACAACATCCGCGCCGACCCCCGATGACGACCCAACAGAGCCCACTACAACATCGACCCCTCCCACAACCGCGTCAACGCTGCCGCCGGTGCCGGCATCGAGCTTCGATGTGGACACCATGGTCGATCGCAACGTTTCAGTCGCCAGCATCGTGGTGGCTGACGACGACGGCCGATTCCTGGGCACGGCAATCGATCGTGAGGGGGTGGGTTGTGAAGGGACTGCACCGCCGTACTACGTGAAGGTCGATGGTGGAGGCACAGTCTCAGAGACGGGTGGAGCCAACGGAGAACGAACGTATGCCGGCTATCCCACTGCATCGCCCAATCGTCGTCAGGTGCTCGACGTCGGAAGCTGCGAGGGGTTCCTGGGAGAGTTGGTTCTCTATGATCTCGCCCCCGACCTCGGGCTTGAAGGGGGGATCAGGATCGACACGGGCGACGCCATCTCGGGTGATGCCAGCTGGACCGCAGAGGGCTTCATCACGATGTTCCTGGCCGCCGACTATCCCTTTGGCAACCCCAGCCAGAACGACGAGAATGACGAACCCACCGTTGCGGAATATCTGGTGAATCCACGAAGTGGGGAACGAACGCAGTCGGGAATGTTGGACCAATTTCATTACGGAGCGCTTCGGCTGCCCGATGGGCGCCTGGTCTATACCTCCTTTGAAGCAGAGGTGAAGGTGGTGGTGGGTAGCCGCGCCGGCGAGCCGCTTCACCAGTACAGCGCCAGCAGCTTTGCGACTAGTCCCGATACGCGCTGGTTGCTGGTATGGGATTGGGTTTTCGACGCCAGCGAACAGATCTCTATCGAGCTGGTGAGCCTGGAAACGGGGGAGTCCATGGAGCTCGCTGCAGGTAGCTCACTCGGCGCTGTCTGGTCCGACGACAGCCAGCGTGTGGCCTTTTCGAATGGCCTGGAAACCTATGTTTACGATGTGTCCAGCACCGACATGATCACTCTTGGCGGGGTCGAACCTGAAGGCTGTGAAGACGACAGTTTCGTAGTGTGGGGCAGGGTTCCGCTGGCGTTCACACCAAGCGGTGATCTCTACGTCGGTGATGCGGTCTGTGATGAATCGACCGACGGCTACCCCTTCAGCGAGTTCAAGGTCCAGCAGGTCTCCTTCCGCTGAGAGCCCGATCGTCGGGCCTATCCTCCACAGAACGTTCTTTCGAAGGAGAAAAACTGTGCCCCAATGCCCCAACCCTGATGGGTCGAGTCCGCGACAAACCAAGTTCGACTCGTCGTTTGACATGTGTATCGACCCGACCAAGCGTTACACGGCCACCATGAACATCAGCCACGGCGAAACCGTCCTCGGTGACGTGGTCATCGCGCTGAATGCTGCTGTCGCTCCCAACACGGTCAACAACTTTGTCAGCCTGGCTCGCTACCACTATTACGACGGCCTCACCTTCCATCGGATCATTCCTGGCTTCATGTGTCAGGGCGGTGATCCCGAGGGCAGCGGGCGCGGGGGACCGGGATATCGCTTTGCCGATGAGCTCCCCAAGCAAGGCCAATATCAGCTCGGTTCGTTGGCCATGGCCAATGCCGGCCCCGACACCAATGGCAGCCAGTTCTTCATCATCTCCGGCCCATCCGGGGTCGGCCTGCCCCCCAGTTACAGCCTGTTCGGTCAGGTGGTGAAGGGTATGGACATCATCGACACCATTGAAAAAGCTCCCACCGGATCACAGGACCGCCCCAACCCAGCCGTCACCATGAACTCGGTGGTAATCACCGAACATGACGAGTAGCCCGCTTCGGGTTCGCTTGGAATAGCGCAGTGTCTGGAATCCTCGATGTCGATTTGTTGAGCTTCGAGCAGGGCTCACACGAGCAGCGGGCCGCCGTCATCGACGGTGTCCGTCGCAGCCTCGCCACCGGATTCGTCTACACGAATCACGACCTCAGCCAAGACTTGATCGATTCCACCTACGGGATGCTGTACGAATTCTTCGAACTGCCCGCAGAAACCAAAGCGCAGGTCACTTCGCCGGGAACCCACGGCCAAACCGGATACACGGGTCTCCTGGTCGAGACCGCTGCCTCGGCCGAGGTTCCCGACTGGAAGGAAATGTTGAATTGGGGTCGAGATATCCCTGCCGTTCACCCCCTCCAGCGCAAATATCCGACGCGGTACCCGAAGCAGGTTTTTCCGGACGCACAGGTACCGGGGATTGCTGAGGTAATGCAGCACTTCCACAATTCGGTCGAAGAACTGCAACGTCGTTTTCTGAGAATCATCGCTCTTGGGATCGGCTGTTCGGAAAACTTCTTCGACACTATGACCACCGACGGCTCCACCCTCACCCGGGCGATCAGATATCCCGCAATGGATCTGGCGCCGGGTGAGAAGCATGTCTGGGCGGGAGAACACGCCGACATCAACCTCATCACCGCTCTGCCCCGCGCCACCGCGCGCGGCCTGCAGGTTCGGACGACCGCAGGGTGGGAGGATGCCATCCCACCCGACGACGGCGTGATCATCAATACCGGCATCATGCTCGAGCACCTGACCAACGGTGTGATTCCGAGCGGTTGGCATCGAGTTGTCGCCGACCCGGCCCAACCAGGGGACCGCTACAGCGTGGTGCAGTTCTGTCAGCCCACGCCATGGACGATTCTTTCGCCGGTTTCGTCGTGCATCTCAGAGAGTCGACCTCAGGCATATGCGCCTATCGAGGCCGGTGATCGCCTCGATCAAGTGTTGTATGAGATCAACCTGGTAGAGGACGCACGCCGCGTCAATTGACGCATTGGATCAGAGCTCCTGGAACACATCCAGCTGGTGAACCGTTACATAGGCATGGCTGATCCAACCAAGACATTCTCCGAGGCAGAACTCCGTGAGCGTCTCACGCCCGAGCAGTATCACGTCACCCAGGAAGCCGGTACCGAACGGCCCTTCACCGGCGTGACATGGGACAACAAAGACGACGGTGTCTACAAATGCATCGTCTGCAACACTGCTCTCTTCACCTCCGACACCAAGTACGAAAGCGGCTCCGGCTGGCCCAGCTTCTGGAAGCCGATCGCTGACGACTTGGTGACGCTTCATGAAGATCGAACGTTGGGCATGGTTCGGACCGAGGCCACCTGCGCCACATGCGGCGCCCACCTCGGTCATGTCTTCCCCGACGGCCCCCAGCCCACGGGGGAGCGTTTCTGCATGAACTCTGCAAGCCTGGACTTCGCCAAGAAGGAGTAGTTGAACTCGGCGTCCAGAGGAAGAAAAACTCTCTAGCCTTAGGGCATGTCAACCGGTCGTCTCTCAGTTCGTGTAGGTTCCATCGCCCCGTCGGCCACGCTGGCGATTACCGCCAAGGCCAAAGAACTGAAGGCGCAGGGCAAACCGGTCATCGGATTCGGGGCCGGTGAACCAGACTTCCCTACACCGGACTACATCGTGGAAGCGGCGGTTGCTGCCTGTCGCGACCCGAAGAATCACAAGTACACCCCGGCCGGAGGGCTCGCAGAGCTGAAGGTCGCCATTGCCGAAAAAACCAGACGTGACAGCGGACTTCAGGTTGAACCCGCCCAGGTGGTGGTCACCAATGGCGGCAAACACGCGGTGTACAACGCCATCGCCGCCGTGGTGGATTCTGGCGACGAGGTATTGATCCCTACACCGTTCTGGACCACGTATCCCGAGCCCGTGAAACTGGCTGGGGGCGTGCCGGTCACCGTGGAGACGTCTATCCTCTCGGGCTTCAAGGCCTCCGTTGCGGATCTCGAGGCGGCCCGCACTCCTCGCACCAAAGCCCTGATCTTCGTCAGCCCCAGCAACCCCAGCGGAGCCGTTTATGACAGGGATGAGATCGTAGCGATTGGTGAATGGGCCGCCGAGAACGACATCTGGGTCCTCACCGACGAGATCTACGAACACCTCGTATATGACGACAACAAGTTTTTCTCCATGCCTGCGCTCGTGCCCGAGATAGCAGAGCGATGCATCGTGCTCAACGGCGTTGCCAAGACCTATGCGATGACCGGTTGGAGGGTCGGGTGGGTCGTCGCTCCGATCGATGTCGCCAAGGCGCTCACATCCCTCCAGTCTCACCAGACCTCCAATGTCAACAACGTGGCTCAAATAGCCGCGCTCGCTGCAGTGTCGGGCGATCTTTCGGCGGTTCATGAGATGCGAGAACACTTCGATCGGCGCCGGTTGGCGATGCATGCGAAACTCGACGGAATCGTTGGCGTTGAGTGTTTGAAGCCCCAGGGGGCGTTCTACGCCTTTCCCAACTTCGAAGGAGTAATGGGTCAACAGATCGGAGGCCAGAAAATCGAGACCACACTGGATTTGGCCGCAGTCGCGCTGGACCAAGCCAATGTGGCGTTTGTGCCCGGCGAGGCGTTCGGCAGCCCCGGATACGCCCGCTTCTCGTACGCCTTGGGTGATGACGATCTTGGCGAAGGTTTGGATCGTATCGTCAACTTGATCAACGGCTGATGCCCGCTCTCCAGTTTGGGACTTGGCCCTCACCGATCTCTGCCGAGCGCGTTGCCTCAGGCGGTGTCAGCCTCGCCGGTCCCGCCGTACGGGGCGCTCACGACGTGGCCGAGATTTGGTGGAGCGAACAACGCCCCGATGAGGGCGGTCGCACCGTTCTGGTCCGCAATGGCCTTGATCGCATCGATGCACCCTTCAATGCTCGAACTCGAGTGCATGAGTACGGCGGCGGTGCCTGGTGGCTGGGCCTGCCGCGAGCAGATCAGCCCGGTGCCGTTTACTTCTCGAACTGGGATGATCAGCGCCTGTATCGATTCTCCGTCGGGACGGGCATCGATCCCACGCCGCTTCCGATAACTCCCGATCCGGAGATACGCCATGGCCTTCGGTTCGCCGACGGTTGTGAGACGCCAGACGGCGAGTCCGTGGTCTGTGTCATGGAGGATCACAGATCTGGCGCTTTGGACTCGAACGGCGGCCAAGCGGTCAACTCCATCGTCTGTATTCCTACCGATGGCTCTGCGGCTGAGGACCCCACGAGGATCCAAACACTCGTCACTGGCGCCGACTTCGTCGCCGGGCCTCGGATCTCCGGTGATGGTGACTGGCTGTCGTGGTTCCAGTGGGATCACCCCAAGATGCCGTGGGATGGAACCGAACTCTTTGCCGCGCCGTTGTTCGATGACGCCCGTCTCGGCAACTCGATGCTGGTTGCCGGTGGTGCCGGCCAGGCTGTCCATGGTGCCAACTGGCGAGCCAATGGCGACCTTGTGTTCTCGACCGACGTCAGCGGCTGGTGGAATCTCGCTCGCTGGACGCCAGGAACCTTCAAGCCACAATCGATTACCGCGTTGGATGATGGAGAGATCGGTTACCCGCAGTGGCAATTTGGAACCCAACGCTGGATCGAATTGGCCGACGGGCTCCTGGTCGTTGCCCTCACACGGTCAGCCACCGATCAAATCGCAACGGTGGCCGACGATGGGTCGGTATGGGTTCTGGAGGACTTTCCGTGCGCATCCATCTCGGGTCTGGCGGCTCTAGATGACGAGCTGATTGTCATCAGCGCTTCGTCCGACGCCTTGGTATCGGTACAACAAGTCAACCCTTTGACGGCTGAACGGATCGTGCATCGGCCGCCGGCTGACATCGGCGTCGACGCCGGGTGGTTCTCCATTGCAGAGCCGATCTCCTTCGCCTCCGCAGGCGGGCGCACCGCGCATGCATTCTTCTATCCACCTACAGCACCATCGATTCACGGCCTAGATGGCGAACGCCCGCCGCTCGTGGTGATGGGTCACGGTGGCCCAACGTCGCACTCATCCCCCGCCCTGAGCCTAAGGGTGCAGTATTGGACCTCTCGAGGATTCGCCGTGGTGGACGTGAACTACGGCGGGTCCAGCGGGTTCGGAACCGATTACCGCAACCTGCTCAACCGGCGTTGGGGAGTTGTAGACGTGGAGGATGTGATCGCCGCAGCACAGTATTTGTCTGACACGAACCGGGTCGACCCTGCTCGGATGACGATTCGAGGGGGGTCGGCTGGGGGGTTCACCGTGTTGGCAGCATTGGAACAGAGCGAAATCTTCGCCGCTGGTACCAGCCTCTACGGTGTGGCCGATCTCACGCTGCTGGCAACCGACACGCACAAGTTCGAGAGTCGGTACCTGGACAACATGATCGGGCCGTGGCCCGACGATGAAGCCACCTATGTGGAGCGCTCGCCGATCAACCACACCGACCAGCTCAACTGTCCGCTTCTCGTGATGCAGGGCAGTGAGGATGAAGTAGTGCCGCCCAATCAGAGCGAGGCCATCGTGGCAGCCGTGGCCGCCAAAGGCCTCCCTCATGCCTACGTCTTGTTCGAGGGCGAGCAGCATGGATTTCGCCAGGCGCCCAACGTGATTCGTAGCTACGAGGCCGAATTGTGGTTCTATGCGTACGTCTTCAACTTCAATCCTGCCGATGACATCGAACCGCTTGATCTTGGCTAACGCCCGCAACCACGGCCTAGCGGTGCGGCGGTCGCTGACCCCTGGAGTCTCGAAATGAGATCTAGCCAAGGGGTGGAGGTTGCGGTCCACGACTTCGGGGGGGACGGGCCACTCCTTGTCATGGCCCACGCCACGGGGTTCCACGGCATGGTGTATCAACCACTGGCCCACAAACTCAACAGTCATTTCCACTGCGTAGCCTTCGACTTTCGCGGGCACGGGAAATCCGTTCTGCCACCGGCGGCAAGCTTGGATTGGCACCGAATGACCGACGATCTTCTGGCGGTCATCGACGGCCTGAGCGCGGAGAAGCCGGTCAGAGTTTTCGGCCACTCCATGGGTGGTGCGTGCATCGCCTTGGCGGCCCAAAGGGAACCGGATCGGATCCTTTCGGCGTGGACGTACGAGCCGATCCTCCTCCCCGCGCTGGCAAACCCGCAGCCCTCGCAAATCGCCGAGGGTGCCAGGCGGCGCCGTCCCGTCTTCCCGAGCCGTAGCGATGCACGGGCGAATTACCAGGCAAAGCCGCCGCTCGACCTCCTGAGTTCGGATGCGCTGGACTGGTACGTCGAGCACGGTTTCGTGGAGCTACCCGATGGGACCGTGCAACTCGCTTGTCTTCCCGAAACCGAAGCAATGGTCTTTGAAGGGGCTCACTCCGGTGCGCTCGAAGCGGCGCTCTCCACGTCCGTGCCGTTCGCGGTTGCGGTCGGAAGCGACGGTGGGATGCCCGCGCAAGCAGGCCGAGCCGCAGCTCTTCGTGCCCCAAACCTCACGCTGGTGCCAATGGATCTTTCTCACTTCGGCCCGCTGGAAGCGCCCGAGACAGTGGCCTCTGCCGTGATCAGGTGGTTTCTCTGAAGCCCGACTCGTCAGCCGAAAGCACCGCTCTCTCCTCTGGGAGTCGAGCCAGCACGTTCTCGATGTAGTCGTTCGTGGCGTTGACGAGACCGTAGTCCTGGCCGGCGGATTCGGACAGATACCACAGGTGTTCCATTACCTGAACGTAGAACTCTGGCTCCGAGAGTCGACCCTTTAGATCGGGTGGAATGGCATCCACCGTTGGGCGATAACGTTCAGTCAGCCATCGGTAAGCCACCACCGCTTCAGGTACTTGGCCCTTTTCGTTGCCCGGCTCTGAGGCCAACCATGCCCCGTATCCGCGCAGTGCCCGGAGCAGTTTGCGGGCCTGGTTTTCCTCGGCAACGATCCCGGTGGCCCTTTCCAACTCGCGACGGTGGTGCCCCTCTTCCACAACAACCGGCCGAAAGCGCACAAGACGACGACCTTCGTTGTCCTGGTGAATCTCCATCTCGGAGGTGTCGAAGCCGAGGTCGTTCAAACGCTCCAGCCGCTCGGCAATGAGAAAGAGTTCGTCGCCATTGAGCTCGTCGGTGCGGGTCAACTCGTTCCACAGGTCGTGATACCGCCGTTCCAGGGACTCCACCACATCGATGGGGTCAACGTCCTTGGACAGCTTGTCGAGTACCTGAAGTTCGAAGAGACCGCCGGCGATATTCTCCACTGCGATCTGAAGATCGTGCTCCCGTTGGCCCTTGGTCAGTTCGTCTTGCAGATCACCCGTTTCGGTATCCACGATGTAGGCCACCAACGCCCCCGCGTCTCGCAGGAACAGCGCGTTACCCAAACTGCAGTCGCCCCAGAAGAGCCCGACGAGATGAAGGCGGCAGAGGAGAACGGCGAGGGCATCGATCAGACTCTCGTGGAGGCCATCATTGCCCGGGGCGGCGAAAAGGTGCAGATATGGGAGGGAGTACCGCAAGTGTTGCGTGATCAAGATCGCGTCCATGGGGGTCCCGTCTTCGGCAACCCGGCCGTCGGCCACGCCCACGAGGTCCACCACGGGGAGATCTTCATCCTTCAGGTACTCGAGAATTTCGAATTCCCGATGCGCCAGTTCCGAACGGAGCTCCTTGAAAGCGAAATAGGTGCCTTCGTGTTCGATGAAGCGCACCACATGCCGATGCCGGCCCCGCGGGAGACGTACGGCCATCTCATCAGGCCACATTTCCAGCGGTGTGCTCCACGGAAAACTCAGGAAGTCGGGCCTGGCAGCACCGCTGGTTTTGAGTCGGAGGGCAACCATCGCAGAATCACGTTAGAGGATGGGGTCACTCAACCTTCGCTCCTATGACCGGCGTCATCCCGAAATTCTCTGCCGATGTCATCCCGAAGTTTGGGTGCTCTGCCGCAAGAGTTGTTCGGCCGCTCGTCGACCGCTGAGGAAGGCTCCTTCCACCCGTGCGCCACCAAACGCGTCGCCCGCCAGGAGCACGGGCAGCCTCACTCCCTTCACAGCAAGGAAACGGTCTGGATGACCGTTTCGAGGCCCTGCATAGCGCCACTTCTTCACCTGGATCTCGTTCCAGGTGTCGCCTCCGAGTACGCGGCGGAGTTCCGGTGTCAGGCGGTCGATGATTTCTTGGTCGGAACAGTCGAAGAGAGCGGCAGACAATGCTGGCTCGGTGTGAAACGTGAGACCGATGTGGTCAGAGATCCCTTTGGCCCGGTTCTCGGCGATGAAGGTGAACATCGGGTCCAACGGCTGCTGGAGCGCTCCAGCCGGGCCGAGGCGGCCGGCGGGATCGTGCTCTGTGATTAGCAGAAGCGCGATCACCGCGTGGTACGTCACGAGTCGGACGGGATCGGGCACAGGCATTCCCCCCGCTTCCAGCATCTGAACGATCTGGGGTGTCGGGGCCGTTAGGAGGACCGCCTGCGCTTCATCAGGGGGACGGGTGGTCCCGTCGTAGGTGGCGGTGACCGATCTGCCGGTGTCGATGATGGAGTGGACCCGTTGATTGACCACGAGGTCGCCACCCGCCCCCACAAACGCGGCAGCCAGATGTTTGGCGAGTCTTGACATGCCGCCGTTGGTTCGATAGCGCGGGTGGCCGTCGAGGTTTTCGGCATCAAATCCGTGGGTCCACACACTGACGACCCCATCGTGTTCCCACATCCGCACGGCGTCGCCGAACTCGCTTGACCGAACAGTGAAGAACTGGGCCCCGTGGTCCAGCGTGGCTCTACCGATTCGGCGCGTTGCCAGGCGTCCGCCCACGCTTCGGCCTTTGTCCACGATGCGGACAGATTTCCCGGCTTCTACCAGAGTTAGGCCGGCGGTGAGGCCGGTCATTCCGGCGCCGACTACGAGCACATCCACGCCATCCTTAGACACGGCAGACACCGTAGCAATCGCCGATAGCCCAACGCGGTGCCGAACCACATCCGGCGGCCCAACGCCCAAGATCGTTGTCTGACTGCTGCGGTGAGCAGAAATATGGACCACGAAGGGGCTCTCCGCAAGCCGTTCAGTGCGCTTTGCAAATCGTCAAGATTTTCTCATCCGGTAGGGATTGGCGGCAGTGTCGGGGATGATTGGGCCATGGGACGCATCCTTGTTACAGAAAAGCTGGCCCCCGAGGGCCTTGAACTCCTCCGCGAGGCAGGTCATGAGGTCGATGTGCAACTCGGCTTGAGCCCGGAGGAGATTCACCGAGCGATCCCCGGCGCGCATGCTCTCATCATCCGGTCCGCCACAACGGTGACCGAGGCGATGCTCGATGCGGGCGGCGAACTTCAAGTGGTGGGCCGGGCGGGCGTAGGTCTTGACAACGTCGACGTCAACGCAGCCACAAAGAGGGGCGTGATGGTGGTCAACGCACCGTTGTCCAACGTGCTGAGCGCAGCTGAACAAACCATGGCGCTGATCTTGGCCCAGGCTCGGAATACGCCGCAGGCCCACTCGGCGCTGGTTCAGGGGCGATGGGAGCGGGCTCAATGGACCGGAATGGAGCTGGCGGGCAAGACCCTGGGAATCGTCGGCCTGGGCCGAATCGGGTCACTGGTGGCCCAACGGGCTCGCGCATTCGATATGAGATTGGTTGGGCACGATCCGTTTGTGTCGGCGGAACGAGCGGAGAGTTTCGGTGTTGAGCTCATGTCGCTCGATGAGCTTGCTGCCGCCAGCGACATCGTCACAGTTCACGTTGCTCGAACGCCGGACACGATCGGCCTCATCGGGACCGAGTTCATCAGCAAGGCAAAGGCGGGGATCCGAATCATCAATGTGGCGCGGGGCGGGATCGTCGACGAGACCGCACTTCTCGCCGGTCTCGCAAGCGGTCAGGTAAGCGGAGCCGGTCTCGACGTGTTTTCGTCAGAACCAATGACCGAATCGCCCCTCTTCGGCCAACCCAGGGTGGTGGTGACGCCCCATCTCGGCGCATCCACAACCGAGGCACAGCTCCGGGCCGGCGTCACCATTGCAGAACAGGTTGATCTTGCTCTTTCGGGACAGTTCGTTCCGTTTGCCGTAAACGTCGACGCCGGTGAAGTCCCCGGAACGGTGTCGCCGTTTCTGCCACTGGCTGAGCAGGTGGGCGCAATCTTCGCCGGCCTCGTCGGGGAGCTGCCCGACCGGGTTGTGCTCACGCTGGAGGGTGAATTGGGCGGCTACGACGATCGCCTTGTCACCTTGGCGGCAGCCAAGGGTCTGCTCCACTTCAGCGGTGAGTTGGTCAGTTACGTCAACGCTCGTTCGTTACTACGAGAGAGAGGGGTGCAGCTCAACGTCGTCACTTCGGTCCAACCTCGAGATTACGTGAGCCTTCTCACCATAACCGGGGCCGGACGATCGATCTCGGCCACGCTGCTTGGTCTTGGGAACGAGGCTCGAATCGTGGTGCTGGATGATCATGACATTGACGTTTCTCCGGCGGCCAACATGCTGGTGCTTCACAACGACGACCGACCGGGCATGATTGGGGTGGTGGGTACAGTTCTTGGTGATGCCGGTGTGAACATCGACGACATGAACGTAGGGCGCAGCGACGACAACGAATCAGCCCTGATGGTGATTACCACCCAAGAGCCGTTCAGTGTCGATGTAGGCGAGCGCCTGCGCGGGCTCGACGGGATCTTGCAGGTCGACCTCGTGCTCCTTGGCTGATCCCGTTCGCTTGGGGTCACTTTCCGAAGCTCACCCACTGGCCCGGAGCCAGCGTTGCCAGGTCCCAACTGTGCACACCGCTCTGGGAAACCGTGTAGAGCGTTCCATTGGCGATCACGGTGCGCATGATTCCGGGAGCGTACGACCAGCAGTACTGCTCGGTTGGCGGGGCACTCGGTGCCAATTCAGCCTGCGCAGGAACGTCCTCCAAGGGCTCTACCGGATAGAAATCGCCGTTGTCACACTGCTCTTGAGCGCTATGCCGTACCGAACCCGCATCAACGAGGGAGCGACCCTCAACTCGAACGAGTCGGGCTGAGGCGGCATTGCTCTCGGTTCGTTCGTTCCACTCCCATGACTCCACTGGGATGATGGCGGTATTAGTGGGTGACCAGAAGGTGAAAGCCCGAGCGTCCCACTGAACGATCGAAGAAGAGCTTTCCCCACCCAGGCTGAGCGTGGCGATTCGTTGGGGGTTGGCGGGGTCAGAAACGTCAAACAGTGATGCCTGAGCCCCCCGCTGCCGGCCTTCGTCGGTGGCGTCTTGGCCAACACCCATCATGAGGCCGTCACCCAAAGGGTGAAGGTAGTTTGAAAAGCCGGGGATTTTCAGTTCGCCGAGTGTGGCCGGCGCGGCAGGATCCCGAAGATCGATGACATACAGCGGATCGGTTTGGCGGAACGTTACGACATAGGCGGTGTCGCCCTGGTAGCGCACGGCGAAGATCTGCTCGTTCTTGCCGAGACCATCCACCCGTCCGGTCTCAATCAGTGCACCGTCCCGCTCGGCGAGGACGGTGATCGAGCTTGATGAGTCGTTCCAATCGTTGGGGTTGCGTTGGGTTGTGGCAACTCGCAGGTACCCGTTGTATTCGCTGAGGCTGTACTGGTTGAGCAGTTCACCGTTCACCGAACCGGAGGCTACGTAGCTAGCCCGGGCAGGATCGGTGATATCGAAGTTGTGTAATGCCACCCGGGTGACCTCACCGGCTTTGGGCTGACCAGTGTTGTTGTCCCATTCGGGATATCGGGGCGTGGCCACGGTGAGGCGATCGGTGCTGGCGTAGACGGTCTGGCCATCGGTGATCACACCGAGCGAATCGGTGAGTGTGAAGCCGTTGTTGGCGTCGACCGTGAGAAGGCCGATGCTTCCGAAGCCGGCGAATTCTGCTGGGAGGTGGGTGCGGTCGCACTCGAACAGGAGACCCGAGTCGACGGTGTCCCCATTTTCAACCACCCGGTAGGCAGGCAGCCAGTCGTCGATCGTGCTCTGCCGGAGGAGATCCTGGTTGGCCTTGGTTGCGGCATCTTCGGTGTTGGGATTGCTGGGGAACAGCCAGCCGAAGTTGCCCATCCCGGCCCTCACGACCACCCGAACGGTGCCGTCCACTTCCCGGGCCGACACGTAGGATCCGACGAATTCGATGGAACGACCAACGGTCCCGGCGTCCAAGTTGATCGTGGTGATGGTGGTGAGTTCTTGCCCGCCACGTATGTAAGAGCGTGAGAGATCGGCGCCGTTGCGCAGAATTGGCGAGTCGGTCCATGACGTGGACATCAAGAGGGCTTGGTCGCCGTTGATGAAAATTTCTCCCTGGCCGTAGTCATTGAGCATCTTCACCGAGTGCTTCAGCACCGGGACGGCACCGCTGATGTCGAGAACGTGAACCATGTTGTTGGAAACCACGATCATCCGGCTGCCATCAGTTTTAACGATGTCGGCTTCGTCAACTCCAGTCTCCTGGGCGTTGGTGCTGGAGTAGCTGTCATCTTCTCCCGAAGTTTGATTTCGGTATGCCGCGGGCGAGTCGCCTCCTTGGGCGAGGTCGATACCGCCCCCTTCAGACGCTCCATCCGAGGCCGCGTCCTCCATGACCTCAACGGGGAAACCGACGAAGTTGCCCCCGAAGCCGTACGGCCCGACCCGTTCCAATCCCTCATCGATCAGCCGGGACAAGAGTGCGTCGCAGTTCCCGACGGTCTGCAGCCCTGAGGTGAGGACGATGTCCTCGGTGTTCAGGTCCTGACGGGGCAGAGTGCTGACCGGACTTGCGGTGGGGTCATCGGCAACGCAAGCGGCGGCGCCGACAGAGAGTGCGAGTACAACCGAAGCGAGAGTTTGTGACCGTTTCATACCCATGGGACGATGATCGGCCGGTCTCGGTTCCCACCGAAGGGGAATTTGTGCTTGGCGGAGGTGGCTATGCAGTTGCTTCGAACGCCGTGATGGCTTCTTCGTGGCGAAGCGTGAGGCTGATGTCGTCGAGGCCTTGCAGGAATCGTTCTTGTGTTGCGTTGTCCAACGGGAACTGCGCTTCGAAGCCGATCGCCGGCGCTTCGATGGTTCGCCGGGCAACATCTACGGTGATCTCCAAATCGGGGTCCACCTCAACCGCGGCCATCAGCATCCGAACATCCGGGGCGGGGAGAACCACCGGGACCAGACCGTTCTTGGCTGAGTTGTTGCGGAAGATGTCGCCGAATCGGGGGCACACGACAGCGGCGAAACCGCTCTGTTGGATGGCCCACACGGCGTGTTCCCGACTGGAGCCCACACCGAAGTTTGGACCGGCCAACAGGATGGTGGCTCCGGAGAATCGTTCGTCGTTCATAACGAAACTGGGGTCGTCTTTCCATTCGGAGAAGAGCCCCTTTTCGAAGCCGGTTCGTTCTACCCGCTTCAACCAATCCGACGGGATGATTTGGTCGGTGTCTACATCGGAGCGGTCCAGGGGCACCGCCCGACCAGTCACAACCTGCACGGGGTCCATCAGTCCTTTCCTCCTGTGGCGCTGTCCAGGTCGCTCGGATGGGCGAACCGCCCGAGGATCGCAGTGGCTGCTGCCACCCCGGGGGCCACAAGGTGGGTCCGTCCACCCCGGCCTTGTCTTCCTTCGAAATTACGATTGCTGGTGGACGCGCACCGCTCGCCGGGCTTGAGCTTGTCGGGGTTCATGGCGAGGCACATGGAGCATCCCGGTTCTCGCCAATCGAACCCGGCCTCGATGAAGACCGCGTCGAGTCCTTCGCTGATCGCCTGAGCCTTTACGGCATGAGACCCTGGTACCACGAGCGTGCGAACACCGGGTGCCACCTTTCGGCCGCGCGCTACAGCCGCGGCGGCTCGCAGATCCTCGATTCGACTGTTGGTGCATGAACCGATGAAGACGGTGTCAACCTTCACTTCGCTGAACGGCGTACCGGCCTCGAGTCCCATGTAGTCGAGTGCTCGCCTGGCGGCGTCCTGCGACGTTGCATCGGCGAAATCACTGGGAGTAGGAACCGAGCCGGACAGGTTCGCCACCTGACCAGGGTTCGTGCCCCAACTGACCTGAGGGAAGATCGTGGTGGCATCGATCACGACTTCGCTGTCAAACGTAGCTCCAACATCGGTTGGGAGGGTGCTCCAATCGGCAACGGCGGCGTCCCACGCCGCGCCGCTCGGGCAGTGTTCTCGGCCTTTGAGGTAGTTGAATGTTGTTTGGTCGGGAGCGATCATGCCGGCTTTGGCGCCTGCTTCGATGCTCATGTTGCAGACGGTCATGCGTCCCTCCATGGAGAGGTCGGTGAATGCCTGGCCGCGATATTCAACGATGTGGCCGATGCCGCCGCCCGTTCCGATATGACCGATGACGGCCAGGATCAGGTCCTTGGCCGTGGAGCCCTCCGGGAGTGATCCCTCTACGGTGATACTCATGGTCTTGGGGCGCTGCTGGGGGAGTGTCTGGGTAGCGAGGACGTGTTCGACCTCGCTGGTGCCGATACCGAAGGCGAGTGCACCGAACGCTCCGTGGGTAGCGGTATGTGAATCACCGCAGACCACCGTCATTCCCGGCCGGGTGAGCCCTTGTTCCGGACCGATCACGTGCACGATTCCTTGGCCCGGGGAGCCCATGGGATGGTTGGTGATCCCGAATTCGGCGGTGTTGTTTCGGAGAGTTTGGATCTGTTTGGCGCTGATCTCGTCGGCGATGGGCTGATCGATGTTCTCGGTTGGCACGTTGTGGTCTTCGGTAGCGACCGTCAGGTCGGGCCGACGGACTTTGCGACCAGCGATTCTCAAACCATCAAATGCCTGGGGAGAGGTGACCTCGTGGATCAGATGAAGGTCGATGTACAGGAGATCGGGTTCGCCGTTCTCGCCAGCATGGACCACATGATTGTCCCAGACCTTGTCGGCCAATGTCCTCGGTGCATTGCTCACATCGATCAGGTTACTGGGAGCGGTGGGAGTGTGAGACCCGAAGCGAACCGGGACTCAGGGTCGGTTCGGGGGGAGCCCATTGCCGGGCGAGCACTCACTGGCGATACGCCCACGATGGGAATCGATGAAGCGATCTGCTCTTCAGCGCGTCCATCAATGTGACATCCGGCAAACGTCGGGCTCAATCTCCCCTTCCCCCGGCCCAACTCCTAGGGTCTTGTCATGCTGACAGATTTGCACCCCTCGGAAGCCGAGGACCAGGACCCGGCGGCTTCAGGCGAAGAAGTCGCTGATCCGAAGAATTCCGTGATCGCTCGGCTCGGGTTGCTGACGGCCAAGTATTGGCCCGTGACGCTGGCGTTGTGGGTGGTTCTTGTGGCCGGAGGTGTTTTCGCATTCGTCTCGGGACTCGATCGTGAAGGGTTCCCGCCCGTCGATGTTCCGATCGTGGTGGTAGACGGTGCCTTCTTCGTCGATGATCCAGCCGCAGTTGATGAACTGGTTGCGACGCCTCTCCAAGAGGCCTATAGCGAAATCGAGGGCGTGGAGGAAGTGACCACCATTTCATTGCCCAGTGCCTTCTTCGTGGTTGTCCAATTCGAGAGCGGGTTCACCTCGCCCGATGGGGCGGCTCTGCTGCAACCCGCCACCGACTCAGTGTCGCTGCCGCCGGAGGCGGCGGTAACGGTTCGGCCTCTTGATGCGACGAAGTTTCTGGAGGTCTACGACATCTTGGTTTCGGTCAGCGGACCGAGCGACGCCACTGCGGCCGATTTGGAGGCCGAGGCCGCCAAGATCCAAGAATTTCTCGAACGTACTCCTGGAGTCATCCAAGCTGATGTTCGCAATCTCATCACCGAGCAGGTCGACCCATCGACCGGCGAAGAGGTGGCTCGCCAAACGCGGTACACCCGTACGTTCTTCGCCGGTGATGACAGCTACTCCCCGGCGATAGCGGTAGGCCTCATTCGTGATCCGGCCGACACCTCATTGGACATTCTGGGCTTCTCCGATGCGGTCAATGCCCGACTCGATTCGGCTGACGCTCCGGTTCTCAGCGACGGATACAGCGCCGCGATCACTGCGGACTTTGCGGTCGATATCCGAACCCAGGTGAGCAGTCTCATCAGGAATCTGGTCACGGGTCTCATCGCCGTGGTCATCGTCAGCTTCGTACTGATTGGCTGGCGGGCCAGCGTGATCACAGGCCTTTTCATGATCACCGTCGTGATGGCAGCTCTCCTCGGTCTGATGACATTCGGATACACGCTCAACACCATCACCCTCTTCGGCTTGATTCTCACGCTGGGGCTGTTGGTGGACGATGCGATCGTGATCGGTGAAAGCATTGACGCAACCAAAATCGAGGGGGGAACACAGGAGCGAATTCTTGGTGTCTCTTTGACCCGTGTTGCGCTGGCCTCGATGGCAGGAACGCTCACCACGGTGCTCGTGTTCGGCCCGTTGTTGTTCATCGGTGGCATCCTCGGCGAGTTCATTCGGGCGATCCCCGTCACGGTCATCATCACGCTTCTGGTGAGTTACATCTTTTCGGTGGTGTTCATCCCTGCCATCGGCAAGTTCGTGCTGCTGCGAGGGGTCCCGTCGAGGAGCCCCATCGTCAACGTTCAGAAGTCCATGGCTCGCCAGCTTGGCCGGCTGGCGGCGTTCCCGGCTCGTGGCGGCATCGCCGGGGTCGCGGTTGGCATGGTTCTCGGTTTGCTACCCGTCGCAGCCATTTTCGGGGCCGGCGTTATTGCGGGTGGCTTGGGTTTCAACATCTTCCCTGCGTCCAAGGATGCCAACGTTCTGCAAGTGGCGGTGGACTTTCCACCGGGCATCACGATCGAACAGGCGGAGGCTACCGCCGACGAGATCGATGCCATCGTGGTGGATGTTTTGGGCGAGGATCTTCTTCGCAGCCAGTATGTGCGGGGTAACGAACGCATCAGCGAGACATTCATCGACCTGGTTCCCTTCGACGAGCGGGACACCAAGGCCCCCGTCTACCGGGAACGGCTGGTCGCCGAAATGCAGGCCGTTCAGGGTGCCCGCGTAACGATCAATGTGCTCGATGCCGGTCCACCCACCGACGACCTTCCCTTTGCGGTGCAGATCGATGCCGACCCCGCCACGCTCGGTGCCGCAGAAGCGCTGGCCGAGCAAATGGTCACCGAGTTTGCCGGCGCTGACATCGGAAAAACCTCGGGCGAGGCCACCAGTTTCACCGCAGTTGTCAACAGCTCGATCGGGCAGGTCACCCGGGTCGACGGGCGCCGTTACATCGAAGTCCGGGCCGGCTTCAGCAACGACGACCTCACCGCCAACCTCACCGCCGCTGAGGATTTCGTAGCCGAGCGGTACACCGCAGCGGAGCTGGAGGCCAGAGGTCTGCCGGCCGACGCCCTGGCTTTCGACTTCGGGCAGGAATCCGACAACGCCGACGACTTCGCATCTCTCGGACCAGCCCTATTGGCTGCATTGGGTCTGATGTTCGTGCTGCTGATCATTCAGTTCCGATCTCTTCTGCAGCCCGTGCTCGTCTTTCTCGCCATTCCGTTCAGCTTCTTCGGTCTGACCGCCGCCTTGGCTCTCACTGACAATGGCATCAGCTTCTTCTCCGGCGTCGGCTTTATCGCCCTCATCGGCGTTGTTGTGAACAACACCATTCTGCTCGTGGACTCAGCCAATCAGGCCCGACGCGAAGGATTAAGCATCGGTGACTCCATCGCCCAAGCCGTGACCCGACGTTTCCGGCCGCTGGTCGCGACTGCCATTACGACGGTCGCGGGCCTGTTGCCCTTGGCGCTCAGCGATCCGTTCTGGGAGGGCCTCAGCTTCACCCTCATGGGTGGCCTCCTCAGCTCGACGTTCCTGGTGCTCATCAGCTTCCCGGTCTACTACGTTGTCGCTACCGCATTGCTAGAGCTGGTGAAGAACCAAGTGGTGCCCAAGCGACGGAAAGCCCGAGCGCTGGCTCGCTAACCCGAGCAGCGGCTCAGGCTGGCTCACGTTGAATTCCAATCAACGAGGTTAGACCTCGATCGAAACCACTTCGACACTCAACATCCCCGTGGGCGCCTCGAACTTTACGGTGTCTCCAACGGCATGACCCATGAGGGCCCGTCCGATTGGGGAGCCCGGTGACATAGGGTCGAGGCCGTCGCGCTTCTCTTCGATCGAGCCCAGAAGGTATTTCTCCACCTCATCGTCGCCCTCGTAGCGGATCCCGATGATGCAGCCCGCCTGCACCACCTGCGCGCTGGCGTCGATCTCCACGATCTCGGCGTCTTCCAACAGGGCTGCGAGCTGGTTGATACGCCCTTCCATCTTTCCCTGTTCCTCTTTGGCGGCGTGATAGTCACCGTTCTCAGAAAGGTCACCCAACTCCCGAGCCGACTCGATCTTTTGAGCGATTTCGATCCGGCCGCGATTGGTGAGATCGTCGAATTCGTTTTTGAGTCGCTTGAAGGCTTCTGCGGAGAACTGATGTCGATCTGCCATCCGACAAATCTACTCGCCCTGCGGTGCCTTGTCTCGGCCCCGCAGGCCGACCGGGAAGATTCAGCCGGTGGCGGGGAGTGCGTGGAGGCTCCTAGTGACGGAACTTCTTCAGGGCGAACGACACCCATGCCATCACGGCAAGTCCTGCGATCCATGCAAGAACGACCGTCGGCCGGGTGACATAATCGCTGGTGATGATGTCCTCGGTTTGTCCGGCGCTCGGAGCGCGTCCATACAGATTTGTGTAGGTGCTGCGAACGACCATGGAAGTAGTGGCCAGAACGCCGGTGATGTAGAGCGCGGCACCAACGGTCATCCGCATCTCGGGGCCAGCTGGGCCAGAACCGAGCCTGACTGCGATCGCTACCAGCGCGCCCAGGATGACGGCTAGCCACGGTCCGGTGTAGGTGCCGGACAGATCCACGGTGAACCATGCGGCTCCGCTGATAACGGTCATTGCGATGCCCGTGAGTGCGCCGGTCACAAGATCAGGTTTGGCTCCCGTTGGCAGCCGCCGTCCGGAGCGTCGACGTTCCACCAAGGGGCCCGGTGAACCCTCGGGACCCTCGGCCGCAGCTTCGACCCAGGAGTCGGGGATATCCCGTACTGAAAACGTTGTGTTTGAATCTGCCATCGGAACTCCATTGATTCTTCAGATACATCTTCGGCTAGAGGACAGGCAGGCTTGAGCGTCTATCGTTCAAAGCCGCTGAGGAAGTGCCGTGGAGGATTTGATGGGTAAGCACAAAATCGCCGTTGTGGGCGGGGATGGAATCGGACCCGAGGTCGTCGCCGAAGGGTTGAAGGTCATAGAGGCGGCCGGAGTTGCCACCGAACTGACCCACTATGACCTTGGCGGCGCCCGTTATTTGAAGGACGGCACCGTCCTCCCGGACGACGTGTTGGCCGAGTGGCGGGCCCACCATGCCATTTATCTTGGTGCGGTGGGCGCTCCTGGTGTGCCACCAGGGGTGATCGAACGTGGCCTCCTGCTGAAGATGCGATTTGAACTGGACCTCTATGTCAATCAGCGTCCGTTTCGCAAGCACGCCGACACCGTTGGCCCCGCCCACGATTTCGTTGTGATCAGGGAAAACACCGAGGGCACGTATGCCGGAGAAGGAGGGTTCTTGCGCAAGGACACCGCCCATGAGATCGCCACTCAGGGTTCGGTGAATACCCGACGCGGCGCCGAACGCTGCATTCGGTACGCATTCGATCTGGCCACAAAACGGAAGAAGCACGTCACCCTGGTGCACAAGACCAATGTCCTCACATTTTCTGGCGATCTGTGGCAGCGGGCCTTCGATGCGGTAGCCCACGATTACGCGGGAGTGCAAACCGACTACAACCATGTTGATGCGGCCTGCATCTATTTCGTGACCGATCCCCAGCGATACGACGTAATCGTCACCGACAACCTGTTCGGCGACATTCTCACCGACCTCGGCGGCGCCGTGAGTGGCGGCATCGGCCTGGCGGCATCGGCCAACTTGGATCCGACCCGTGCCTCGCCCAGCATGTTCGAGCCCGTCCATGGATCGGCCCCCGACATCGCAGGACACAACAAGGCAAATCCGATCGCCGCCATCCTTTCCGCGGCCATGATGCTCGACTTCCTGGGCGAGACCGAAGCGGCATCGGCCATTACCACGGCATGTAATGCCAATCTGGAAGCAACCGGCACCACGGTGGAGATCGGTGATCTCATCGCGGCCGCCGTAGCCGGTTAGTTCCTCGAGTTCCTGGAGTATCACATGGAGATCAGCAGAGCGGCCGAGTACAACCCGGTATGGCCCGCCGCAGTCGATATCTTCGACACCACGCTCCGCGATGGTTCTCAGTTCGAAGGGATAGCGCTCACCACCGACGACAAACTCCGAATCGCGGAACAACTCGATTACCTCGGAGTCCACTACATCGAGGGCGGGTGGCCCGGCTCCAATCCTCGTGACGACGCCTTCTTCGCTCGTGCCGCATCGGGAGAGCTGCAGCTCGAAACGGCGCAACTCGTGGCGTTTGGGTCCACCCGGCGACCGATGGGCAAGATCGATGAAGATCAGACGCTCCGCAATCTGATCGCTGCCCAAACCGAGATCTGCTGCATCGTGGCCAAGAGTTGGGATTATCACGTCCTGGAGGCGTTGCGCACCACGCTCGATGAGGGAGTGGCCATGGTGGCGGACTCGGTCAACTACCTCACCAACCAGGGCAAGCGGGTGTTCGTGGACTTCGAACACTTCTTTGATGGATACAAGCGAAATTCGGAGTTCTCATTCCGAGTACTCGAAGCGGCGGCGCTCAACGGAGCCGAAGTGCTGGTGTTGTGCGATACCAACGGGGGGTCGCTGCCTCATGAGGTGGAGGGAATCACCCGCACGGTGGTGGAAGCGTTCGGATCTGATCTGACGATCGGGATGCACACCCAGAATGACACGGGCTGCGCAGTCGCAAATGCGATGGCCGGGGTTCGAGCGGGAACGAAGCATGTGCAGGGCACCATCAACGGCTACGGCGAGCGGACCGGTAACTGTGACCTCACCACCTTTGTCCCCAACCTCACGCTGAAGATGGGAATCGAGACGTTGCCGACCGGTTCGATGAACCGGATCACCAGTGTTTCCCGTCACGTAGCCGAGATTGTGAACCTGCCGCCCAACGATGCCCTGCCATATGTCGGCAAGTCCGCCTTCGCCCACAAAGCCGGTCTCCATACCAGTGCCATCGCCAGAGCTCCGGACGCCTACGAGCACGTGGATCCTGCGGCGGTCGGAAACGGCACTCGGTTCCTCGTGAGCGACCTCTCCGGCCGATCCACGATCGAGTTGAAAGCAAAGCAGATGGGAATCGAGATGGCTGCTCCGGAGCTGGCTGAAGCGTTGGCCAAGCTGAAGGATCTCGAAAACAGTGGCTACCACTTCGAGGCGGCTGATGCATCACTAGAGTTGCTTTTGCGTCGGGCCAGCGGATGGCGGAATCCTCATTTCGAATTGGAATCGTTTCGGGTGATGGTCGACCACCGCCCTGGGGAGAAGATGGCGCTGGAGGTCAACCCGCTTGGCCACTTCGACGGCGTAGAAACCGAAGCCACCGTGAAGCTGTTCGTTGGTGAGGAGCGTCGCAGGGTATTGGCAACTGCAGAAGGACACGGTCCGGTGAATGCCTTGGACGCAGCGTTCCGTTCGGCAGTCGGTCGCGAATTCCCGGCTCTGGATAGTGTGCGCCTTACCGACTACAAAGTTCGGATCCTGGATTCTGCCTCGGGTACAGGTGCGGTCACACGAGTGCTGATCGACGCCACCAACGGACGCGATCGGTGGACCACGATCGGCGTGAGCGAAAACATCATCGAGGCGTCCTGGCAAGCCCTCGCTGACTCGATCATCTACGCCCTCGAAAAATAGCTCGAGCACCGTGGCGCGGCCGAAGCTACGGTGCCTTGTCGAGAGCTAGGGCTAGTTGCCGGGTTGCCAGATCATCAGTACGACGGCGATCACCAGCAGGAGTTGCAGGATCGCATCACCGGCACCGACCTTCTTGAGCGCCGAAACCGCCTCGGTGTCGTCGGCCACCGTGGCGTTGGGGTCCATTTCGGCAACCCGAGCCGCCGCGGCCTTCAGATTTTTCGTGATCAGGGCCCCCGCTACACCGAGCATGGCGAACCACACAACGAAGGACGCCGAGATCCATGGCGCTGAGAATTCGAAAACGCCGTCGGACAGCGAGATGAGCACGATGCCGAGCGGCATGATGGCGACGATGGCGTACGTGGCGATCTTGGAGACATCCAGTGTGACCCCGAACAGCACCTTGGCTTCGGCCGCTGTGGCCCTAAGCGCCCGAGCGTTGTACATGGAGTGGGCAATGAAGCCACCGAAGCCCACCACAGTGGCAAGGATGTGGATGACGAGAATGACCTTGTAGAGAGCGCTCATATCCGAGTAACCGTAGTCTCCCCCCGGCCGGGCGAAGCGGTACTCTTTGTTCTGTGTCTGCTCCCGACTACGTGCCAACCAACGTCACCGAGAATGTCCGAACCTACTCCTCGCCCCCAAGTCGCAACCGTTCATGGATGGCCGACCGCCCCGGCGACATCGATGGGGCATGGCCCACCGGCGATCGGCTGGGCGTTCCAGGGCCGGACCAGGGGTATGCCATCAAGTTGGCATCCAGTTTTCTGGATCGCTTGCATCTCGGCAGCCTCGATGAAAAAGACGTGGTCGCCGGCTGTGTTGCCGTGGCCAACAAGCGGTCAGGGTTGTTCGGCCGTGCCCCGGTGGTGCACGACCTCACCGTCGCCTTCACCATCTGGGGATTCCTGGATGAGTCGCCGCCAGCTGAACTTGTGGAGCAGCGGGAGAAGATGTTCCCCGAGGTCGCCAGCGCCCACCATTACCCCGAACGTCGAGAGATAGCGGATCGCGTGAGCGCGTCGATGCTGCAGCGACCCCACGGTGCAATCATCAGCGACTATGCGAGCGACTGGACCCTGAACTTCGTCTAACGAACCGCACTCGATTCCGTTCGGCCATGCCGCGAATCGGAGAGCGCACACGCTCGGGTTGCCCGGGCTGCGACCACGGCGCCAGTTAGCATGACCGGCGTGTCTGTTCGTGTTCGCTTTTCACCCGCCCCTACTGGCTACCTACACGTTGGGGGCGCTCGGTCTGCCCTGTTCAACTGGCTGTATGCCCGCCACACCGACGGCACGTTCATCCTGCGCATTGAGGACACCGACACCGACCGGAGCGCCGACCATCTGGTGGACGCCATCTATGACTCGATGCGATGGCTCGGCATGGATTGGGACGAGGAGATCCGACAATCCGATCGGTTCGATCAGTACCGCTCCTTTGCCAACGATCTCTTGGCCCAAGGCAAGGCGTACCGATGCGACTGCACTCGAGACGCCATCGATGCTCGCAATCAGGCCGGCGGGCGCAAAACCGACGCCGGCTACGACGGTTTCTGCCGGGATCGCAATGTTGCCGAGGGTGAAGGAGTAGTGGTCCGCTTCCGAACGCCCGATGAGGGAGTGACCGGCTGGGATGACGTGATTCGGGGTCGGGTGGAATTCGACAATGCCGTGTTGGAAGACTTCATCATCGTGCGGTCAAACGGTGTTCCTATGTTCCATGTTGCCAACGCCTACGACGATGCCACGATGGGCATCACCCACGTGATTCGCGGAGAAGACCTGGTCAACACCACCCCCCGGGTCCTCCTCCTGCGACAGGCCCTCGGCTACCCCGATCCGCCGGTGTACGCCCATCTGCCGTTGATCGTGAACGAAAAACGGCAGAAACTTTCAAAGCGCCGTGACGATGTGGCGGTGGGGGACTACCGGGCAAAAGGATTCTTGCCCGAGGCGATGCGCAACTACCTGGTAACGCTCGGCTGGGGCCCGCGCCAGGGTGACGAGATCGCCCCCATCGAGACCTTTATTGAGCAGTTCGAGCTCTCCGACATCAACAACTCGCCGGCCTTCTTCGACATCAAAAAGCTCGAACACTTCAATGGGGAGTACATCAGGGCCTTGACAGCGGAGCGGTTCATCCAGGAAGCGAGCAACGTCCTACCGTCGTCGGTACCTGCATACATCTTCCAACTTTTTGCCCCCAATGTTCAGGAACGTTTGGTGACGATCTCGGCTAATCCGATTCATGACTTGCTGGGTTGGATCACCGGCCCGCCGGCGGAACCCGACGTCAAAGACTGGAAGAAGGTGATGAACAAGCCCAACGTGCCTGCCGTCCTGGACCTCGTAGCCGAACGTCTGGGGTCGGTGGAGTGGAACGCTGAGGCTATTGAAGCGTGCGTATTTGGTGTCGGGACAGAACTGGGAGCCAAGACCCAGCTTCCGGTACGAATGGCCGTTTCCGGTGCTCGCACCGGTATTCCCCTCTTCGAGCCGATGGCCCAGATGAACCGGGACGAGGTCATCCGCCGAATCAAAGCCGCCCGGTCCCGGTTGGACAGCGATGACGACGGACCAGCCTGAGCTCTCCCGGCGGGGCATCCGTACAACTCGTGCGCTGGCGCTTCTGCTCCTACTTATCGGTTTGTACTTGGCAACGACGTTCGCCGATATCTGGTTGGCTACCCGGCGCACTGCCGACGGTCCGGCGCAAGCGGCTCTGGTGTTGGGCGCAGCACAGTACAACGGCACTCCATCCCCGGTTCTGGTGAGACGTTTGGAGCGCGCGTTGGAGCTGTACCGGTCCGATCAGGTTGCATTGGTGGTGGTGAGCGGCGGCAAACAGCCTGGTGACACCACCACCGAGGCCAAGGCCGGCTATGACTATCTCCGCCAGAGCGGCGTTCCCGACGAGGACCTCCGACTCGAGGTGAAAGGTGACAGTACGTACACGTCGATGGCTGCAGCGACCCGCTTTCTTCGCAGCGAAGGCATCCAGAGTGTAATCCTGGTTACCGACGCCTATCACGCTCGGCGAGTGGAACTGATCGCCGAAGAGGTGGGATTGGATGCCGAGGTATCAGCGGTGGGATCGGCCGACCTCGGTCCCATGGTTCGGGAGACGATTGCGGTGGCCGTGGGCCGCGCCATCGGCTTCCGTCGCCTCGACAACCTTCAGAAGTAAGGAGTTTTTCCGGACCGCTGAGCAGTGCTGTCCCTCCGGGGGCCGTTCAAACGCCACGGAGACTCTCGCCTTCGGCGCTCCCGTAACTCCAGCGTCCGCTGGAATTCGGACTGCAGCACGGTGCGCTACTCCGGACCGGTGGCCTGTGCCTAACGGACCGCTGAGCATTCCACGGTGACTTCGGCGACGGCTTCGTTGGTTTCGGGGTCGACCAGCCGGGTGACACCTTCGCTGAGTTCGTCGTCATCGAGACACTGTTGGGCGGCGAGATCTTCCATGCGCTGACGTTCCGCCGCATTCGGATCGTCAGGATCAGGCGGCAACGTGGTCGCCGGAACGGTTTCGTTGAGATCGATGGGGATCGGCTCTTCGCCGGTGCAGCTCAATGGTGTCATCGCCACAAGCGCGGCGAACGCAACTTTGGCCCAGAAACGATTTGAGGTCTCAACCACGGCAAAACCGTATCGGTCGCTACTGTCTGATGGGTGACGAGCCCTGGTGCCAGTTTGGCCCCACCCGAACTGGATCGACTTCCCAAAAGCGTTGTCTTCGCTGTGAGCGCCGGCCACGGCGGAATGTCGATCTTGATCAATCTGCTGAGCATCTTGCTGGTGTTCTTCTATCTCCCGCCCGACAGTTCGGGTCTTCCCCAGTTGGTCACTGATGCAAAGTTCCTGGTGGTTCTCAACGCGATCGTGATCATCGCTGCGGCGGGACGGCTGCTGGACGCCGTCACCGATCCGGCTATCGCTCTGTTCTCGGATCGTTCAACGCACAAGCGAGGTCGCCGCATCCCGCTGATGCGGCTGGGCGCCCTACCGGCCGGTCTGGCGGTGTTCTTGATGTTTCTCCCTCCCGTAAAGGAGGTGAGCGCTCTCAACATCGTTTGGCTGCTCGGAATTCAAGTTGTTCTCTTCATTGCACTCACCGCATACGTCACACCGGCTTTCGCAATCGTGGCGGACTTGGGGCGGACCCCTGAGGAACGCTTGGATCTGACCACCTGGACGTCGGTGGCGTGGGCAGTTGGCATCGTGATCGCATCGCTAACCCCCTTCATCACGGCTCTGTTTGAAAACTCCGGTGTCAGCACGATCGCGTCCTACCAGTGGGCCGTTGGGATCGTGGTCAGTATCTCGGTGCTGATGATGTATGTGCCGGTTTTCATGGTTGACGAACCGCGATACGCCCGCTCCAAACCAACCACGGCAACATTGCGCCAGTCATTGCGCGTTGTAATGGAGAACTCCTTCTTTCGCTATTACGTGGCCGCAGACTTCGCCTACTTCTGTGGGTTGGCCATGATCCAGACCGGAATTCTCTACTACATCACCGTCTTGGTGGAACTGGAGGAGGAACTCACGGCGCCGCTGCTGGGGATCATGGTAGTCATGGCGCTCTTCCTCTACCCGATCGTGAACCGTCAGGCCAAGAAGCGCAGCGCCAAGCAGATGGTGATCTTCGCCTTCGTGATGACCTCGGTGATGTTCTTCGGGATCTTCTTCCTGGGTAGGTATCCGGTGCCCGCAATAGCTCAGGCCGTGGCAGTGGTGGTGATCTTTGCCGTTCCGTTCAGCATTCTGAGCGTGATCCCTGGCTGGATCCTGTCCGACATCGCCGAACACTCCATCATGACCCGCGGTGAAGCCACCACCGGCATGTTTTTCGGGGCCCGCACGTTCGCACAAAAGATCGGTCAGACAGTCGGCGTGGTGATCTTCGCCCTGCTTCTCAACTTCGGGCGAGACATCGGTGACGATCTCGGCGTTCGACTCAGCGGTTTCGGGGGCATGGCTCTCTACGCGCTTGCCGCCATCATCTTCACTCGTTACGACGAGGGCAAGCTCCGATCAGAGATGGCGGCCGCCGGGCACTAAAACAGTTTCTGGATTCGTTGGAGCCCGCTATGCTTATTGCTCCATCGATCGGAGATGGTGTAATTGGCAACACAACTGGTTCTGATCCAGTTATTGGGGGTTCAAGTCCTCCTCTCCGAACTACAGCGTTGAACGGGCCAAACCTCGTCGCCGTTGAGTCCAGCCCCGTTCGTCTAGCGGCCTAGGACGCTGGCTTCTCATGCCAGTAGCACGGGTTCAAATCCCGTACGGGGTGCAACGTGAAAGCTCGGAGCGAACGCTCCGGGCTTCTCTGCTTTTCGGCTCACAGGAGTAGGCCGGCTACTACCACCGAGCCGAAGACTGTCAGCAGGAGGACGAAGATGGCAACATCTCGTTTGTCGTCCCGCCAGAACTCGTGGGCGGCGAGGGCCAGCGACGACCAGGTAGACAGCGCCCCGAGAAAGCCAGCCGCTCCAAGCCACCGCATGGCGCCGTCGAGGTCATTGAAGACCGCCGCCAAGCCCGATGCCACGATGTTGACAGCGATCAGTCCCCACGGGAACGCCCTGTTGGAACGGGTGACCAACCAGCGAGCAACTGTCCCGGCGAAACCGCCGAGGGCGATCAACACGGTCGCCACGAGAATCGTCATTCGCCTGTCTCCCGGCTGATTCGAATTCCCAGATCGATCCCGGCAACGGTGGACAGGGCGGTCACGACCGCCAGTCCAATGCCCACCGTTGCTCGGCCTTCGCCGATCAGTTCGGCTACTTGTACTGCAAAGCTGGAAAGAGAGGTGAACCCGCCGCAAAACCCGGTGCCGACCGCCGCCAAGAAATCAGGCTGGCGCCGGAGCCGGACAACCGCAAGGCCCAGCCAGAACGACCCGATGATATTGATCGAAAGGAGCGCCCGGATCGCCGCATCATCTCCTGCGAGCCCCAGGGCGCCGCTGCGAAGCAGAGCCCCGGCCGCACCTCCCACTCCGATCATCAGCATGCGACGGACGGAATCGTTCACTTGCGGCCGCCGTCCGAGGGATGCGACGTGGACGGGCGGAGATACCGTGACTCCCCGTGACAGTTGTAGAGAGTTTTGGTGTCAACTCGCGTGGGGGAACCCAGATGCGTCGTCGATGGGAAACCACCGGGGCAAAGGCGGCCATTCTGATCGTTCACGGAATCGGTGAACACAGTGGTCGGTATATCCACGTGGGCGATTTCTTGGCCGCCCGCGGCTTCGACGTGCTCGCTTTCGACAACGTTGGAAATGGTCAATCCGAGGGCCGGCGAGCATTCGTCACCCGCTTCGAGGATTACGTCGATGATGTTCAAGCGCTCCTGGCCGAGCGTAAGGAGTTGGGCGTACCCGTAGTTCTCATGGGTCACTCGTTGGGCGGGTTGATCGTAGCTACCTACCTTGTCGATGATCGCCCTCAACCGGACCTGGCGATTCTCAGCTCTCCGGCGCTTGGGGCCGTGGTTCCGCAGTGGCAACGAATCGTTGCGCCAATCGTCGGTCGCGTCCTTCCCAAGCTGTTCATCCCAGACAAGATAGACGGCGCCGTCCTGAGTCGTGACGTTGCGGTTCAGGAGGCCTACGTGAACGATCCCCTCGTAATCGGAGGGGCCACCGCTGGCCTGGGTAAAGCGCTGTTCGCCACCATGCCTGTCACGGCCGCTGCGATCGACAAGATTCGCGTACCCACGTACGTTCTGCATGGCGAGGATGATGAGCTCGTCCCGGCCAAGTTCTCGGAGCCGTTGGCGGCGCTGCCCAACGTTACCCGTCGAGTCTGGAAGGGTCTCCGGCACGAGTGTCTCAACGAGCCCGAGCAGAATGAGGTCATGGGGGAAATGACCAACTGGCTTGACGAACAACTCACGAGCCGCTGACTGGCGTTCTCGGTGTGAGCCACCCGTCCACTGGGTGGTCCGGCACAGGGTTCAGGGCAAGCGCCAGCGGACCGAGCGTTAGCGAACGAAAACCGGTGTGCCCACCATGTGGACCCCTCGACGCCGCCCGAACTGATGCCATGCAAATGAACCCACCAACAACGCCACGCCCAACCCGGCGAGGGTGAGCGCTCCCGGCACCATGGCTCCGAACATGATCGACGCGATGGCTCCAGCCAACACGCCCGATCGCGGCGAAAGAACATCGGCCGCGACGGGAATGGCGAGCGAAATGAGAAGCCAAAACGAGGCGGTGCCGAAGGCCCAGTACGCAAGGCGCCGCAGAACCAGCGGTCGGTTCCGGGCTATGAGAAGGGCCATGGAGGCACCTGCAGCAGCGACCAGGCCAAAGATCAAGGTGGCCTGGACAAGCCCGGCCCGGATGCTCCCCAGATAGGACAGACCGGCGGTCGGCAATTCCACCTGGACGGCGGGCGCCTGGGGGACTCTGTCCTCTAGTTCGGGCCGCTCCGCCACCAATACGTTTCGCGCTGCGGTACCCACCGCGGTGGCATGGAGCTGTGTTGGTGAGCTATCACCGCGCAACGCTTTTTGGTGCACCTGAACGAGGCCTTGGCGCACCAGTAGTTGGACCGACGGGTCATCCAGCGTCCGGCCCGCCACCAGCTCTAGTTGTTCGCGAGGTAGTGCAATACCTTCGGGTAGCAGGCCTTCGATTCGGTCAGCCATGAGGCCCACGAGGGCTGAGCGTAGGGCGGGGCTTTCGAACAGTCGGTCGGCTAACTCCTCCGATCCGCCGGGATCGAGGACTGTGTGCGTGATGCTGAACCCGGACCACGACATCGAGCCGAGGAACAACGAGAAGCCCAGCACCAGGGCGGAGAGACTGCGGCGCATCTATGCAGTCTCCCATGCCGAGCGAAGCGATTGGCGGCGCATACAACTACTGTCGGCATCACTGTGTCTATCGGGAGTGCGCTGCTCATCTTCGTTGGCGGGCTATTTGCCGGATTCGTCAACGCGATGGCGGGGGGTGGCTCCCTTCTGACCGTGCCGCTGTTGGCTCTCGCAGGTGTAGACGGACTTCTCGCCAACGGAACGAATCGGGTGTCGGTGCTGTTGTCAACCCTCACTACTGGCCGCGGTTTCTCCAAAGGCGGGTACGTCGATTGGGCGCAAATTCTGCCGGTGGCGGCGCCGGCTGTTGTTGGTGGCGCGGTGGGGTCCGTGGCGGTCTCTCAAATCGATGACCAACTCTTCGAGCGGGTTTTCGGGGCGGTCATGATTCCTCTTCTGATATTGGCTCTGCGTCCGAAGAGGGCCGATGCGGCGCCATCGCAGTGGCCGCTGCCGCTAACGATCGCAGTCTTCTTTCTTGCCGGTATCTACGCCGGAGCAATCCAGGCCGGGGTTGGGCTGATCCTGCTGCTCATTCTGAACAGGGCCGGTCACGATCTGGTGACGGGGAATGCCATCAAGAACTTCGTGGTAACTGGCGTGTCATTGATCGCCGTTCCCGTCTTCGTTTTCCAGGGCCAGGTCCGGTGGCTTCCGGCTCTGGTGCTCAGCGCCGGCACGATGATCGGTGGCTACGCCGGGGCGAACAGCGCCGTCAGCGGCGGGGAAAAGGTTGTGAAACCTGTTCTAGCCGTGGCCGTGCTCATCCTCGCCGGAAAAATGCTCGGCCTCTACGGCTGACCCTGTCGGCCGCAGGCCAGCCGGCGAGCGGAATCAGTAGTGGGGCGGGAGGCTGCGGAGGGACGGAGCAGCACTGGTCACGTTCCGTTTTGGTCGAGCGGAGCGAGCTTGGAGCGACCCTGTCGGCCGCAGGCCAGCCGGCGAGCGGAATCAGTGTTACAGCGTCCAGTAGGGATGCGTGCCCGTATCGGTGGGCGTGGTGAGAATCTCTGGGCCCTGTTCTGTGATCAGCACAGTGTGCTCGAACTGGGCACTGCGACCGCCGTCTACGGTCACGGCGGTCCAGCCGTCACTCCACATCCGGCCTCGGAAGTTTCCGACCGTGATCATGGGTTCGATGGTGAACGTCATGCCCGGCTCGATCACATCGTTGAGATCGGGGTGGTAGTAGTGGCAGATCTGGAGATCGGTGTGGAATTGCTCGCCGATCCCGTGGCCCACGAAGTCCCGGACCACGCCGAACCCGTTGGCCTCTGCGTGGGTTTGAATGGCCCGCCCGATGTCGTTTATCCGGCCCCCCGGTTGAGCGGCAGCAATGCCCCGTTCGGTGCACTCCTTGGTGATGCGAACCAGACGTTGCGAAAGCGCGTCTACCTCCCCCACGAAGAACGTTGCGTTGGTGTCGCCGTGCACACCCTCCTTGAAGAGCGTGACATCGAGGTTGAGGATGTCGCCATCTTCCAGCGGCCTGCTGTCGGGGATGCCGTGGCAGATCACTTCGTTGACCGATGCACACACCGACTTGGGGTAGGGAGCCTTCGTGCCGGGGTAAAGAAGTGGACTGGGATAGGCGTTCCGGTCAATAGCGGCTTGATGACAGGCGGCATCGATCTCGTCGGTGGTGACTCCGGGCGCTACCAATGTGCCCAGATAGGCCAGCGTGTCTGCGGCTTCGCGGCCGGTGCGCCGCATTCGCTCGATGATCTCAGGAGCCTTCACCGCTGGCTCGTTCCATCGTTCGTAGTGATTAGACCCATCGGCCCACGCCGGCTTCACGATCGAATCGGGAACTGGTCGAAGTGGCGAAAGACGGCCGGCCGTAACCGGTTCCTGGCTGCGTTTGTGGCAGCGCTTGTATTTCACCCCGCTGCCGCACCAGCAGCTTTCGTTGGCCTTGGGAAGAACTCGCATTATCTCCATCGTAGGCTGAGAAGATGGTACGGAGCTATGCCGGGCAGTTGCTCGTGTCACGTCCCGATATGGTCGATCCGAATTTTGACGGCACGATCACGTTTCTGCTCGAGCATGGGAGCGATGGTGCGGTAGGGGTGATGCTGAATCGTCCGTCGTCTCTCCCGGTCGCCGACCCTTTCCCCGGTTGGGTGGACTTGTCCAGTCCTCCCGCCATGGTTTTTCAGGGTGGACCTGTCCAAACCAATGCGATCATCGCGTTGGGCCGACACCGGCGGGATGCACCACCAGCCGCAGATTTCGAACTTCCGGATGGCTTGGTGAGCGTCGATTTGGACGAGCAGCCCACGCTCCTGGCTGGAGCCGGTCTCTTGGAGATCCGGATCTTCGCCGGGTATGCCGGGTGGGCGGCCGGGCAGCTGGAAGGCGAGATCGCCACCGGCGCCTGGTGGGTGGTCCCCGGATTCGCCGACGATGTCTTCTATCCGGACCCCGACACCCTGTGGCGTCACGTTATGGGCCGGTCCGGAAAGGAATTCCGGTGGTTTGCCAATCTTCCCAGCGACCCGAGCGTCAACTGAATGCGTTGGGTCAAACCGAGCACGTCGGTCTAGGACCAGGCGGACATACGGGGGTGCTGTGGGCCGGGTGCAAGGGGATTCGACGCTGGAGCCCGGCGGTATGTCGACACCCGATTTCCACCGGCCTGCTTTGCTGAGTACATGGCCTGGTCGGCATGCTGGAGCAACTCGTCCGGGGTTGAGTTCAGCTCCGCTGTCGCTACACCAACGCTGGTGCCCAGCTGGACTGCGGCCTCACCGATTCGTAGGGGTTGTGACACGGCGTTCACCAGCCGAGACGCAAACGCCCCTAGATCGACGCCGGTGGAGGTATCAACTATCACGAGGAATTCGTCTCCACCCAGGCGCCCGAGCACATGCGGACGCTCCACGATTCTTGTGAGCCGTCGCGCAACCTCGATCAGCACCTGGTCGCCAACCAAGTGCCCGTGGGTGTCGTTGGCTGCCTTGAAGCCATCGAGATCCAAGAACATTGCAGCAACGGTGGGCAGTTCTTGCTCCAAGTCATTGCGTAGCCGTTGGGTCAGGATTCGGATGAGCTGGGCCCGATTGGCCAGGCTGGTCAGAGCATCGTGGTCGGCTTCCCAAGCCAGAGCCTTGGATCGAGCCTCCAGACGTTGCACCTCGACCGCGTTGTTATAGGCGGTGGCCACTTGGGTGGCATAAAGCTCAAAGGAGCGGAAGTCGTTGGCTTCCAAGGGGTCTGCCGAGGCCGGCACCCAGGCGCGAATCACGATGGCGCTGGTGACGTCCTGGTGAACCAGGACGGCTGCACCGGATCGGTAATCGTGTAGATGGAGGGCTTGGTCGACGACCAGAGAGTCCCCCAGTGCCGCCCTGTAGAGCCCGCCTTCTTCGATCGACCGGTCGGTGAGTAGTTCCGGACTTGGCATGGCGCTATCGCCGATGTGCACCGATGCCATGACTCGATAGTCCTGTGGTCCGAATCGTTCGATGATCTCCGCGTCGGAGAACCCGAAGGTTGGAACCAGGCGAACCGCATGGGCGAGAACGGCATGCGGCTCATCGATATCGGCCATGATCTGCGCCGAGTTTGCGATACCGCTGAGTTGTCGAGATCGATTCTTGGCTTCCCGCAATGCGTCCTCGGTGCCCTCCACCCTGTCGCGAACACTTCGGACGACCACGCCGATCCCCGACGCGATGATGAGCAAGGCGAAGAGTTGCTGGATGCCGGCACCGATGGCGTCGCTTGCGGCTTCTGCAGAGTCCGCTGAAATGATCGAGAGGCCGAGGTATGCCAGCGACATGGCTAGCCAGGCGATGAGCGCCGCGAACGACCCATAGTGCGTATTGGCGGTCAACATCGGCATGGCCAGAACGAGCCACGCCAGCGGACCAGCGGCGGTGTCTACGAGGAGGAGCACCATCAGTGCGACGAGAGTGTCCAGAGCTACCCGAACCAAAGGGTGGAGAAGACTGTGGACGAAGGCATCGGCGGGACTGCGCAGGCTCCAGCCGATTGCTCCGATGTAGAGGATGGCGATTCCGACCAATCCAAATCGAACGTCATTGCCAACTTGTTGGCCACCGGCGCCAAACCTCGTGGTCAGAAGAATGATGAGGAAGAGCAGCGTCAGTAGCCGGACCGGATCCAGAGCGCGCTCAAGCACCCCGATTGCAGGGCTCGGGCCCTGTGAAGAAACGGTAACCGTGGTCATTGGTGTTCACTGTCGGCCCCAAAGGATCGACTATGAATCGTTCGCGCAATGATCGGGTGCATTCCTCATGTCGATCGTGTCGAGGCCGAAAGACCTATTGATGACCGAAATCAGCGATGCGCCGCCGGCTGGGGAGTCCCGCCGCGCCAACAGAACCGGGATTGCCGAGGGCTTGTCACTTTCCGACCTTGCGCGGCCGCGTATCCGGAGTCGGAATGCGTTGTTCGTGGCGATAGCGGTAGGTCTCGCGTTGTTCGTGCTCGTTGCAGCCGCCTTTTCCGTTGCGGCGGAATCCCGAGTTGTTGCTACTCGTTCCAACCAGCTGCATACCTTCGACGAGGTTCTGCGAAGCACGATCACGATCCGGTCTCAGCTCGGCTCGGCGCTGAACTTCCGGCAACTGGACCAGAGCCTCAATACTGATTCCCGCAGCGTGATCGGTACCGCGCTCGATGACGCCCGTAGCTCCTTGGCCAGCTTGGAGACCTCGAGCGCGTCTATCGATGAAGACAACGAGACGCAAGATCTGATCGCGTCCTTTTCAAACTCCGGTCTCGCGGTCCTTCAACTGCTCGAGTCCGATCAACCTGGCGACCTCGCATCAGCCCGGGACCTTTTGATCGGGCAGTTGAACGACGACTACAACGCCCTGATCGCCAGCCTGGTCACCGAGCGCGAGGACCTCGTGGACGCGCTGACAGCCGCAGATGAGAATTTAGGCCAGCTCGGAGCCCTGGCGACGTTCATCATCGCCTTCTTCGTCCCCACCGTGGCCATGTTCGTCTACCGGCAGATCACTCGGCGACAGCGCGAAACCATCGAATTGGCTCGTTTGCTGAGCGAAGCGCGAACTGGAACCGAATGGCGAGCCGACCTGGTCCGCAGTGCCACCCGCCTCGCCGAACTGGAAACGGACTCGCTTCCTGCTTCCTCTATCACAGCCAAACTTCGATCCCGTCTCGCCGACCTCGATTTCTTGATCGGGGCGACGGCCGTCGGTCACGGGTACACGTTCGAAGCCCTCACGGTGAATGATATCCGGACCGCTGTGCAAGCGAAGTGGCCCCACCTGGTGAGCGTCGCCGGCGATGGAAGTGACACGCTGTGGGGCGATCGATCGGCGATTGTCCTTCTGTGCGATGACCTTGTCCGCAACGCCACGGTCCGTGGTGCTGAGCGGGTACTGATCAGCGGTGGAACCGACGCCGACGGCGTGTGGATCGCCGTCACCGATAACGGAACGCAGATCAATGAGGAAGCCGTGGCATCGATCCTCGCCACGCCAAACCTCATCGACGCTGCCGAGGAACACGCCAGCCGCAGGCTCGACGATGACACCTCGTTGGTACTTCTGCTCGGCCGTATGATCGCTCCGGCGCTCGGAGGAACGTTCTCTGCCGACAGCGTTGGTACGAACATGCGGTTTACTCTCCGACTACCGGCCGCTCGGGTTCGCCGGACGGCAGCCCCCACCCTCGCAACAGCGAGGTAATTCGATGGCAGGCCGGCTCTTCACGGGCCTTCGGGGATGGCGTGCGGTTGGGTTCGGGTTCGCCGCGCTAATCGCTCTGCTCTCTTCGGCTTTTGCCGGCGTCCTGATCGTCTCCGCGATGAACCCCGACCAGATTGAGGTTCGGGTCTTTCTCGATGAGGCCGGCGACCATTTGCTCGACGGTGTGGTGGGGGACGCCTTGAACCCTGGCTTACCCGCCGTTGATGTACTCATCTTCAGAGACGACGGACCCATCGTTGGTCAGGCTGACATCGGCGATACGAAGGTGGGGCCAACCTACACCACCGATGCAAACGGCGTGGTGCTGGTGAGTGGGCTCAATACGGCTGAGCAATACTGGATTGCCGTCGATTCCCGAACGATCGATCCGCCGACGGGAAGCAGCGGTGGCGGGATGGGGTGGGTTGCCGAACAAACCTACGGCCCGGCGGGATCAATGGACGCCACTGGTGGAGTCACCGCCGCGGCCGGCCCGCTGTACGGCGGTCGAGACCCGGTCAACAATGACAATGCGTTGGATGCGGAGAAGTCCGATCACATCGCGCTGATGAGTCCCGGTGGACCGGTAGCGGAATTCGGATTCAGCTTCAATGTTGTGACCAGCACGCGGAGCAACGAATACCAGGGTTCGTTTCAACAGTTCCTCCAGAATGCGAATGACATCGAGGGCCCAAACAGAATGCGGTTCGTTCCCGCCGTGCCTGTAAACGGGTTCACTGGGTCCGCGTCCTACTGGGTCGTCGATCCGAACAAGGTTGAGATGCTTGTCAACGATGATCTCACGGTGGTGGACGGGACGGCGTTCGCTCCCGGTGGCGGCCTATTGGACCCAAACCCGGGGCCGGTCAGTGTAAATGGTGGGCAACCGGTTGGTGCCCGCGGTGTTCTTCTGCCGGTGGTGCAGCGCCCGGAACTCCAAATTTTCGAAAGCTCCTTCAGGCTTGAGTTAGGCGATGGCAATCTCCCGAACGGAGCCGAGATTCGTGACGTTCACATCCTGGCGGTAGACAATGTGACACCCCCAATTGGGGTGTTCGGCACGAGCGGCGGACCGATCTCCGACGTCGTTGTCTCGGGCGTCGTTATCGGAACGGCCAACCCTACGGATCTCACCGCGGCGCCGGCGGTGAATCAGCCTTCCTTTGCCGTGACCTCAGACTTCTCGCCGGGGGTTGTGGTGGAGAACAGCTATATCGGCGGCACGAACAGCGACTTCGTGAGGCTTGACAACAGCGCCGCACCAATCGTTCGCGGCAACGAGATGGTGACGGCCGGGCTGGATGGATTAAATCTGCTGCCTCTGTCGCCGGGTTCACAAGTCACGGGCAACCGAATGGTTGGCGTGCTCGAGTTCTGTGTGGACTCGTTCTCGCTAGATGCGGTGATTAGCGATAACACGTTCAATGACTGCGGCGACTCAATTGGACAGAGCGGCGGCGTGCGTGTTGGCGACCGGACCGCCGTCGTGGAGTTCAATCTTTTCGAGCAGAACAAGGGCCCCGGTGTGGTTGTGGCGGGCGAGAACACCGCTCAAGGTCGAGCGGCGGCACGGGCCGTCATCTCGCAGAACTCCTTCGTAGATAACGATGCGATCGCCATCGATAATCACGTCGCATCCACCGACAACGCCCTCAACGGTGACGGGATCACCGTGAACGACGGAACCACCACGCCGACGGCCGGCAATGCGTTCCTGGATTATCCAGTACTCACCGGTCTCAGCGATGCAGGTGGTGGAAACGTCAACGTACTCGGTACCGCCTGCGCCGGTTGCACCGTGGAGATCTTCACCGCCGTAGGAGCGGCGAACGACATCGAGCCGATTTCGGGTGCGACCCATGGGGAGGGCGTGATGTTCCTCGGTTCAGCTGTCGCTGGTCCCGGCGGAGCGTTTTCGATCGCAATCGATCCAACCGGTGTAACGGAGATCTCGGCCACGGCCACCGACGGGGCACTCCGAGCAACCAGCGAGTTCAGCCCCAATTTCAGCATCGCCATCATCGGCGGGCGCGTGTTATTGGATCCGAACGGAGACGCCACCCTTGGTGACGCAGTTGCGGTGGCCGGTGCCACCGTCCGGGTGTATGAGGATCTGGCCTTGGGTGGGGGACAGGAACTTCCCCAGGCAACGGACCCGCTGGTTGCCACCCTCACCACCGACGCGATGGGCGGTTGGATCATGCCCAATGCCTCCGCTTCCAGCTACTGGATTGCCGTCGATTCCCGAACGATCGCACCGGCAACCCTCAACCCTGGAACTGATGCTGGTTATGCCTGGGCCGAGCAGACCTATGGACCCACCGGCAGTCTTCGGAGCGATGGCGCCGGTGGAACCGAAACCACTACGACCGCTGGTCCTGTGGTCGCCGGAAAGACGGGGTCAGGGTCTGATGACGCCACTGCGCTTCTTTCCTCTGAGCACGTCTTCCGCGTGGATGGCTCCAGCCCCCAGTTGGGTCTCGACACCGCATTCTCGTTCAATGTCGTCACCACTACCGCCGGAGGGGGAGCAGCCGATTTCGATCTGGCCAACGTTCGCAGCCAGCAGGGAACGCTTCGCCAGTTCATCCGCAATGCCGAAGCGATTTCGGGGCCCAACGTCATGCGTTTCGTCCCGGCCGTCCCGGTCAACGCCGGCGGCGGCGGACGAACGTGGTGGCGAAGTTCGGTCACGGTGCAGTTGCCGGATCTGCAACCGGCGGGGACCGCGATAGACGGCCAGGCCTATGACTTCACGCAACCTACGGTGATGGTGGATCCGTCCGTCGGTGATGTTCTCCCGGCGATCGGAGCGGGAGGAAAGGGCGTGAATGTTTCGCCGGTGGATGTGCCGGAGCTGGAACTTTGGGGCGATCGCTCACTGGACCCGGGGATGGATGGTTTCCGCATGCGGGGCGACTCTTCCTCGGTCCGCAACGTTGCCTTCATCGGATTCCGGGCTGCAATCAACGTGGACGACGGCCCCCTGGGTCCGACGACAGGGTTTGCAGTCGAGGGAAACGCTTTCGGTTTCGATATGGCGACCCTTGGGGACCCGGGCTCCGCCAACCGATTGCAGAACGGAGTGAATACAAACGGCGGGTCTGGACTCGTGGTTCGCGGCAACGCCTTCGGATACTCCAAGGAAGCTGCCCTTGATGTACTCACAGGAGCAGACGGCTACCTGATCGAGATGAACCGGTTTGTCTCGCCCAGCGTCGAACGAGCCGATACCGATGCCATCACCATCTTTGGCGGCTTGATCGGCACGGTCCAGCACAATCACATTTTGAACAGTCCGGCTTTCGGCATCGACGTCTATCGAACCGCAGCGCCGGTGATGGTATTGGAGAACACCGTTGACGGGTTCGGCAGTGGTGGGGTGGAGGAGGGCGCGATCCGCATCTTCGGTACCGGCTCAACCGTGACCGGCAACCTTCTCACCAACGGTGTCGGTTCGCCGATTGTGGTCGTAGGCGATTCCAGCCTCGGTCCGGCTGTGGTAGGACGGCCCGGCCTCCAGGCTCTCATCGTGGACAACGTCTATGGTGCCTTCGTTGACTTTCCGGGCGGCCCTGCCGCTACAGCAGTGGACCTGGTTGGCCCGGATTTGGGTGAATTCGGCACTGAGTTCGGCGATGGGCCTACGGCCAATAGTGGAACGCCCGGGACCGACTGCGGCTACCAACCCCTCTATGGAAACGACGGCATCGATTATCCCGTGATCCTGGTGAAACGAGTGGGGGCCACATGGGAGGTCACCGGTCAGGGTTGTCCAGATGCAACCGTTCGTCTGTATGCGTCTGACGCTCTCGGCGGGCAGCCAACATTTCCGGTGGCAACCGTTCCGGTGTCCGCGGCTGGTGTGATCAACTCCGTTGTGCCAATCTCGGCTCCAGCGGCCGTCGCCGCAGATTACGTTGCCGCCGCACAGGTGCACACCCGCAATACTTCGGAGTTTGCTCCGGCGGTAGAGATCACTGGAAACGTGCCCCCCACCGTGGTGAATCCAGGACCCCAGAGTGCAACCGAGTTCAGTCTGTTTTCGATCATCGTTGCCGGGAACGATCCCGACGACGCGCCGCTGGTTTGGTCTGTTTCCTCGGCCGAACCGGGCATAATCATCGACTCGGTCTCCGGTGAGATCACTTGGACTCCCGGTGAGGCTCATGGCGGTACAACCGTGCCGGTTACCGTCTCGCTTACTGCCGGCGGCGTCACGGTCAGTGAGATGTTCGATATCACCGTGGCTGAATTCGACAATCCGCCCACGATTACCAACCCCGGACCCCAGACAGCAACTGAGTCCATTCCCTTCTCGCTCACGGTGGTCGGTGATGACCCGGACTCACCCTTCACATGGAGTCTTGACAGTGCGCCGCCGGGAATGGCGATCGATCCCAGTTCGGGCGAGATCACTTGGACCCCCGGCGAGACCGATGGAGGCACAACACCTACGGTCGCGGTTCGGATCACGTCCGGACCGGCATCGGCTTCGACCTCTTTTGTGATCAGCGTTGCGGAGGCCGAGTCGCCTCCGGTCATCGTTGACCCCGGCCCGCAAACGGCTACCGAATTCTCGCCCTTCACGCTGTTGATGAGCGGCTCCGATGCCGATCTCCCGGCCCAGACACTCAGTTGGAGTGTTGTGTCGGGTCCCGCGGGTTTCACTATCGACCCAACCACAGGTCTGGTCGGTTGGACACCCAGCGAGGCTCACGGTGGCACGATTCAAACTGCGGTAATCGGCCTTACAACCGGCGCCCAGACCGTTACTCAGAGCGTGTCCATCTCGGTGACCGAGGATGATCAGGTCCCGGTTGTGACCGCACCCCCTGTGGCATCGGCGACCACCGGCGTGCTCTTCAGCGCCATGCCCACCGCGGTGGACCCGGACACACCGGCGGTTCCCCTGACGTGGTCCCTCGGTGGTCCCGGTGGGATTCCTCCCGGCATGAGCATCGATCCCACCAGCGGCCTGATCTCCTACACCGCCCCGGCGGCGGGACCATTCACGGTAGACATCGTGGCAACGCAACCAAATGCGTTGTCCGGCCGGGCTACCTGGACCGGCGTTGTCACCGATCCGGTTGGGCCACCACCAGTACTCTCAGCTCCACCGAACCAGACGATCACCGAGGGACAGACCGCCTCGCTGGCCTTCACCGCCACCAACGCGGTCACGTACTCGCTGATCAGCGGCCCGGCGGGAGCTTCGATCAACCCGACGACCGGCCTGGTGACCTGGGCAACCACCGAGACCGACGGCGGGTCAGCGGTGGTATTCACCGTTCAGGCCGGTGGTCCGGGCGGGTCTGACTCCGGGTCAGCCACGGTGTCGGTCTCGGAGAACAACCTGGCGCCAACGATTGCGCCCATCGCCGACCGGACCGTGACACTGGGCGACCGCTTGGTGGTAGCCCTTTCTGCTGCCGATGCCGATCGACCGCTCCAAACGTTGACCTTCAGCGTTGTATCGGGGCCAGCGGGGCTGATCGTCGACAACGTCAACGATCGGGTTATTTGGCCAGACGCCAGCTCGCTGGGGACCTTTCCAGTGGTTGTCCGGGTCAGCGACGACGGTTCCCCCTCGCGTTCGGCCGACGCCTCATTCTCCATCACCGTTCAGTTACCCCCAACCACCACCACACGGCCCCCGTCCACCACCGCACCGGCCACTTCCAGTAGTTCGTCAACATCTTCTTCAACAACAGCGACGACGGCGTTGAGCACCACGACCACCACGTCGGCACCGGCGACTACTTCGACGCCGCCCACCAGCGAGGCCCCTCAAACCGTTCGTCCGGAGTTGCCGATCGATAACGAGGTTCTTCTCGTGATGGTGCCCGAGCTGAACTCTCCACTCCAAGAGCCTTACGAACCGACGCTCTCTCTCACGTCTGGCATACCCGGACTCTTGAGTGCCCCGGGCTCCTTTGAGATTCCGCCAACAGTTGTCGGGTTGGCGGGCGCGTGGATCCTCGTTCTCGGGATCCCTCTGGTCCTGTGGGAACGGAAGCGGGCCGTGAGCGTTGTGGCGGGCGTCGATGCGGACGAGACGCTCCCCGTCTATGCCACCCGAAACAGCACCTATCCGTTTGCTCACCTCCGACCCAGTGCGTCGATGCTGTGGTCCCGGTACCGCTTCTTTGGCTTGGGCGAAGGGTTGCGGGTCAAGATCGAGTCACCGGTTGGCCCGGTGTGGGTGGAGCGTAAACACTTGCGTCCGCTCCATGAACCGATCGCAGATCGAGACAGTCGAATCTGAGCTCACTTCACCTGCGGGAATGACTAGGTGAGGGTGGCGATCAGATAGGGAACTCGTTGGTCGGCTCGACGGGCCGCCAGTCGCGTTGCCACGACGTACACGGCAAACCCATAAACAGGCGCGATGACGATCACTGCCAGCTGGGCCCACAGCTCGGTTCTGGCGAAGCCGAGACCCGCCAATATCGGCGCGGAGGTAGTCAACCCCACTGCGGCCCCACCCAGGGTGAAGATCCCGCTGACGCAACCTTGACCCATGTCGCCACTGGCGAAAGGATTTGGATTTGACTCATCGGGCAGCAGGACCGGGGCCAAGGTGGACGTATACGCCCCTGTGCCGGCACCGGCGAAACCCATCCCCACCGATGCCGCGAAGGCGATCAACGCGAAATTCCAGCCGCCGGTGTACGTAGCGGTGAGCAAGATCACCAGGACTGACGAACCGACGCCAAGTCCGAAGAAGGCCAGCGACCTCCCCCGCAGTATCACCACCATGGAATCCACTGCGAGCACCTCTCCCCAAAGAGCTCGCCCGTCGGCACCGAGCAAGTTGGATGCTGTGATCCCGGCCGTCAATGCGGGCACGCAGGCCACGAGGACCGAGGTTGGGTCTTTCTGGAGAATTGCCGCCAGGAACGGAGCGCCGCCGAGAATCAACACGATGAATTGGGTAACAACCTGGACGCGATAGCGAGGGTGCCGTTTCAGGTAGCGCAGCTCCTTGGCCAAGACCGGTCCATAGACACCCAATTGCCCAAAGACCCAGCCTCGAAATCCGACGCTGTCCATGAAATGCCCGGTCGCCACTTCGTCAACTCCTCCATCGGCAACCTCGGCCAGCGCATTCTCGAGAGCGATAATCCATCGCTGCGCCGCGAATATGGTGAACAAGGCCGTTGCACTGATGGCGCCGAGCGGCACAAGATAGTCAGTAACACTCGAGGCTGTTTGGACCGACTGGATCGCCCACCCGGTCCAGCCCCCGGGAAACCACCGTGCCACCCGTCCGAACTGGGCCAGACGGTCAGACGAGAAACCGATCACCACGAGCACCTGGGACCCGATTCCCAAAATCCCGGCGAAGAGGCCGGCGACCACGATCACAAGGTCCCGCCGGCTCCGTTTACGCAGTGCACTGCCGAGGAGCGTTTGAACCCAACGCGACAGCACCGAGGCCAGAACGACGGTGGCGGCCGCCGCCAGCAGCGCCACAGCTTTCCCGACGAGCGTGTTGGCGCCCAGAGCGGCTGCCCCGAAAGGTAGGGCGATAGCGACCGGCCCGGGACCAATGAGATTTGCCACCACCATCCCCGGCGCCAGCTGGCGGGCTGGCACCGGGAAAAGCGCCAAACGCGTGGAGTCGATCGTTTCATCGGCGGCGCCGAAGAGCAATGGCCCAAATGTCCAGGCGATCACGACGGTCGCCGCACCGAGCGGCAGCACCCCGTCAGAGGCTTCCCGCTCGAGCAGAATGAACGCCAGGAGGCCTCCAAAACCGAGGGAAATGATGCTGAAAACAACAAACGGGACCCCGCTCTCGGTCCGAAGCAGGTTCCGGAGAAGCCGTAGTTTCAGCGTGGCGAAAACCCCAACCATGCGCTCAGAGCCAGTCGAGGGTTCGCACCTCAGCGGGCCGTCCAACAGCATCGGCAAACACATCCTCCAAGCGGCGCCCGGCGCACACCGTTCGGGTTTCGCCGCCAGCCACTACGGTGCCCGCGTTGACCACGGCTACGTGGTCACAAAGGCGCTCCACGACCTCCATCACATGACTGGAAAAGACCACAGTGGCACCGTTGTTGACCAGTTGGCTCAGGATGGCCCGGAGGGTTCGCACTGAGAGCGGATCCACGCTCTCGAAGGGTTCATCCAGGAAGAGCACGGAGGGCTTGTGGAGAATGGCGGCGCCAAGGGCCACCTTTTTGCGCATCCCGGTGGAATAGTCCAAAACCAGCCGACCCGCCGCCTCAGACAGATCCATGATCTCCAGTAGCTCTCCGGCTCGCTGCCGGCTCATCGTTCGGTCAAAACCTCGCAGGAGACCGACGTACTCCAACATCTCCTGTCCGGTGAGGCGCTCAAAGAGTCGAAGATCTTCAGGGACCACGCCGATGATTTCCTTGACGCCCCGCGGATTGGCCCAAACATCCCGTCCGGAAACCCAGACATCCCCCGAGTCCGGCCGCAGCAGACCCGTGGCAATCTTCAGGGTCGTCGATTTTCCGGCGCCGTTGGGTCCAACCAGACCGAAGAACGTACCCTTGGGGACCCACAGGTTGAGATCGTTGACGGCCAGCTTCGGGCCGAACCGCTTGTACAGGCTGCGGATGGCTACTGCGGCGTCTGTCAACCTGTTGTACCCATGAGCTCGGCGTAGCCGGGCTTGATGATGTTGTTGATGACGTCCAGCCGTTCCTGAAATGGCCAGAAACTCGATTTCATGGCGTTGACGGTGAGCCACTGCATGTCGGCAAGATCCCAATTGAAGGCTTTGCAGCATTTTTCGAACTCGTCGGTCATGCTGACATTGCTCATCAGTCGATTGTCGGTGTTGACGGTCACCCGAAAGCGAAGGTCCTTCAGCATCCGGATCGGATGCGTCTCCAGGCTTTGTGCGGCACCGGTGTTGACATTTGAGGTTGGACACATCTCCAACGGAATTCGCCGGTCACGCACGTAGGCCGCCAGCCGGCCGAGGATCGGTTCACCATCGGGTCCAAACGTGATGTCGTCCACGATCCGAACACCGTGACCCAAACGTTCGGCGCCGCAGTATTGCAGGGCCTCGTGGATACTGGGCAGGCCGAACGCCTCGCCGGCATGAATGGTGATGTGGAAATTCTCTCGCATGATCAGCTGGAACGCGTCGAGATGGCGGGTGGGTGGGAACCCCGCCTCGGCTCCGGCGATGTCAAACCCCACGACACCGGCATCGCGGTGCTTCAATGCGAGTGCGGCGATCTCGCTGCTTCTGGCCGCGGTACGCATCGCGGTGACGAGCGTTCCGATCTGGATCGGATTCCCCGCTTCGGCAGCATTGACCATTCCGGTCTCGAAACCGGCGAGGACCGCTTCAACAACTTGATCAAGTACCAGGCCCTTCTCGGTGTGGAGTTCGGGGGCGAACCGAACCTCGGCATAGACCACTCCGTCCGCAGCAAGGTCTTCGGCGGCCTCGGCTGCGGCCCGGCTGAGAGCATCGGCAGTTTGGGTGACGCCCACCGTATGGGCGAACGTTTCGAGATAAAGCTCCAGGTTTCGGCGGTCTGCGCCGCGCGTGAACCACGCAGCCAGTTCGTCCGGGTCCATGGTTGGGAGCTCCCCATACCCCTGCTCCGCAGCCAGGTCGATTACCGTCTGGGGGCGCATGCCACCGTCGAGATGGTCATGGAGCAGCACTTTGGGCGCAGCAAGGATCTGTTCGCGGGTCGGTATCGCCATTCAACAAAGGTATCGGCTCGATCCGGCTCCGATCTGTACTCTTTACTAGTGGTCACATCATCTCCGCACCCCTCATCTGTATCAGATCCTTCCCGGGTCAAAGTTGTGGCCTTCGACGGCGACGACACACTCTGGCATTCCGAGACATATTTCGCCCTCACACAGCAGCGCTTCACCGCGTTGCTGTCGCCATGGTGCGATCCCGGCGAAACTGCGGATCGGCTCTTGACCCGGGAACGTGACAACCTCCAATCGTTTGGCTACGGCGTGAAAGGCTTCGCTCTCTCCATGATCGAGACGGCCATCGAGGCTTCGGGGGGCTCAATTCCCAGCGCCGCGCTCGGCGAGATCGTGGACTGGGCCCGTCAGATGATGGATCACCCAGTTGATTTGCTAGATGGAGTCGAGGAGACGCTGGACGGGCTGCAAGGCCGGTATCCGCTCCTCATCATCACCAAGGGCGATCTGTTCCACCAGGAATCCAAAGTGGCGGCATCCGGATTGGTGGAACGGTTCGAATCGGTGCACATCGTCAGTGAGAAGGACCCGCAGACCTACGGCCGAATCGTGGCCGGCCTGGATTTGACCAGCCCCGACCAGTTCTTGATGGTTGGCAACTCTGCACGATCTGACATTGAACCTGTGCTGGCAATAGGCGGGCAAGCGGTTCACGTTCCGCATGACATCACCTGGGCGTTGGAACACGCCAAAGTGACACCCGAGGTTCCGGTATTGGAGCACCTCACCGACCTGCTGCAGCTGCTGTAGCGAGGGGTCTAGTGGGTGGGACCGACTCGTTTGATGATGAGTGGTGGCAGCGTGGGTTGCGATTTTGAAAATGACAACGACTCCAACAACATCTCGTTTGCTAAAGAGAAGAGATCAGGGTCGGAGGCATGCAGCTTGAATACGGGTTCATCGAGCGCCACCTCTTCTCCCGGCTTTCGAAGACATTCGATCCCGGCCCCCAAGTCAATCGAATCTTCCCGATGGGCCCTACCCGCTCCCAGCCGCATGGAGGCCAGCCCGACGGTACGCGCGTTCATGCCGACGAGCCATCCCGCGGTTGGGGCCTTCACCTCGTGGGTGTGCTCGCAGCGGGGGAGGGGCGCGCGGGGATCGGCGCCCTGAGCGGCGATCATCTGTTCATAGATCGGGAACACGTCGCCCGAGGCGAGAATCGCGGCGGGATCAGCGGTGAGACCGGCCAGCCGGTTCATCTCCTCCGCCAACGCCAGGGTGACTTCGAGGAGGTCAGCTGGGCCCCCGCCCTTCAAGGTGTCGATCGCCTCGTCCACCTCCAGGGTGTTGCCAACCATTCGGCCCAGCGGCACGTCCATCGCGGTGAGGAGCGCGCTGGTTCTTACGCCGGCATCGTTGCCGATTCGGACCATCGTTTCGGCCAACTCCGTTGCTTGGTCGATATCGGTCATGAATGCTCCCGCACCGACCTTCACGTCCAGGACCAGGCCTTGTGTGCCTTCTGCGATCTTCTTGCTCATGATCGATGATGCGATCAATGGGATGCTGGCCACCGTGGCTGTGATGTCGCGGAGTTGATACAGCTTGGCATCGGCGGGAGCGATTCTGTCGCCAGCGGCGCCGATGACACCGCCCACCGAGTTGAGTTGGGCGATCAGGGCCTCGGGCGAGAGCGAGGCATTGAAGCCCGGATGGGCCGCCAATTTATCGGTAGTTCCGCCGGTATGTCCGAGCCCCCTCCCTGCGAGCTGGGGTACGGCGGCTCCGCAAGCGATCATAAGCGGTACGAGGATCAACGAAACCTTGTCGCCCACTCCGCCGGTGGAGTGTTTGTCAATGGTGGGCCGGTGAACCGCCGAGAGATCGGTGCGGTCGCCGGAATCGATCATGGCATTGGTCCAGGCCAGCAATTCAGCTTCGGAGAGGCCATTGAAGTAGACCGCCATGCAGAGCGCAGCGGCCTGCTCCTCTGGAACAGTCCCAATGGTGTAGTTGTGAATGAACCATTGGATGGCTTCGGCAGGGAGTTCGAGACCATCCCGCTTGGCCAAGATGACACTGGCGCCATCCCACCGAGACTGGTTTGCCATGGCTATCCGTCCTTCAGTCGAGAGACATCGAAATGCCCGGGAAGTAGATCGACCACCGGCCGTGGACCCTCCGCGGTGTTGATGAGTGCATGGGGCGCCGCATGTTCCACCAGCAGCTGGCGGCAGCGACCGCAGGGAGCGCAGTGCTCACCCGAACCTGATACCACGACGACGGCCACGAGTTTTCCGGCGGAATGGGCGACCAGGTCAGACACGAGCCCGCATTCGGCGCAAAGCGTCAACCCGTAGCTTACGTTTTCCACATTGGTCCCCGAAACAATGGAGCCGGTGGTGGTGATGGCAGCGGCCCCCACACTGAAGTTGGAATACGGTGCATAGGCCCGTTTTGTCATTTCGAGGGCGACTTGGCGCAGCTGGTCCCAGTTGATGTCTGAGGGAGCTGAGTCCGGACTACTCATTTGTCCGTACCATAGATTCGATCGCCGGCATCTCCGAGGCCCGGTGTGATGTACGCGTTGGGCGTCAGGCCGGGGTCATAAGCAGCCAAGGTGATTGGTACGTCGGCGTGGGCTGAATGCACGGTCTTCACCCCCTCAGGACAGCCAATGATGCAGAGCAGCCGGAGTCTGGTGGCACCGACGTCTTTGAGGTGGGAAAGAGCGGCTGACGCAGATCCCCCCGTGGCCAACATGGGGTCGACCACGATGACCTCACGCTCGGCGAGCCGGTTGGGTAGTTTGTCGTAGTACCAATCCGGTTCGTGAGTTGCTTCGTTGCGCTGCATGCCGAGATGCCCTACTCGGGCATGGGGAAGCAGCGTGAGAATGGCTTCAACCATTACCAACCCGGCGCGAAGGATCCCGATCACGGCCGGGGCGGGAGTAGTGAGAACCCGTGTCGCAGCCGGGGCCACCGGCGTCTGCACCTGAGTCTCCGTGGTGGCGAGATCGCGGAGTCCTTCATATGCGGTGAGCAGCGTGATCTCGGCGCAGGTTCGGCGAAACTGTTCGGGTTCGGTCTTGATGTCCCGCAGAGTGGAGATCTTGTGAGACACCAGCGGGTGGTTCACCACAGTAAGAGTGGCAGTCACGATACTCTCCGATTCATGAGGGCCGCTTCGGCGCGCCTGGCCAATTCGCGGACTTGATCCATGTCATCGCCGACCGCGGTCACGTGACCGAGTTTGCGATTCGGTCTGGGTCGTTTTCCGTACAGGTGAATGTGGGCGCCCTCGACGGCTAGCGCTTCATGAAGATGATCTGCAGGATTCACCGGATCGATACCACCGATCACATTGATCGTGACGCTGGCCTTGTTGAGTGCATGCGTCGGCCCGAGGGGAAGATCGAGCACAGCTCGGACATGATTCTCGAATTGGCTGGTAGGAGCATTCTCGATTGTGTGATGTCCGGCATTGTGGGGACGGGCAGCAATCTCGTTCACGACCAGACCGGCCGTCGTGAGGAAGAACTCCACTGCGATCACACCTTGGGCGTCGAGCTCATCGGCGATCTTTCGCGCAGTTTCCATCGCCTCGGTGGCCACTCGGCTTCCTATGGCAGCGGGGGATCGGATCTCCTTGCAGACGCCTTCAATGTTGACCGCCTCTGCCACCGGGTAGCAGCGAGCGTTTCCGCCGGGTCGGCGGGCTACCACGACCACGAGCTCTTTCACGATTGGTTGGAACGCTTCGATTATCAGTTCCCGCTCGAATTGTTCGGCCATCACCCTGAGGGCGTCGGATTGGTTGTCCACAATCCATGCGCCGCGGTCGGCCTGACCACCGGATCGGACAGACTTGATCACGGTGGGCCAACCAAACATGCCGGCGAAATCGATGACATCATCCGGTCCCCATAGTTCAGCGAAAGGCGGCACGTTGAAGCCACGATTCAGCAGGATTCGCCGCTGGTGGGCTTTGTCCATAGCGGCGCGAAGCGCTTTTGTGCCCGGCCGGATAATGGTTCCTGCTTCCTCCATATATTCGATCATTCCCAGGTCGACCCGTTCGTGTTCGAAGGTGACGACCTCGCAGAGCTCTGCGAACGAGGAGAGAGCGTCGGGATGGCGGAAACTCGCTTCCGGTGCGGCCAGCGCCGCAGAATCGCCGGAGTCTTCGGCCATGAGTCGCGGCGTGATTCCCAACTGCAATGCGGCGGTGTGGATCATGCGGGCGATCTGGCCCGAGCCGACGATGCCCAACGGGTAGATGGCAGGAAGGGAGTTGGGCACCCCTTGAGGTTATCTGTTCTGAATAGGGGGGATTGACCGATGCGATCGAGAGTGCCGATCTAGATTTGGCAGTGTGGACCAGAACCGACGGCGACTGCTCATAAGTCTGGGCTACGGCGCAGCCAGCGTGGCCACGCTGGGCGCGATATCGGCGGTTCCCAACCGAGATGGTGAGCGCGTCGACGCCAGCGGTCCGGTCGACCCGTCCGTCGAACTGGGTGATGCCGATGTGGAGGTTTTAGGATCCACTCAGGTGGGGGCGGTGGAGCCCGTCGTCTTCGATCCGGCCAGGGCGGCCGACCCCTCGACGCTCTTTGATGTGGTGATCAACGGTGGTCGAGTGATGGATCCCGATTCTGGCTTCGACCGGGTTATGAACGTTGGTGTCATCGGTGGCGCTATCGGGTACGTGGGCGCGGAATCGCTGGATGGTGTGCAGATCATTGATGCAGCGGGGCAGGTTGTTTCGCCGGGTTTCATCGACATTCTCAGCTACCGACCCAATGCGTATGGCGTGTGGTTCAAAGTGGCGGATGGCGTGACGTCCAACCTTGGGATGCACGGCATCAACAACTACGCGAAGCCCTTTTTCGAACGGTTTACAAACTCGGTGCCGGTCAATTTTGGCGGTGCGTTTCACCACCAGTTCCACCGGGGTCTCGGCATCAAGGCTGCGCCGGACCAGCCTCTGGCCGCCGGGCAAATGGTTGACTTCGAGGCGCTCGCAACCGAACAGTTGGCTGGTGGTTTCGGCGGAATCGCTTTCTCGCCGGAGTATGCACCGGGCACCACCACCGAGGAGATGATTCGCCTAGGTGCGCTGGCGGGGCCCCAGAATGGCACGCTGTTCTTTCATGTGCGCCATAGTGATCCGGACCCGCCGGGAACCAACGCCGAGGCAATAGCGGAGGTCCTGGAGATTGCGAAAGCCACCGGCCGGAGCGTACATATCTCGCATATCACCAGTACCGGCGGAACCTTCACCATGGCCGAAACCCTTGCTACGGTGAATGCGGCTCGGGCCGAGGGGGTCGACGTCACCGCCTGCCTCTATCCGTACGACTTCTGGGCCACTCGTCTGCAGAGTTTGCGTTTTGCCGGGGACTGGCGGAGTCGCTTTCGGATCGACTACGGCAATCTGCAGGTCGGAGGTACTGAGACCATCTTGTCCGCGGACACGTTTGAGCAGGCCAAGGCCGAAAACAAGCTGGTTGCCGCTCTCGGTTCGATCCCTTTGGCCGATGTCGATCTTGCAATGCAGCAGCCGTGGACGATTATCGGCTCTGACGCAATTGCTGATCCCGACGGGAACAATCATCCGCGGGCATCAGGGACCTTTGCCAGAACGCTCGGCGTCTACGTTCGAGAGCGCAACCTTCTGAGCCTCATGGATGCCCTGGCCAAGATGACCATTCTTCCCGCCCGTCGAACGCAATCCATGCTGCCGGCGATGGGCCGGAAAGGTCGCCTACAGATTGGGGCCGATGCCGACATCACCGTGTTTGACCCCGCCACGATCATCGATCGGGCTACCGTCGCTACGCCCGCAAGAGAGTCGGCAGGGATCAGCACGGTTCTGGTCAACGGAGTTCCGGTCCTGGAGGGGGGCGTTGCTCAACGCGACCGCCTACCTGGTCAACCCCTCCGCAGCGTCTGAACCGGTGGGGTCATCGTGGTGAAACACAGCGCCGGAATCGTGATGTGGCGGCGCGATTCTGATGGCGACCCCGAGATCCTGTTGGTTCACCCTGGCGGGCCGTTCTGGGCCGGCAAGAACGATCATGCCTGGAGCATCCCAAAGGGGGAGTTCGTCCCCGATCAGGAAGCGCCCGCCATAACGGCCCGCCGGGAGTTTGCCGAGGAGATGGGGTCCGAGTTGCCCCGGGATGGTGACCTGATTGCGCTTCCGGTCGTGAAGGCGTCAGGCAAACACATCTATCCGTTTCTCATCAGAGGTGATTTCGATCCAGCGACCCTCCTCAGCAACTCCACTGTGATCGAATGGCCACCTCGTTCGGGCAAGCAGCTGAGTATCCCTGAGGTGGATGCGGCGGCATGGGTAAGGCTGGACGAGGCTGAGAGATATCTGCACAAAGGGCAGGCCAAGGTGGCGGAGCTAGTCCGAGGTGTGCTCCTCGATTCGGGCTCCGAAGTCTTTGACGATTTGGCGTAACTGATCAACGTATTCTTCGTGAGCGGCGCCTTCGCTTGCCAACGATTCGATAAAGCGTTGCATCACATGCATTGTGAGCCAGCCGTGTTTCCGGAGGTCGTCTGCTGTGACCAGTTTGTGGACGGTGGCGGAGTGGATGGTCTTCTGCATGGAGTGCATCAGGTACTCGGCTCGGTCGGGGTCGAATTCGCCATCCCAATTGAAGCTGCCGTCATCGCTCGCCAGAAGCGAATCTCCAGGCTCCCCAGATTCCAGTTCTTCAGCCCACTCGTCGAGCAGTTTGTTCCATTCCCGTACTTGGCCGAGTGCTGAGTGGGATGCCATATCGCCTGGGTCCGTGCGGAGGTCGCAACCGATCCTTCGACTAAAGCGGAGCCACTCTGCCATGTCCGTGGTTTTCACCGGGCCGATACGAACCTTCATGCTTGAACGGTACCAATGGACCGAGGAAATCGTAAACGGCAAGAAGTCGTGTAACGATGACAATATGACTCTTCAATTCGGTGTCCTCGGTGCGGCTCGTATTAGCGGCAAGGCGCTCTACCAGCCAGTGCAAGACACGGCTGGCGTCGACCTTCGGGCCATCGCCGCCCGCGGCCGGCACCGGGCTCAGTCCGACGCTGATCGGTGGGGGATCGAGCGGGTGTATGACACCTACGAAGAGATCCTGGACGATCCTGAAATCCATGCGGTGTACAACCCTCTGCCTGTGAGCCTTCACCATACGTGGACGATCCGGGCCTTGGAAGCCGGCAAACATGTCTTGAGCGAGAAGCCGTTCGCCGCCAATGCCGACCTTGCCCGCGCGATCGTCGATGCGGCCGACGCCAGTGGGCGGGTTTGTATGGAGGCCTATCACTGGCGTTATCACCCGATGGCGAGCCGTATCGGGCAACTCCTTGAGAGCGGTCTTTTAGGCGAGGTTCAGTCGGTTGAGGCCCGGTTCGATGTCTACATCGATCCTGATGATGATGTTCGCCACAGTGCAGAACTCTGCGGCGGAGCATTGATGGATCTTGGGTGTTATCCCGTTCAGTGGGCTCGTTTCGTCATGCCGGGCGAGGAACCGACGGTGGTGTCCGCAACGATGAAAGAAGGTCGACCCCGAGCAGACGTCGACACCGAGATTCACATCCGGTACCCCAACGGCGTACCGGGAGTTTTACGAACCAAGATGACCCACGGCACGGAGTTCCACGCATCGCTCACCGTGGTGGGGACCGAGGGGACAATGGTGGCGACCAACCCACTCGCTCCTCACAACGGCAACCGCGTCGTGGTGGAGGCGGCGGGGATTGACGAGGAAGTGGACGGTCGAACCACATATCACCATCAGATGGAGCGATTTGTAGAGGCCGTCGCACAGGGCGGCACGGTTCCGACCGGCGGTCAGGATGCCATCGCCACGATGGAATTGATCGATGCCGCCTACGAATCGGCCGGACTGGGAAGACGGGAGCCGTAGCCGTCAGAGGTCGGTGATGAGTTTGAAGACTTCGGCGTGGGTGACACCGGCAGCAGTGCCAGCCTCGCGAAGTTTTGCCTCCACCCGCCTGTCGAAGTCGATCATGGAACCGCCGCTGTTCTTTATCATTGTGGATTCGAATTGGCTCTCGTGCTGGCGGAGGGCGAGCATTTTGGCCCCCACGGTGCCCGAGACTTCTTCGGCGTGATCGGGCTCGTCCGCTTCGAAGAGCAACAGTTTGTCGGGTCTGAAGTGGGGGACCCCTTGATCGGGAAAGAATTTCGGATCTCGTGCCGCCACGATGCCCTCACAGGCCAGGAGCCCGGCATGGCGATGGTCCGGGTGGAGCCGATAACGCTTCCAGGGATCATGGCCGAGCACCACGGTAGGGCGCAGTTGGCGAATCCAATATGCCACGGCCGCCCTTGCCTCCAGATCTGATGGAAGCTCACCATCGGGATAACCGAGGAACACCACTTCGCCCATCCCACCGAGGGCTCGCGTGGCGGCGATTTGTTCCTCCTGGCGAGTCCGAATGAGGGTTGACTTGTCGGCGGTGGAATCCCAAGTGCCCTTCGAGCCGTCCGTGCAAACCAGCACGTTGACATCGCAGCCCTGCGCCGCCCACTTGGCCAGTGTGGCTCCGCAGCCGAAGTCGGAATCGTCAGGGTGAGCCCCGATGGCCAGCGCCCGCTCGGGCGTTTCGATATCTCGGGATTTCACGTTCATGGAGAAGGGCTCCAGCGTTAGCGGGTTCTGTGCGGTCATCGCAGCTCACGATAAAGCACGAGATCATCCGGGGTGTCAACGTCGAGCGCCAACGATGGTGCGTTGGCCTCGGCCACGGCGAGATTGCAGCGCTTGGCTTCAACCCAGTGGTTGGCAAACGAGCCGGGACCATAGGCAAACGCGAAGTCTGCGTCGGTTGGAACGCTCAAGACGTTAGTGCCATCTCGATGTCGGTCACTGGCGATAAGCACGCTTGCTGGATCGGCCATTTGCTCGTGGTTGAACAGCCGAAGATCGGTTGGGTCGGCGAGATCACCGTGGGCCACCACAACCCGGCGAAACCCTGAGAAGCGGAGGAATAGAAAAGCCTGCGTCACAACTGGATTGAGGCCCCCCGTGCGCCAGATGACCTGCGCTCGGTGGTCCAATGCGAACGAAGCGACGTCGGGGTCCTCGCATACAACCCATGCCGACATGTTGCCGCAACTGGCGAGAACACCAGCGGCGAGGGATCTCATCAGCGCTGATCGATCATCGGGCGAAAGGGCCTCACCCAGGCGCTCCTTGGCGGAGTTGAAGGATTTGAGCGGTACGAGTAGGGCAGTCGTTGGAAGCAGCGCCGTCCGAGCCCGATACATGTCGACAGCGTATCGACCTCGCAGCGGCCGGCCGGAAGACGATCGGTGGTGGAACCTGGTTCTAGAGAGGTCCGGAGCGAGGTACTAGGAGAACGACTCGCCCTCGGCGGGGGCTTGACCAAGGCCTCCTGCTGCGCCGGCGAGCAGGGTCTCGCCGGAGGCTGCGGTGGTGGACCAGTCCGGATCGAGGGCTGAGCAGCGCAAGCGAATGGCCGACTGGAAATGGTCGCTTCTGTCAAACTGCCACAACAATGCCGGGCGGTAGCCATGCCATCGGATGGCGGCCGAGATCAAGCCAAACGCTGTGGGGAGAGCGTGGAGTTCGGCCGCTCCGCCCCGCCATGCCGTGGGCCACTCGGTGAAGAGATCGATTTCGGGCTGATCGTTTTCCCACCGCTCCTGCACCAGGAGGTGGCGAAGTGCGATGAGTCCCTGGGTCACCGGCTCGATGTCATCGTCCCCCCAGGAACCGGTTTCTGAGGCCTCCTGCGTTAGAGCGCTGAGGGCGGCCACCGACTGGGGTAGCGAAGGGTCAGACCCCAACCCCAACCGTCGGTCGATGGCTCTGGCCGCGCCACCTTGGCCAGCGAGTTTGGCTACCCGGGCGAGGGCGCGTTCAGCTTGTTGGGTGCCCGGCTCGGACCGTTTTCGGCGAGATTGTTGCGCCAACTGTGTTAGTACGGGGAGGACTGCATCGGCCAGCAGCGGGGCATGCAGTATGGCAGCCCAGGCGATCCCATCGGCGACGGCGCCCAGCGATTCCGGCTCGTCGAGCCGGCGAGCCTGCGGCAGCCAATCGTCGGCCACCAAGCGTCCCAGGAGTTCCCCGGCCTCGGTGCTGGATCCGGTCAGCGCCACCGCAGCCAGTTCTCGACCGGCAGACCCATCAAGCGCGGTAATCCGCTCGTGGAGGTCGTGAAACCCCAACGACAGTCGTCCCCGTCCTTGGTCGAAGAGAGCGGTGAGACGTTGGTCCGGGAGAGCGACTCTGGACTTGGAGGTGATCAGCGAATCCCAGGCTCGGACGGCGGTTGCGAGATCAGGGATTTGGCGCTGATCCCCCGCTTCTTTTCCCGAGATGAGGATTCTTGCGGTGACCGAATGGGGAACAGGGATGACGATGGCGTTGTGGTCCGGCATCGTGTCTCGGACCTCCAGCGAGAACTGGAGACTCGTGTCCCCGACTTGGATGTGGTCCTCGCCGAGATGCACAACCGGTTGGCCGATCCGCCCATCCAGGTCGAAGGGTCGTATTGCCAGCGCCAGCGCCACCGGTGCCTTTGTGGTGTTTTCAATCTCTACAACAACACCGGGTCGGTCCCCGTGGTGAACAGCCCAGGTGCGGTGCACCACATCGCCGTCGCTGACCCGCAGCGCGGTCTGAACGATTGGTCCAGAACCGAGGCGCTGCTGACGAACTGCCGCCTCACTGGAGGGCGTATACCAGCGGTCCGCGCCCAGGATCCACCAGTCCAGAACCCAATCAGCATCGGCCAATTGCACTATTCCAGACCGATCCACCGCGGCAACAGCCGGCTCGCCGAAAATGCCGAGCAGAGTCCGGCCGGCATCGACCGGCCGCGCAACTGCGCGCGGGCCCTGTGGAGGCTCGATCTTGGGCATGGTGGACATCGCCTGCAAGCTATCTGCCCGGCAGTCCGTCCGTTGACGAGGCCCGGTGGCGGCTACAGGAGAGTCAGTTGGGTGACGGGCGTCTGGCGGGGCGTACCGGTCCACGGAAGTGCATCCATGAAGACCCACGAGCGCCGGTGGATTGCGGTTGGGCCGAATGCTTGGAGGGCAAGCTTGTGGCGAGGGCACGGGTACCCCTTGTTGGCGTCGAAGTCGAATCCCGGGTAGCAGTGAGCGTCGGCGATCATCATCCGATCCCGGGTCACCTTGGCCAGGATCGAGGCGGCGGCTATCGAGACCGAAATGCTGTCTCCCCTGACCAGCTTCACGGTCCTCGGGTGGCCTACGAAGTCCCACTTTCCGTCGATCACGATTGCGTCGGCGGGCTTGGTGAGCCCAAGCCCATCGATGGCTCGCCGAGCGGCCAGCCTTTGGGCGGCAGACATTCCGAGGCGGTCGCATTCTTGAGGAGAGGCGTGGCCGACGGCCCAGGCGTCCACCCACTCGATGATTCGGGAATACATCGCCTCCCGTTCATCGGCGGTGAGTTGCTTGGAGTCGCGTAGTTTATAGATCCGCCGATCGCGAGGGACCACAACTGCGCCCAGCGTCAGCGGTCCAGCCCACGAACCTTTCCCCACTTCGTCGATGCCGATCACGATGTCGCATCCATCTTCCCAAAGCTCGCGCTCGACGCGTAAGCCGGGACTGCTGGCCCTGAGGGCCCGGCGGAGCTTGGGGACGGTCACGGAACCACGGTAGCCGGATCCCCGTCGGTGTCTTGTCGGCGATGTCAAACGCCCCGAGAGTTCCTAGCGGTCCTACCCCGTGACGATACTGACCGTCCCCGGCTGAGGGAGTTGGGTCACGGTGGCGGTGTCCACGTCAACTACAAGTGCCGGCAGCGATCCGCTTCCGTCGGCATTGGCCGACCGGCTGACTATGACAAGGCCGTCCAGGGTGTCGAGCCGGGTGACGTGCCATCCGCCCTCGGGTCGTTGCAGATCGACGCGGGCGACTTCGGAGAAATCGGTTGCACTGTTCACCAGCAGACTGAGGCCGGTTCCGTCTTCTCCGCTGGGGGTGACTTGAAATACGTTGAGTCCGTCGCTGCTCGTGGTCACGGCCTCAGCACAGCCGACCATTGGGCTGGTGCAGGTCCCGAGGTCGGCTGCGGGAGTGCCGAAGAGCTTGTCGCCCGAGGTCAGAGAGAAACTGGCCCAACCGGCGCCACTCCCGGTCTTGTACACACCACTTACGTATCCACCGTTGATCGACAACCGAACGGGTGCCACGCCATCCCTGGCAACGGCAGTGATGGTGCTGGTCAGACCCTGGTCCAGGGTCGCACGCTCCAGCGTCGCAGCTTCTTCGACCCGCCGTAGAAAGATCACTTCCTCGTTCCCGTTGACGGTTGCGACACCGATGAGTTCAACAGACTCACCGGTCCCCGCGGAAACCACCGGTGTCTCAACGGCATCGGCGTTGCGGTGCACGATTGGCGACGACGGCGACCGCTGGAAGATCAGCCCGCCGCTCCCGTCGTAGTCAGCTGCGATACTGGGCTCGACGACCAGATGGGACGTGCCATTTGCATCGAACCACCAGACACCTTCGTCACCGGCAGCCACCAATGTGGGCCCGGGAAGTGCTGTGTCGAACGTTGGCCCAACGATGGCGGGATCGAACGTAACGGCGGAGGTAGGAGGTTCGCCCGGGATTTCCGGCTCGGTGACCGGCTGGTCGCGTTCGTCAACAGAAAAGGGGATTTGGTTGCTCTCCTGAGGGTTACCGCTCTCGGCAAGTTGGGAGGCGGCGTTGGAGCAGGCTCCTACGAGCAGGGCAAACGCCGTAGCGATACACAGCGAAAACAGCCAGCGGGCTGATCCGGGATCCGATTGGAGGGGTGCGAGCATCTGATCCTCCCTGGGCCACCATCGGTGGGCGGGGGTGAGTGGTGACAGCGCCGTTTGGCGCCACTTCTCACGTCAGACGAACGAATCCAACCTCCGGGAGAAGCTCGAACGATCCGGTGGCCGGATCGATCAGTACTGCTCTCATCGGCCTAACCCGCCGTTCATCAACCGATCGAGACAACAGGATTTTTCCGTCGGCCAGCTCGGATAAGTGTTCCGGGTACCAGATGCCGTCGAGCGAACTGAGATCCACGCGGGAGATCGTGCTCCCGTTCTCAGACCGCGACAGCAGCAGGTCATACTCACCAACCGGAGAGTTGGCGGCATGGGGAACGATACGAAAGACCGTCTCAATGTCCAGCGACAGCGAAGCAAGCCGAGCACAGTTTGGTCCCACTCCGGCCGAGCACGATGATTCAACATCGGCAAAACTGCCACCGATCTCTCGCCCAGTGCCGCTTTGATACACCGACCAACCCGATGCGTTTGGCCGCTCCCACGTTGTCACGATGAAGAATCCGTCGACCTGGGTGCTCTTCGAACCGAATTCTTCTTCGTCAACAACCCGCAGCTCCACGATCTGACCAGACTCGAGGTCGATCCGGTTGAGCGACCGGTTGCCAGATTCCGGCGAGGTCACACTGAAGACGGCCTCGGGGACCCCGTTGACCGTGGTGACCCCATGGAGCTCGGCCAGTTGGTTCGGTTCCGGGATCAACAGGACCTTCGGCTGGGCTTCGGCATTGGGCTGCCAGAGAATCGATGACTGAGGCCCGGCCACCAGTCGGCGCTGAAATACCACCCCACCCCGAGTGTCTCCAGCTACCCGCACCGCCTCGTCACGTTGGATGAGAACAGCCTCGCCATCGGGCTGCACCAGGGTGATCGAATCACCAAAAAGGAGCAACGGGACGTCCAGTCCGGTGGGTTGGAAGTCCGGAAGTTCCGCGGCGCCAGTTCGCTCCTCTTCACTCGTAGGTGGAACGGTGGATGACGGATTGCTGGTTGTAGTTGTGGGGGGCGCAGCGATCGTTGTTTCGGTGGTGATTCCGGCCACCGTGGGTTCGCTCCCACCAGTGGAAACAAGTTGAACACCCGCATTTGAACAGCTTGCTGACATCAAGCTCACGACAGCAAGAGCCCACAATGGGTGGAGGAGTCGCGATTCGCCATACTTCACTCCAATATCTAAGCAGGTGGAGGCCGAAAAACCGGGTTAGCGTCTCAAGCTCAGCGTCGTTTCGCTCGTTGATTTCTCAGGCCCGGACACCGTCAGACGCTCCGTTGCGTGCCCACCCTCAGCTCCGAGACGGGGCTGGTTGTGTCTATCCCTGGCTCCTTCGGCAAACCGAGGACACGCTCACCGATGATGTTGCGAAGCACTTCGTCCGTGCCGCCCGCAATTGACATTCCCGGCACACCGTTCACGTAGCTGCTCCACGAGAACGTGCCCCATTCCCCGGTGTCGGCCACCAGTTTGGCGCCGAGGATCGATGATGCCAAGGCTGATGACCGGCGCATCATATCGGTCAGGGCCAGCTTGGCTCCGGACATCTCCGCTCCGGGCAGCTCACCGGCTTTGATCTTTGCCATCGCCCTCTGGTTGTTCATCTTGAGGACCTTGCCTCGGATGTAGAGATCCGCCAGTTCCTGTCGAATGCAGTGATCGTCAGAAACGCCGTAGTGCTTGGCCATGGCGGACAGCTTCGAGAAGACACTAGAGCCAGCTCGCCCACCGGACCCGATGGCAGCCCGTTCGTTCATGAGTGTTGTGAGCGCCACACGCCAGCCATCGTTCACCTCGCCGAGCCGCATATGGTCGGGTACCCGCAGTTCATTGAAGAAGACTTCGTTGAAGTTGGCACCGCCGGTCATCTGGCGAAGCGGTCGAATCTCCACCGCTGCGTCGGTCAAGTCGACGATGAAACCGGTGAGTCCGCGGTGTTTCGGCAGCGTCGGATCGGTCCGGCAGATGACCTCGCCAATGTGGGAATAGTGGGCACCCGAGGTCCATACCTTCTGGCCCGAAACCACCCACTCGTCTCCATCTTTTTCCGCTTTCATCTGGAGGCTGGCCAAATCGGATCCCGCACTCGGCTCGGAGAAGAGCTGCGCGCCCAGGATCTCGCCTCGGTACATCTTGGGGAGCAGGTCTGCGGCTGCTGTCGGCGTGGCATGGGCGGCGATCGTGGGTGCCACCATGCCGAGGCCGATCGTGAAGAAACTCTGATCGGGAATCCGATAACGCGATTCGGCGATCTCATAGGCAGTTTCGTGAGCTTTTGTAAGTCCGGCACCACCGAAGATTTCCTTGCCGGTGATGTATCCGAAGCCGGCTTGGAAACGTTTTGCCCGCCACCCACAAGCCGCTTCCAGAGCGAGCTTTTCGGCCTCCCGATCGGTTTCTTCGAAGAGAGCGGGATCGTCGGCTCCTTCGCCCCAAACGAAAGACTCTCTCGGTGGCTTGCGGTCAGCGTTGGTGGCCAAGAACTCCTCGGCCCTCTCACGGAATTCTCTCACTGTGATCGGTGCCATGGAGAAACGCTACATCGGCTTGATTCGGGCAAAGAAACCCTTCATGCTTCCTCCAATGAACAACTCCGCGCCCCCGGCGGCAAACGTCGTTGACTGGACCCACAACGGTGACCGAGTACCGCTTTCATTGCGATGGCTACGCATGGAGTGCCCGTGTTTCTCATGCCGAGTGGAACAGACATCTGAGCGCCGCTGGATCCCTGGCAGAGCCGACGACTTCGTCGCCACATCTATCGACCAGAGCGAGGGGTCGATTGAGATCGTCTGGGCGTCGGGTCACGTAACGAAGTACTCACCGGCACAGCTTCAAGCGTCCTTCGAGGTCGTCAACCGCGCCAAGCTGGACACCCACCTTTGGGGAGGCGGTGATGAACCAACGCGTTTTGACCACGACGCAGTGTGCGCCGGCGGTCCGGATCGGATGGACTTTCTGGCCATGCTCCTGAGTGAGGGAGTGGCAATCTTGACCGGCACACCTTCGATTCCAGGTCAAGTTGAGGTCACGATGGCGGCCCTTGGGCTTCCGTTACGGGAAACCTTCAGTGAGCGAGTTCACGACGTTCGAGTGGACCCCGCCGGGTACAACATCGCCCACACCGCCGAAGGTCTACCACCGCACTCGGACTATCCGTCCTATACCCATCCCCCTTCGGGGCAGGTGCTTCATATGCTGGAGAATGACTGCGAAGGTGGGGATTCCCTTGTGGTTGATGGCTGGCAGGCGGCTTCGGTGTTGCGGGAAACGGCGTCGCACCTATTCGAGATGCTTATCTCCGTACCCGTTGGCTTCCGCCAGTATTCCTCTGATCGCGAGTCGTTTGCCCGCCAGCCGATCGTCCGATTGGATCCTTCGGGTGGCATCATCGGCTTCCGGTATTCGAACCAACTGATGCAGCCGATTGCCCCCACCGACCCAGACTTCGAGGACTGGCTAGATGCCTACCTTGCGCTGACCGATTACCTGACCAACCCGGCCAATCAACGTCGTTTTCGCCTCGATGGGGGAGACGCATTGTTCGTGCATGGCCACCGCGTGCTTCACGGTCGCAGCCAGTACATCCCCAACGCGGCCCGGCACCTTCAGGACTGTTATTTCGACTTCGATGATGTGTTGGCAACGTCGGATCGGCTCAGAGGGCTCGCTCGGGCCAAGCCTGTGGCCGCAGCGAGCTAGCCTATGGGTATCGATTGGTCGCGCATATCCAGGTTTGCAGTCCCCGCGATTACTGTGTGGTCACTGACCGTCTGGGCAAGTCGCATCCGCAACATTCTGGCCGACGACCTCGAGGGTACGGATCGGCTTTGGCGGCTCGGTTTGGCCAGCCTGTTTGTGGTTGTCTCTTTGTGGGTGTTCCGCTCGGCCTTCGGCCTTTGGCGAGACGGAGCCTCAGACTGGTGGTCCTGTGTTTCTGGCGCAGCCCTTACGCTGGCGTTGATCAACATGGTCGTTTGGCCGGTCCGGGCCTATCAGATCCTGGCAGGTGACTGGAGCGGGGGATTCAAAGCGGTCCATTCGCTTCTTGCGGTCATCTCCGTAGCGCTGGGTTTGTTGGTAGCCTTCCAGCGGTATGGGAGAGCCGGTAACCGTCGTTCAGTCCGCAACAGCCAATCCGTCGCGGGTCAGGTTTGAAACCAATCGATCCTTCACCGGAATGGGTCACGAGCGGTACAAGGACGGCGATGAGATATTGCTCAACCGCCCGCCCGATGTCATCGCGCGCCAACTCTTGGCCACCGGCCAGGTGTCCGAGGTGCATGTGTATGCCCAGACGATCACGGTCACGTTGAAGGCTGGCAAGAACGCTGACGGTCTAAAGCCGATCATCGAAAGCCTATACACCTATTACAAACCGGGCGTTCGGGTTCCCACCGAAGCCGATTTCGCATAGGAGAGGGTCGCGCAAAGTCGAACTGGCAGACCACGTTCGCGCTAGCGCGAACCTCAGCTGCCAGAACGCTTGAGCGCGAACCTCAGCTGCCACCCCTCAAGATCCGGTCGGGTACCTGCGCCATGCTGGTGTTGCGTGATGCTGTTGCGTGATGCTGTTGCGTGATGCGAACATATGTTCGTATGCTGGAGTGGTGAACGGGCATGCAACGGGTTTGGCAGCGCTGGACCCCAGGATTCTGGAGGCGGTTCGGCCCACCACGCTGTCCAACGAACAGCTGCTCGATGTTCCAGAGGCTCTTTCTCCACTCTTTCCTTGGGGTGGGCTTCAACGGGGTTGGCAGGTGGGTGTGTCGGGTCCTGGGGCATGGACGCTCACTGCAGGAATGATGGTCCCTTCGCTGGGGGACGAAGGTTGGATGGCTGTGGTTGGAGCACCGTTGTTCAACCTGGTCGCTGGTGCCGAAGTGGGACTACGCATGGATCGGGTGTTGGTGGTGGACACACCGCCAGCGGGACAGTGGGGCACGGTGGTGGCGGCATTGTTGGAAGCTGTGCAGGTGGTGGTGATTTGTCCGTCATCGAGCATCGGTAACCGAGATGCCCGGCGGATCGCTGCTCGGCTAAGAGAACAGCGAGGAACCCTCCTGCATTTGGACGGCGGTGCAACCTGGCCCAGTGGTCTAGACATGAAATTGACCTGCCAAACCCAGGAGTGGGAAGGGATTGGCCAGGGAAATGGCTATCTGCGATACCGGCGAATGAAGGTGGAGGCGGCTGGTCGGCGCTCAGCAGCACAACCCCGTTCGGTGTCGTTGTGGATGCCAGGCCCCGACGGCCCTCTCACCGCCGCCCAGGAACTCGCCACCGTCACCGAACTCCGTTACGGCGCATGGGGAGGCGAGTCTCCGTGACGGACATGCCTTTTGTAGCTATGCCTGAACCGGACGATGCAGTTGTTGCCTCGCCGAAGGCAGAGCATCCGTGGCGTTTGAACGGCCCCCGGAGGGAGTCAGAGAACGGCCCCCGGAGGGCCGAGGCGGCGCATCCTTCCGTGCTTTCCACCCGAATGGCGGTGGTGCTCTGTCCCGATTGGCCGGTGGTGGCATGGGGAGTTCCACTGAACGAACCGGCCGCGGTGTTCGTGGCAAACCGGGTGGTTTCTTGCAGTCCCGGGGCACGGATCGATGGTGTTCGGGTGGGGCAACGCCGCCGGGACGCCCAGAGTCGCTGTCCCGATCTCGCTGTCTTGGAACAAGACACCGACCGAGAGGCCCGTTTGTTTGAACCGGTGGCTGCTGCCCTGACCAACATGACTCCCCGGGTAGAGGTCGCCGGCCCCGGTCTTGTGGGATTCCCAACCCGCGGTCCGTCGCGGTTCTTCGGCGGCGATGAAGCGTTGGCTCAAAAAGTGCAGGAGACACTGACCCCTGTCCTGGCGGATCGTGGTGAGCTATTCGTAGGAATGGCCGATGGTGTTTTTGCTGCTCGCATGGCTGCTCAAACAGCATCAAAAATCTTTGGTGATGGTCAGTTGGCCGGCGCGATAGGGCAACCGGTGATCGTCCCCTCCGGGGAAAGTGCGGGCTTTCTCGCTGGCTTCGGTGTGGATGTGTTGGAGTTACCCGATTTGGTCGACGTGTTGGTTCGGCTGGGGCTCCGGACGCTCGGCCAGTTCGCGGAAATCAGCGCCAATGATGTTGTTGGCCGCTTCGGCGCTGAAGGGTTGATGGCCCATCGGCTGGCTCGGGGAGTGGATCAGTATCCGCCCGATCTGCGTCGTCCAGCGACCGATATGGCGGTCACGTGGCTTTTCGACCCCCCTACCGAACGGATCGACCCGTGCGCCTTCGCGGCCAAGGCGCTGGCCGATGAGCTGCATCGATCGCTGGAAGAGAAGGGACTGGCGTGTATCCGGGTGGCAATCGAGGCAGAGACCGAAGCTGGCGAGGAGTTCAGTCGACTTTGGCGTCATGAAGGAACGTTGTCCGCCGCAGCGTTGGCAGAACGGGCCCGGTGGCAGCTGGACGGATGGTTGCACCAGGCTCGAATGGGACACGCTGGAGCCGGTCGCGATCCCGATGCCGGGGTTGGATCAGCGATCGCCCGGCTCACGTTAATCCCAGACGAAGTTGTTCCTGCCACGGGACGGCAGCTGGGATTCTGGGGAGGTCGAGCCGAACGAGCCGACGATGTTTCGCGAACCGTGGCGCGTTTACAAGGGATCCTCGGTGCTGATTCGGTCCGGGTGCCTGAGTGGAGTGGCGGGCGGGGACCGGCCGAACAGATCCGGCTGATCCCGGCGGCGGCGGTTGATCTTGGTGAACCTCGGATGGGTGCCGATCCCGCCAACGTGAACCAGCCCTGGCCGGGGAAAATCCCGCCACCTGCGCCGGCGGAGGTTGGCTCTCTGGTGGGTTCGGTGGTTGTTCTGGATGAGGTGGGGGAGGAGGTGACGGTGAGCGGTCGGGGGGTGATGCTGAACGACCCGGTGTGGTTGGTGGTTGGAAAAACGGAGCACCAGATCATGAGTTGGGCTGGCCCATGGCCGGCCGATGAACGCTGGTGGGATCCGAGCTCACATCGTCGCCGGGCCCGAATGCAGGTGGTACTGGAGGATGCAACAGCCCACCTTCTCACGGTGGAACAGCAAGAATGGACGATTGAAGCCACCTATTGAACGTGTTTCAAACTTCAATGGCAGGTGCTTGGGTACAGGAAATATGACTTACGTGGCACACTTGAAGCATGAGTGTCATTCACATTGACCGACCCTTTGGTCTGCTTGAAATCGATGATCACCAGTTGGTAGGTCCAGGCGATGAACGTCTCGGCGAAGCCGTGGTTGCCCTCGCGGGAGGAATCCGCTGGGATGCTGCCCGATTTGACAAGGCCCCGAAGTTGATCGGCCTGTGTCGCACGGGTATCGGAACCGACGCAATTGACCTCGCTGAGGCAACCCGTCGGGGTGTTGCGGTAACCAACACGCCCGAAGGTCCCACTGTCTCCACCGCTGAACATGCCATCGCTCTCATGTTCGCAGTAGCGAAGACGCTCGGCCCTCATGCCCAACGCCTTCGCGACGGCGTTGGCAACTACGCCGATCAGAGCACCGCACTGGAGCTGGACGGTCTCACCCTCGGACTGTTCGGATACGGGCGAATCGCTCGGAGGGTGGCGCAAATCGCTGCGGGGATCGGGATGCGAGTGATCGCTCACGATCCGTTTGTATTCCAACCAGACGAATCCGTCGCCATGGTGGATATGGATACGCTGCTCGCCGAATCCAACGTAATCTCACTCCACGCTCCGGCCGCCGCCGACACCGCTAACGTATTCAACGCCAGCACCTTCGCCAAGTGTCAACGAGGTGTCATTCTGATCAATTGCGCCCGGGGCGGACTGGTAGACACCGCTGCGTTGGTTGCAGCGCTCGACAGCGGCAAAGTGGCAGGCGCCGGTCTGGATGTAACCGCACCTGAACCGTTGGATCCCAGTCATACGCTGCTCCATCGGGACAACGTGATCGTCACGCCTCACATAGCTTCCTGCACAGTGGTTGGACGGCAGCGAATGCTGGATCACGCCATCGAGCAGGCCCGTATGATCCTCAACGGCATCGAGCCTTCAGAGCTGGTCAATACCGAAATCACGCACCCTGACTGGGATGATCTCGAGGCCTGAAGGGCGTCACCGGCGAGCCAACTAGGCGAGCAGGTTCTCGATTCGGTCTTTGATCTCGGGAGTTATCATCTCGACAATCTCGATCGCTGCCATGTTCTCTGTGACTTGGGAAACCCGACTGGCACCGGTGATCACCGACGAGACATTGGGGTTTGAAGCGCACCATGCCAACGCCAACTGGGCGGGGGTGCAGTCGAGCTCCTTGGCGATCTTCACCACGCCTTTGATGGCGTCTACGACCGAGTCGTCTTCGAGTTTGTCCTTGAGATAGTCGTGCCCCTTGAGGGCCGCCCGGCTGTCGTCGGGGATGCCGTCGACGTATTTGCCGGTGAGAAGCCCGCCGGCCAGCGGGCTCCACGTGGTGAGCCCTAGTCCGATGTCTTCATAGAGGCGGGCGTACTCCTTCTCCACTTTCCGGCGGTTGAACATGTTGTACTCAGGCTGTTCCATTACCGGTTTGTGGAGGTGATGACGCTCGGCGATCTCGTAGGCAGCCCGGATCTCGTCGGCGGTCCATTCCGACGTTCCCCAGTAGAGCGCCTTGCCCTGATCGATCATCTGGCTCATAGCCCGAACGGTCTCCTCGATCGGCGTGTCCGGGTCCGCCCGGTGGCAGTACGCGAGGTCGACAAAATCGAGTTGGAGGCGTTCGAGCGAACGGTCAATCGCCTGGGTGAGATACTTTCTGTTCAGCGTGAACTTGGTGTTTACGTTGTCGACGATGCCCCAGTAGAACTTGGTGCTGATCACGTAGGTCTCTCGATCCCAGCCCAGATCTTTCAGCGCCTTGCCCATGAGCGTCTCACTTCGCCCGCCGGCGTACACCTCGGCGTTGTCGAAGAAGTTACAGCCGCCGTCCCAGGCGGCCTGCATGGAATCTTGGACTGCTGAGATGCCTTGCTGTTCGCCGAAGGTGACCCAGGATCCGTAGGAGAGGGTGGATACCTTCAATCCTGATCGACCTAGCCGGCGGTATGTCATTTCTGCCATGGACCAGAACCTACCTTGTTCGTAACGCAGTTGGTCACGTGTCAGACGTTCAGTCGAAAAGGATGACCTGACGGGCGATGGTTCCGGTCTTCATGGCAGCGAATCCTTCGTTGATCTGCTCCAGCTTGATCGTGTCACTGATCATTTCGTCCAGCTTGAGCCGACCGTCGAGGTACATGTCTACATAACGCGGCATGTCGGTGCGGAACTGGGTGCTCCCCATGTTGGATCCCGTGAGGGTTTTTTCGTTGGTGAGTTCTACGCCGTGAACCTCCACCATCGTCCCCAATGGAATGAGGCCGATGACGACCGCTTGACCGCCGGCTCGTAGCATCCTGAAAGCCTGTTCTGCGGTTTCTTTGAGTCCTACGGCCTCGAAGGTGAAGCGGGCACCGCCATCGGTCAGTTTCTTGACGGCCTTCACGGGGTCTTCGTCGGCGGCGTTCAAGACGTGGGTGGCACCAAGGGACTTGGCCAGATCGAGCTTTGGTGAGTTCATATCGACGGCGACAATGCGTGATGCACCGGCGATGCGGGCGCCCTGTATGGCGGAAAGGCCGATTCCACCACAGCCGATCACTACGACGTCTGATCCGGGCTCCACCCGAGCCGTTCGGAAGATGGCGCCGAGGCCGGTTGTCACGCCGCAGCCGATGAGTGCGGCCTTCTCCAGTGGCATGTCTTTGCGAATCTTCACCAAGGCGTGTTCGTGAACCAGCAGTTGTTCGGCGAACGATGAACACTGGAGGAATTGGTGGAGATCTTGAGTGTCGCCGCCTTCGCCTCGACTGAGGCGGGAGCCCTCGCCGGGTGGGCGAACGAGATCTGTAGCTTTTCGCTGACAGCGCGCTGGGTGACCCCCAAGGCAGTCTTCGCAATGCCCGCAGAATGCGGCGAGGCACGTGATCACGTGATCTCCCGGTTCCACGTAGGAAACCATGCTTCCGACAGCCTCGACGATGCCGGCTGATTCGTGCCCGAGGACGGTAGGAACAGCAGTGGTGTAGGTGCCCTCCATGAAGTGGAGATCGCTATGGCACAAGCCCGCCGCTACCGTCTTCACGAGCACTTCCCGGGGCCCGGGCGTGCCGATCTGAACGTCTTCGATGGACAAGGAACCGGGGATCTCGTTGAGGACAGCAGCTTTCATTCGCTGAAGCGTAGTAGAGCCAGTTGGCCGATCGCCCGGGGTGTAGAACCGAGGGCTTTTGCAGCCGTCACGAGATCCTCGAACTCTGGTTTGGCTCCGAGCGGACCAAGCTTGATCCTGATCTGGTGACCTTCGACAAGAACGGTTTCAAAGGAGCGCTCGCTGGCGACCCGGTCAACGCTCCGCAGCCGAACACCGAGCGTTCCAGTTTCGGTCATCACCAGTTGGCAGAGGACCTGGGTGTCACTGGGCTGGCACAATACCGACAGGAGATGACCCGGCCTGCCCTTCTTCATGACGATTGGGGTGACCCAAGCATCGGCCGCTCCTGCCTCGAGACAACGGGCGACGGTGTGGGCTAGGACCTCAGCGGTCACGTCGTCGAGGTTGGTGGACAGCTCCATCATCGAGCTCGACGCGCTGGAAGGAGCGGTTTGGGGTGAGGTCAATCGGATTGCGGTGAGGACGTTTGGGTAACCGGTGGGATCTCGCCCCCCGGCGCCACGCCCCGTGGCGGTGATGCTTCCCGCTGGCGGCCCTGGGCGGAAACCGGTGGCCATCGACATGAGAATGGCAGCCCCGGTGGGCGTGACGGTTTCCATGGCAACCTGGAGCGGGTGGACGTTCGCGTGGAGAAGCAGTTCCACCACCGCTGGAGCGGGAAGGGGGAGCGTCCCGTGAGCCGCCTCTACGGTGCCATGGCCGAGTCCGAAGGAACCCACCGTTACTTCGGGTTGCGCCAGCTGATTCCACGAAATCCAGCTGCCCACAATGTCGGCGATGGCATCCAGAGCCCCGACTTCGTGAAAATGCACTTCAGTGACGGGAACATCGTGAATGTCGGCTTCGACTTCGGCGAGGCGGCGGAACGTCTGGCGAGCGCCATCTCGCACACGGACGGGTAATTCGGAGTCGGCGATCCGCTGGTCGATCTCAGACCACGAACGATGGGTTGAGCTGTCCTGCACCGCCACCGCCGCATGGGTTGAGCGCAACGAACCGCGCCGGACCGTGGTTGCCGAGATGTCAATTCCCTCAACCCCTAAACTGGCGAGCCCAGAAGTGATCAGTGCCGGCTCGACGCCGAGCGAAATGAAACAGCCGAGCACCATGTTGCCGGAAGCCCCAAATCGTGGGTCGAACCAAAGCTGATCGGTCATGACCGAGTCTGGAAGATGCGGTGAACTGCGCAGGCGGCCCCGTAGCCGTTGTCGATTCCGACAACAGCGATCCCGGGCGCACAGCTGGCCATCATGGTGAGAAGGGGGGTCACCCCTTCGAAGGCAGAGCCGTAGCCCACCGATGTGGGGACCGCGATTATCGGTTGCCCAACCAGGCCGGCGAGCACTGTGGGAAGAGCACCTTCCATGCCGGCAACGGCAATAATTGCATTCGCCGTTTCAAACTCTGGGAGGGCGGCGGTGAGCCTATGGACGCCGGCGACCCCCACGTCCGCGGTTCGAATCACGGTATGACCGAGTGCGGCCAGCGTGAGGGCAGCCTCGCTTGCCACGTCCGCATCCGATGTCCCGGCGCTCACAACTGCGGCCACCTGACCGCTGGGGTCTCGGGAACGCCACACCATCGTGGAGGCATCATGGTGTTCAGGTCGGAGAGCCATGAGCTCTTGGCGTTGGGTGGCGTCGATCCGGGTTGCGATTACAACATCATCGGAACCCGCCAGGAGGCCCTGCACTGCCGACACGCACTGTTCGACGGACTTGAACTGGCACAAGACTGCTTCGGGCATGCCGATCCGAGCGGTTCGCTCGGTGTCCAACCGCAGATCAGACGGCGACATCAGTTCAACGCGTTGTTGAGATTGCCGGAGCGGAGGCCGGCGAGGTCCAGGGTTACGTAGGCGTAGCCGCATGCTTTCACGGCGGTCTCGATGGCCTCGGCCAGGTGGATCGCTTTGCCCAACTGCGAGACCGGCACTTCGATGCGGGCGGTGTCGCTGTAATGGCGGACTCGGACGTCACCGAAACCGAGGTTCCGCAGGGCATGCTCGGCCCGATCGATCTTGGTCACCAACGACACGGAAACGTTTGTACCGTATGGGATGCGGCTGGAAAGACAGGGCATCGCGGGACGGTCCCAGACGCTGATTCCCCATGCCCTGGCAACGGACCGCACGGCAGCCTTGTCGAGACCGGCATCGACCAGCGGGAATACCGCGCCGCGTTGGCGGGCCGCGTCCTGACCAGGTCGGTGATCGCCAAGGTCATCCACGTTCACACCCAATGCCACCGAACCGCCGCTGAACTTGGCCATCGGCTCCAGCGCGTCCATCAGGGCGGACTTGCACCAAAAACAGCGGTCTCCGGTGTTTTGGATGTATCGCTCGTCGTTGAATTCGGTTGTGAGAACGGCTGACCAGGCAATGTCCCATTCATCGGCCAGCGTTGCGCAGTGATCGGCCTCGCCTTTTGACAGCGAAGCTGAGTCCGCGGTTACGGCGTGGACACCGTGATGACCCAGCGCTTTGCGGGCCGCAACCGCCAGGAGGGCCGAATCGACACCACCGGAGAATGCCACCACAAGATTGGGGTATTGCGCCACTGCGGTCAGAAGCGCTCGTTCTGCGGAACTCACCAGGTAGAGGGTATCTGCCGCCAATCGGCTGCATACTTGACAGGTGGCAACCCATCAGGAATCGAACGTCAATGGGACGAGAGCCGCCGTGACCGGCGCAATAGACACGGCCCGTATCGAGGCTGCGGTTCGGGAGATTCTCGCCGCCGTAGGCGAGGATCCAGACCGAAACGGGTTGCTCGACACACCTCAGCGAGTAGCCAAAGCGTACAACGAGATTCTCGGCGGTTATCAACAAGACCCTGCCGATCATCTGGACCGACAGTTCGATGTAGATCATTCCGAGATGGTGATCGTCCGAGACATTCCGTTTGCATCCCTGTGCGAGCACCACATGCTCCCGTTCATCGGTCGGGCCCACGTGGCGTATATTCCGAGCGATGGCGGCAAGGTGTGTGGCCTCTCCAAGCTAGCCAGAGTGGTGGATGGCTATGCCCGACGGCTACAAGTCCAGGAGCGGTTGAATACGCAAGTGGCTGACGCGTTGATGGAACGGCTAGGAGCCTCCGGAGCCATGGTTGTCATGGAGGCCGAGCATCTTTGTATGAGCATGCGGGGGGTACGCAAGCCCGGCGCGCTCACCACCACCTCGGCGGTTCGAGGCAGCTTGCGCCATAGTCCGGCGTCTCGAGCCGAAGCGTTGAGTCTGATCGGCCCACGCTCTGGGCTCATCTAGATCGCCAGAAGTCTTTCCCCGTTCAGGGCACGCTGAGCCATTACGGCTAGGACGGTCCAATAACCGTCGGAACCCTCAACCAGGTCGGCCTGGGTAACGGTTGCCGATCGTTCAACTGTTGGGGCCGTTGCGGAGGTGGTTCGGACGGAGGCTTCGTTCCGAGGGCTGGCCAAAACTTCCAGGAGCCCCTGAACATCGATCTCTACCAAGCCGTCCACTTCGTGCACTGGCGGCCGGTACGAGTGGAGGGGTCGGTCAACCATTGCGAAGTAGAGGTGAACCCGTTCTCGGTTGCGACCCTCGCCGTTGTCGTCGGCCAGGAGCCGCACACCTACGGGAATCAGATTGCGGGGATCTAGTGGAACCCCCAACTCTTCCTCGAATTCCCGGCTGCCGTCTGCGGGTGACTCACCGGTGGAGAGGTGTCCGGTAACCGAAAGATCCAGCTTCAACGGAAAGGCTGCTTTCGATGCGGCTCGTCGTTGGAGAACCACCGAGTTGGATTCGGGGCGGAGGACGAGGCAGTGGAAGACCTGGTGCCATAGTCCTTCTCGATGGACATCGGACCGTGTGCGCGTGGCTATCGTGATCCCGGTGGCTGGGTTCACAACGTCGAGTCGCTCGGGTTTGGACACATCGTCAGGCTAGTGAAGCCCGGCCGAAGAGCCGATTACTAGCCGGTGATCGGGCCGGTGAGCGGCGTGCCATCGAAGTTCACGACGGCGCAGATTCCCTCGTTGTCACCCTCGGCCCAGCCTTCCTGCACGGGGGTGATGTAGGTGATGTCGTAGGGAGATGCCATGAAATCTTCACCTATGAACGCTTCAACTCGATCGAGGCACATGCTGATCGCCCGTTCTTCGACGGCTGATGCGCCTGGCCACGCCTCATCGGCGGTTTGTTCCAGATTGACCACCGCATACACCTCCATCTCGTGAGGCTCGTTGCAGTCGATCTTGGTAACGCTGGTCAGCAAACCTTCGGCCGGCTCGACCAGGCATTGACCAACTTCGATCTTGTCTACCGAAACATCGTTGCGGGAGGTGTAGGCGCCGACGCCGGCAATGCCCAGGACAGCAACGATGACCGCGCCCTTGATCTTGCTGGCCATACTTCCCCCTGACCTCTTCTGAACCTGCGGCGGCAGTCCGCCGGCACCACCCTCGTTGCCGAGGTATGCCGGTCCGTTCGTGTCAGCGCCAGCAGGGTTGGCGGAACCAAAGTCTTGGGGGTTGAACGCCTGCGGGTCGGTGCCGGCGAAATTGGGCGGCGGAGTGCCCGCCAGCGATGGCGGTACCTGGGAGGGGGCAGAGGTAGAGCTGCCGATGGGGTTAGGAACAGAGTTTTCGTCGGGCGCGAAGGGATCCTGATGCATAACCGGGTTTCGGAAGGATTACCTGCTCGCTGTAGCGATTGGTGCAAAGACTTCGGGCCGGATGGCAGGAAGCGAACAAGCGACGCTGGTCAACCCATGGCTTTCATGGCATCTTCCATTTCCTGAGGCGTGACATCACGCACATGGGAATGGAAAGACCACAGATGCCCGAAGGGGTCCTCAACGAGTGCCGCGCGATCCCCGTAGAACTGGTCCGCGGGTTCGCGGGCAATTGTTGCCCCAGCCGCCCGGGCCGTTTCGGTGGTGGCATCAACATCGGCGACGTATTGGTGAAGAAGCACCGGACTACCACCGAGCTTCTTAGGGTTTGCGGCGTTGCCGTCCATGTCGGCCGGCGCGTCTGAGAGATAGACGGTTGCTCCGTTCACATGGACTTCTGCGTGAGCGATGCCTCCATCGGGCATCTCCATTCGGTACACCTCGGTGGCTCCGAAGGCCTGCTGATAGAACTCGATTGCCGCGGCCGCGCCGTCGATCATGAGATAGGGAATGATTCGCCCTTCGAGTCCGTCGGGAATTGCTTGCACCATGACTGTCTCCTCAATGCAGTGGTTGTTTCCCCAATCACACTCCAAGGAGGTCGGCGATGCAACAGGCGCCAGTGGTGGCAACCCTGGCGGCACGGCGGTGCGTTCTCTAGCTCGTAGAGCAATCACCTTCGATGATCATCAATTCGGTCGTCTGACAAGATCGAAGGCTGGCCATGAGTTGGGTGGCCAGATCAGCGGAACGGGTGAACACCTCGGGTGTCCGCTCGTCGCTCGTGGCTTCGATGTAGTGGGAGTCGTCTCCGGAGATAGAGGTGTATGTCAGGCCGAAGCTGAACATGTCGCAGCACTCGGGCTCGGGTGCGTCGAATCGAAAGTCGTTGGTGGTAATGCCTCGAAGCGAGTCTTCCAGTGAGGTGAGTCCGAGGGGTGTGAGCTGTCCCGTATTCTGGCCAGTTGGTGAGAAGCATGATTCCACGAAGGTCATCGCCCCCGATGAATCGATCCTCAGCTGCTCGCAGATTCCCGCAATACCGCCGGAGAGCACCGCTTCGCTCAAATGAAAATCAGGCGACCCATCGTTTTGGTTGCCAGCGGCCGAACCGGATCCGCAGGTGGTGACCAAGAGTGCGAAGGAGAGGAGAAACACCGAGGGTTGCATGCTCATGTGACGCCGCCGATGAGCAATCGGTTCCCTAGTGTTTCCAAGCCAGTCCTCCGGAGCCTATCTGGACAGAGCGAACAAACGTTCGCTATCATCGCTTCCCCTATGGGATGGATGAACCCACCGATGCCGTGGAAGGAGATCGAGCGCAAGCTCAGTGACAACCGTCCGCTGCAACGCGAAGACTTCCCTGGCGCCGATGGCGGTGACAGCCCGGCGTGGAGCCGCAAGCGGGAGTCGTTTGAGCCGGACCGATCAATCGTTTCGGTTCCTGGAGCCACGCCCTATGCCGAGCTTCACTGTCATTCCAGCTTCAGTTTTCTCGACGGTGCTTCAGACCCCGAGGATCTGGTGGAAGAGGCCGCCCGGCTGGGATTGAGCGCCTTGGCCATCACCGACCACGACGGCTTCTATGCGGTTCCCCGGTTTGCTCAGGCGGCCCGAACCGTTGGTCTTCCCACGATCTTCGGTGCTGAACTAACTCTTGGCCATCCCCGCCCCCCGAAATCTGGCGCCCTTCCCGAGCCAGATCCCCACGGTTCCCATCTGTTGGTGTTGGCCAAGGATCCCATGGGTTATGCCGCCTTGGCCCGGGTGATCAGCGAGTCACAATTAGCCGGGGAGAAGACCGCTCCCAATATGGTCTTCGCCGACATCGGCACCTGGCTTCAACCCGGAGAGGCTCAGCATCTTGTGGCCCTCACCGGTTGCCGGAAAGGAATGGTGCCAGCGGCGCTGGAAGCACACGGACCGTCAGCGGCCGATCGGGAGATGGCAGAATTGGTGAACCTCTTCGGGTCCTCCAACGTGTTCGTTGAGCTGTGGGACCACGGTTCGCCTCTCGACTCGGTTCGCAACGATGCTCTCGTCCAATTGGCCCATCGTCGCAATCTGGGAATTCTTGCCACCAACAACGTGCATTACGCAACACCCAACAAGCATCGGCTGGCGGCGGCGATGGCCGCAGTGCGGGCCCGTTCGTCGTTGGATGACATCGTGGGATGGCTGCCACCTTCGCCCGGAGCACACCTTCGGTCCGGTGCCGAACAAGCCCGTCGCTTTGCCCGCTACCCCGGGGCGGTGGAACTGGCGGCCAACGTGGGTTTGGACTGCGCCTTCGACTTGACTCTCGTAGCTCCCGCTCTCCCGCCCTATCCCACCCCTAATGGGATGGACGAGATGGGATTTCTCCGGCATCTGGTAGAGGAAGCCGGCGTCTATCGCTATGGCAGCAGAAGTGATGAATTTGTGCCCGGTGCATGGAAACAACTGGACCACGAACTCGACCTGATCGAACACCTTGGGTTCGCCGGTTATTTCTTGGTGGTGTGGGACATCGTGGAGTTCTGCAGACGGTCGGACATTCTGTGTCAGGGTCGGGGGAGTGCGGCAAACTCTGCGGTCTGCTATGTGCTGGGGATCACCAAGGCTGATGCGGTGAGCCTCGGCCTGTTGTTCGAACGGTTCCTTGCTCCTGAGCGTGATGGGCCACCCGACATCGACCTGGACATCGAGTCCGACCGACGGGAGGAGGCCATCCAATACGTGTATGAACGGCATGGTCGACGCCATGCCGCCCAGGTGGCCAACGTAATCACTTACCGAGCCAAGTCAGCAGTGCGCGATGCAGCCAAGGCTCTTGGTTATGCCCCCGGCCAACAAGACGCTTTTTCCAAGAGCATCGACCGCTGGTCTGGGTTGTCTCACGCCGCCGCTCGCCGCCACTCGGGAGGAGGTCCGGTGAGCAATGCCGGGCAGGCGAGCCTCCGTGGCGGTGAACGGCCCCCGGAGGGAGGAGGTCCGGTGAGTGATCGGAGTTTGGGGTCACGTAGAAGTTATGGGAGTGCCGGGCAGGCGAGCCTCCGTGGCGGTGAACGGCCCCCGGAGGGAGTTAGAGAACTTCCAGATGATGTTTTGGACCTTGCGGTCGAGTTCGAGGACCTACCTCGGCATTTGGGGATTCATTCCGGTGGGATGGTGATGTGTGATCGTCCGGTGATCGAGGTGTGCCCCGTTGAGTGGGGGCGAATGAAAGACCGAACTGTTCTGCAATGGGACAAAGAAGACTGTGCAATTGCCGGCCTGGTAAAATTCGATCTCCTTGGCCTTGGCATGTTGAGTGCCCTCCACTACGCCATCGACATGATCGAGGAGCATCACGGTACGCGCATCGATCTAGCTGCCCTTCCCCAGGAAGAGGAGGTCTATGAGATGCTTTGTCGGGCTGATTCGGTTGGTGTGTTCCAAGTGGAATCCCGGGCTCAGATGAGCACCCTGCCGCGCCTGAAGCCCCGAAACTTCTATGACCTGGTGGTGGAGATTGCCTTGATTCGGCCCGGACCTATTCAAGGTGGGTCGGTTCATCCATATATTCGCAGACGCAATGGAGAGGAGCCGGTGACCTATCTGCACCCACTGCTGAAACCGGCATTGGAGAAGACGCTGGGAATCCCGTTGTTTCAGGAACAGCTCATGCAGATGGCGATCGACGTTTCTGGGTTCACCCCGTCCGAGGCCGATGAGCTGCGGCGGGCGATGGGTTCCAAACGCAGCGTGAAGCGAATGCTGCAGCTCCAGGAGCGGCTGTATGCCGGTATGGCCGAACGGGATGTGGAGCCCGATGTCCAGGAGCAGATCTGGGTCAAGCTCGTCGCCTTCGCAAACTACGGTTTTCCCGAGAGCCACTCCATCTCTTTTGCATATCTGGTGTATGCCTCCAGTTGGATCAAGCTTCATTACCCCGCGGCGTTTTGTGCGGCTTTGCTGAACGCCCAACCGATGGGTTTCTACTCACCTCATTCGCTGGTGCAAGACGCTCGCCGCCATGGAGTTGCCACACGAAGCCCCGACATCAATGCTTCGGGCGCAGATGCGGAATTACATGCTCCGGACGGACAGTTTCCCCCCCCGGAGTTCATCTCTGAACTTGGTAGTGCCACGTGGCCGCATCAGTTTGACCATGGGTGGGCGGTGCGGTTGGGGATCGGCTCGGTGCGGGGGATCGGTGAAGACATGGCTGAGACCATCGCCACCAACCGGCCCTATACATCGATCGAACAGTTGGTTCGTAAGACCGGCGTCACCAAAGAACAGGTTGAGGCAATGGCTACCGCTGGCTGTTTCGACTCCTTCGGCTCTGATCGTCGTCAGGCTCTGTGGACCGCCGGGGCGGTAGCGGCTGCCAACAAGCCCAACACGTTGCCCGGAATTGTTACCGGAGTTCATGCCCCCCAACTGCCGGGTATGGGCAAACAAGAGGAGGCATTGGCTGATCTATGGGCAACCCGTGTGGCGGCTGAAGGTCACCCCACCATTTTTCTGCGACCTGATTTGGACAGAATGGGCGCACTTCGTGCAACTGAGTTGGCATCGGTGGAACACGGTCAGAGAGTAATGATCGGGGGAGTGGTAACCCATCGCCAGCGGCCGGCAACGGCATCAGGGGTCACCTTCATGGGTCTTGAGGATGAGACGGGATTGATGAACGTCGTGGTGAGTGTTGGCTGCTGGGCTCGTTTCAGAAGGGTTGCCCGGAACAACCCTGCGCTTATCATTCGGGGTCGGCTGGAGCGAACCGAAACCGGGGCCACCCCGGTGATCAACATTGTGGCCGAGCGAATGGATCCGCTGAAGATCGGAGCCGCTTCGATGAGCCGAGATTTCCGCTAGTTTCAAGTGCATGGGGCTTCTCCGCAACACTGTTTCTCGACGGTTTTCCGTTCTCACCCGCATCGCCGATCTAGCGTTGGTCGGTGGCCTGGTGCTTCGTTTCGCTAACCGGCGGGGACTGATCAGCGACGAAACCGCCGCGAAGTTGGGAGCCCCAAGTAGTCCCGGAGGAACCGGTGTCTCGATCAGTGAGATGGCCTTGGTTGGGGCGGCGGCTCTGCGCCTGATCAAAGCTGCCAAGTCCCGCGCCCGCCGCTAGCGGCTCAACCTCTTCATCGACGCCGCAGATGTGAAGGCGGCAGATGAGGTTTGCGCTGGCGTGATCCTGCGCTGCCAAGTTGCCTAATCGCAATTGTGAGCTGCCACTGTTCCAAACCTCCGGAGTCAGAGATAGAGGCGAATGTGACCCTTTTCGATGAGGCCACTGGCGCTGTCGTAACCTTCATCTCCCGGCAAGAGCACTCGGTACTCGCCGTCGGGATCGGCCACACGAATGGTCTGATACGGACGGCATTCAGCGGCCACCTCCATCACATGCGCAACCGAGGTGAATCGCTCCAATGTCCGGAGCATTCGAATTGTCGGTGAGATCATCCCGAAGGTCCCCTTGGCATGGTGGGACAACGCCTGGATTGGATTCACCCATTTCAAGTCCACGATCTCGCCGTCATCGTGCATCGCTTCCTGACCTTCGGGCATTCGAGCGACGAAGAATCGGGCATCGAAGCGACGGGGTGGACCCAAAGGGGTTATGAACCGAGCCACTTCCTGCACCAGGGAGCAGTCGAAGCGAACCTCCTGCTGTTTCACCAACGATGCGAAGGAATCGGGAGCGGTCCGGAGTTGTGCGGCGAGATCCGGCACAGCCATCCGCGGCGATTCTCCGAGCAGGATCGTGGATTCCTCCAAAACCTCTCGGGCGGCGGCCACCCACCATGCTAACCCACCATCGTCAACATCGAGTCGGCGAGAAGCGTCGGCATCGGACAGTTGATCGCAGGCGTCAAAGAGCGACGAATCGAAATCGGCGGCGTCCACCCGACCGCCGGGAAAGACCCAGGCATCGGGTGCGAAGGCGACCGTTCTGGTTCGGCGGACCATGAGAACCTGCAGGTCAGGGTGATCCCGCAAGACCAGCACCGTGGCCGCAGGACTGACGGGCACACTATGGGCGCTGAACTCATCGGCTACCACCGCAAAACCCTACCGGTGCCCAGAAGCTGTACGGGTGCAATGCAACAGGCGGAACTACTCCACAGAACAGGGAGAATTCCCCTTCTCCATGTGAGATATCGCCACTTACAGTAGTCACAAGACCCGGATGCCGCCGGGTTGTCTGTACAGTCCCGGTTCGGTTGGCCTGGGTCTCCTTGAGAGAGCCGAGCGAGTTTCATCTCGATGGGTGCGAGAGTCCTTCGCTTGGTCTCAGCGCCACCATGGCCGAACCGGGACTGTCGCAGACGTCAAACTGCAGGGGCGCTCGGCCGAGCGAGGCGGATCGCTCTGGCCGGCCGAGCGCACTGAAGTTCGGTCGTTCGAGACTGTGTGTGGACGCCTGCGGCTAACCGCTGTTGCTCGTTATCCGCATGAGGACGGTTGCCGAATCCACGGAGCGAGCCGCCAACTCATCCCAGGCCGTGTTCCCAGGGGCGCCAGGGGCGATCTCCGATGGTCGATCCAGGGCATAGAGGCGAAATTGCAGGTCCCGTCGCCCATTCTGAAAACTCTCCAAACAAGGATTCCCCCAGCCTGGCTGCCCATAGTCGTTCAGCGTCTCGAAGGAACCACCTGGAAGGTCCCCTTGAAGCAGCTCGCCGGCGGCGGGATTCAGTCCGGCCATGAGCCAAAGGAGCAGCGGGTTCTCCGGATCTGTTTGGTCGCTCAGGGTGATGCCCAATTCCGCCGTGCCCTCGGGCAGGTTGGCCCATTCGAACCCCGGGTGCAAGTTGGCGCCGGCACAGGTTGCTGAAACCGGTGCGTCGCCTCCGGCGACAAAATCTGGTGAGGTGAAGGTCATCCCGTCGATGCCAACTTCCTGGTCTGGAGCCGAGGTTGGCGGGAGTGGTCGGGTGGTTGTTGTTTGCCACGGCTTGGCCGCAGCTAGCTCCTTGCCGTCGTTGGCGCAACCGCTGGCCACGACGAGCACAAATCCCAGGACGGGAACGAGGACACTGCGCCTCAGACAAACCGGAAACATCAGGTCAGACATTAGTGCGGATCAAGCATCCGGCGCGGTCTACCCTCGCTTGCGTGTCCAGCCCGCGTCCTCGCTCGGTAGGTCGAGTCCGCCTCACCGTTCCTCGCCTTCGTTGGCGACCACTGGGCGGCATTCTCGGGCCGGCCAAGGGCGATGCGGGGCAAAGTCTGGCCGCTCTTGCCTTCAGTGCGGTGACCAGTGTCGTGGCCGGGCTCACGCTCGCGAGTCAGGAGGAGAACTTTCGCACGCTCCCCGGCCTGTTGCTGTTCATCCCCGCCGCTATTGGCCTACGGGGCAATGTGTTCGGCCCGCTGGGGAGTCGCCTGTCCACCACGATCCAGATGGGTACGTTCTCATGGACCTGGCGGCGGGATTCGATCCTCGGCCAAAACCTGATCGCCGTCCTTGTAAACACCCTCACGGCCAGTCTCGGGATTTCGGTGGTAGCCGAACTCTTAGCCCTTTTTCTCCGTACTGCAGGGGTAGCGCCGATCGGTTTCGCTGACTTCGTTGTGGCCGGCGTCTTGGGGGGGATCTTGGCATCGGTGGTGGTGCTCGGCTTCACGTTGGTCCTGGCGCTGGCCGCCGTACGCCTCGACCTCGACCTCGACAATGTGGTGGCACCCATGGTCACCGCGGCGAGTGATCTCATCACCCTTCCGGCCCTCGTACTTTCGTTGGGACTTGTTCGTAGAGGGAACTCCACCGTCCTTACCGCCGCCGCCCTCACGATTCTCACGATCCTTCTGACCCTTTGGCTCCACCGTTCTGGCCTCACGATGGCACGCCGGATCGTTGGTGAGTCGCTGCCCGTGCTCCTGGTGGCAGGGTCTTTGTCGCTCTTGGCCGGCGTTGCGATCGAGGCCTCGGAGGACCGACTTAGCTGGGTGATGCTTGTCCTCCTACCTGGATACCTGGGCAGTGCGGGAGCTCTCGGCGGGATCCTCGCCAACCGTCTCTCAACCAAGGTGCACCTTGGTTTGGTGGATTTCAGCTTTTGGCCGTCAGCCGCCGCCCGGTCCGACATGGCCTTCACCGCCGCTCTCGCAACACCAATCTTTGCCCTTCTTGCCTGCATTGCTCACGCCACCGCCGCCGTTGCCAATCAGGAATCGCCGGGCTTGCTGCTCCTCGTTGCTGTTGCTGTGACGGGCGGTCTGGCAGCCACGGTGTTCGTCCTGGCCGTTGCGTACTTCGGAACGCTCGCCACGGTCCGGTTCGGTCTGGATCCAGACAACACCGGAATCCCTCTCGTCACCGCCACGCTCGACGTCGTGGGAGCCCTCTCGCTGGTCGCCGCGGTGATTTTCTGGAGGGTGGCGTGACCCACTTATTCTTTGCTAGTCATTCATTACGGTCTGTTTGCTCAACGGCGTGCAGGCCCCTCTCACCGAAAGTAAGGCACGCCCTCTGATGGACAGCCGAAACATGCGCACCATGCTCGCCGAGGCGAAGGACACGAGCGAACTCATGGTGGACTTGGCCTACGCCGCGCTCTACTTCAACGACCCCGATATGGCCGATGAAGTGTCCAGCCTCGAGACCAAACTCAACCAACTCGTCTACGACATGCGAGCTCTGTGCATCGTGGCGGTTCGGCACCCGCGGGAGGCTGAATCCATGGCCGCGGTGCTCCAGGTCGTGGCTGCGGTCGAACGAATAGGTGACGATGCGGTAGACATCACTCGTATCGTTACCCGCAAACTCGGGATACCACCGGAGCTACTTCAGGACCTTTCTGTGGCCGAAGAAGTCAGTCATCGGCTGATGATCGCCCCGGGTTCCAGCTTTGCGAACCAACCGTTGCGGGCGTTCGAGCTGCCAACGTCGGTGGGAATGAGGGTCATGGCGGTGCGTCGGCAACGCGACTGGATCGTGGACCCGGCTGGTGATTTCGTGCTCTGGGCCGACGACGTTCTCATATTCCGGGGTTCTCCCGACGCGATCCCGAAGCTGCGGGAGCTCGCCGGTGCCCCAGAATGGCGACCGCCGGTTATCGATGAACCGCGGGCGCTCACCGATCTCGACCGTGCCATTGACACGCTGGTGGAAATGAAAGATCTCTCCGAGGTTGCTGTTGGTCTGGCGTACTCCGCCTTGGTACTCCAGGATCGAAGTCTTGCGGCGGAAGTGCGCCATCTCGAGGACCGACTGGACGAGATGAACAACCGGCTGGAACTGTGGGTGTTGCGATCGGCTGGTGAGGGGGTCGGCGATCCCGGCCAGCTGCGAGGCCTCCTGCAACTTGGTCGAGCCGCAGAAGACATCGGTGACCAGGCCCAACAGATGGTGTGGCTCGTAGAGAAATCCACCGAGCTGCATCCGGTGTTGGGTATGGCGCTCGGTGACGCGGATGACGTTGTCTTCCGTCTGCCTGTCGGTGGGGAAAGTCGAATGGACGGTGTCACGCTGCAATCGCTGCAGCTGCCCGTAGAGCCCGGCTTCACCATCCTCGCGATCGAGCGAGACGATCGCTACCAGTATCGACCACGGGGCTCGGCCCGACTCAAGGCCGGCGACCACATTCTGGCCAGCGGTCCTGAGGAAGGACAAGAGGCCCTGGCCGAGATGGCCGGGTGGCGGATGGTGGAGGACGAAGAGAACGGCGAAGTGGAACTAGAGCCGTTGATGGATTGAGCGAGACCTTGGGGACCGGGAAAGTTCCCGGTGCGTCAGCCTGTTCAGCTCCGGGGTGGTGGGGGTGTGAACCTGGGTGGTGGGGGACCGCCTCGGCCAGTTTCGATTTCTATTTCGGGGTCGGCCAGCGGAACGGCCCCGAGGTCGGGCACCATCTCGTCAACCTTTACCGTCTCACGCTCGGTGCTGGAAATGGTGGGCGGTGCTGGTAGCGGTCGTTTCGTGCGCTGTTGCGGACCGCGCTGCGGCTCGGAAGCGGCTTCCTTGACCATTTCGGAAATCCCGCCAATGGCACCCATGGCAGCACTCATATCGGCCGGAAGGAAAATCTTGGTGGCGTTGCCGTCGGCCATATGGGCCAATGTTTCGAGATACTTGATCGCGATCACACGATCGTCGGTGCCGGCCTCCTGAATAGCGGAGTACACGCGATGCACAGCTTCGGCCTCGCCCTCGGCCACCACCGTCTGGCGATAACGCTCGGCTTCAGCTCGAAGCTGAACGGCTTGGGCCTCGCCTTCGGCGTTGAGAATGTCTCGGGTCTTGCGTCCCTCTGCTGAGAGGATCGCCGCCTCCTTCTCGCCCTGAGCCCGGGTAACGGCAGCCTCGCGGGAACCGAGCGCCTCGGTCACAACCGCCCGCCGGGTTCGTTCCGCTTTCATCTGTTCGTGCATCGCATGCATCACGTCAGCCGGAGGATCGATGCGTTGGATTTCCACCCGCACCACCCGTACACCCCACTTGTCTGTTGCGTCATCCAGTATCTGGCGTAGGGCGCTGTTGACACGCTCACGGGAGGTGAAAGCTTCGTCGAGGGTCATCTCGCCGATGACGTTACGGAGATTTGTCTGGGCCAACTTGGTGACCGCCAGCTGGAAGTTCGAGATGTTGTACAGCAGCCGTTGGGGATCGGTTGGCTCGAAATACACCACTGCGTCCACCGCCGCGGTCACGTTGTCTTGCGTGATGACCTCTTGCGGTGGCACGTCGATGACCTGCTCCCGCATGTCGACGGCTCTTAGGCGATCGATGAACGGAATGATGATCCGCAAACCCGGGGAGACGGTCTCTTTGAACTTGCCGAGGCGCTCGACGACGCCCTTCTGGTAGGGCTGAACGATCCGAACGCCCATGGCGACGGTGACCACGATCGCCAGGACCAAGATGATGAGAATGCCTAATAGGGCTGGTAACACAGTGGTTCCTTTCGGTGCCGCGCTAGGACGGCAGTTCTTTCAACGACTCGGTGAAGTAATCGGCTTCCACCACGACCCGATTACCCTTCACTTCGATTATTGTTACGGCCGCTCCGGCTGGCAGCGCAGTTCCCGTCTGGGTCATTGCGGTCCAGACTTCACCGCCCACGCGCACCTGGCCGGTGACGTCGCCACTACCGATCGCCCGGATCACGGTGGCGTTATGGCCTACCAACCGGTTAGCGCCAAAGCCCATGGGGTCGGGGAGGTCGAGGTCAAGTTTGGCGGCCAAGGGTTTCACTGCGAAGAACGAGATCCCGGACGCGACGGCGAAGATGAGCCATCCCACCAGGACGGGAGCGCCCGCCAGACTGGCGATCGATGCCACCGCCGCACCTACGGCAAATGGGAGCAAGAAGAACGTTCCAGCGACCGCCGCCTCGCCAATTCCAAACCCCGCCGCGGCAAGGGCCCAGATGATGGCCCAGACGAAAGAGTTGTCCATTGGCCAATCCTACTTGATGGTCGAACCGAGGGTAGACCCGCCCGTAATCGACGCCCGCCGAGGTTCGAGCCATATCCTCACAGGCGTGGCAAGACTGATGTGTATCCATGCCCACCCCGATGACGAGGCTTCAAAGGGGGCTCCGACGATCGCCAAATACGTTTCTGAAGGTCACGAGGCCAGCCTGATCTGTGCCACCGGTGGCGAAGAAGGCGACATCCTCAACCCGGCGATGGACCGGGACGAGATTCGGGCGAACCTCCCCGCCATCCGCCAAACCGAGTTGGCCGCATCGGTCAAAGCGATCGGCTACACCGAGCATGTGATGTTGGGATACCGAGACTCCGGCATGCCCGATACCGACGGAAACTTCAACCACCAGTGTTTCGCTCAAGCCGACCTCGACGAGGCCATCGGCCGATTTGTTGCCGAGATCCGCCGTTTCCGACCCCATGTGATCATCACCTATGCCGATGACCAGCAGGGTTATCAGCACCCGGATCACCTGCGGGTTCACGATATTTCACTGCCCGCGTTCGATCGCTCCGGCGACCCGGGCTGGTACCCCGAGGCCGGTGATCCGTGGGAACCCAAGAAGCTGTATTACTCCATCTGGTCACGCGCCCGGATCGTGGCATGGGATGCCAAGTACACCGAGCTCGGGTTGGAGAGTCCCTACGATGACAAGTGGTTCGTTCGCCCGGACATGGACAGCCGGATATCCACAAGGGTGAACATCGAATCGTTCTTCCCGGTTCGAACCCGGGCACTCCTTGCTCATGCGACGCAGATCGATCCGGCCGAGAAGTTCTGGTTCGGTCTGCCTGATGCTGACGCCGCGGTGGCGTATCCGTTCGAGGACTTTGTGCTGGCACTTTCACGCGTCCCGACCGGTCAGTATGAGACCGACCTTCTGGAGGGCATCACCGGGGAGTCGGAGCAGTGACCTTCGACGCCGATTGGCTCAATGCTGCAATGGTCAACTCTGCCGATCGTCAGCCCACCGGTCTTCACGGCAGCGCCGCCCTGTTGAAGGGCAAGGTTCCACTGCTCACTGTGAGGACCGAGGATGGTCGGATCGTAGGCGAATCCACTGGTACACCCGAGTGTGATTTTCCTTTTACGCAGGGTCAGATCGACGCATTCATGGCCGGTGAGTTGAAACTGGCAGTGGCTTACATGCGCGGCGATTTGAAAGCGACCGGTTCGACCGCCGCGATTATTGCGGTGATCGAGGCATTGGATTCCCTGAGCGCGTTGAAACCGGATGGCCTTTAGGACAACGGTTGATCCGGTCCTTCACACACGCCCCAAAGTCCCAGCCCGGCGTCGCGGGCGGTGTTACGACTTCGGGTGAACTGGCTCCGGTAGGTGGTGTTGGGCTCGAAGAAGAGCGTGTCGGCGAAACCATTGGCCAAAAGCCACTCATTCACGAAAATCTCGCCATCGCTGGTGGTGGGGTCGGCGCGATAAAGATAAAGCAGCACGCGGCCGAACCGATCGCGAACCTCGGCATCCCGTTCGATACGGACCACGGAGTTGATGGGGAGCAGGCCCGTGAGAGCGGCCGATGCTTCTGCTCCATAACACTGGACCGGTGTGTCCCGGCTCACTGACTCTGGAGTATCTACTCCGATCAGACGAACTCGTTCCTGCTGGCCGTCGATGATGAGATCGACCGTGTCGCCGTCGATGACGAACTCGACGACGGCGGTCTCGGCGGTCCCGGTGGGGTGGGGAGGCGATGACGTATTGGCCCACAAACTGAACCCGAGGAGAACAGCGCTAACGGCTACGGCGCTGAGTACCAGGATCCGGAGAAATCTCACGCCGCCATTCTGGTGCGGCGAGGGACGGATTGCAGATGCCGACCGGGGTCTGAGAAGTCCAGCTCCAGCCGCTGTTGGGCGGGGCCCTCGGACTTCTCCTGAAGGATGGACCGGACCTTTGCCAACCCGGCTCTACCGACGGCCTTGGTTTCTTCGCTGAGTTCCCACGGGTAGGCGGCCCGAGGGCGACGAGGGAGTTGCGCTTGCTTCATATCTCTATCATCGTCTGGGGGTGTGACAGTGGAAATAGTCACGTTGAACAGGGAAAACAATCAGATCGACTCGAGTTCCGGTCTCGGCTCGAAAGCCTCCGGGAACCCCCATGGGGGACTATGGTGCAACCGTGGTCATGTGGATCATTGTTGGCGCGATCGCCGCCATCGCATCGCTTCTCGGTGTCTTCGTCGTGTTCAGTGAGCGTCGCCATCGACGTATTCGGCGACGGGTTGGCCGGTTGGACCAGGGTCCAGCTCCCGATATTGCCTACCGGGCCGTAGTCAACGCGCGCTCGGCATTCACCCGTTCGGTTCAGGCCTATGAAGAAGCCATCGCCTCGGCGCCCACTACTGCGGCACTCACAGGTATGGGCGACGCCGCCATCGGTGCCGAGATCCAAGTCATGGAGCGGAAGAAGGACCTTCGCCGGGCCCGTCTCATCGAAGCCCAGCAGATGTGGGAGAAGGTACGCCCTGCGTCAGGCCCGGATTCGCCCGTGAACGCCTGGATCGGGGCCGGTGAACTGTATGGGTGCTCGCTTGGGCTCGTTGGGTTCGAGTCTGCGATCTTACGCGTTGAACACGCCCTGGATCCCACCTGCTGGGTCGTGCTCGAGAGCCGACGCCTTCGGCTCGGCCCCGCCTTGGGTGGGGAACGGCTCCGGTTGGGAGTACTGGTCGAAGGGGCCACGATCGAGCAGTTGACTGCAGTTATTCAGGCAGCGATGGGCAGCCCGGAGGTGGCCCTTCGATTTGGATTCTCACTCGTCCGTCTGGTCGGAGAGAGCCGCACAAGAGGCCGGTCGGTCCTGAAGGCACTACGCCGGGATGCAAAATCTACAAACACCCTTTACCAGTCCGGGATCAGTGATCTACCTCGCCGAAACACCCTCACCTACCTCGCAGCCGAGCGGGGGTTGGATCTCGGCGACACCCACGCTGGTCTTGCCAAACCCTCCAAGTCGATCAACCTGCGGATCGGAAGTGCGGGGCCCGCTCTTCTGGCGGGGGCCTGGGCGGGTCGACGGCCTTCAGCACGTGTGCTCGCCGGTTCCAATCACCAGCAATGGGTTCGTCATGTCCGGTAGCTCGCCGTATCGATAGCAGGCGAGCGCCCATCGATCCTTACGCAACGGGTAGGTAGGCAACGATCAGGTCGTCGATCGTAATGTCGGCTTTCTCCAGACCAACTGGCAACTCCTCGATCGCGGTGGCCTTGTCGTTCCACTCGTCATCGATATCCATCAGACTCTCGGCGAGGTTCGCCTCGAGCTCTTGCAGGTTCGCGGTCTTCTCGTCCAGGCGGTTCATCGCCGTTTCTACGCGATTCGCCGAGCTCGCCGCTTGGCGCCGACCGCTGCTCATGCGTCGAGCCGCAGTCGCAAGAGACCGGGACCGGGATCGGCCGCCTAACAGGCCTCCCAATATCGAGGTGCCGAGGTTGACAATTTGACTCTCCCGGCGACCTTGGGCCTCGGTTTCGGCCTGACGAACCCGGTCTTCGGCAGCAGCGATCTGGTCCTGGATTCGATCCATCTTCTTCTCCAACTTGGCGCGGAGCCTGGCGGCATCGGCGTCGCTGGCATCATCGGCGGCAACCAGGCAGCGGCCCTCAAAAGCGTCTCGGGTTTCACCGGGCCGGCTGTAGAGCTTCAGAGCGGGATTTTTGAAAAGTTCGATTTGTTCGTTGGCGTATAACCGATTCTTGAGTGCCGTCTGGGCGGATTTGAGTGCAGTCTTGGTGATGTTGAACTCTGGGACAACATAGATCGCGCCCTCGGGAGCGTCGGCGACAAGGTCGCGGTCATCGAAGTCGACTTCGATCAATGCATCGGTGTCGAACCCGTCGATGCCGGCGGGGATGATCGCCTCCCACTCCTCGACGTGGCGGAGGTCGGCCTTGGTGTCATCGAAGACCAGCGAAACTCGGGCGGCGATCACCGGAACGAGTTTCTTACTGCTGGCGCTCCCCCCGGCGGCGGCCAGCCACGGTGCGGCGGGTGACACGTACCGGACCGGCGTTTCGGGGGGCACGGTGAGCGCCATGGTGGACTCGTTGTCAGCGAGTTCTGCAACCTCGGTGGAGCCAGGAGCTGACGTTGCGGTACTCCCGGCGGCGTCGGCGCTGGGACCTGTGAGCGTTCCTATCTTGTCCGCCATGAGATCTTTGATCTGGTGGCTCGAGAGCGGCCCGGCCAGGTAGCTCATTGCCCATCTCGTAGTGAACAGTGGCAGATCCGACGCTCTTGTGGTGCGAAGGATGAACTGCCGTTTGTCCAGACCGCTGATCTGGGCCTCCAATGCGGCCATGTCCACAGTGCCATCCGCAGCGCGCAGGCCGTCCATGAGGCGATTCTTGTCTTGTTCGGTCTGGAGGCGTCCAATCATCCAGGTACCAGCGTTGGAAATTGCCTTGTAGTCCAAATCCACCGGATTCTGAGTGGACAAGACGAGGCCGATACCAAATGCTCGTGCCTGTTTCAAGAGTGTAAGGATGGGTTTCTTCGTGGAAGGATTTCCAACAGGGGGCGCCAGCCCCATCACTTCGTCGATGTAGATCAAACAGCGAAGCTGCCCGGTGCCCGATTGCGTGCGCATCCATGAGATCACCCGGCTGAGCAAGATGGTGATGGCGAAGTGGCGTTCGCTTTCGTCGAGGTGACCGAGCGAGACTACGGCGGCTCTGGCGTTCCCGTCGGAATCCCAGAGCATCGTGGCGGGATCCATAGCGGCACCCGTTGCCCAAGCCGCAAAGCCAGGTGACGCCAAAAGGCCATTGAGCTTCATGACCAGGGCCTGACGGTCTTTGGCCGGGAAGAAGGTGTCGATGTCCAGCACGCCGAGCTTTCTCATTGGCGGATCGAGCAGCTGGCCGAGTAGCAGCCCCAGGTCGAGGGTCTCGTTGTTGTCCCAGGACCGACTGATCAGATTGGCAAGAAGAATGTGTTCTCGGCCCGAGAGTGGGTCGGAGTTCACGCCGATCAGGCCGAGCAAACCGCTCACGGTTGCGTCGACCTCATCTTGGCGCGCTGCCGGGTCATCGCTTGCAGGCGGAGCGAGACGGCCGAGAACATCCAGCGGGACTCCCGATGTTGCACCGGGGGTGTAGATGACGGGGTTGGCGGCTGACTGCAGCTGCTGAATATCGGTGCCGTTCAATCCCCATCCGTCGAGTCCCTTGGACCACATCGCTGCTGTTGAAGCCGCCAATTCGCTGGTGGAGGTTCCTTTGACGCGAGCGTCGCCCTCGTCGATCCAAGGTTCGAACGATGCCGCATCGAGATTGGGAAAGGTAAGAGCCAGATTTCCTAGATCACCCTTTGGATCGATCGCCAGCACCGGCACGCCAGACAGGAGTACCTCCTCCAGGAGAACCACCCCTAGACCGGTTTTCCCGGAGCCGGTCATTCCAACGATCACGCCGTGGGTGGTGAAATCAGCACTGTCCAAGAGAACCGCCGCTCCATCACGGTCGCCCGTAGACGCGTCTACCCCTTCTCCTACATGCAATTCTCCGGGCTTCTTTTCTGTCGCCATGTGAACATTCTGATACGAGAACCGGCCAGTTCAGAGAAAACAGCCCAAATTTAGGGCACAATGTTTGAACACCCGCTCGAAAGGAAACACGACATGGGTTTTATTGACAAGGCAAAGAACGCTCTCCACGGCGTTACAGACAAGGCCGAAGACCTGCGGGAATCCGTTGGCGGCAAGATTGAGGAAGGCATCGACAAGGCTGCCGATGCTGCCAACTCTGCCACCGGTGGGAAGTTCGAGGATCAGCTCGAGAAGGTCAAGGACCTCGCCGACAAGATCGACGGTCATCCCGACGACGACCACGAGGCAGAGGCTGGGACAGAGACCGCCGCGGAGTAACGTTCCGCCAGAATCGCACCAGCGCTACCTTTCGGGTGGCGCTGTTTGCGTTTTCCGAGCGTTGCCTCAGCGGCTCAGTTCCTGTTGGCTTGCGTCCCGGGTTGTTTGACCGGCGCTATTGATCAGAAGAATTCCTGACGGCGAGCTGTTCGAGGAGTTGCAAATCCCCCGCATCCACGTCGGGGTTCACCTCGGACCGGAAGTCGTCGTTGCCCAGTTGCCAGCTGGCGAAGACCTCGGCAAAATCGCCGGCGCCCGTTTCGAAGTCGGCCCCACCGCCGGTCGGCCACCAAGCGGTTTGATTATCGGCATCCCGCTCGGCCAGCCACGCTCGTCGTTCGTCACCGGTATTCAGTGTCACGTCCACCGCATGGCCAAGTTCATGAGCGAGCACCCGCGCCACCCGGTCCGCGTCGTCGCTCTCCTTCACAAAGATCTCGATCTTTTGCTGATCGCTCCAGGTGTAGCCCGAGGCGCGCCCTCGGGGGGCAAGGAAAGCGATTTCCCAGCCCTGGAGCTCCGAACGCCACGGATAACGGATCATCTCCAGGCCATCCGCGGCCACCTGCTGGATCACATCGGTTTCGTAAACGACGACCCCGGCACCGTCTCGAAGTTCAAATGCCAAGGGTTCCACCGGTGCAGCAGGAATGGCCGCCTCCGTGCTGGAGCGGTAGAGTCCGAACACGGTGAGAACCGCGCCCAGGGCGACGGCTCCGGCGGACAGGAGCGAGGAAAGCTGAACCGCACGCTCGTTGAGTCGCTGCCTCCGGAGAAGGGCGCGCTCATCCTCGGCAGTCCACGAGGATGGTGAAGCGGGGGAGGGCGTAGCGGCGGTCATGATTTGTCGGCGACGGAGGTTGATCGTCCCCGATCGGATCGACGCGTAATGCCGGCACCTTGAGAGAAGGATGGCTGGACTTCATTCCCGGCATATTTGGGTTGGCCCCGGGGCTTTGGGCTGGGCGAATCAACCCATTGAAGGGTTCGCTGGACCGCTCAAGGAACGTGATGATGCGCCGATACCTGAACCGTGAGCAATATGCGGGAAAACAAGCAGCGCGGCACTGCAATGATCGAGTTTGTGTTGATCGCGCCCATCTTGTTTGGGGTGCTATTTGCCATTATCGAATTCGGGTGGACCTACTACCAGATCCTCGACACGCGCCACGGCGCTCGGGAAGGTGCCCGCCTCGTGGCGGTCAACTACGCCCCGGGTGGGGTTACCGGCGCCACCCAACGAGATGCACTGATCGCCGAGATCTGTTCCCGCGTAGAAGAATCCACTGGCACTCGGGTGGAGATCACGTTCGCCGATGCCACCAAGACCGAAGCAGGCGACACCGGCGTTGTTCGGGTGGAACGGGACCTGGTACAGCTCACCAACTTCTACGACGTATTCCTCAACAGCGTTGTTCCCTCCAGTGACGTTACGTTCCGCCTCGAGCGGGACGCCAGCTGGGTGGAAACCGGCGGCGCTCCACAGGCGTGTCCATGATGGCGCCCAGCGCTTCTCAGCGGCAGGACCACGCCACCGAACGCGGTTCAGCCCTCATTGTCACGGTGGCTGCAATCGCTGCCATGTTGCTTTTTGCCTCGATCATCGTGGACGTCGGCTTCGTCATGATCGAGCGGCGCCGTGATCAATCCGCAGCCGACCTCGCCGTACTGGCTGCGGTCCAGGATCGTTACGACGAGGCGGCCATGGCCGCTACGGCGTTAGTTGTCCTGAATGAAAACCTGCCTGCCCCTGATGTAACCGATGCCGAGCTCCGGAGTTGTTCGGCCGAGACACTGGAACCTGGGTGGACGGTCTACCCCACCTATACCTGCTTTGCCCACAACAAGACCTACAGCGAAATACGGCTTCGAATTCCCACCCGTACGTATTCAACGGCTCTTGGCCAACTGGCGGGAATCAACACAATTGATCATTCCGCCTTTGCGCAGGCCGGGGCCGCACCCAACCGTATTGAAATACTTCCCTTCGCACTCGAAGCCGACGCTGGACTGTACGAGTGCGTGAAGACGGGTACTGCAACACCAGATTGCACCGGCGGCAACTCGGGCAACTTCGGCGACCTCGAACTTTTCTTCGTCGGCAATCCCGACAAGGGCACGGTCAACAAATGCAACAGCCCGAATGTGATCTATCCCGTGAATGTGGCGCAGGGTCTTGATCATGATGTCGCCGCCTACGACGGTGTTCCCGTAGCGCACGCCGAAGAGACCCTCTGCGATCTCGCCGTCCGCGCCGCGGCTACGGACCCTCGAGTGAACGGGGCGCGCCCTTCGTCGGGCAACACCCCCGGAACACTTGCCGAGGGTCTCATGGGACCGGACACGTTCCCAGACGGCGAAGGCTCTCGGTTGACTCGTCTGGGAACTCTTCCCGGATTCACCTCCATACCTCTCGGGAAGAATGCCAAAGCGGTAGTGGTCGACGACACCCCTCTGTGGCACTTCATAACGCGGGACCTCACAGGCGCAAACGTGCCCCGATCCTGTCATCGGGATCAGTTTGTTGGAGCGCTCGATTCGGGCGGGAACATGGACAGCGGAGGGATGAACCTACCCGACGATGACATGTTCATGACGTCTATCGATCTCGACGTTGCCAACTACCTCCTGGACCCAGCCAACGGCATTGACCGCCCCGACCGGATGGTGAAGCTACTCGAACGGTGCTTGACCCACTACGAAGGCAACGCATGGACCGACGGCGTCGACGCTTTCGGTGCCCCGAACTTCGGTGGCTCAGATCCGAGCGCTGGCTGCCTTTTCTCTGGCTGTACGGACCCCGTATTCGGCTACAACAGCGATCCCGACGACGACATATTCGATATCGAGCAGTCGCCACGGTTTGGCTATGTGCCACAGCTCCGAGTCGCTGATTCTCTTGGGTCGAACAACATTGTCTACTTCCAGCACTTCCGGGCAACGTTCCTTCAGCGTGTCTGGGGCCAACACGATCGGTGGGACCCGGGCATCTACACGGCCGCACAAGACCCGGCCAACTCTCTGACCTCGGTGATCGGCGAGGTCTACACCGGAGACAATTCAACCGCCAGGGTCATCACCGGGTTCGTTTTTCCCCCAGGGAGTCTGCCGGGGAACTTGGCCGAGCTCGACGCCGTCGGAAAAGTGGGATCCAACGCCTCCGTGGAGTTGACTCGATGAACACTCAGCGCAGCGAAACGATGCTCGACAGGCTGCGTCGGCAGCGCGGAGTAGCCGCCGTCGAGGTGGCGATGGTTCTCGCGGTGATAGCGATTCCATTGCTATTGGCAATGGCAGCATTGGAGGACTCCGCAGATGACGTCATCGGCGATGGCGGCGTGCGTGTGGGAACGCCCACCGAGTGTTCCGACGTTTGCTAGGTGCCCGTCCACGGGCGACGGGGTAGATCTACCTACCGAGCGTTGGCGCTGGTCCTATTCATGAATCTTGGCTTTCTGCCGATTCAACATAGATGGACAGCGCGGCGCCCGAAAGGGAAAAAGGATCAGCCATCATCGTAACGGTGGCCGCTATTGCGGCGATGCTGCTTTTTGCATCGATCGTCGTGGACGTCGGTTACGTGATGCTGTTACGTCGCACCGATCAGGTTGCGGCGGATACCGCGGTCCTGGCGGCGGTCCAGGACCGTTACGACGAAGCGACGTTTGCCGCCACCGTTCTCGAAATGTTCAATGCCAACGTCACCGAGGGCGGCGCCTTCACGTTGGCCGAGCTCAATACATGTGGCATGTCAGTGCCGGCCGGTTGGTCGACCTATCCCAGCTACAACTGTCTTGCCCACGATGGGTCCTACGGGGAGATACGAGTTCAGGTTCCCCCCCGAGAATTCCAGACCACCCTTGGCCGACTCGGTGGTGTGAACACGATCACCCACACCGCTTTCGCCCAATCCAGTACTGGTTCCGTGTCCGACGTGCTCCCCTTCGCAATCCCGGCCGGCGCAGGAGACTACGAATGTCTCAAGGACGGATCGAAGAGCAACGAGTGCACAGGCTCGACCAACGGGAACTTCGGCAACGTGGACTTCTATACCTTCGGTGGTGGCTCAGACGGGACAACCAAGCGCTGCAACGGCCCCAAAACGATGTATTCCTTGAACGTTGCGCAGGGGTTGGATCACGACCTGGAGATCTGGACCGGCGGTACCAGCGTGTGGGAACAGACCGCCTGTAACTTCGGAGGAGCCGTTCCCAACGGAGCAAACTCCTCCACCGGCAATACGCCGAACTTTCTGGCTGAGGGGATGTGGTCCGATGACACCTTCCCCGATGGCGGTCCCGCACGACTTCTGCGAACCAGCAGTCTCGCTCCCGCCACGAGCTTCACCCTTGATGGTGCCGTCGTGGACGACACGCCAATCTGGGCCTACATCAATCCGAATCTGTCGAACACAAGTGACGTTCCTCGGTCTTGTTGGCGCGATCAGTTCGTCGGTGACTTCGATGACACCCAGCCACTCAGCAATGCCAACAATATGGACAAGGGCGGCATGGATTGGCCAGATGACGACGGCATCATGTCCGACCTGCCCAATGTTGTCAGCGCCTACTTGATTCAGTTCGAACGCAGCGACCGCATGGTGAAACTGGTGGAACGGTGTCTGGCGCACTACCAGGGCCAGGTCTGGGATGACGGCGGCAGTTTCACCGGCGTGGACCCCCATTACAACACCTGCAACGGCGCTTGTGATGATCCGGTCTTCAGCCGGGACAGCGACACCGACGATGGGATGTTCGACATTCAGGATTCACCGCGCTTTGCCTATGTTCCCCAGCTTCCCGTTGGTGAAGCCCTCGGCAACAACAACAACGTTCATTTCGCCGCCTTTCGAGCGGTCTACCTGCAGCGCATCTATGCCGACAACAATGCCACAGAGGTTCTTGACCCGGGCATGGCCTCGGTTGGCGTGACCTCGTATTACTCCTCATCCGTAGCTGCGCCGGTCACGACGACGACGACCACGACCACGAGTAACGGCAATGGCAACGGCAATGGCAACGGTGGCGGCGGCAATGGCAATGGCAATGGCAATGGTGGCGGTGGCAATGGTGGCGGTGGCAATGGTGGCGGAGGCGGTGGCGGCAACATGTCCTTCGTAACTTCTCGCGGCAACCAAATTCGGGGCATGACCGCCTTCGTCTTCCCACCTGGCATTCTTCCCTCCGGCCTGGCCGACGATGATGCGGCAACTGCCCTGGGCGCAAACCGGTTCCTCGAACTCACCCGCTAGGAGCCATTCCGCCGCACCAGCGGCATCTCCAGCCCGAACAAGGGTGTGCACCTAACTGGGCTAGGCTGAGAGCTATCGCAGGAGGGGCGAACAATCCGAGTCTCGCATCCCTGCCGTTGTTCTCTGGAGGCCGCCGTGACCGAGGTACTTGATCCCACCCAACGAGACGAAGCGCTCAAGCTGATCGATGCCGGGCTTGGTGGGCTCACCACCCGCAGGCTGGTTCCCTCCGATGAAGTGACGGACCTGCTGCTCGACGTTCGTGCATTGCTCATCCCTCCCGCGGTGGTGCTCCCAGGGCCGGACAACTAAGTAGGCGTTTTTCTTGCGCTGTGCCCGCTCCAGTTGTTGGCGGAGCGGTCGTCGGTGTCGATCGCCAAACGTGCTAGGTAGGCTTTCTCCTCTACGAAGTTACTGAGGAGTAAGCAGAATATGGCAGATCTGGGATTTGACGGAAGCGTCGCAATTGTCACCGGCGCCGGCGGGGGTTTGGGACGCGAACACGCATTGGAATTCGCCCGTCGAGGCGCCCGCGTGGTAGTCAACGATCTCGGCGCCTCTCTCGACGGCAGCGGGGCGGTATCGGAATCTCCGGCTCAATCGGTGGTGAAGGAAATCGAAGCGCTCGGGGGCGAAGCGGTTGCCAACGGGGACTCGGTGGCAACCAAAGAAGGCGGGGAGGCCATCGTGAAGTCCGCCATCGACGCCTTCGGTCGGGTGGACATCGTGGTGAACAACGCGGGCATCCTGCGTGACAAGACATTCCACAAGATGACCGACGAGCTGCTCAGCCCGGTCATCGACGTCCACCTCAAAGGGGCGTTCTATGTCACGATGCCGGCGTGGTTACATTTCCGGGAGCAGAAGAGCGGTGTGGTGATCAACACATCCTCCAATTCCGGACTACTGGGGAACTTCGGGCAGGCCAACTATGCGGCCGCAAAGATGGGTCTGGTGGGCCTCACCCGAGTACTCGCGGCAGAAGGGGCCAAGTACGGTATTCGGGCCAACGCCATCGCGCCTGTTGCGCTGACCCGCATGACCGAAGAACTCCTCGGGAGCATGGCTGAGCAGCTAGATCCCAAGCTGGTGAGCCCGCTCGTGATGTATCTTTCGCATCCGGACTGTCCTGCGAATGGCAATATCTACTCCGCGGCCGGTGGCACCATCGCCCGGTTCTTCATCGGGCTCACCCCCGGCACGGCCCGTGGCCACGCCATCACCGCAGAGACGGTTCGTGACGATTGGGAGGCCATCAACGACGAGTCGGGATACATCGTTCCCGCCAGTCCAGCGGAGGAATTCCTCAAACTCGCCGAACAGTGGAAGGCCTAATTCTCCGGCGCTTGTGAAAGGTACCGCTCAGCGAACCTTGTCCAGTGCTTGTAGTCAACCTTGCCGTTGGCCGCTCGTTCCAGAGAAGGAACTGCGAGGACATGGCGGGGCGCTTTGTAGTGGGCCAACTGGCTCTTCACAAAGCTGATGAGCTCGGCTTCGGCGGGCGGATTGGGCCCCGCAACCACTGCGGCGACCCGTTGACCAAAGCGGTCATCCGGGATACCGACCACGATCGCATCGGACACGGCCGGATGGCTTTTCAGTGCTTCCTCCACCTCTTCCGGAAAGACCTTCTCTCCACCGGTGTTGATACAGACCGAGCCGCGTCCGAGAAGCGTGATTGTTCCGTCGGCTTCCACCGTGGCGAAGTCTCCGGGTACCGAATAGCGCACCCCGTCGATCGTTGGAAACGTGACCGCCGTCTTTTCGGGGTCTTTGAAATAGCCCAGCGGAACCCTTCCGGCCACACCGACCCGTCCGATTTCGGTTGACCCGGGTTGAACGATTCGGCCGTCCTCGGTGATCACCGCCGACTTCTTGCTCAACGAGAAGCTGGCGGTCTTGGCAGAACCGTCCTTTGATGAGACCGATGAGCCGATACCGATCGCCTCGGAACTGCCATAGGTATCCACGCAGAGCAGCTTGGGATTGTGGGCCATCAAGCCGGACTTGGACGAGGATGACCACATGACACCGGACGAGATGAGCACCCGCAGCGAACTGATGTCCCAGCGGTCCGGTTGGCTGTCGAGAGCTTCCAGCATCGGCTTTGCGAAGGCGTCGCCAACGATGAAGATGCTCTTCACCTTGTGTCGTTCCACCGCACTGAAGATCTCGGCGATATCGAGCTTGCGATTGGTCATGGTCACGATTGCCCCGCCGAGGCTGACCGTCGTAAGCGCGTTGAAGAGACCGGTGCCGTGCATCAGAGGGCACGCCGGAATGCTGACCGGGCCGGCTCGTTCTTCTACTCGGGCCATGGCGGCTGGGGACAATCCGTTGGCATCGAAATCGGGTAGTACTGGAAGCGGCACCTTGTTTTTGGCGTCGGTCACCACGAAGAGGTCGTCCTGACGCCACATCACCCCCTTCGGCATTCCGGTGGTGCCGCCGGTGTACAGCAGAACCAGGTCGTCGCCGGACCGGCCGCGGTCGCCTACGGCACGCTCATGAGGTCCACCGGCCACGGCATCGGTGTAGGGGATGGCCCACGGTGGGCACGGTTCGGTGTCATCGTCTACCCAGATCCAAGTGTGCACCCCGCTCGTGCGGGGCCGGACTTCGCTCACCGTCGTTGTGAACGAGCCGTGAAACACCACCGCCTCAGCGTCAGCGTTCTGCCATAGGTAGACCAACTCGTCGGGACCATAACGGTAATTGGTGTTCACGTGGACCAGTGATGCCTTGGAGCAGGCGAAGAACAACTCGAGGTAGACGGGATCGTTGTAGAGATAGAACGCTACGGCTCCCTGATGCGTGCAGCCGGATTTGAGCAGGTGGTGAGCGAGATTGTTGGACCGTCGTTCGAAGCTGTTCCACGTGATGGTCTCGTTCCCGTGAATCAACGCCGCTCGGTCGGGCTGAGCATCTGCTACCGACTCCCAGATCGATGCGAAGTTCCAACCGTTCATCGGCCCACTCTAGAGCGGTTGGAGGCAGGCAAGCCCGTGATCAGAGTTGGCCTCGCACAACCGAGGCCCCGCCGTGAGCTGGATCACCATCGTCTTGTTCCAGCGAGATGTCCACGATGGGAAATTCGTGCACGTCCACGCCGTCGGGCACCACGAAGGTGCCATCGGCGGTGATCGGGCCCAGGGAATACATGCCCTCCACGTTGGTGTCGATGACCCAAAGCTCGTAGAACTCGTCGTCAGCAACGGCGCCCAGGTCGCGAGACAACTCGATCTGAAGGGTTTGACCGCTGCCAGTTTCCACAACCGTGGCCGTACCGTAGGCGTCGCCGGTTTCAAGAGCCGCAAGGTCCACTCGCCCGATCGTGGTTGTTGAATCGCCGATCTCGCCGATCGCTACCGCCACGAGGACAGCTGCCGCTATCGCGCCGAGAAGCACACCGACCGGTCGTCGGCGTTTCCGATACTGGTCGAGCGAGGTTGTGACCGTGGGGTCATGAATTGCGTCGGGTGGGTCGGCGCCGAGAGCTGCTTCGATCCCCATCCAAATCTCGGCGGGCGGGGCATCGAAGACCGGTTGAGTTGCACCCAGCCGGCTCTTCATCTCGTCCAGAAGCTCCAACGTCTCCCGATCGTTTGCCTCGGACTCCTCGAGGCCGAAGCCGTTACTGTGGGACATCGCTCTGCTCCAGTTCGGCTCGTAGCCTCAAAAGCCCTCGTCGCATGTCGCTCTTCACAGTTCCTAATGGGAGTCCGGTTTCTTCAGCTATCTGCTGTTGCGTGCGATCGCCCCAGAATGCCAAGGTCAGAACCTCCCGCTGGCGGTCTGGCAGCGTTGCGAGGGCGGACGAGAGAACCATTCGGTCGGTGAGCGACTGGAAGCTGTGATGGTCATCACCGGCCATGCGGGCTTGCACAGTGTCACTCAGTTCCGCCTCGTCAACCCGGCGACCAGCCTTGCGGTAGGAGTCAATCAGGCGGTTCTTGGTGATGCCCATGAGCCACCCCCCAAGCGATCCGCGTTCTGGGTTGAACGAATGCCGAGCTCGCCACGCCGACAAGAACACTTCCTGGGTGAGATCCTTGGCCTTCTCTGCGCCAACAGCCCGGTTGGCGTAGGTGTAAACCGCTGGTCCGTGCTCGGCATAGACGGCTGCCAGTGCATCAGCCTCGCCGGCCACGAACTTCGCCCGAAGCCAGGCTTCTGGGTTCTCCGAGGACGAAGTCAGCACTACGTGACGATACTCGCAGAAGGCGTCACTCGGCGCATCGAGGTCGCGAGCGAGAACGGCGGATGTCACGCTGGTAACTACGCATCCGGCGTGGCGGTTGGATGCAGATTCACCACTTCATGCGAGGCGATGGGTGGACTCATCGGTAGGCGCCGGGCTGTGAAAAGAGCCGTCTGTGCCAACGGCGAGGGGTTATGACTACCGCCCGGGGATAGTCCTCGAACAACCAGCGCACGAAGTTGCGCCGAGTCCAGGCTGATGCACTGGCCACTTGCACACTGACCTGAGCCAAGCGCGGCCGGGCCAAGACGTTGCTGAGAGCCTGTGCGAGCTGGTGGTCCCGCTTCATGCCCACCCGGAGGCGTGCCTCGTACGCTGCAGCGATAGCTTCGGGATCCCGATGCGATACGATCGCTTCGGCGGCCCAAATGCCCGTGGCGAGCGCCTGACCGATACCTTCGCCGGTCATCGGGTCGGTTGCGGCAGCAGCGTCACCAACAAAAAGAGTCCGTCCGTGGTGTGGTTGTAGATCTCCGAGCCGGGCGGGAATCGGCCAGGCCTGGTGTCGTCCCTCGGCGATGGCGTCTTGGCCAAGCACCGAGCGAATACGAGGTCGTTCGAGGAGATCGGTCCAGAGCGCTTTCATCTCCTGTATGGCGATGCCGCGACCGCGCTGGATCCCGAACCCTACATTGGCTGAGCCGTCCGCCAACGGAAACGCCCAGACATAACCAGGCAGTAGATCCTCCTCGAACCAGACAAAAAGCTCGTTGCCGGCCGCGGGGGTGACGTTGGAGAAATACTGCCGGAAGGCATGCCATTCACCGCGATACCCCTCGACGGTCAGTCCCAGCAGTTTCCTTGTGGGTGACCACATCCCGTCGGCGGCGATCAGGTGCTCGGCCTCGACCACCCCGGCGGTGGTGTGTGCGTTGATCGTGGTAGGTCCAGCCGACAGGTTTTCCAGCTTGACGCCCTCATGGACAGTGATGCCCAGGGAGAGGGCGTGGCGCACCAGGGCGTGGTCCAACTCAGACCTACGAGCTATCGCAGCAAACGTGCCTGCGCCATGGGGCAGGTCGAAGGCAATCGGGTCACCCTTCGGTCCGGCGATTTGGACTCGGGACACCGCTTTCCAGCTGGGAACGGTGGCAGGGTCCAGACCGAGGTCATCGAGCAGTCGGAGGGCGCCGGTGGTGAGGCCGTCACCACAACACTTGTCTCTCGGGAAGTGCGCCTTGTCGATAACGGTTACGTCTTTCCCCGCACGGTGCAACGTGATTGCGGCAGCGATTCCGGCTGGTCCCGCCCCGACGATGAGCGTGTTGGTCGACGTGCGATCGGAGAAGCGTGCTGGTGCCGATACGGGGGGAGGGTGGGTTTTGGAGGTGGGCATGATTGGTGGACGGAGCGGGTGGGTCGCGATCAACCGGCGCCGGACTCCGGGACTGGTTCTAGCTCAGGTTGCTCCGTAACTGCACTATCGGGGGCAGGAGCTGGCTGAGCGGTCGTAGTACTGGTCGGTCCTGAGGGGGGAGTCGGCGCCAAGTCGGCTGAGGCATTGTCAGCAATGGTGGTGGGGGACGCCGCATTGGTCGCTTGGGGTGTGGTGGTCGCTGGCGGTGTGGTGGTCGCTGGCGCTGCGGTAGTCGCTGGCGGTGCGGTAGTCGCTGGCGGTGCGGTAGTCGCGGGCGGTGCGGTGGTCGCTGGGGCGGCGGTGGTTGGTGGGATCGAGTCGGGGTTGGACGGATTCCCGTTGCAGTCCAGGCCTTCAGCTGGGCGGTAGACGGCGAATACAGTGTCGGTGTTGACCGTACCGTCGGGGTAGGTCCGCTCTCGAGTGGTCGTTACGCGACGACATTTCCCTTGGGAGCGCACAGTCTTCCCTACGTCCTCCACCTGGACGTACTTGGTGGAGTACATGGATACCGTGATCGAGGTTGGGGTGTATTCGGTCCAGATGAGGACGCCATACGGAGTGTTGTTTTGTACTTTCAGGTCCGGCCGGGGATAGGAGATCGTTGCCTCTCGGCCCTCGGGATAGCGGCTGAAGTACAGCGAGTGGGCTTGATATTCGATGAAATCAAGACCGGCGAAGAATGCCGCATTGAACGTAGTGGTAGCGATCTGAGAGACCCCACCGCCGAACTGTGGCTCCAGTTCTCCTCGAGAGATCGCTCCGGCCTGTTTGTAGCCCTTCTCCGCGGTGCGCTCACCAACGACCCCATTGAGGCTCAGGGTTTCACCGGGCAGGATGATCTGACCTCGAAGCGAATCGGCAAAGAGCTGGATGTTGACCACGCGGTTTTCACAACACGGATGGTTGGTGGTGAAGGTGGATACCAGTTCAGTGATGCCCAATGCCTCTAGCTCGGCTACCCCTTGTGTTCCATCGGCGATGATCGGGAGAAGTTCCACGCGGCGAATCGCCTCAGCGGTTTCGGGGTCCTCGGGATCTTCCTGCTCAGGCGTGGTTGGCCGGGTGAGCAAGGCCGCCCGAAGGAGCGCCGCCGTCTTGTCGTCGCAGCACAGCACCGTTTCGTTGGCCGCCACGATCTCGGGCTGATCCTGCACAACGATGAATCGAGCTCTCTGACTCTCGTCTCCGAGGAGACCGAAGCGGTCCTGCAGCAGCGCGATGGCACGCTCCTGGTTCACTTGCCAGAAGGAGCCAGCCTCGCTGTTGTCGACGTCGATCAAGCTTCGCAATTCTGGCGCCGTGAGAATGGTGGATTGGTCGAGGACCCGAACTTCCAATGGTTCTGAAGTGGCTTGGTTGAGTTCTGCTGCAACGCGTCCCACGGAATCGATTGAAAGTTCCGGTGTTTGGGGATAGGGGGTGAGGCTGAATTTGTGGGGTCCTGGATCCCCGATTGCGCTGACAATCCGCTCCGCCAACTGCGCAGGGTCCACCACTACTCCTGGTCGCCCCGGTTCGGTGACAAACCGGGTGTCGGTGGCGACCACTTTGGGCGATTCCGGGCCGTTGAGTTGTGGGGCTATGAGGCCTGAGACGACGGCGCCCACGGTTTCCCCGTCAACGAGGTACGGCAAGTCCAGTTCCACCGGTGTGCGGAAGGACCACAACCATTTGAATGGGCCGGTGATCAAGTTGGCCCCGGTTCGAGCTGAGAAGGCTGAGCTCACCAGAGCGTTGCCGTCAACCCTGGCCCCCAACGTTCCGAGGTCGCTGTCGATCGCCTGGTCTCCAACCGAAATGGTGACCGAATCCAAGGCCAAGGCGGTAGTGAGCTCTGCCGCCACGTTCTTGATCTCCGTAACGGTCATCCCGCTGAGGTCGGTGCCGCGCACCCTCACGTTGCGGCCCACCGTATTCGCTCCTATGGCGGAGTCGATTCCCCACGCCATCGCCAGCACGGCGAATGCCCCGAACAGGATGACTGCGGAGATCATGAGACGGCGACGTACTTGCTGCACGCCGTCGCCAGGGTTACTCACCCCTTGATTCTGGCACTTCTGCCGCCTTGATCAGTGTCAGGCTGGGCAAGTCTGCCAACATCGGATTGGCTTAGAAGAGTTTCTGTTGAGGGCGTTCCACACCGCAAAGAACGTCGTAGTCCACCTCTACACAGTCGATCTCGCGACTACCTGCCAACACCTTGGCCTGCGGCTTTATGAGTTGGGCCGCGAACACACCTCTCACGGGAGCGAGGTCGGGCTGACCGTTGAGAAACTTGAGGTACCGAGTGAGCTGCTCAACGCCATCGATTTCGCCGCGCCGCTTGATCTCCACTGCCACGGTATTTCCCGCGGCGTCTCGACAGAGCAGATCCACTGGACCGATTTCGGTGGGGTATTCTCGACGGATCAGTTGAAGGCCGTGCTCGATCACGTCGGGTTGCTCAGAAAGCAATTCCTGAAGGTGGCTCTCCACCCCATCTTTCTGAAGGCCGGGGTCCGTCCCCAACTCCACGGTGGTGTCGCTTTCTACGGAGTGAAGGTCGATCACGATCACCTCGCCCTTCTGGTTTGACACCTTCCAGCTCCTCTGGTCCTCGATGAAGATATTGGGTGCGTTCATCCAGTTCAGAGGTTTGTAGGCGCCGCCATCCGCATGGATCGCAACACAACCGTCGGCCTTGATCATCAACAGTCGTTTGGCTCGACCCAGCCGTGAAGTCAGCCGTCCCTCGTAGGTCACGGTGCACTCGGCTACTACCAATCTCACGCCAGCAGCCTATTGGTCCCAACGCTGCTCACCCCTGCGCTGCTGGCGAGAAACCGAGCACCTCAATACCCCGCGATTCCTGCCGATAGTTACTTCATGGCAACCAGAGTGGCGTCGAAAAAATCTCCTGCGAAAAAGGGAGCTGCCGCCAAACCGGCCCCGAAAAAGTGGACCTCCCGTGCTGTGACCCGACTCATCGAGGCGGGCAGTATGACCGAGTGCCAACACTGCGAGGAGCGAGTCAAATTTCGGGCTCGTCACCGCGATATGCAGGTCATCTGCAACATCTACGTCAAGGGTGTGTGGGATCACGTGGAGCACTTCCACGAGGAGTGCTACCTGGACGCCAAAGAACCTTTCGGTCCGCCCGAGGAGTAAGGCAGTTACGGTGTGGCACGTGAGTGCACCACCTGAAGACCACGCTTTAGCGGCCCAGTTGGCGTCCGATACCGGGAAAATCTTGCTCGAGTTGCGCGAGCGGTTGGTGGATCACGAGGCTCATCACTGGGCGATGAAAGACGCCGGCGACGCTGCCGCCCATCGCTTCATCGCCGAGCGTTTGGCCGCCGAGCGCCCCGGGGATGCCCTCCTGTCCGAAGAGGGAGCTGATCGTCTCGATCGGCTCGCCGCCGATCGGGTCTGGATCGTAGACCCCGTTGATGGGACACGAGAATACGCTGAGCCGCCGCGGGTCGACTGGGCGGTTCACATAGCTCTCGTTGCCGACGGCAGCCCCATCGCTGGCGCCGTAGCGCTTCCGGCGGAGGATCTGGTGTTCGGTACGCTGCATCCGCCAACGGTGCCCCCAATGCCATCGGCGACTCCACGGGTCATCGTCAGCCGGACTCGCCGTCCGCCGGTTGCTCAAATGTTGGCCGCCGCGTTGGACGCTGAATACCTAGAGATGGGATCAGCCGGCGCCAAGGCGATGGCTGTGGTTCGTGGCCAGGCCGATATCTATGCCCATTCCGGTGGCCAATATGAATGGGACAGCTGCGCCCCGGTTGCGGTGGCGCGTGCGGCCGGCTTGCATTGTTCTCGGATTGATGGCTCGCCCATGATGTACAACAACGCCGATCCGTATCTGCCGGACCTGCTGATTTGCCGACCGGAGTTCGCTGACCGCTGCCTGGAGGTCCTGCGCGGCTGATCCCATTCCTCCCTTTCTCAGGGATTCGGCTTCGGCCTGCGATATCCGGTCGGCCAACGTCCGCTGGGCACCTTTCGACGGGCGGTAGGAGCCGCCGCTTTGTAAAGAGCGCCGCCCACATGCGCTGGCGCTCGCAAGGCGGCGCGGATTGCTTGGGACACACTCGAGGCTCGCCGTTGCGCCGGGAGTCGAATCCAGCCGACGGCAACGAACACACCGAGAGATATCACGGCAACCCCAACGAGCATAGCGGTGATCCATTGCCAGCCGTTATCGCTGGATGCGCCGGGCAGCCCAGGAGTGTTCATTCCGTAGTAGCCAACCACGAGCGATAGCGGCAGCAGAATTGCTGCATAGATGGTGAGCACCCGGGATACCTCGGTGGCCCGTTGAGCTTGGGCGCCATAGTAGGCATCCAGGGCATCCTTCAATGAGGCTCGTGTGGATTCCAACGTCTGATCCACTCGAACAGCGGCATCGCGAGCGTCGGCGAAGCGACGCCGGCCCGCCTCACTGACAAGCATCGATTGGGTCCGACTGACCTCGCCCAACGCCTGGAGCTGTGGGCGGGCCATTCGTCTGATCGAGCCCAGTTCACCGCGCAGTAATGTCACTTCCCGGAGTACTTCCTGATCAGCCGCAAGGGCCCGCTCGGTGAGTTCATCCAGCGCCACCTCCACAGTGTCCACCACTGCGATCCACCGGCGCAGGAGTACAGCGGCCAGCCGGGCCAGCAGTTGATCCGCGCCGCCGTGGGCGAGTTCCTGACTGGATTGGAGTTCGGCCCAGAGCCGCTCGACTGAACGAGACGGACCCGACCGTACCGTTACCAAGGCAGTCTCCGTGAGAAAGCAGTCCAGCTCGTAGGTGCTGATGTCGCCATCGTCGGCTTCGGAAAGCCCGTGCAGGATGAGAAGCAGGTGATCGCCAAAATCGTCCAGCTTGGCATGATCTTCGTCTTCGATGGCGTCGCTGATCGCCATGGAATCGAGGCCCAGGAGACCCGCAACTATTTCCAATTCGGCGGCATCCTCCGCTTCCATGTCGATCCAGACCCAACCGGAACGGGTCGCTGCTTCGAGTGTCTGGGGATCAAGCGGCATTCCCGTTCCGCCTGGTTCGGCGCTGAGGACGCGAAGGGTCATGGTTCCCGGCTTTCGACTTTTCCGGTCCGTTGATTCGCGGACCTTTGCGGGGCCTCTACCTGGGCGAGCATTTCGATAACCCTAGTGCGACCTCGCTTTGTGATGTGGCGATCAGATCTGCACCCATAAGGGTTTTCCATTGTCAGGTTTTCGGGACCTTAGCTACATAAACCCCCGGAAGGACTTCAGCGGGTTCTCGCCCGCGAGGCGCTTGTTGATCTCCGCCCGTCGAGCCGTGAGTTCAGCGTGGCTCAGCGCTTCTCGCTCAGTGGGGTCAACGCCAAACCCGGCCTTGATGCCGTCGAGATCGAGCTGCCAATCACCGTGGTCAACGCCCAGTTCGTTGGCGATGGTCTGGCCGTGTTGGGTGAAGAAATGCGTGGCAATGTAGGTGACCTCGCCGAAGAGGTCCAAGTCGGGAGCCAACGTTGCGATAGCACCATCGATGAAGATCAGGTTTTTCACATAAAGCATCAACGGCTTGGGGAGTCGAGCGCCGTAACCGAGCAGTGCTTTCATGATTCGCTGGAGTTCCGCGATCAGCTCATCGGGGGTCAGCTTGTTGGGGTCGATCGGCGGCCCGTCAAGGCCGAGGTCTCGCACGACGGCCGCAACGTCGGTACCGGGCGGAAGCGTTCCGAGGTCCCGAAGCGCCTCAACCTGGCCGTTCACATCGTTCATTGTTGCCGTCATCATCATTTTCATGAAGGCCTGCTTTTCAGCGTCGCTGAGACGGCCGGTAATCCCAAAGTCCATGAGCCCAGTTCGGCCATCGGGGAGAACGAGAAGGTTGCCGCCGTGGAGGTCGCCGTGGAAAACGCCGTGGAGGAAGGCACCTTCGAGGAAGCCGATCATACCGGTGCGGATCACATCGTGGGTGTTGACGCCAGCCTTCTTCATGCCGGCAACGTCATCAAAACTGAACCCTTTCAGCTCCTCCATCACGAGGATCTTTTCGGTGACCAATTCGGGATGGGGTCGGGGGATCACGAAGCCGGTCTGATTCAGCTTCACCATGACCTCGGCGACATCGAGCATATTGTCGCCTTCGAGGTGGAAGTCCAATTCCTCGATGATGGTCTCGGCGAACAACTCGACAAGCGCCGGCGGATTGGCCAGAGCGGAAACCGGGATACGTCCAACGAGCAGGGGAGCGATGAAGGCCAAGACCTTCAAGTCCTTCTTCACCAGCTCGTCGATTCCAGGCCGCTGGACCTTGACCACGACTTCCGTGCCATCCACAAGGGTGGCCCGGTGAACCTGGGCAATGGATGCCGCGGCAATCGGGGTGGGAGCGAACCGGGAGAAGACTTCGTGGATCGGGCGGCCCAACTGCTCCTCTACCACTTCAACAACGGCGGGATAATCAACCGGCGGCACCTGGTCCCGACACTTCTTGCATTCCGCAACCAGCTCGGCTGGGAACACCCCTTCGCCGGCGCTGATGATCTGCGCCAATTTGATGTACGTGGGACCCAGCCGCTCGGCCGCCACCCTCAGTCGGCGACTGATCCCGGCTTTGGAGGATGGGCGACCCCGTTCTTTTACGGCCCAGACCAGCACTGCTTGACCCAAGATTCGAGCCACCGTGAGGGCGCGCCGTAACGGGGGTAGCTTCGGAGCCCGATAGTAGGTAGGCAGCTCACGCGCCTGGTCTTTGCGGCGACGTGCGGCGCCAGTTCGCCAAATCGGCATTCTGCTAGGAAGAATCCATGGCGGGGTGTCGCTGAAGGACCCCCATTTCCGGTCCTGCGGCGGAACCGGCGACGGGACGAATAGGCCCGAGGGTTCAGAAGTGGGCGGATCGACGGGGGCCGACGAGGAAATGGCCATCAGTTGAGTGTGCTGTATTCAGCGGAGATATGCGATACCAGCCTGTGTGACGTCTGGACTATCTCGTCAGACTGCTCCAGCGATCGTGCCATCGAGAGGCTCGGGCGAACGGCTTGGATCGCGCTGGGCTTGGTCACACCGCAGATTTGTAGTTGAGCCGGTGGGGCAAGGCCGCTTCGCCGAACTGTTCCTCCCGGAACGATTCGTACTCTGAGAAGTTGCCTTCGAACCAGCGGACTTGGCTATCGCCCTCGAATGCGAGGATGTGAGTGGCGATACGGTCGAGGAACCAGCGATCGTGGGAGATCACCACGGCGCAACCGGCGAACCGGTCCAGCCCATCTTCAAGGGCTCTCAGCGTGTCGACATCGAGGTCGTTGGTGGGTTCGTCGAGGAGGAGCACGTTGCCATTGTCCTTGAGCACCTTGGCCAGATGGACCCGGTTTCGTTCTCCGCCCGAAAGCAGACCGACGTCTTTTTGTTGGTCGGATCCACGAAAGTTGAAGCTGGCTACATAGGCGCGACCGTTCACCTCGCGCCCAGCGAGGTCGATCACCTCCTCGCCCCCGGTGATCTCCCGATAGACGGTGTTGTCCGGATTCAACACGTCTCGGCTTTGGTCCACATAGGACATTTTCACGGTGGATCCAATCGTGATTTCGCCACGATCTGGCTTTTCACCGTCTCCGGTGGCTGCAGCGATGAGCATCTTGAAGAGCGTGGTCTTGCCCGCGCCGTTTCCGCCGATGACTCCCACGATTCCGGCTTTCGGCAACTTGAAGGAAAGGTCTTCGATCAAGAGTTTGTCGCCGAAGGCCTTGGAGAGATTGTTTACGTCGATCACCTGATCGCCCAGGCGAGGGCCGGATGGGATATGGATCTGGACCTTCTCCTGAGTGGGATCGTATGCCTCTGATGCTTTTCGGAGGTTCTCATATGCCGAAAGTCGGGCTTTTCCCTTCGCCTGGCGGGCCTTTGGCGCCATGCGCACCCATTCGAGTTCACGCGCCAGGGTTCGTTTCTTGGCTGCTTGGGCGCGCTGCTCTGAGTCCAGCCTGTCCTGTTTCTGTTCAAGCCACGAGGAGTAGTTTCCTTCGAAGGGAATGCCCTTGCCCCGATCTAGTTCGAGTATCCACTTTGCCACGTTGTCCAGGAAGTAGCGGTCATGCGTTATGGCAACCACCGTGCCCGGATACGAGTCGAGACGTTTCTCCAGCCAGTGAACACTCTCGGCATCGAGGTGGTTCGTGGGTTCGTCGAGCAAGAGTAGATCGGGTTGATTGAGCAATAGCCGACAGAGCGCAACCCGGCGCTTTTCGCCACCGGACAGATGTACCACGGACTCTTCCGGGGGCGGAAGCCGTAGAGCATCCATCGCGATCTCTATGGTGCGCTGAAGATCCCATCCCTGAGCCGCCTCGATCTTTGCCTCCAAGTCGGCCTGGGTCGCGCCCAGTTTTTCGTAATCGGCTTCCGGATCGGCCCACTGCTCCATCAGCGCCTCATAATCGGCGAGAAGCTTGACAGTTGCCCCGGCGCCATCCATCACGTTGCCGCGCACATCCTTCGATGGGTCAAGGCTCGGCTCCTGTTCGAGGTATCCAACGGTGAAGCCCGGCGTGAGGCGTGCTTCACCGGAATAGCCGTCGTCGAGGCCCGCCATGATTCGCAGCAGCGATGACTTGCCCGAGCCGTTCGACCCGAGGACCCCGATCTTGGCCCCGGGAAAAAAGGACAGGCTGATGTTTTCGAGGACTTGACGATCCGGGGGGTAGTACCGGCCCACCTTGTGCATCGAGTATATGTACTGTGCCGACATGGCACGGATGGTATTGCCGAAGGCAGCCCCTGCCGCCACAGGGGCCCAATCGGCTTCGAAGAATTCTTAGCGCTTTGTGGTGCGCTTCGCAGCCTTCTTTGTAGTCCGCTTCTTTGCTGCAGCTTTCTTTGGGGCGGCTTTCTTGGCGGGTGCCTTCTTTGCTGCAGCTTTCTTTGGTGCGGCTTTCTTGGCGGGTGCCTTCTTCGCAGCAGCTTTCTTGGCCGGAGCCTTTTTCGCTGCTTTCTTCGCTGTTGTCTTCTTGGCCACGGTCTTCTTGACCGCAGCTTTCTTTGTGGTCCGCTTCTTCGCAGCCTTCTTGGGTGTTGCCATAATTGATTCGCTCCTACGGGGCGTGTTGCTAATCGACCTGCCATTTGGCAAGGACGAGGGTTTCTGCTGATCACTGCGATCTGCCCGAGGGAGCACGCGGATCAGCGAAACGTTGATCCCTCGTCGTTCGGCGTCGAGAGACTCCACCTTTGCCTCCACCAGTTGACCCTTGGACACAACGTCCCGGGCCTTGGTAGGGGGCGGATCTCCCATCGCCTTGCTTGGCAGATAACACTGGGCGGTCGCTACCCGGAGATAGCAACCGTGACTTGAAAATCGCTCCACCTCTCCCTGGATGGTGTCACCCAAGGAATGCGCGCTCACGAAGCTCATGAACTCCGTGACATCGTTGAGATGATTCGACTCTTTCGACTTCGCTGATTTCTTCGCCTTCACGCCGTTCGATTTGGGCGCGCTCGATTTGGGCGCGCTCGATTTGGGCGCGCTCGGCTTGGGCGCGCTCGATTTGGCTCCGGTTTCCTGCGCGTCACGGCGAGTCTCGGCACCTCGGCGTCGCCGGGAGGCAGGAGGATCTTTCGGGACAGGCATCGGGCTGTCTGCGCTTACTTCCTTCGAGCTCGTCTGGTTCTTCTGCTTCGGGGAAGTGGTCTTGCGCTTTTTCGCAGACTTCTTGGCGGCCGTTTTGGTCGGCGTCTTGGTTGGCTTCTCTGACTTGGAGGATTTGGCCTCACGAACGGACTGGCGACTCTTCGCTCCGCGCACTGGCCCGCGCGGTGAGAACACCCAGCCAACGTTCGGTACTGGCTTGCCGCCGAGCAGGCGGCCGTCTTCGTTGAGTAGCCATTCGTGCTCACCATGGAATTCTTGGAATGAGTCGTTGGAGAGAACCACGGCGTCTACCTGGGCGGCAACTTGCAGAATGAAAGCATCGCCTCGTCCGACGACCCCTGCCGGTGGAGTCACGATTGTGCCCTCGAGCGTACGGCGCTCGAACTCCTCAACTTCGGAAGGGTCGATGCGGCGAGGGAACGTTGCATCGACGATTACCGTCACTGGGCCGTAACCCTGTTTTGAGACAGCCGATACCGCCTCGTCCAGTTGGGCGAGACTTGGATTGGTTCGACCCTCCGTTGCAATGTTGGAGCCGTCGACCACAAGGTGTTGAGTGGGGTTTGAGGTCATGCGCGTTACTAGTGAATCACCGAAGTCTTCTAATTGCTTCGGCATCTTTCGACCGGTCCTGACCTTTCGCACCTGATCTCTTCTGTGCTGTTCACTTCTTGTTTCTATTCCAATCAATCCTTGTTTATCGCATTTGCGATGTAAGACCGCGAACACCTTATACCTACTGGGTTTCTGCGGAGGGTGTAATCGAGGAGCTCTGACGCCAGTGTTGGCGCGATGCTAGAACGCAATGACATAGATCACGCGGAGTTCAAAGCCGAATTTGCGAAAGAATTTGCTCGACTCAGCCCGGAGTCTCGCTGTGCAGTGCCCTATCGAACTTGTCCGCAGTGTGGTCTGCGACGAGAACATAGACACCGCTTCGCTTGTTCCGCAGCAAGGAAACCGTTCGCGCGCCGGCGAACTCAGTGGGATGGATTGATTGGCAGTAATGCCGCAAAAGCGGTTTCGAGTAGCAGGAGTTCGGGTGGAAGAGATGGGTTTAGGCGTGCGAACTGTGGGTAGGTCGTGCTGTACGCACAAGCAAAGGAGCAACTGTGATCGTTCTCGGAGTACTACTGCTGATTCTGGGTGTCGTTCTCGACATCTCAATCCTCTACACGCTGGGGATCATCCTGGCTGTCGTTGGAGTTGCGCTAGCAATCCTTGGAGGCATCGGCCGACCACTGGGCCGGCGCCACTACTTCTAGGCACTGTTGTGAGATCACGGCCTCGCCGAAATCTCACTACGAATAGACCGTGAGAAGCTGGGGCGCACCTGTCGAGGTGCGCCCCAGTGTATTTTGTGTACAGAGCTCTGGACGCCGTAGAGACGATGCGGGCACTTTAAAATCTGCGAGGTTTAGAACCCACGCAGGGTGGGCAGACCTCGACCTAACGTAATCGGCTCCGAATCGGAGCGTACGAAAGGCTAAATGGAATGAGGACATCAGGAATCGGTGGGTCGCTTGCCCTGCTGGCGTTGGGGGCCATTCTCTACTTCGCCGTGACGGTAGAAACGTCAGGCTTCAATATCAATACAGCGGGGATCATCATGATGATCGTGGGTGCTATCGGGCTGGTCGCAACCATGGCGATGGGAACGACGCGCGAACACACTGTGGTTGAGAAGGATCGCAGCGTCGTAGTCGACCCCTAGGTTCTGGTGCGAAGGCTGTTCTGGCACCCAGTTGGGCAGTGACGCAACTGCTCTATTAGAGCGCAGTCTCTCAGCTGCCGTTTGCTCAGCTGCCGTTTGAATGGAGTGGATCCGACCGTGAGGTGGGTTATCGGCCGGACGTCTCAGGCGTCCGGCCTCTTCGCAAGGATCGGCTCAACGATCGCCCGCAGTCTTCGGCGATCTTCGACGGTTGCGAGCTGCTCGGACTCCGAGCCGGCCAGTGCGATCTGTTTCCACAGCGTTTCCCGGGCCGAGTTTTGCTCGTGATCGAGACCAACCCGCTCAAGCTCCTGAATAATGGAGTGAACGGTTTGGACCAGTGCGCCGAGAACCCGATGATCGGACCGGGCATAGCGGCGAATCGATTCGAAAGCGAGATCGACATACTCCTCGAGATGCGCCTCACCGGGACGCAAGACCGTTCGGCTATCTGCTTCATACCGCTGCGGGCCGAGCCTGTGCCTGAAGAGCTCGGTGACAACGGCACCAATGCGCACGATGATCTCCACAGCAGTGTTGGGGTCGTTCACGCCGGGTGACAACGCTTTCAGCGCCATGTCGTTGAACTGGACGAACCCGAAACCGATGTCTTGTTGGGTGGATCGCTCGTTCTCGATTCGAATGATCTCGTGCAAGCTGTCGACGATTTCGTTGAACTCATTCTCTTCGCACGGCCAAACGTGTGCCAGCGGCGTACCTTCGACGACATAGGTGCCGATTGCCGCACTGATGAGAGCTGTAGATCCAGCTGGGATGACCTCGACGACACGAGTGGCCTGGAGCCCGGTAACCCACCCCGTCCGTGGGGCGAAGAGCGTTCGCGCACTTTGTGGCGGCTGGATGGTTATGTCATCATCTCCCAATTGCGGTGCAGGGATGCGGCCAGGAGCATCGACGAGGACCGGAGCGTCCTCCTCGGATTGACGAGGCACGAGTTGGTCCTTGATGACTGCGATTGTTCGCTCCATTATGCCGTCGGCTACCGTTCCGACGCGGAGCCCTTTGGCGGTGTGGTCGATCGAGGCAAGTACCGACATCAGAGCGGTAATTGCCAACAGCAGTGCTACGGCAATTGAAAGCTGAGGGATAAATGCGCTTTCGTCCCCGGGCGCACTACTCACTTCGCGAAGGACGAAGAGCGAGAAGGAAAACGTCCCCACGACCGTCCCCATCACGATCTGTTGGAAGCGGTCACCGAGAAACCCTTGCAGTACGCGAGGGGAAAACTGACTCGCAGCAAGTTGAACCGCTATGAGTGTCAGTGAGAACACGACGGATGCCGCCGTTATGGTGCCTCCGGCGATCGCTGCGAGAATTGCGCGAGAACTCTCGACGGTGGTCTGGAAATAGCTTGGGAGCACTTCATCGGCAATCGATTTGTCTATCGCAACTGTGATCTGGGACAGCAGGAGACTCGCCAAGACCATGAGCGCTGGAATGAAAAAGAGCGACTCGGTGAATCGAAGTCGGAGCGCCTGTAAGCGGAGTGGACCCCGGTCTTCAAACAGTTCACCCATCAGGCGATGCTAGTCGTTTGGAGTTACGCACTTTCCGATGATGCGATGCGGTTCGTTTCGCGCTGTTGATGGGGGCGTCCGGATCTACTCTCGAAGCAGGCATGCTCGGATCCACCTGGCTACAGGGCGATTACAGGGTGAATCATCCGTTGCATTCTTTCACAAACGGTTTGATCGGGTGATCTCGGGGCAGACCGTTGGAATGGCACTTAAAAAGAAGGCAGCAACACGGTCTACTGTCCATCAATTCATGGAGGAGCAGGAGGATCCCGTCCCAACGACAGAATCCCCGAACGGTGAGATCACGATGGACCCTGATGCAGACTCTCCCGCTCAGGACGCGTCGGAGCACTTGGGTGCCCTGGACTCATCGGCCGGCCGAAATCCCTTTCCTGACGACTCTGCTATCGATGATTACTCTGCTACTGATGACAACCCTGCTGCAGACAACAGCGATAGGGATGAAGCGGAAGCAGAAGGTTGATGACCGCAGAGTCCGCAGCTGAAGTTCTTCCCGTTGACGAAGGGTGGGCTACCAGTGTTGCGCCACTGGCGAGGACCGGTTGGGCGGCCCGGGGAATCAGTTATGTGATCTCCGGCGGAATAGCCGTGGCGTTGGCCGCTGGACTCTTCACCGAGGACGCAGACCAGAAGGGGGCGTTGCGACTGGTTGCGGACGCCACTGGGGGATCGGCTCTGCTCCTTCTTCTGGGGGCAGGTCTCGCGCTGTTCGCGATCTGGGAGGCAACCCATCTTCTAGTCATGCGGGGCTTGGACGTGCTCACATGGTTGGATCGCATAGGCAAACTCATCGGGATCCTTTTCTACGGTTCGCTCGCGCTCACGGCCATTCGTTTGGCCCTGCTCAGTTCGTCCTCTGATGCCAAATGGACAGTTGAGAGATTATCAGCGACGGCTCTCCAGTATCCGTTGGGCAGAGTGGCGCTGGCATTCGCAGGCGGCGTTGTCGCTGCGATCGCGATTCGGCGGGGCCGACGGACATTGACCGGCGACTATTCCGATGACTTGAAACTCCAATCGGCCGGCGATGCCGAGCGGCAACTTATCGACGGCTTGGGTCGCGCCGGTGAACTCGGGCGGTCTCTTTCGTTCGTTCTCATCGCGGTCTTTCTGATGGTCGCAGGTTGGCAAGGACAGGCAACCGAAGCCGGGGGTCTCGATAGCACGCTACGCCAGACAACCCAGACGACTGGGGGGAGTGTCCTCGTTGCCATTACGGGACTTGGACTCGTCGCCTACGGGTTATTTTGCGTCGCATCTGCCCGTCATCGCGAGATGCCCGTAGATTCCGCCCGTGAGTAACAGCTACTGGCCGGCGGTTGAAGAAGAGTAAAAGGAAGCTTGCCGGGTATTAACCTCCGATGCATATGAGAAAGCTCCCGTCCGCGCTGTTGCAGACCGCCGAAGATTCACTCGATTCTCCCTCCCAGGAAATCTCCGACTCGGCTCGGAACATGATCGAAGGCTTCCTGGAGGCAATACCTCGAGTCGGTGTGGCAATCGTCATCACTCTGATTGGGTATGTGCTTTCTCGCCTGATTCGGACGGTCTTGATGAAGGTTTTCCAGCGCAGTCAGACGGAGTCGTTCGCTCGTGTAATGAGCAAGCTCGCGGGCTGGATTGTCTTTGGAGTCTTTGCGCTGGCAGCAACCGCTGCAGCCTTTCCCTCGGTCAAACCAGTGGATCTGCTCGCCGGTCTCGGGTTCTTCTCGGTGGCCATCGGATTCGCCTTCCAAGACATTTTGGAGAACACGCTCTCAGGTGTGCTACTTCTGATACGCCAACCTTTCGAGTCCGGTGATCAGATAGAGGTGTCGGATCAGGCTGGTACCGTTGAAGCGATCACCATCAGGGAAACGCGAATCAAGACCTACGACGGTCGCCTCGTGGTGATTCCCAACCGGGACGTGTACAAGAACGTCATCAAGGTCAACACGCACTTCGATGATCGACGCGTTGACTTTGTTGCCGGAGTTGCCTACGAGAACGACGCTCGACACGCGACCCAGGTGATCGTCGATGCGTTGGCGAGTCTGGATGGAGTCGCCTCAGAGCCGGCCCCTGAAGCGCTCGTCACCGACCTTGGCGTTTCAACTGTGAATATCCAGGCACGATTCTGGTGCAGTCCGGGACAACACGAGGTTCGAGTCATGCTCGATGAGGCAATCAAGACTGTCAAGGAAGCCTTGGATTCAGCCGGTATCGAGATGCCAGCAGACATCGTCGCACTCCAGGCCACTCCCAGTTTCAAGGCGGCGATGGAAGGATCGGCAGAGGTCACTCCGGGTGGGGGAGTCCGGCTGACCTAGACGGTGGGACGTCCGGCATTAGAGGTGGTCGGAGAGACAAGGAGCATCCGGACGCGAGAAGGGCCCCGGCAAGTCAGCCGGAGCCCCAACCTCGTAGAACTAGTTGACCTTGCGCTTCACCGAATCGATGGCATCATCGACGCCGTCTTCGACGTCGTCCACCGTGTCCTTCAACTTACCGGCCGACTCGTCCCGCTGGCCTTCCCGCTCCAGTTCATCATTGTCGGTAAGGTCGCCGGCTGCTTGCTTTGCCCGGCCCTTCAGCTTGTCCATTTCACCACTCATAAATGCTTCCTTTCGGTTTGGGGTACCTCCTTGGCATACCCCGTGATGCTGCAACTGAAACGCCCCTCGGTATCGCTCATCCGGGACTTTTTCCAGACTTGTTATTCCATCTATTCCATGGTTCTGCCCGTGCGCGAAAGAGCCGGGATGAGCCCGATGGCTCATCCCGGCTCGGTTGCTGCGTCAGACTCGCTTGGCGAGAAAGATGATCAGCAGAATGACCAGAATCGTTCCGAGAATTCCTCCGTAAAGCATGTGCTCTCCTCCTTTGTGTCAACGCCTGAGCACACTGCTCAGTTCGATGTGATTGACATACCCCGCTCTGGAACTGTTAAACAACTTGGTGGAATTTCCCGAATGATCTCCTCCGAGTTGGCCATGGGGAACGGTTCCCGGCGGTTGCCACTGCGACGTTTGAACCGCGTGACCATCCGGGTAACACGGAGTCATGAAAATCCTCATGACAGACACGGCACGATCGCTTGCTGAGGAGGCCGCCGAGGCAGCCATAGACGTCGCTTCTGATGTCGCCGGTGATGTTGTCGACCTCGCAGCAGACCTAGCCGCGCCGGCAATCACATACGGAACGAAACGGTTCGTCTCGTCGCGCTACGTCCTCGTCGTCGCCATCGCGGCCGCCGCTCTTGCCGGAATCTTTGCGTGGCGACGCCGAAACGGACCCTCAGAGGAAGCGGTTACTGCCACTATTCCAAACATCAGCGATCGTCGTCCGGCCTAACGCCAGACGCCGTCAAGGCGAAACTGGCGGGAGGTCAGAAGCCTTCACTCGAGCCTGAGAGAAGGCGGCGATGGCAGCCATGCCGGCTGCTACAACGGGCACGCCGAGGAAGGCTCCAGCAAGGCCGGCCAAGGTTGCACCGGCGGTCAGCGAGAGAAGCACGATCGCCGGGTGGATGTTTACGGTCCGACCCATCACGAGCGGCATGACGACGTTTCCCTCGAGCTGTTGCACAACCAATGACCAGCCTGCAACCCAGATCGCAGTGCTCGGACCTACGAGAATGAGGGCAACGGCGGTCGCTGCCAATCCAGCAGTTACTGCACCAACCACGGGAAAGAGGGCAGCTATGAACGTCAGAATCATCAACGGCACAACCAGCGGAACTCCCAAGACCCACAACCCGAGGCCGATCAATACGGCGTCTATGAAACCAGTCGTGAAGATGGCCCGGGCATAACTGGCCATCACCTGGATGGCGGCGCTCCCCGCTTCGTTGATCGCCTTTCTACGAGACGAGTTCACTCCTCGAGTGGCGGTGTTCCACATTGCGCTCCCGTCTTTCGCAAAGAGGAACGTAAGCACCAACAGAAGCAGCGCACCGCTGGCCAGGCTGAGAATTGCTGAGCCGCGGGAGCTGCCGAAACGACGAATCCCGCCGATTGCGCTATCACGAATGGTTTCTTCTGCCTTGATGATCTCTTCTCGGGACAAGCCGATGGGCCCTTCGATCAGCCACCGATCTATTTCGGCCCGAACCCGCGCATAGTCGTCATCAACGTGGCTTAGCTCAACTGCGGCACTCTGCACAGCAAACGCCGCTGGACCGACGAGGAGTACGAGCGAGAGAACGAAGACGAGCACTACCGCCAGGTTTCTCGGAATCCGATGTTTGCAGAGCCATTCGATTGGTGGCTGAAGTGCGGCTGCGAACATCGTGGCGATGAGAAACGGCACGACGGCGAGACGAATCAGCGAAAAGATCCACAGGACAGCTACCCCCACTGCGCCGATGAGAAGCAAACGCCACGCCCAACCGGCGCTCCGGTCCAACCAGATCGGAACAGAAAGTTTCGCCGCCGTCGGCGCCGTCTGTTTGTCGACTGGGGCCACGGTGGCGTCAGCACTCCGATCGGCGGCCTCGTACTCACGCATCGGAGCTGTCTCGCATGACCGTCCGACCGAGTAGATCCGGAACTTTCCCAACAGCCACGGCCAGCGATAGGAGCACGACCGCTAAGCGGGCCAAAAGGAGATTTGAGCCGGTCCCGCCTTCGTCGGGATCTATCGTTTCCTGCGCGGCTCCAACATCATCGGCCAAGTTCTCAATATCAGCAACAGAAGCGCGGAGCTCATCTGCGACGGCTCGAAGCTCCTTGGCCAGCGCAAGGGAATCGGAACCCAACAGAGCTGATTCTGCAGAGAGATCCCGGAGTGAGGCTTCGGCATCTTCCAACTCGGACAGGAGCGGATCGAGGTCTTCGAGCCGGGGATCCAGGCCGGTTATGTTCGCTCCTTCGCCGACACCGAACGGCAGCGTTCCGATCAGTCGGTCAATCTCGTTGATGGTCTGGTCCACCTGACCAAGACCGTCCGAAACTGCGGTCAGGTAGGGAGGCAGGGTGGCGGTCACCTCGGCAACTTCCAAGGCGACCACCGACGACGATTCTGACGTTGCTGCTGCGCTCTCCAGAGACTCCGCTCCCGCATCCAGAGCCGTTGCCGTTGACGCTGCGATCGAGGTGGAATTACGCAAGGAGTCTTCGACCGAGCGCAGCGCGGTGGCGGCTTCTGAGAATGACGCAGATGCGTCGGTTTCGAGGTTGGCGAGCGCAAACCATCCCGTCACCCCACTCAACAGTGCCAGCGTTATTGCGACTGCAGCCAGTTTTTGGCGACGGGTGAGGCGCACATCTTCCACATACTCCAAGGTCGTTGAAGAGCTTGTTTCCGGTGTTTCCAGACTCATTGAGCGGTTCTCCACTGACGGCGAAGCAGAAACGTTGAGACGCTCATGCCGATAAGTACTTGGGCGAACAAAACGATGTAGGTAAGCGGGCGTGCGCGTGACCCGCGCAACTGGATATCCCGAAGACCCTCCACCACCGGAGTTGCCGGGACGACGAAACCAATGGAGCGGAACGGCGTCTTGAGTCGATCGAGATCCAGGAAGAACCCGGAGAAGAACAAAGCGATCAGCAAGAGGATCATGGCCGCTTGCGAAGCGTGGAGCTCTGTCTGTCCGAGCGACGCCACGACCAAACCGGCGGCGACGGATGCGAACACTAAGCCCAGGACGAGCAGAGCAGCGTCTGCGACCGACCCACGGAAGGGAACTCCCAGGAGCCAATACTGAGAAGCCATGAGAGCTGCCGCTGCCGCGGAAGCAACTGCACTGAGCGCTATGAGTTTTCCGGCCATGACGGACACAACACTGACCGGACCAACTCTGTAGTCGGTCAGCACGCCGCGCCTCCGGTCCCGAACCAATGAAAGCGCCGCAAGCGAGATTGCGAGATGTTGGATCAGCAGAGCTGTTGCACCTGGGGCAACGTGGTCCTCGGCCGAAACCGGTTCTCGGGTCAGTCCTTCTGCGTCGCCCGTGAAGGGCCGAGCCAACGTTTGTGCGTCGAGGGAGATCAGAGCCGCAAGCTGAGAATCAATCTGTCGGAGTTCCTGCTGAATCGAGAGCAGCTGCTCTGCGCTCGCCCGGCCTCGTCCGTAACGGTCAATTCGAACGGCTAGGGACCGACCAACTTCGGTGTTCTCCGACGGTTCCTGGTCCTGGTCCTGGTCCTGGTCCGGCGCCTCGGATCTTTCACCGAAGAGTCCCAACGACGGTGTGATCTCGCGGACCTGACGGGAAAGGTTGGCGGAGAGGCGTTGGGCTTCTTCGTCATTGCCCAGGAGAAGGGCTGTCTCCACTTCGCTCAAATCGTCCGAGAGAAGCCCGGCATCTCGATCCACTTCCCTCGCTGAGTTCAACAGGGAGTCGAGTGCGGCCGTCACCACCGTGGCGTTCAATTCACGAACGGCGACCTCGGTTGCAAATTCGATTCCGACTCGTTCGATTGGATCGATCGAGTTGTGTATCACGGCGATTTCGGACCTTTGACCTTCACCGATGGCCTGACCAGGGTCTGGCGGAAGGACGATCACGAGCTCGACGCGTTCACTCTCGAGATCGCGAATTGCCGCCGGGAAGTCGGCGGTGAAGGCAACCGGCACGAGATAGTCCTCGATGCTCTCGGTATAACGGCTGATGGCCTCCTCATAGGGGCCGTCGGCGGTACCTACGAAGACAGTTCGCAACGCCAACTCTTCGTTCCGGTATCCCAGGCCGAAGGCCGCAAGCACGACGAACGGACCAAGAACAACCAATAACAGCACTGCCGGCTGGCGCCGGAGCTCGGTGATCTCCTTCTGCGCGATTACCAATGTTTCGATGATCGTGCGATAGAAACCGACCAAGGCCGACCGCATCACGCATTCTCCACGATGGCGCGAAAGACCTCGTCGAGGCTGGGAACCTCGGTATCAAGCGCGAGGATGGTCAAACTCGCCTCCGACATCAGATCCGCCGCATGGGCCGCCGTAGCTGCCGCATCGGCCGATCCCATCTGAATGGTCGTCTCACCTGAGCGTTGGATGGTCGTCGTTTTCGGAAGGTGCTCTATGAGGATTCGGAGGCCGCGGTCTCGTTGTTCGGGAGGGAGATCAAGGTTCACCGTCTCTCCGAGCCCCGCCGAATCAGCCAAGCGCTGCGGAGCTTCATCCGCTACCACTCGGCCGTTGCGGAGGACAACGACCCTGTCGCAGCGTGAAGCCTCGTCGATGTGTTGAGTGGTGACAAGCATCGCGCTGCCTCGATCGGTGAGCTCGCGAAAGTGGGTCCACAGTTGTTCACGGATGATGGGATCCAAGCCGGCGGTCGGCTCGTCGAGGAACATGAGCTCGGGTCGGTTCATCAGAACGGCCGCCAGTCCAGTTCGCCTTCGCATACCACCGCTGGCGTTGGAAATGCGGGTTTTGGCCGCGTCCGTGAGACCTACCACGTGGAGAATTTCTTTCATTGCCGACGTTGGGGTTGCCCGCAATCGACCGGCGAACTTCACTTGCTCGGCGATGGTCATCTCCTCGATCAGTGCCGGTTCCTGAGCCAGAAAAGCTATGCGCGCTCGCTGCGGCCGCCCGATCGCCATAGCTTCGCGTCCAAAAAGCTTGACCGTGCCGGCGGTGGGGCGATCTACGCCGATCATCAGACGCACCGCCGTTGTCTTCCCGCTTCCGCTGGGTCCGATGAGCCCGACGATCTGTCCCTCAGCCACCGAAACGCTGAATGATTCCAGCGCGGTAACTTCACCGAATAACCGATGTGCCCCGTCGGCCTGAGCCAGGGCGTTCATTGGAAGACCCCGTCCATGACCACAACCGTGATCCCGTCCCATTCGAAGAACTCTTGAACCACGATGTCGTCGATGAACGTCTCTGATTCAGTTACCCGAAGCGGGAGTTGGCGGCCGTCTACGGTGATGAGAACGTTGTCCGACGCGTTCGCCTGATCTTTTGGATCCCAATTCGTACCGATTTCCAGAATTTCGCCGTGGAGATCTTCTTCGGCCAGTGAGGCCAAAGCATCGGCATCGAGTGAGAGAACTGCGTGGTCGGAGGGAACCAGAACAATTTGACCGGGATCTAGATCGAGGGCAGAGAGCCACGGAACACTCATTTCGACGGACGAGAGAACCGGATCGATTTGTTCTGTCGGTGCAGTCACGTCGAGCGGAGCTTCTGCCGCCGAGCCCCCGCAGCCGCTCAGAATGAGACCGACAACGAGGAGTTGGGCGGGAGTCCTTGGTACGTGCATGGCTGGCGTTCGTTCCCGAACCGAATGCCCGTCAAACCTCCTTTTGGTGACACGAGCCGGTCGAGAGTCATGTCACCAGACTGGGTAGGTTCTTCCGAAAGGTTTGGGTCCCTCTGGTGATGGGTAAGCACTCTCCATGTTGGTAACCACACCGGGGCAGGGGACGCTGCACATCCGGTGTGCAGCTGACACAGCCGAGTTGAGACACGTTCGGTCGGCAATCCGGAGCTGGCTCAAATCTCAAGGCCTCCCGGTAGGGGAGTGGGCCCTGGTTGCGACTGAACTGATGTGTAACGCGATCGCCGCCACCACCGGGGGACAAATAGAGATCGAGATGAGGGTGAGCCCAGACAACCGACGAATCGATTGTTCGGTTACAAATCAAGGTACGTGGGATCTGCAAACCACCGAGCAGGCAGCGGCGATCGAATCGTTGGTCGATCGCTCCGGTCGTTCAGCCGACATCCTGCCCAGTGGAAGGGGCTTGCGGATGATCCGGGCGCTGACGAGTGGTGGTGAGGTCTTCGTCCGAGACGGCCGGACGACCGTTGCGGTCTGGCTGGATCTGACCGACTGTGACCGTTCTCCTGCGACCGCCTGCAACTCCTCTGCAGGAGCTTGCGGTTAAGGGTCTCGCTCGGACATCGATTGTCTGGCCGATTACGGACGCCGGCTGTTCAACCGAGATGGTCGACTCCAGGCCCCACGAGTCCCATTTCAACCGCTCGCAGCGTGGCTTGGGCCCTGTTCGAGACATCAATCTTATTGTAGATACGTTTGAGGTAGGTCTTGGCGCTACTTTCGGCGATGAACATGACTGACGCAATTTCGCGATTGCTGAGCCCACTCGCCAACAGAGCCAGCAATTGAACCTCCCGTGGCGTGAGGTGGACCGTCCCGTCGTTGGTCCATCGATCGGTCCACAGCTGGTCAGGAAAATCGTGAACTACTGTGTCGCCGGCGAGGGTTTTCTCGATAGATGCCACGATGTTGGCAGCATCGGAGGACTTGCTGAGAATGGCGTCGGCGCCCGCATCGATTGCCGTTTGACAGCGGTCATCTGTGATCCGCCAAACGAGAAGGGCAACCTTTGCAAATGCCCCAGTCTTCTTGACTTGCTGGATCCGACGAATTCCTGCGTCGGGATGCCCGAAGGCATCGAGAAGGATGATGTCTGCATGGATCCGTGGAACCTCGCCGAGGACGGCCGCGAGAACCTCCACTTGCTTGGGGTAGGGATCGAGCATCGCCCGGAGCCCTTCTAATACGAGTGTGCTGTCGCTCACGATGACGGTTTTGATGGGGTCTGTTACAGACATAGGTTCAGTAGATCCCACTCCGAGGATCTGTATGTCCCCCGATCGGGTAAACCTTCCGGGCGGTCGGAGGACTCAAGCCTGAGAAGATTCTGCCTGAAGAGCAGCGAGCGCTCGGGTTGATGGGTTTAGAAGGGGAACTCGATGGTCAAGACCACATCCATGGTCGCGCATTTCACCGTCGCCCTCAGCGACGAACCGGAGCTTGTTCGAGCCGGGTTGATCGAACTGTTCCATGCGTCCTGTTCACCTGTGGAGGTCGTGTCGGGAAGACGTGCCGACATCGTCTTGGTTGACCCATTTCCACCAACGCTGCGTTCGCCGGCTGTTGCACTTCAAAAAGTGCACGTAGCGAGGCGGTCTGGTGCGGTGGTGGTCGCCTACACCTGGGACGAATCCTTGACCAATCGAATTTTGGCGCTTCGCTCTGGGTGCTCTGGTTTCGCCAGTAAGGACTGGGCCGGAGCACGGCTGTTCAACTATCTCGTGGGAGTCGTCGCTCACCCCGAAGATTTTGGCTCGCTCATCGATTTGACGGCCCGGCAGATCGAGATCGCTCAAGCCGTGGCGGCAGGCCGGTCGAATGCAGAGATAGCTGAGGCCGTTCTCTGTTCTGTCGAAACGGTCAAATCGGAACTTCAGTCCATAACGGTGAGTAAAGGCCTGAGAAATCGAGCCCATCTCTCCAGTTGGGTTACGGCGACAGGTTTGGTCCACGCATGAGCGATCTCGCCGGTGAAACCGACGCTGACCGTGAGGTCGTCTCGGTGGCGTTGGTAAACGATAAACCGTTGGTGGTCGCTGGGCTGGCCAGAATGATCAGGGACCACGCCAGCCATCTTCGCATCACCGATGTGGAGCTGGGCGGGTCAGATTTGGATCCGGTGGACATCGCTTTGTTCGATCTGGCGGACGGTGAATGCATCGAGCAACGGATCGAAGACCTTCGTGTGGACCGAGATGTCACTCACGTCGCCATCTACACGTGGCACGCCGATGACGACGTTCTCCGGGTTGTCGCAGCGGACCCGTGCATTTCGGTGATTCCGAAGTCCCTGTCCGGGGCTGATCTAGTGGATGAGCTCACTCGGATCGCATCGAAGCGCCCCCGGAGAGAACCACCGAAACGCACTGCCCTCGAGCTTCCATTAGGCGCCGCCGAACCACCTCAACTGCCGCTGGATCTTTCGAAGCGAGAACGAGATGTAGTCATCGGTGCCGCATCCGGGCTCACCAACCGGGCACTTGCGGCACGATCCGGCCTGTCGGAGAACACAATTAAGACCTATCTCACTCGAGCCATGCAGAAGACCGGCAGTAGAAATAGAGCAGCGTTAGCGGCGTGGGCAGCCCATCACGGATTGGTTCGGTTCGAATAGCGGCGAATCGCCTACGCGGATTCTTCGAGACCGAACACCCCGAGGAGCCCGGTGATTTCGAGAACTCGGCGGACCGAAGCCGTTGGCGATACGAGTTTCAGGTCATGGCCGTCGGCCTGTAGGTCGGACTTGACCTGGAGTAGTGCACTGATGCCCGAGGAATCGAGAAATGTCAAACCCGAGACGTCTAGCTCGAGAGTTGGCGCGATCCGTTTCTCTGCCAGCAACCCTTCGCTCACCGCACCGCAGTTATCAGCGTCCACCTCGCCCGAAAGGGCGACCACCCATTTCTCGCCTGCAACGTTCTTGAGCTCCATGTGAATGCTTTCTTTCCCGGCGCTGTGGCGTATGCCGTGTCACCGAAAGGATAGAGGAAGGATAGAGGAAGGCGCATTGGGCCACACTGTTGATGAGCCATTGAGCAGCGTGACTCCCCGGAATGGGACTGTGGCCCGAGATGCCATTACCCACACTGCGGGGGTAGCGTGCCGTTACCGAACGAAAGGCTTGAGTTGTGATGAGTGCGACCGGCGTAGGCGCCGATGGAGTTGTTGTTAGCATTCCGGCACAGTCGGGATATCTGTCCCTGTGTCGTGTCAACGCCAGCGCTATAGGCGCAATGCTGGGGTTTGGAGTTGATGCGCTCGACGACCTGCGCCTTGCCGTTACTGAAGCCGTCACGTGGAGTCTTGAGAGTGCGGAGCCGGGCACCCGTATGGAACTGACAGTGTCGGGCGTTGATGGAACACTCCACTTTGCCGTTGTCGCCCAAGCATCCGAAGCTGCGTCGGCTGATATCGATGATCTGGCATCAGCCATCCTCGGCGCCATGGTCGACGAGTTCTCCACCGAGTTAGAGGGCGGCCGAAGCCGGCTGGCCTTCACCAAGTCGAGTTCTTCAGAGTGACACCGGAGCTTGAGGAGGGGAGGGAAGACCTCTTCCAGAGATATGCCTCGGATCCCACCGAGGCAGTCAGAAACGAGCTCGTGGAGTCCTATATTCCGCTTGCGGAGTTTTTCGCCAAGCGGTACAAGAACCGTGGCGCTGAGCAAGAGGACCTTCGTCAAGTAGCCAAGCTCGCACTGGTAGGGTCGGTGGAGCGATTCGATCCAACGATCGGCGTGAAATTCTCTACCTTTGCCGGTCGGACGATCGATGGCGAGTTGAAGAGGTATTTCCGGGACAAGATGTGGGCGGTTAGGGTTCCGCGCAGTCTCAAGGAACGATCGATCGCAGTCCGAAAGGCCAACGACCGGCTAGCCATCGACCTCGGTCGACCTCCAACGATCGCAGAGTTGGGTGCCGACCTGGACCTGGAAGCAGACGAAGTGATCGAGGCGCTCGAAGTTCAAACCACGGGGTTTCGGGCCGACAGCCTCGAGCGTCCGGTGGGGGACAGCGACGGCCTGAGCCTGGGAGATCTACTTCCGGGCGATGCCAAGGGTATTGAACACTCCGAGATCCAGATGGCGGTACGAACGTTGCTGGAGGCACTCCCGGCCCGGGAGCGCAAGATCCTCGTTATGCGCTTCTTTGAGGAAAAGTCCCAACAGGAAATTGCCGACGAAATCGGTGTCAGTCAGATGCACGTAAGTCGCCTGCTCCGAAAAACGCTCGAAGATCTCCGGGAGCGGATGCGCTGACAACTGGGCGGGTCGGAGCGTCGCGAGGACCGGCTCCTACAACGCTCCGAAAGCTCGCTGCATGAGTTGCTCTTGCTCCTGCAAATGAATGGCGCGAGATCCGGTGGCAGGGCTACCGGACTCTGTGCGGCTGACGCGCCGGATGTCATGGGTCTCGCCATGGGCTTCGTAGAGGCGGCCCTTGATCGAATTCCAGGCCCCCATGTTTTCAGGTTCCTCCTGGAGCCAGACGATTTCGTTGGCGTTGCCGTAGCGCTGAAGAGCAGCGGCCACGTCCTTGAACGGCCACGGATAGAGCTGCTCGACACGAATGACTGCGGCAGCGTGGCCGTGCTCGTCGCGGTGCTGCTCGGCCTCGGCAGCAACCTTGCCGGAGGCGAATACCACGCGTCGAACCGAGGCGGGATCGGCTAGAGGACCAGGTTCGAGAACCTCTTCGAACGAGCCGGAGAGAAACGCCTCGACCGGGCTGCGAGTCCATTTGGCTCGGAGGCCGGATTTTGGAGTGAAGACGATGAGCGGCTTGTTGACTTCTCGGACGATTTGTCGCCTGAGAAGATGGAAGAACTGCGCCGCTGTAGTGCAATTGGCTACTTGGATGTTGTCTTCTGCGCACAGCAACAGGAATCGCTCGAGCCGGGCTGATGAATGCTCGGGACCCTGCCCTTCATAGCCGTGGGGGAGGAGCATGACGAGAGGTGAGCGTTCGTTCCACTTGTCCTCGGCCGCAACGATGAATTGATCGATGATGATCTGGGCACCGTTGACGAAGTCGCCAAACTGCGCCTCCCACAGGGTGAGGACCGAGGGATTGGCGAGCGAATAGCCATATTCGAATCCCAGTCCGGCATATTCGGACAGGGTGGAGTCGTAAACCCAGAACTCGGCGCCATCTCGCCCGGCAGCCCCCAGCGGGGTGTATTCGGCGCCACTTTGGTAATGGCTCAGGGTGGCGTGGCGGTGGGCGAAAGTGCCTCGCCTGCTGTCCTGTCCAGCCAATCGCACCGAGGTGCCTTCATCGAGCAGGGTACCCATGGCGAATGCCTCGCCGAGGGCCCAATCGACGTCGCCTTCGGCCCACATCTTGTTCCTGGCCTCGAACTGCCGAGCAAGCTTCGGGTGAACCTCGAAATCGTCCGGAACGGTGGAGAGGGCGGCGTACACGCGGTCGAGGGCGGCCCGGTCTACCGAGGTGTCGACGTGGGGGAGTACGCCGAGAGCGGGCGGCGCTGGCTTGGCTTTGATGCCCTCCGGCGGCGCGGACTCCCGCGTGTCCTCGAGCGCTTGCTGCAGCAGTTGCTGGAAGAACTCGATCGCCTTCTCGGCCTCCTCGATGCTCAGTTCGCCACGATCGATCAAGGCCTGCGTAAAGATAGTGCGGGCGCTTGGCCGGTTGGCGATCTTGCGATACATGACCGGCTGGGTGTAGCTAGGATCATCGCCCTCGTTGTGGCCGTGCCGTCGATAGCCCACCATGTCGATCACGACGTCTTTGTTGAACCGCTGCCGATAGGCGAAGGCAAGCTGAGCTACGCGCACGCATGCCTCTGGATCATCGGCATTCACATGGAAAATGGGAGCTTGCACCATCTTTGCTACGTCGGTGGAATACTCCGATGATCGGCTGTGGTGCGGGGCGGTGGTATAGCCAAGCTGGTTGTTGATGATCAGGTGCACTGTGCCACCCACCTTGAAGCCCTTGATTTGGCTCAGGTTCAATGTCTCCGCCACCACACCCTGCCCGGCAAACGCCGCATCACCGTGGAGAAGTAGCGGCAGAATCGGGTAGTTCCCGATGTCGGTCATATCCATGTACGCCCGGGCCATGCCAACAACCACGGGGCCGACGGCTTCGAGGTGCGATGGGTTAGCGGCCAGCTCGATCTCGATTGGATTACCGTTCCGGCTGTTGTGGACGCTGGTGTAGCCGAGGTGGTACTTCACGTCGCCAGAGCCTTGGATGGCGCTCTCGTCAACTGCGCCTTCGAACTCCTTGAAAAGTTCGCGGTGCCCCTTCTTCATGATGTTGGTGAGAACGTTCAGCCTCCCACGGTGCGCCATGCCGATTACCGAACGCTCCAGGCCGGCGTCTGCGGCGTCGTTCAGGATCGCATCGATGATCGGTACTGCGCTCTCGGCACCTTCGAGTCCGAACCTTTTCTGGCCAACGTAGCGGGCTGCGAGGAATTTCTCGAAAGCTTCGGCGGTGCTGAGTCGTTCCAGAACATGGTGGAGGTCGTCACGACTGCTGGGCAGCGCTGGTATCTCCACCTGTTCCTGGATCCATCGTTTCTCTGCGGGGTCGGCGATGTGCATGTACTCCACACCAATGGTGCGGCAGTAAGCGTCGCGCAGCACACCGAGGATTTCACCGAGCTTCATCTGCTTGGCTTCCCCGTCGATGGCGGCGTAGATGCCCTCGGTAGTCCCCGTCAAGAAGGTTCGATCGAGATCCCAGATGGTCAGTCCATAGGTGGCGGGGTCTAGTTCGGGATGGGTTTCTTTGGGGCCGTCCGAAAGCGGGTTGGTGTTGGCGATCAGGTGGCCACGAACCCGGTACTGGTTGATGAGCGTGTTGACACCGTGCTGTTTTGCGTGGGCCAGATCTACGTTCTTGGAGTCCGTCATGGCGTCCTTGCGCCAGCGGACGGCCTCGTAGGGCACATCCATGCTCGAGAAGATCTCGCTATAGAACTCGCCCTCGCCCAAGAGCAGCTCGTGCACCCGTTTCAGGAAGAGCCCGGACTCGGCTCCTTGGATGATCCGATGGTCATAGGTGCTGGAGACCGTCATGATCTTTGAGATTCCGAGATCAGCCAGCGTCTTGGGGTCAGCCGCCTGGTATTCAGCGGGATAGCTGATGCCGCCCAATCCGATGATGGTCCCCTGACCGGGCATGAGTCGAGGCACACTTTGCACCGTCCCGATTGTCCCGGGGTTGGTGATCGACACGTTGGCACCCGTGAGATCATCGACAGTCAGCTTGTTGTTTCTAACCTTGCCGATCGCAGTCTCATAGGTGGCGAGGAATTCCCGGAAGTCCATGTCTTGAACGTTCTTGAGCACCGGGACAACGAGTGATCTGCTGCCGTCGCTCTTGGCCTGGTCTACTGCGATACCCACATTGATTTGCCGAGTCTTCAGCACGCGGGGCTTCCCGTCGGCGCCCTCTACGAAGCTGTTGGCCATCGCTGGAACGTCGTCTCGGATAGCCCGAACGACCGCGAAGCCGATGATGTGCGTGAAAGAAACCTTGCCACCTCGAACCCGCGAGAGATGGTTGTTGAGGACCTTGCGGTTGATCTCGAGAAGCTTGGCGGGTACCTGGCGAAAACTGGTAGCGGTGGGGACACTGAGGCTCGACTCCATGTTGGCGACGATCCGCGCCGAAGCGCCGCGCAAAGGTTCGCCGGATTCCTCTTGCGCTGGTGCCGATGCAAGGGCCTTGGGAGTTGTTTTTGGTGGGTCCGCGGGGGCTGGAGCGGTTTCTGGCGGCGTGGATTTCTGAAGTGACGAAGGCCCCCCATTGTCGGTCTCCGGTGCGGTGACGACAGCTGGTGCGGCCGTTGCCACTCCGCTCGACCCGGTGCCTCCGTTGCCGTTCGGGACTGGTTGGGCGCCGTCGAAAAGGTCGCGCCACTCCTCGGGTACCGACTTTGGATTATCCCGGTAGTTCCGCGCAAGCTCTTCTACGAGCCATGCGTTGGCCCCTACCGACGTTGGTTCTTGGTTTGAAGCCACATGATGAGGTTAGTGCGGGCGAAGGATCAGCGGCGAGCTACCTGCCCCATCTCCACCAGATGGTAGCTGTGGACTATGGCGGATGGCTTCTGGCCAACGAGGTAGATTTGAGTCCCTGTGATCATTGCGACATGGAATGTCAACTCGTTGAAGGCGCGGTTACCGAGAGTGGAGGCGTGGCTGGCCGACGTTCAACCTGACGTGTTGTGCATCCAGGAAACCAAAATGGCAAACAAGGCCTTTCCGGGGCTCACGTTTGCGGGTCTCGGGTATGAATCTGTCCACTATGGGTTCAACCAATGGAATGGGGTCGCAATCCTCTCTAAACTGGGCATTCACGATCCGATCGACGGCTTCGCAGCTGGGATCGAAGCCGATCCGGACGCTCGGCTCATCTCGGCAACGTGTGGCGGCGTCAGGGTCCACAGCGTCTATGTTCCCAACGGACGAGAGGTCGGTCACGAACACTTTTACTACAAGCTCTCGTGGTTGGATCGTCTCGTTGAGCATCTCCACCAGACCACCAGCCCGGGCGATGCGGTGGTCGTCGCCGGTGACTGGAATATCGCTCCGGCTGACGCCGATGTGTGGGAACCCCGGGTATTTGTGAATTCAACGCATGTGACGCCAGAGGAGCGACAAGCGCTCGATCGAGTCAAGGCGTGGGGTTTGGTCGACACGTTTCGACGTCGGCACCCAGAGGAGGAGCTCTTCACCTACTACGACTACCAAGCTGGTCGTTTCCACAAGCGAGAGGGAATGCGGATCGATTACCTCCTGGCCTCGGAGTCGTTGGCATCGGTGAATTTCCTTGACCTGGTTGATCGGAACGCCCGGAAGGGCACCAAGCCCAGCGACCACGCCCCGGTGATCGCTGGTTATCGCATTCCGGCGGTGACCACGTGAGTTCCACATCCTTGTTTCCGTTCGTTTTCGCGGCAGAGGGGGGCGGAGTTGTTACCGAGGGGCAGCGGCTGATCAGTATCCCGCACCACGAACTCCTGGTGTTCTGGGTTCAGATCTTGGTGCTCTGGGCCGGAGCTCGGATCCTTGGTGCCCTCGCCCGCAAGGTAGGACTTCCCTCGGTGGTTGGCAACCTCACCGCCGGGCTCGTTCTGGGCCCGTCGATCTTCGGTGTTGTGTGGGGCTCCGGTTTCGACTGGTTCTTACCGGCGGGCGAGTCGGCTCCGGTTCAGAGCGGTCTACTTTTGGGCGTCGGGTGGTTCAGTGCGGCCTTCCTTCTCGTCGTTGCCGGTTTCGAAACCGACCTCAATCTCATTACCCGCCTGGGACGGCCGGCAGTGCTCGTCACCGTTGGGTCGATCGTTGTTCCGTTCGTCGGCGGCTTAGTGGTTGGGACGCAGGTTCCTGAGCAATTCTGGGGGGACTCGGCCACCAGCCTTACCGTGACACTGTTCATTGCCGTTTCGGTCTCGGTGTCAGCTCTTGCGGTTGTGGCCAAGGTCCTCGGTGACCTTGGATTGATGCGACGAGACGTTGGTCAAATCACTGTTGCGGCCGGGATGGCCAATGATCTCGTTGGCTGGATCATCCTTGGCATCATCTCAGGTCTGGCTGTATCGGGCGATCTTTCGGTAATCGACAGCGCCGTCACCGTTCTCGGCCTGGCGCTCTTCCTGGTGGGGTCGCTCACGGTCGGCCAGCGTGTGGTGGATGTTTCGCTGCGAGCGGTTCGGCGAGAAGGTGCCAATCTCCAAGGCGCTCTCACAGTAGCCCTCGCGGCGATGTTCGTTTTCGGGGTTATCACGCAGTGGCTCGGCGTTGAAGCCGTACTTGGCGCTTTCGTGGCCGGTGTGGTGTTGGCCCGCAGCCGATATCAGCAGGCCGAGGCCGCCCACGTTGTCGAAGATCTCACCAGCGTGGTCTTTGCGCCGCTGTTCTTCGCCACTGCCGGTCTCCGGGTTGACTTAGGGCTTCTTCGGGGAGAGGCATTGGTCTGGACCGGCATTCTGCTTGCCGTAGCGCTTGGGCTCAAATTCGTAGGCACGTTCGCCGGAGCCAAATTGGGCGGTTTGTCCAGCCGAGAAGGAATGATCTTGGGCGCCGGACTCAATGCCCGGGGGGCGCTGGAGATCATCATCGCAACCGTGGCGTTGAGTCTCGGTGTCTTCAACGAAACAGCCTTCACCATGATTGTCATCATTCCGCTCATAACGTCGCTGATCGCGTCGGTCGGGGTCCGGATGCTGGCCAAGAATCTCGAAGGCTCGGTAGCCGAGCGCGAGCGTCTCCTCCAAGAGGCAACACTTGCGAAGAATCTCGTAGTTCGAGGCGGGCGTGTGCTGATCCCCTCTGAAGGGTCCAAGAGTTCGATCGTCGCATCTCAAGTAGTGCATTTCGCATGGCCGGCGGATCAAGGCGCAACCGTCCTCGCAATCAACGATGCCGACGGAAACGCTCCGGACCTCGAACCGATCAAGAACACGATGTTCGGCCGTGATCTCGAGATCGTGTCGGCCTCGGACTACGAAGCGGCGGAGGCCTTGGTCGCTCAATCTCGGCTTGGTTACTCGGTCGCGGCGGTGGGAGTTGCCGAAAAAGGTGGAGCGGTGCTCTCACAGCTAGCCGATGACCTCCTCAATGAGCTCCACATTCCCATGGTTCTTGTCCGTCGTGCTCGCAACACCGGCACCCGGCTGCCTGGAATCTTTGCCCGAGCCCTCGTACCGGTGGCGGGGTCACAGTCCAGTAGAGCGGCGCTGGAATTAGCGGGCAATCTCTCGGCCAACCTTGGTACTCAGCTGATGATCAGCCATGTCATGTATCAGGACGATGATGTGAAGGTTGGTGTTGGGCTGGGGTCGCGGCTGCGCGACGCCGCTCTCGCCAACTCTCGGGATACCGCAGCCAGCGTTCTGGCCAACGCCGCATCGCAGGCGCAAGAACTACGGGCGTCCTTTGAGACCGAGACCAGGTTCGCCTCCAGCGTGAGCAGCGAGATCATGCGTCACGCCAATCAGATCGACGCCGATCTGATCATCGTCGGCGCCGAACTGCGCAGGCTTGAGGGCAAAGCGTTTCTGGGTCAGAACGTGCAGACCGTTTTGGACAATGCTCCGCAAACCGTCGTGGTTGTGGTGCTTCCCAGCGGGGAGAAAGCCTAGCATCTGCCATCGGGCAGGATTGCGCTCCTAAAGCCCCGGGAGGAGATGGACTTCCCGGGGACCGCCAGTTCCAGTGACCCCCGGGACCGCGAACGATTCGGTTCCGAACGCCAAGGCGAACAGATCGTCAGGCATCTTGAGAAAGAAACTGTCCGGGCCGATCTGACTTCGGTGCGCGATAAGCGCCGCCCGCTTGGCTTCGAGGTATCCGCTGACGTTGACTTCATAGCTGAGGTCGTCAGCTGGCGTGCCGAAGGAATCGACATCGTCAGGGCGGGGGGCATCGTCGTCGATCGGCATGTTCTCCATCATGGTTCGCATCGCATCGCGGTTGATCGTTGCCTCAAACACATGTGCCACGCCAGCCAGCGCTGCCGCTTTCTTGCCAACCCGGTGAACCTGAATATGGTCAGGGTGCCCGTAGCCGCCATGATCGTCATAGATGGTGAGAACGTCGGCGTTGTACTGGTCCAGGATCGCCGCCAATCGCTCGGACGCCTCATCGATATCGGCCTGCCAGAAGCAATTTGGGTTCTGATTGGTTGGCTCGTCCATCATGCCGGAGTCCTCGTAACCCAAGAGCAGCGGCGGTTCTGCTCCTAGGGCTTCGCAGGCATTGGCGAGTTCCTGGATTCGACGTTCCGATAGCTGCTCACCCTCGAGCAACACCCCCGCTTGTGGTTCACCCTGTTCGCCCCGTGTGGCACAGACCAGAACAACACGATGGCCGGCTGCGGCAGCTTTGGCCATGAGACCACCGGTGGTGATTGCTTCGTCATCAGGATGGGCGTGGAAGCACACGAGGGTAGACATCGGTAGAAGCGTAGAGGTCCTGCCATCCGATCACGAGACCGTTCCAGCGATCTCAGCCGGCCTTCACGATCTTGAGGATCGCATCCCCATACCGGTCCAGCTTGGTCGGGCCAATGCCCTGAATGTTGGCCAATTGGCCTTTCGTTGTAGGTCGCTTTTTTGCGATCGCTTTGAGGGTGGCGTCGTTCAACACGACATAGGCCGGGACATCATGTGCCTTGCTTTGCCCATACCGCCATGTCCGAAGCTCCTTGAAGACGGGGTCGTCATTGCCGTCATCGGTCTTCTTTTTCTTCACCTTTCCCAACTGCTTTCGGGCGTCGCTCACCAGAACCTTGTATTGGTTGGGGTCCAGGCCGCGGTTGAGATGTTCGATAGCTCGCTCGATCTCGCCCAGATACGGGGACGGGCGCCGTGATGTTGGTTTGGTACGGAACGTTCGCTCTTCGGCGTAGCTGAGGTGAAGCTCGCGCTCCGCCCGGGTTATCGCCACGTAGAGAAGGCGCCGTTCCTCGGCCAACTGCGCACCGGTCTCGGCATAACTGATCGGTACGAATCCCTGTTCGAGCCCGGCGAGGTGAACCACGGGCCACTCCAAACCCTTGGAGCCATGGAATGTAGAGAGATCCACCGCATCGGAGTCCCGGTGCACCTCGTTGGCCTGAATCGTTGCCAACCAGGCCAGGAAGTCCGGGCCGCTTGGACGCGGATCGACAACGGTGTAGTTCCGAATCACCTGCAGAAGCGCCTGCTTGTTGGCATACCGCTCGGCTTCGTTGGGAGACGGGTCCTCCAACGGCTCTTCCAGCTCAGCTGCGAAGGTTTCGACCGCTTGGCTGAAGTCGATACCGGGCCGACCGATCCGTTTGATGACTTCGCGAACCTCCGGTGTTGCCAATGGCCCCTTCCCGCCTCGAATTCGCACAGGAATCCCCGCCCCGGCGAGAGCCTGTTCGATCGGGACGAGTTGGGCATTGGTGCGCACCAACACCGCCTGGCCGTTCCATCCTTCCGACGGTGCTCGGCTCTGGCGGACCGCGTCGGCGATACCGATCGCTTCGGCGGTCTCGTCTTCGTAGGACTCGACGGTTGGCACCGGACCGTCACCTTGGTTGGCGATGAGATCGTTCCCTTTGCCAGCGAGAGCGGCTTTTGCCAACGTGAGTATCTGAGCACTGGATCGATAGTTGTGGTTCAGATTGATCACCGTGGTTCTGGGCTCTCGCTGCGGGAAGTCGGTGATGAGGAACGGATTGGCCCCATTCCAGCCGTAGATGGCCTGATGAGGATCGCCGACAACGAAGATGTCATCGCTGTCGCCCCGCCATTCGTTGAGTAGAGCATTCTGGAGCGGGTTAACGTCCTGAAACTCGTCTACGTAGAGATGACGGTGCCGCCACCGTACGGCGTCGGCGTACCCCGGATCAGCTCGGAGGTCTCGAAGGGCGAGCCCGAGGATGTCATCGAAGTCGACTACCCGGCGTCGCCGCTTCTGTTGGGCGAACCCTTCCATGATCTCAACGAAGTCATCGGCGTCGACGGGTGGGGTTCGACCCGCCTTTTCGGCTTCGGAATGGTAGAACGCCGGTTCGATCATCCGGGCCCGAGCCCATTCGATCTCACCGATCACATCCATTACCTCAACGTTCTTGCGACGACCGACGAGTTGGGAGACCATGGCGTACTTGCGATCGAGGACATTCGGCGGTGTGATGCCCCGCTCCTCCCAGCGGCGGCGGAGCTGGGTTAGGGCAACACTGTGAAAAGTCCCTGCCACTACGTGGTCTCGCATGCCAAGCTTCTGGAGTCGGGACTGGAGTTCGTTGGCCGCCTTGCGTGTGAAGGTGAGCGACAACACATAACGAGGATCATTCTCACCTTTGAGGATTCGATACGCGATCCTTCTCGTGAGAACTCGTGTCTTGCCCGATCCCGCCCCAGCGTGGACAACAATCGGACCGCCCGGCGTCACCACGGCCGCAATCTGCGACTCGTTCAGACCGTCGAGCAACCGCTGCGCATCCATCGACCGAGCCTAATTGCCACAACGCTCGATACGAACGTTCATTCGCTCAGGCACATTCCGCAGGATGCTGAAGGAAGCCTGAGGGTGGTTCGGTGGGTACCGAGATGTTGTCGCCATTGTTCCTGGGGAGCCGAACGTTTGAGCATCTCCGGATCGGGCATGATTACGTCATGGGAATCATTCGAAAGACACTTTCCGTTTCAACTCTCGGTCTGGTGAAATGGCGCTCGAAGTCTGAACGCCTCGAAGCCGCCAGTCACGAGCGTGACGAAGCGCTCGACCGTGTTGACAAACTTAGCCGACGGCAAGCCCGATCGTTGAGGCGAGCTGAGAAGGCCGAGAAGAAAGCCGAAAAGGCCGAACTCGAAGCCCTTTCAGCATCGAAAAAACTGAAGCGAGAGAAACGCCGGGCCAACCGCCGAGCCGAGAAGAAGTCCGAAGCTGCCGGTGATGCCGCCGTCCGGATGGGTCGAAGAGCTCGACGAAAGGCTCGGAAACAAGCCAAGATTGCCCAACGGCACGCTCGTTTTGGCGCTCGAAAAGTGGACCGCAAGGCTCGCAAGGCTGCGATCGAAGCTTCTGGCAAGATCGACGAACTCACCGGGGCGTAGGTCCGCAACACTTCGGATCCTCTCGGCGGTGGAGGGTAAGATCAGGGTGTGGCCTTTTCGAACGACCTCCTAAATGACCAAGAGCAGGTGGTCTTGGATCTGCGGCCCCATTGGTGGTTTTTCTTCAAACCGATCGCTTTTCTCTTCGCGGGGATTGCGCTCGGTGTCGCCGTACTCGCATGGGACGGATCACCCCTTTTCTTGAACCTCGTGGTGGCGGTGGCGTTACTTGCCGCGCTGGGTTGGTTCGGACTCAACTACCTGCGCTGGGTCACAACCAACTTCATCGTCACGTCAGATCGGCTGATCGCCCGCTCGGGGGTCTTCAACCGCTCGGGAATTGAGATCCCGTTGGAGAAAATCAACACGGTTTTTTTCCGTCAGAACTTGTTCGAGCGTCTCATCCGGTCCGGCGACCTCGAGATCGAGTCAGCCTCGGAAGAAGGCACGCAAGATTTTTCCAACATCCGCCGCCCCCTCAACGTACAGAACGAGATCTACCGACAGATGGAGCTCAACGAGAATCGAAAGTTCGATCGGGTCGGTCGGAACCTCGATGCTCAGATCAGTGCCGCAACGGCTAAATCGGCAGCGGCGTCCATTCCTGATCAGATTGCGCAGCTCGATGATTTGCGCCAACGAGGAATCATCACCAAGGCTGAGTTTCAAGCGAAGAAGGCTGAGCTACTGAAGCGGCTGTAGTTTGGAGATCCTTATGGCATCTCCTCTCCCATCAGAAGCCCCTACGAGCACGCAGTACTCGATTTCGGTTTCCGTCACGCTCGAGAATCGTCCGGGCGTCCTGGGAGAGCTGGCCACGGCGATCGGGTCCGCCGGCGGGAGCATTTTCGCAATCGATGGTTTTGTGGCAAAGGGCCCCATGCTTCAGCGAGAGATCGTGATCAACTGCCGGAGTGTCGATCATCAGTCAGAGGTCATCGACGCGATCGAAGCTGTGACAACGGTCCAGCTGCACGAATGGCACGACCGGACTTTTCGCATGCACGAGGGCGGCAAGATCGAGGTGTTGCCACTGTGCCCGGTGGGAGACCGAGATGACCTTTCGATGGCCTACACCCCCGGGGTTGCCCGGGTATGTAGGGCGATCGCCGAGGACGAGTCGATGGCTGACACCCACACGATCCGTCGCAACACCGTCGCCATTGTGAGCGATGGAACTGCGGTGTTGGGTCTGGGCAACATTGGGCCGAAGGCTGCCCTGCCGGTGATGGAGGGTAAAGCCCTTTTGTTCAAGGAGTTCGCGGGGGTCGACGGATTTCCCATCGTTCTGGACGTCGACAATGCCGATGACCTCATAGAAACGGTGGTTCGAATCGCCCCCACCTTTGGCGGGATCAACTTGGAGGATATTGCAGCACCTGCGGCGTTCTATGTGGAGACCGAACTGAAGCGTCGCCTCGACATCCCGGTCTTTCACGACGATCAGCACGGAACGGCCGTAGTAGCGCTGGCGGCTCTGGAAAACGCCGTGCAGGTCGTTGGGAAAAATCTCAACGAGCTAACGGTGGTCATCAGCGGGATCGGCGCGGCCGGCAGCGCGATAGGCAAGATCCTGCGCAACGCCGGGGTTCCAACAATCATCGGCACGGATCGGCAGGGAGCCATTTATGACGGTCGCGGTGATCTCAACTCGGAGAAGCAATGGTTCGCTGAGAATACCAACCCGAACAAGGTGCAAGGATCGGTGGGCGAGGTATTGGCAGGCGCCGACGTATTCATCGGTGTAAGCGGCCCAGGGATCCTTGACGTCGACGACATAAGACGAATGGCGACCGCCCCGATCGTTTTCGCAATGGCGAACCCCGATCCAGAGATTTCGCCAGAGGAGGTCGCAGGCGTCGTAGCCGTGATGGCAACCGGGCGCAGCGACTACCCAAATCAGATAAACAATGTCCTCGCCTTTCCTGGCATCTTCCGAGGGGCGTTCGATGCTCGTGCCACAGACATCACCGAGGGCATGAAGTTGGCGGCCGCCAAGGCGATTGCAGCCTCGGTGTCTCCTGATGATCGCAGAGCCGAGTTCGTTGTCCCTTCTGTTTTCGACAAGTCTGTTCCTCTCCGGGTTGCCGAAGCGGTGGCGGCTGCAGCTCGTTTGGACGGCGTAGCCCGCGGGTAGCGCACCAAGATGTCGTCACCCGAAGTGATTGAGGATTTGATACCGGCGGTCCAAGCGGGTCGGGTGTTGCTCATCGGTGAGGTTCCCGGTACCAACGAGTTCCCGCGGTTGATCACCGATCTGGTGGTCAATGTGCTCGCGGACTCGCAGCCGGTTGTCGTGGGTTTGGAAGTCCCATTTACCGAGCCGCTCGACGGCGAGGAGTGGGGGCCGTTTTGGTTGCGAGATCCTCTCTATTCCGACGGTCGAAGCAGCCTGGCCATGGCTGAACTGGTGACGACGCTCGCCGATCTACGAGCTGCGGGCTTCCCCCTCGTCACCGTGGGCCTGGATGGGCCCTGGGTGGCACCAGGATCGTCGCTTGACTTGCGAAGCCTCGATGACCTTGAAGTTCCCAGAGACACTGCTATGGCAGGCCACTTCTTGGCCGCCATGGATCAACATCCAGGCGCCGCCGGCATCATTCTTGCAGGGAGGGAACATACCGGCGTCGCTCGGGGGACCGAGACTATGGGATCAATCGTCGCCCCTTGGTTCCCCGGGTCTATCGCTCTCCTCGGCACCACCAGTGGCGGGACCGCGCTGACGCTTCTGGCAGACGGCCCGGCGCCGATGCCGGTCGCCGGCAATGCGGGCCTCGGGGTGGGAGCGGTGTGGTCAGACGAGCCTGGAGCCGATGGCCATCATGGTTTCGTGAACCCCGGTCCGATCACCGCAGCAGCTGCTTTCCCACGCAGCTAGGGAGAGGTTTCAACCGCCCACCGGCGGGGGCGGCAGGTTGGGATCTGTCTGGTCCAAATCCATTCCCGTATCAGCTCCGTCCTCTGCAAGAGTGGCGGCCCGCCGTTCCTGCTCTCCGAGGTTGGTCTCGGCTTCGGTATCTGCGGAGTCAGATTCCAGAACGGGATCCGGTTCGGCGGTGACCTCAGCGACGACGTCGTCGAGCGATTCGGTTTCTGGTTCAACCGCCACGGTTACCGCTCCGTCTGGCTCCGGCTCATCAACCGATGCCTTTTGCGACTGAGCTTCCAGGGTCGTCACCTCAAGCTCAAAACTGACATCCAACTCCTCGCCCAGGTTGGCGGCGAGATGCTCAACGTTGATCGGGTCTTCAGTGGTAGAGGCGGTGATGTCGATCGTGCGCTCGCCGGCCTCAGTCCCAACCTCGATAGAAATCACTGCCGCGTGGGGATTTGTTTCGGCAAGTACATCCTTCACGGCCAAGCGAGTCTCCTCTTCATTGATCGGGCGACGGTCGCGCCACTGATCAGTCATCTCGAGGGGCGCCAAGATCAGCAACACAGCCGCCAAGGCGAGCCGGATACTGCGCGCCACGTGAATCCGGCCGCTGAAGAGACGCCGCTGGGGAACGAAGCCGCACACCACGAAGGTTGCCGCCGCCGCGAGAACAATTCCGGCAACGTTGGCGAAGAACAGCAGTGTTGCCCCTGCCGCCAGTGTCCACTCACCCATCTGAAGCGTCAGTCCAACGACCGAAAGCGGCGGTACAAGTGCCACCGCCACGGCCACGCCCGTGAGAGCTTCACCGGCGGCTCTGCGAACCTGGGCGTAGGCTCCAGCCGCGCCGGCGATAACCGCCACACCTAAGTCGAGAAGGTTTGGGGCGGTCCGAGCAAGCACTTCGGAGGGGATTTCGTGGGGGGTGGGAAGAATGAAGCCGGTGATGACCGCCAGGATCACGCACAGAACGCTTCCCAGCGCCGCCGTCCCTGCCGATCGCGCCGCTCGACGGGGCCAGTCCATGACCAAGGCAGCGGCGAGACCCAGCACCGGTGCCATCAGTGGCGCCACGATCATGGCGCCGATGACCACCGCGGTGGAGTCTGCAAGCAGCCCGAGGACGGCGATGAGAGACGATAGGACCATGAGCGCGGCAAATCGGTGCATGAAAGGGGTTCGGCGTTTGCCTTCATGAAACAGATTGGCGATCACCCGTGCTCGTTCGTCGCGACCCATGCGGTCACGTTTCAAATAGCCCCGCGCCATGCGACCGATCCCTAGTTCGATCAGCGATGGCGCGCGTCGTCGAGTTGGGTTTGCTGGAGGCGGTGTACTACCACCAGGAGCGGCAGCCCCGCCGGGCCGCTCGTTGGTTCGTGAGTTCATGTCTTCTCCAAATGCACGCTTGGGGCACTTCTGCCCCGCCATGTTTCTGACGACAGCATGTCGGCCCGTAACGTAATTGCAACAGTGCAGGGCGCGCGCGGACCCTTAGGAGGCGGAAAGCGCGGTTCCACTCACGCGCGGTGAGTATCCGCGCCTTCGCTCAGCGAATTCACTACTCTCCGCGGGCGGAGTTCACGAATTCGGCTCTTTTTCGCTAAGATTGCACCTGCGACTATGCTGAAACCCGCATATTTACTGGCGAATGGCGTCATGGAGTGCCAGCGTGCGTTTTGCATTCTCCACATGTAGGTTCTCGATCATCCGGCCATCGACCGTCAAAACTCCTTGTCCATGCGTCGACGCCTGAGAAAATGCAAAAATCACTTTTTTTGCGAAATTCACCTCGATTTCGCTCGGAGACCACGTCAAATTGCAGAATTCGATCTGAGACGGATGAATGAGCGTCTTGCCGTCGAACCCCATTTCGAAGCCCTGTCGGCACTCCGATTCGAAACCTTCGGTGTCCTTGATGTTGTTGAAAACCCCATCGAGAACCACAATCCCAGCAGCCCGCCCCGCAAGAAGAGCGTGAGCCAGGTGCGGTACAAGATTGGCTCGACCGGCTACCAACGGCGCGTGCAATTCCTTGGCCAAGTCGTTGGTCCCGATCACGAATCCAGTGCAACGCGGATGTTGGGCTAGTGAGTGGGCATTCAGAACGCCGAGGGGAGTTTCCACCATCGCCCAAATGCCGGTTGTTGCCGGTGCGTTGTTCGCGTCCAGGATGCTCGCGACAGCGGAAATCTCTTCGACGGTGCTGACCTTTGGTATGACAACTGCTGCGGGGGCCGCAGCTGCTGCCGCCACGACGTCGGCCTCGCCCCAAGGTGTATGAAGCCCATTGCAACGGATTGTCAGCACTCGATGGCCGTACGCACCACTCTTGACTGCAGAAGAGGCGGATGCCCTGGCGGCCTCCTTGGCGTCGGGTGCTACAGCATCCTCGAGGTCGAAAATGATGGCATCGGCTGGGAGCGATTTGGCCTTCTCCAGCGCGCGCTCGTTGGCTGAGGGCATGTAGAGGACACTTCGTAGCACCGGGATGTCAGAAGCCATAGCGGGCTGCCAGCTCGGAATCTCGGGCCGCAAGACTCTTTGCGAGCTCGACCACTACGTGACACTGCTTGACGCTGGCGTCATCCTCCATCTTTCCGTCCAGCATGATCGCTCCCGTTCCATCGCCCATCGCATCGATGACCCGTTGGGCGTGAGCAACGTCCTCAGGTCTTGGGCTGAAGACGTGCTTGGCGACAACGATTTGTTTGGGGTGAAGGGTCCATGCTCCCACGCAGCCGAGTAGATAGGCATTGCGGAACTGCGCCTCGCAGGCGACGGTGTCGGCGATGTCACCGAAGGGGCCGTAGAACGGCAGGATGCCGTGCATCACGCAGGCATCGACCATTCGGGCGATTGTGTAGTGCCAGAGGTCTTGCTGAGACCGAGCTCGATCTGCGTGGATGTCTGGTGCGCCGTCTGGGTCCAGAGGGGCGTCGCCCTGGACTACGTAATCAGGGTGCCCACCGCCCACCCGAGTGGTTTTCATGCGCCTGTTCGCAGCGAGGTCGGCGGGTCCGAGAGACACGCCTTGCATTCTGGGCGAGGCCCCACAGATGGATTCAACGTTCGCCACCCCTCTGGCCGTTTCGAGTATCGCATGCACCATGATCGGTTTGTGTAGACCGGCCTTCGCCTCGAGCTGGGCGATGAGCCGATCCGCATAATGGATGTCCTCGGGGCCTTCCACCTTCGGCAGCATGATCACATCGAGTTTGGATCCGATCTGGGTGACCAGAGTAGTGATGTCATCCAGACACCAGGGCGACTCCAGACTGTTGACACGCGTCCAGAGTTGCGTGTCCCCCATATCGACGTTGCGGCCTACCTCCACGAGTCCGTTTCGAGCGGCTTCTTTCTCGTTGGAAGGAACGCCATCCTCGAGATTGCCCAGAAGGATGTCGACGGTCGGAACGATGGCCGGCACCTTGGCCACCATCTTGGCGTTCGAGGGCGGGAAGAAATGAATCATCCGGCTCGGCCGCACTGGGATTTCTCGGAGCGGCTGGGGTGCGCCGGCCGCAAGGGGCTGGAAAAAGTCTTTCGGAGGTCTCACGGCCAAGAGAATAGAACCAGTGTCCCGGAACCGAAGAACACGACCTGGAAGTAAGACGAGTGCACCGCGAGAGTTCGTCATCGCAGGGGAACCGGGGGGACGAAGATCTCCACACGATTGGTGGAAATTGCCTACCGACATCCCGGTGTGACGAGTGTTACTTTTCGTGAAGCGGAAACAACGGAAAAGGCAGGCGGCCGATGCTCACAATTCCCCTCGACGGACCGTCGATGACACAGCGCAACGCTGCGGTACTCACGACCTACGGCATGCTGCGAGGTCTGATATTGGATGAGACCGACGAGCAGATCTGGTTGCTGGTGGACGGTGTCCAGGTAGCGATCGATCGCGGGGATATTCGAACCATCGCCGCCGTCTGAGCCCGCCGGCCATTTCCCCAGGGCGGCGGGTGACAGCACGGCGATGGTCGTAGTGACGGGGTCGGTGCGTCAAGGACGTGCCGACCCCGCACAGGGATGTGGCCTCTTTCTGAACTGACACTCCACGGCTAGCGTGGCCAGATGGAGTGGCATCTCGCCCAGTTCAACGTTGCCAAAATGAAATACCCGCTCGACGACGCCCGGATGGCGGGGTTCGTGGATCGACTGGAACCCGTGAACCGGCTGGCCGATCTCAGCCCTGGTTTCGTATGGCGCCACCAGACTGATGCGGGGGACAGTACCGCAATCCGTCTGTATGACGATCCGGGAGTGATCATCAACTACAGCGTCTGGGAATCGCTCGAAGCATTGAAGGCGTTCACCTACCAGCTTCCTGAGCACAAAGAGCTCCTGCGGCAGCGCCGAGACTGGTTCGATCCCGTGGCATCGTTGCCGCTCATCGTGATGTGGTGGATTCCAGCCGGCATCATTCCAACGTTGGAGCAAGCGCGCGAACGGCAGGAGCATTTTCAGGCCAACGGACCAACCGACAAAGCTTTTTCCTTTCGTACTCCGTTTCCATCTCCTACGTAACGGAACACCGGATGTCGGTCATGACGTAAGTGAGCAGCTCAGGAGCATTCAGCCGCGGTCGCGATCGCAGAGCGCTATACCGGTATCGGGTCGAGAAAAACTGCCCGAAGGGCCAAGCCCATGATGAAGAGATTGCCCAGACCGAACAACAAGTATTGCCATTCCTCCATCTGAGGTCGGTAGCTGTAGATGACGGCGATCGCGGCGAGGCACAAGAAGCCATAGAAATAGTGAAGGCCCCCGGCGTCGTTCTCCCCGCTCTGGAGAGCGAGCACACCAACGGTCACTTGCAGGGATGTGAGCCCCCAGCCGGCGTAGATGGTTGGTACGAGCGTTGCAAGGCGTAGCTCCTGTCGCCAGTGGGCGAGGAAGGACCAGAGGCCGGTGATGAGGTTGGCAAGAACCACTGCCCACCCCAACCAGATGTGCAACGATCGCATCGCCGGTCAGGGTAACCGGCGCAGTTCCCCGGGGTTGGCGAAGTCTGCCGAGTCGAAACTTTGTGGATCAGCTACCGCTCAGATGAAGCCCGCGAAGCCCTTCAATTCTCCCGCACCCCGGAAGACATGGGAGATTCCGTCGGAGCGAACCAGAATCGCCGGCCCACTCAGCTCCCCCTCCGGCCCGTTCATGACAAGGTCAAACGGGGCTGGTTCCACCTTTTCGCTGCTTTGACTTCGAAACACGAGTTCCCAGTCGAGTTCGGGACGACCTTCGAATTCGGCCACGATGAGGTCGCCGCCCACACCATCGAGGGTTCGTCCGGACAGTGTTAGGTCTTCGATGTAGTAGCGATAGTGGCGCATCTTGCGACGATACGGGCTATCTCTCGCAGGCTGCGGTTGGCGCGCAGTTCAAGGGCCGAAGAATCGCGCTGAAAATCCGGTTGAGTCCGGACGAGATTCCGTCGATACCAAGGAATGCGTCTGTGGTTACCGGTGGTCGTTGTGGTAGCGATGGCCGTGGCTCTGACAGCTCGCGTGACGAGTGACGGATTCTTGTCCATCGGTCGGTGTGATGCGGACACCCTCGGTCGGGCGTACGGGCCGTTGACCACGATCTACGAGGTCGAAGATGGAGAACTGGCAGGTATCTGTCACGGCGTAGATGACCCGGCTGTCTATCGAGCGTGGTCGGCGCTCACGGCGTTCACCACCGCTTCCGAGCGAAGCACCATTGCGGCCTTTGCCGGATTCACCAACACCAGTGGCAAGGATGTCATCGCCTACGCCGCAACCCTTGACCTCGCCCAGACGGAGTTCCTCGTTGGGGTGGACCTCGAAATGGTGCAACTGGACCTGCCCATCGTTCGCCGCGTGATGGTACACGAGTACGCGCATGTGCTCACCGGCACCGCCCAAGGGGCTGATCGCGCCGAACCGCAGTGCGCCAGCCGAGAGAACCGGTATGGCTGTGTGACCACCAGCAACTATCTCGGGCTCTGGGTCGACCAGTTCTGGGATCAGGATGAGCTGGCAGCCCTGGACACCAACGGCTATCGAAGTGCTTCTGAAGCGAACCGGCGTTGTTCGCAGGATCCCGGCTTCCCCAGTACCTATGGAGCGACCAATCCTTCTGAAGACTTTGCGGACTCGTTGGTCTTCTTCATGTTCTCCAACGAGGTGGCACCGGCGGTACGACCGCGTCTGCAATTCCTATCGACATTCCCCGAATTGGTGCAAATGCGAAATCGAATTGCGGCCGCCGGACTAGCCGATACCCGTCGCTACGTGCACAGCTGTGCTTGATGAGCGGTGAGGTTTACTGGTCTTCCTGGCCTAGCCATGCCGGCGTTCCCATGTCCACCTCGGAGCCGAGGCTGATGGCGGTAGCCAGGTTGGCGTCGGTAAGTCTGAAGATAACCCGCTGACCAGGTCGTAACATCCTGAAAACGGAGCCCTCGAGCGCGCCCGGCGCCAGGTCGAATTCACCCAGATCGGTGTCGCGCATGATCACACCGTCTCTGGTGATTGGATCGTAAGACTTCACCACTCCTTGCATACGCTCAGACTACCTCGTTCCCACGGCGCTCCTCCGGGACTGCAGTGTCGGACCCCTCCGGTAGGTTGAAACTGTGGGGAACCCTTCCGACCCGATGAGCTTGCGAGACCTGTACGCCATCGACGTGGAAAAGCTGGCGGGTGTCGGTCCCAAGCGTCGAGACTCACTCGTGGCTATGGAACTGCCTACGGTTGGTGACCTGCTCACCCACTACCCGCGCCGGTACCTCGACCGCACTCGGCAATCGGCAATCGCCGATCTCATGGAGGGGGAGGAAGCCACCATCGTCGTGACGGTGCTCACTACCGAGAGCCGGCGTTTGAAGGGCAACCGGGCGATGGTGACCAGTACGGTTACCGACGGTGAGAGCACCATGACGCTCACCTTCTTCAATCAACGCTGGCGGGAACGGCAGTTGCGGGCGGGTCTGGAGGCGATTGTCTTCGGCAAGATGGAAAGCTACCGAGGGCGAGCACAGATGACCAGTCCAGTGGTGGACCTCGTTGGTGATCAGACTGGCAAGATCATCCCGGTCTACCCCCAGTCAGAAAAAGCCGGCGTGACCAGCAGTGACCTCGCCCGGTTTATAGGAGAGGCGCTCCGGCGTACCATCACTGTTCCCGGGGCCAGGCAGTTGGCCGATCCGATCCCCGACTGGATCATCACAGGCCGGGGGCTGGTGGGCCGTTCTGTTGCCGTGGCGGGTATTCACATTCCGGAGTCACATCAGGAGGTAAGCGATGCCAGACGACGGCTCATCTTCGACGAATTGTTCCGGATGCAGGTCTCGCTGGTGCGTCGCAAACGCCTCATCGAAGAAACTTCTCAGGGGGTTGCCCACCGCAGTGGAGGGCAACTCCTGGCATCGTTCACAGATGCGTTGCCGTTTCCGCTCACAGCCGCCCAGAAGCGGACGATCGCCGAGATCGAGGCAGATCTCAGAAGACCTATGCCCATGCATCGGCTCCTCCAGGGAGACGTTGGCGCAGGGAAGACTCTGGTCGCAGTCTCATCGATGCTGACCGCTGTCGACGGGGGTCATCAGGCGGCTCTCATGGCGCCCACAGAAGTCTTGGCCGAGCAGCATGCGATCGGGATAAAACACCTGCTCAGCGATCTCGACGTGCCCGAACCGTCCAGCCTACTCGGCAGCCGGCCCCTCAGCGTCGAACTGCTGACGGGGCGCACGGCAACTGCGGACAGGAAACGAATCCTCGGCGGGCTGACATCGGGCCTCACCGACATCGTCATAGGCACCCATGCACTGCTTCAGGAGAAGGTGCAATTCAATTCACTCGGGGTTGTCGTAATCGATGAACAACATCGTTTCGGCGTCGAACAACGAGCTGCTCTGCGAAACAAGAATGGCGACGGCACAGTCCCTGATGTCCTCGTCATGACTGCCACCCCCATTCCTCGCACCGCAGCAATGACCGTGTACGGGGACCTCGATGTATCCGTTCTCGACGAACTCCCGCCGGGCAGAACACCAATCATCACCCATCATGTGGACGCTCCAGGGACCCTCGATGGTGAACCTCCCCTGTCTCTGGAGCAGATGTGGAGTGAACTCCGAACTTCGGTCCGGCAGGGCCGGCAGGCCTATGTGGTTTGCCCACTGATCGATGAGTCCGAAAACATCGAGGCGGCATCGGCCGAGGAGACCTTCGAACGCTTGAGTCTTCGGGAGCTTCAAGGGCTCCGGGTTGGGCTGCTTCACGGCCGGGTGAGTCCCGATGACAGAGACTCGGTCATGGAGTCGTTCCGAATGGGCGAACTCGATGTGCTCGTGGCCACCACGGTGATCGAAGTGGGAGTCGACGTCCCTAACGCCACAACGATGGTGATCCTCGACGCAGACCGCTTCGGCATCGCCCAACTGCACCAATTGCGGGGTCGCGTCGGTCGGGGTTCACACTCCTCGGTCTGTTGGCTGGTGGCCAGTCCCACCACACCTGACGGGGAAGCCAGAGTCCAGGCATTGGTTGGGTCCACCGACGGCTTCGAATTGGCCGAGATCGATCTCGATCTACGCGGCGAGGGAACCATCCTGGGCGAGCGTCAGAAGGGGCGCAACGATCTGAAACTTGCCAGCCTCCGGCACAATAGGGAGGTGGTGGTGGATGCTCGCCAAGCGGCGATGGACCTCCTCGACATCGATCCCACGCTGTCCGATCACCCATTACTCTTCGATGAGCTGGCCCTTCTTGCCGAGGGTACCGACGAAGAATTCCTGCTCAAGGGATGAGCAGCCATCTTGCGGAGCCGATTGGCAACGATCGGGAACCACGATGCGCATAATCTCTGGAACTGCTCGAGGACGAAAAATCTTGGCGCCCCAAGGAACCAGCACCCGTCCAATTCCCGACCGTGCCAAGACGGCGATTTTCAACATGATCATCAGCCTCCGCATGGCCAATGGCACGCCGGGACTCGATGGGACCAGAGTGCTCGATCTCTACTCAGGCTCGGGATCCTTCGGCCTTGAATGCCTCAGCAGAGGCGCCGGGGAAGTGCTGTTCGTCGAGCAAAACCGCTCTGCCGCCGCCACCATTCGGACCAATCTCGACACCCTGGGTTTCGCCGATCGGGCGAAAATCGAGGCCCGTGACGTTCACGCAGTCCTCGCCGGGCTTCCCGCCGACCGCCCCTACGATCTCGCCTTTTGTGATCCGCCGTATGCCAATGACCCTTGGGATCAACTGCTTCCGCTCATTCCCGCTGATGTGCTGGTGGCGCACTCCGAAACCCCGTTGGCACTCACCCCGGAGTGGAATGAGCTGCGACGGAGATCATACGGTCGGCCCCAGATTGTGGTTGCAGAGCGGCTATGGCCCAACTCCACCGAGCCGGGAACAGACGCGGATTGACCGGGGCTATGTTTCTCCCGGACATCAGTGCGGAGGCGGAGGGTAGCCATACCCCCCTCAGGGTGGCGCCGTATGCACTACGCTGGCCCGTGCCATGGACGCCATAGCAACTACAGCCTTCGTTCCGGGTTCATTTGATCCGTTTCACAATGGACACCTCGCGGTCGTGGAGGCCGCAGCGTCGATTTTCGGCCGAGTGATCGTTGGGGTCGGCCACAATCCGGAAAAACCGTCCGGCTTGTTCACGCCTGGAGAGCGCGTGGACATGATCACCGCGTCGGTTGGGCACCTGCCCACCGTGAGGGCGTCAACTTTCACGGGATTGGTGACGACAGCGGCGGCCGCGGTCGAGGCCAGTTGCCTCGTGAAGGGCATACGGTCCGGTTCTGATCTCGACACCGAGATGGTTCAGGCCAACACCAATTCCCGAACCGGTGGACCGCAAACCGTCTTCATACCTGCGGTTGGCCCAGCGGCGCTGGTGGCGAGCAGGTATCTTCGGGAGATCGGAACCCATGGTGGTGATATATCCTCACTGGTACCGGAACCGGTGTGGAACGCCATGCAGGTAAAGGCAGAGCAAATGAAATCAGTTCACGCAACAACAGGAGTGCTGGAGTAATGACCGATCAACGCACAGCATCGCCGTATGACTACGCCAGCAACGATTCCCATGCTCCGGGCCATGAGGCCGTGGTCGATCTCACCGATGGGGCCGCCGAGATAGATCTCACCACGCCAACGAATGAGCAGTATTCGGTACCTGAGCTTGAAGAACTGATCGATGAAGCGATCTCGATGGTCGCTCAAGGGCGACCGCTGCCCATGTCCAGCACGGTCAAGGTCAACAAGGCCGAGCTCATGGAGGTCCTGGAGGAGATCCGCGAAGCGCTTCCCGAGGAGCTGCGTCGCGCCCGGTGGTTGTTGAAGGAGAAAGAGGAGTTTTTGGCCCAGGCTCGCCAAGAACGCCAAGAGATCATCGATCAGGGCCGGGCGCAGGTAGCTCGTATGATCGAGCGTCAGGAGATCACTCGAGCGGCTGAAGCCCGGGCTCGTCAGATCGTCGCTGAGGCGCGTGCCGACGCTCGCACCCTGCAACGCCGTGTCGAAGACTACTGCGATCACAAACTCGCCAGCTTCGAGGCGGTTCTCGAGCGGACGTCGCGAACGCTTCAGCAGGGTCGTGAGAAGTTGCTCGGAACAGCGGCGGCCGAGGGTGAAATCGGTAATGGGCCGGTGGGTACGCCGTCCCCGCAGGTCTCAAACCAACCACCGCCACCGCCGGTTAACTAGCGAGACCTCTCTTTGTCACAGCCAGGCCGGAAAGAAACCCAGCCGTGAGCTGAGACCACACCGGCCTCACGAGGCTCATACAATGCCACTCATGGCGACAAATCGTAAGCATCGCGTGCACGTTGGTGGGTTACGTCAGCGGCTGGGGCAGCGGCTCGAGATCGACATTTCGGAGGCATTTCCCGGTCTGCAGGTCATTGCCTCGCGCACTACGGAAAGTCCAGTCACCGGAACGCTCACGATCGAGTCGATAGAGCGGGGTGTCAGTGTTACCGGGACTCTCAAAGTGCCGTGGGAAGCTGACTGTCGCCGCTGCCTCGAGACCGTGGTCGGTGAGTCGGAGCCGTTCGTCGACGAAGTTTTTCAGGTCAACGCACCCGAAGATTCCGAAATAATTGAGTTCGACGGGGACACGGTGGATTTGGACGATGTGTTGCGAGAGACGGCTATGGCATCGCTGCCCCTCTCACCGTTGTGCGGTGCCAACTGCCTCGGCCCGGATCCGGAGCGCTTTCCTGCCGGTCTCAACGGGGTCGGTTCGGAAGACACGGATGAGGACGAGGATTCCGAAGGTGCCATGCTGGCCGATCCTCGCTGGGCTGTACTGGATCAGCTGGACTTGAACTAGCTTCCAGGCAAACCACCTCTGCCAATCGTTCCATTCCTCAACGATCTACATACCAATGGCCGAGCGTCAGCATTGACCGGTTGGACCCGAACGGATGCCCGCTATCATCTACCGGTCGATCCACGAGCTACAACTACCTAGGATTCGAAGGCAAATGGCTGTTCCAAAGAAGAAGACATCGAAGTCCAAGACCCGTAGCCGCCGTGCGTCTTCGTGGTCATTGAGCGCCGCTCCGAAGAGCCGCTGCACCCAATGCTCGGCGATGAAATTGCCGCATCGGGCGTGTCAGAGCTGCGGGTTCTACAACGGTCGCCAGGTCGTCGACGTCTAGATCGCGCAGCCGCCTTCACGGTGGCAATCCTCTCCAGTGAGCGAGCATCAGCGGGCCACCCCCGAAACGATCGGTTCTGACCGGATCGCAGTTGATGCAATGGGCGGTGATTTCGCGCCTGAAGCGGTGGTTCAGGGTGCGCTTCTTGCGGCCAGTCGAGACGGTATACCCACACTTCTCGTAGGGGACGAGGAGGCAATTCACGCAGCCAATGATTCCTTGGTCGATCATCCTCTGATCAGCGTTCGCCACGCATCCGAAGTCGTGGCCATGGGAGCTGAGCCTGCCTCGAGTGTCCGACGCATGAAAGACTCGAGCATCGTTCGGGCCGCCGAGGCCGTACGCGACGGCGACGCGATCGCCCTCTTGTCGGCAGGGAACACCGGGGCTGCCATGGCGGCAAGCTTGCTTCGGATCGGCCGGATCAAAGGGGTCACCCGCCCAACCATCGCGGTCCCGTTCCCAATATTGGGCTCAACCACGCGATGTTCCCTGGTCGACGCCGGCGCCAACCCCGATGCCACGCCCGAAATGCTGGTGCAGTTTGCTCAACTCGGCGCCGTCTACACCCGGTCCCGGTATGGCGTAGCACGGCCTCGTGTGGCCATCCTCACCATTGGGGAGGAGGCAGGGAAAGGCAACGCCCTGGTCAAGGAAGCAGTGAAACTTTTCGAGGACGGCGATTGGGCACTGTCCTGCGGTGCTGACTACGTGGGCAACATGGAGGGCAACGACTTGATGAGTGGTGCCGCCGACGTGCTGGTCTGTGATGGGTTCACTGGCAACGTGGTCCTCAAGTCGCTCGAAGGTGCCATGGAAATAGCCCTCGATGCCATCCGCGCCGCTCTCGTCTCCACCCCGGACGCAGTGGCAACCGCCCCGGTTCTCGACCCTATTCTGACGCCTTTGTTCAATATTCTGAATCCAAAGCTCATCGGCGCCGCCATGTTGTGCGGAACCAGGGAAGTTTCGGTCATCTCGCATGGGTCCTCCAACGCAGACACCATCGCCAACGCCATCCGGACGACGTCCGAGCTGGCCAACTCCACCGTGGTTCAGGACTTCCGAGACGTTTTCTCGAAATAGGCGTTAGTGGTCATTGCGATGTCTCACGGCCGCGCCCTTGCGGCCGACTGGAGAGTGGATGTCGCACCGTCTCACAATTCGCAGGAAGGTTGCGCTGACGCTCGCGTTGCCGATCATCGCGCTCGGTCTTTTGGCAGCCATTGGCTATGCCAGCTCGGAACGGGAACTGACCCAAGCACAAGATGCGCTGGAGGCCGCCGATTCTTTCAACTCCATTCATGCTGCGGCGCGAGCGATCGGCGATGAACGCCTCGCATACGTCGTGGCGTCATTGCCGCAACGACTTGATCCTGAGGCCGACGAGGTTCGGATCACCGAGGCGACGGAGCGAACCGAAACTGCTCTCGGCCTGATTCCAACCGAAGCGGTACACCAGAACGGCGTTTCGGCTGGTGGTATCAACAGTGTTCGGGGATCGCTGACAGCAGCCCGTTCGACGCCGGTTAGCCGCTCGGTCAACTTCTCGCGGGCGGTGGAGACTCTGCTGGGGGAGGCCAGTGGCATACCGGTTGGGGAGGCAACGGCAGCCGATCAACAGAATCGGGTTGATCTCCAGAATCTGCACAGGTGGATCGAGACCACCGAGATCGCATGGGTGTCCTTTGCTGAACGTGCTTCCGATGACTTGCGCCCTACCGCGGAAGTGATTGACGCATTCGCCCGGGCCGACGCCCTTCTCGACGTTCTGGAGGAGTCTTCGGGGACCAGCAGCGCAACGATCGATCAGATGCTTTCCGCAACTGCGGTTCTAGAGGATCTCCGGCTGACCGCGGTGGAAGACCTGCTGAATCCCGCTGAGTCCATTGTCAGTCCAAGCACGGCGCTGATGACGCTCCAAGAGTCCCGGACCCGATGGAATGAGGCTGTGGCGATTGCCGAGGCCAACCGGATTTCGCAGTTGCAGTCAGTCCAGGCCCTGGCCGAGTCCCGGCGGAATCAGTTCGGGCTCTTCGGCCTGTTCGGAATGCTCGCATTCGGCGTGGCCGGACTCATGCTCTATCACGCCGTCACGGCGCCGATAACCGCCACTGCGGCGGCGGCGCGCTCCACCCTGGGCGAGCGGCTCCCGGCAATCGTCACGTCGCTCAAGGACCCGGAGGCCACCCAAGTTCGACCCAGCCACATCGCCGCTGAGGTATCCGACGAGTTGGGCCAACTGGTTGAGGCGGTGAACGCCGTTCAAGACACTTTCTATGACATCGCCCACGTGAATGCCATGGGTCGAAAGCGCGTTGCGCAGCGGACTGTCGCCATCTCTAGAAGAAACGCCCGGTTGCTCCATGACCTCGTCCGCCACGTTGCTACTTGGCGTACGGCCGATCCTGATCAAGAAACCCGAAGCAGGCTCTTCCAGATCGACCACATCGCGACGCGAATGCAGCGCAACGTCGAGGCCAGCATGCTCCTCGCCGGTGCACACTCGGAACGACAGTGGACCCATCCCGTGACCACAACCACAACCGCTCGGCTGGCCCTGGGCGAGGTGGGAGAGTTCAACCGAGTGGACATTGCAGCAATGGACGATGTGCGGCTCAACGGTAACTCAGCCCCCGATGTCGCCCATATCCTGGCCGAGCTCATCGAGAACGGTCTGAATGCTGCGGACCGCTCGCTCGATCCCATTACCCAGCGGGTCCGAGTTGAGTGCACCTGGGTCAGCGCCGGGCTGGCCTTCACCGTCCATGACACGGGCGTTGGGTTGAGTGATGCCGAACGCTCCGAGATGAACCAACGACTTCACACGCCCTACGCCATGCACGAGGGGCCGACTCGATTCGTTGGTCTCTACGTGGTGGCGATGCTGGCCAAACGTTACGGAATCGACGTCAGGATCCTTGAAGGTCCCAATGGGGGAACAGTGGTACGAGTGGTTCTACCGGTGGACCTGGTTGATCCGGCCACGGTGCCACATGACCGCAAGCCGATCGACGCGGGGCGTGGCGTGACGGTGGGAGTTCCAGCGGCAAAGATCAACGACACACCCGTCCAAACCGCCGAGCAGGAAAGTGCCGCCACAGTCTTTTTCGGTGAAAAGGAGTCGCGATCCGACCCACTGCCGACCAGTTCGAGCGACGGTAACGAAGCGTCGAGCCCTGATGTGTCACCGATACCACCGTTGGTCAGCCCGATCGGTGGGACCTCAGCGACGAGTCCCGATCTCATGAAACTTGTGGGCGGTTCCGTACCACCACCTGTGCCACGGGAAATTCGGAACACGCCGACCCATACCACGGCCGATACGTAGTCGTCAAGTCCTGAAACTGATAGGATCTGGCCGCTCGGAGGTGAGCGATGCCCCCTGATACACAGAAGAATAACGCGCCCATGGCGCGGCCCGACGTGGTTGCCCTTGTGCGCGACCGCCTGGCCGACATCCTGGAAATCGAACCAGACCAGATCAGCGAAGGCGATTCCTTCGCCGATGATCTCGAAGCTGATTCTTTGGCGCTCATTGAGCTCGTGGAAGCAATCGAGGAAGAGCTGGCTGACCGGGCGGATGCATTCCGGATCGAGGATGAGGACTTGCAGGACCTGCGCCTCGTGCGCGACGCAGTCGACTACGTGTACAGCCGAGTTGGTGACGGATCCTGACGCCTGAATTCCAAAAACTCGCGGCACAACTCCATCACCAGTTCAGCAACTGGTCACTTGTGGAATTGGCGCTAACCCACCGAAGTTTCATCGCCGAGAACCCCGGCCATGACTCCAATGAACGTCTGGAGTTCTTGGGCGACTCCGTCGTTGGGCTCGCCGTGACGAGCTATTCCTACGACAACTACGGCGATCTCCCGGAGGGGGAGTTGGCCAAGTTGCGTGCATCGGTGGTGAATACCTCCAGTCTCGCATCGGTCGCCGAGTCGATGAACCTCGGGGCGATGCTCCGTTTGGGAAAAGGCGAGGACTCTTCGGGAGGAAGAGAGAAGGAGTCCATTCTTGCCGATGTGTTCGAAGCGATCATCGGTGCCGTTTTCGTCGATGGCGGATGGGAGCCAGCCCGAGACAGCGCCCTATTCTTGCTGGAGGAGACCATCCTGGAGAGCTCTCGACGCCCCGGCGGCGAAGACTTCAAAACACGCCTTCAAGAACTCACCTCCGTACTGAACCTGCCTGCTCCCACGTACCGCCTGGCGGCCACGGGCCCCGATCATGATCGTCGCTTCTCCGCGGTGGCATTCGTCGAGGGCGAGAACTTCGGTGAAGGCAGAGGAACGTCGAAGAAGCGAGCCGAGCAGGCCGCAGCCGAGGCGGCCTGGCAAGTGCTCAGTGCCCGCGGCGCTCAAAGAACGCCAGCAACTAATGCTTTTGAAGTAACCGAGGACTCCAATGGTTGAGCCAGAACTGCCCGAACTTGAGATCATTCGACGCGATCTCGAGCGCGACACCGCCGGTCGCAAGGTCAAGGCGGTGGAGGTCAAGGGGTTGAAGTCGTCGCCGCTCCACAGGACCAAGAAGACTTTCACCCAGGTCCTCGAAGGCGCCAAGTTCGTCGAAACCACCCGGGTAGGAATGACGCTGGTCACGCGGCTGGACAACGATCATACGTTGATCATGAAACCGGGGCCCGAGACCGTGATTTCGAGGGTTCCGTCGCGTGCTGAAATCGTCACCAACACCCAGGTGATCATCACCTTTACTCAGGGCGGAGATCTTCGCTTCGTGGACAAAGACGGCTCAGGCGAAATCAACGTGGTCCCCACAGAGGACGCCGATCAATACATCCACCGGGGACGGGGCCTTGATTTGCTGGCTGACCCAGTTCCGTGGAACGTGTTCGGGCGTTTCGTGCTAAACAGCGACCTCCCGTTGAAACTGTTCCTCACCGACCCGGACAACTTTGTGGGCATTGGAGACCTCTATAGCGACGAGATTCTCTTCGACGCCGGCCTCATGTATGACCGCCCGGCCAAGGCCCTCTCAACGCAGGAACTGCGTCGGTTGAACCGTTCGATCACTACGATCCTTCACGACGCCATCAAGTATCGTGGCACCACCTTGGAGAGCCGGCCGTTTGTGGACATCGAAGGCAACCCGGGCGGATTCGGAGAGCACATCGCGGTGTACGGCAAGGAAGGCCAGCTCAGTCCTCGTTCGCGAACGCCAATTCTCAAGGGTAAGTTCAAGGGCCACGTCGTCTACTACTGCTCCACGCAGGTCTAGCGTTCTCCCACTGGCCTACCAGCCAGCGCAACCCGTGCCGAAACTGCCGGGGTCGGTAATGTGGGTCTGTAGCACTGCCACCACGGGCTTGGAAGACCAGTCGGCCCTCAGAAGTCCGAAGTTGTCTTCCACGTCATTGGGATTGCCGCCGGTCCGGTCGCGCATGTTGTAGAGGAAGACCGGGCCAATCCAGCTCACACCAAGAAGGCAGCTGAGCGCATCCTGCACGATCGCAGCTTGGTCGGCAGTGCTGACCGCCGAACTCGACGACCCCGTTGGTGCTCCAAACTCGGTGATCCAGATCGGCAGGGCCCGCCCTTCACCGACCGCAACGATCTGTTGGAATTCCGGCAGGCGGGCAAAGGTGTTCCAACTCAAAGCTGAGGTGGGGAGAGCCGGATAACTGTAAGGATGGATGGCGACGCCTTGGACGATGCCCGAGTCCAGCGTGGCGAAAAGCCTGGTCAGGAATGTCCCAGGGGCGATCGATACACCGGCGGTGTCAACCGCCGGGGCGAGTCCTCCGGTGACCACGGTTGCGGCGGGGTCGGCGCTGTGGATTGCAACGGCCGAAGCGTTGAGAAGCGTCGCATAACGGTTGGCATCGGGGCCGCCAGCGGCGGACCAGAAGTTGGGGATGTTGGGTTCGTTCCATACCTCCCAAGAGCTGATCCCTTGTGAACGATACCGTTCCACCACAGCCCTGCTGAAGTTGGCGAAATCCGCGTCCCTGGTTGGGGGATGCTTCTCGTTTGTGCCCGGTGGTCGAGCCCAAGCCGGCGTATAAGTGAGCAGACCGTGCACCTTGATTCCTCGTGCCCTGGCTGCTGAGACGATGCGATCGGTTGCGGTCCAGCTGAAATCACCTTCGATTGGTTCAATTCGACTCCAATCGAAATCAAGTCGCAATTGGGTAAGCCCCATTGCCGCCATGGCATCGAGGTCCCGGCTGAGAGCGGCGGTCCCTTGGTCGATGACGCCGCCTCCCGGCGAGACACCCAGACGAAGCCGTGAGACAGCGGGAATGCTCGGGGCAGGCCCCGGTGTAGTGGAGGCACTGGCGGGGGAAGAGGTTGTTGTATTGCTTGGCTCGCTGGAGGGCACGGTGCTGGATGTTGCGACTGACGATGGAGTGGTTGGTGCCGCAGTAGTAGGGGATGCGGTGCTGGAGGACGATGAGCTCTGGGTCGGCGAGTCGACCGTGGTCGAGGATTGGTTGGTCGGATCTGGCGCTGAGGAGTTCGGCGCCCGTGAGGTTGGCACTGGCGGGCCGACGCCTCCGGCCGGAGTTTGCGGTGGTAGTGCCGGGATATCGGTGGTCGTACTATCGTCTGAACTCGCCGACGAGGTGGTTGAACTGTCGTTGAAGGGGAGCAGTTCAGGATCCTCGCCGGTCACGCATCCTGGCAGCAGAATGGCCAGAACCATGACTGTCAACACCCGGAACCGCACCCACTGCCATCGACAGATTGGCCCGCCATATTGAGTGGGTCACATACGTCCTGGTTGGAGCGGCCGCGCAACATTCTCGCCGGCCCACTCCGCAGTCATTCATGATCGCTACTTAGGCTTGTATGACTGCAGGCAGAAAGCCGGGATAGGGCGGGGCAAACGCCACGGAGCCGGGCGGCCCACTACTACTCTGAGTCACGATGCATTTGCGAACGTTGTCGATAAAGGGGTTCAAGTCCTTCGCGGACCATGCCACGCTAGATCTTGAAGACGGCATCACGGTGGTGGTCGGCCCTAACGGAAGCGGGAAGAGCAATGTTGTAGACGCCATTGCATGGGTGCTCGGAGCGCAGGCTCCCAGCGCGGTGCGCTCGGCGAAAATGGAAGACGTGATCTTTGCGGGAACGCAAAGCAAGGCTGCACTCGGTCGGGCCGAGGTCTCGCTCACGATCGACAATTCCGACGGGACCCTGCCCATCGAGTTCTCCGAAGTCACAATTACTCGCACGCTGTTTCGGTCCGGCGAATCGGACTATCGGATCAACGGTGCCAGTTGCCGTCTACTTGATATCACCGAACTTTTGAGTGATTCCGGCGTTGGCCGGCAACAGCACATCATCGTCTCTCAGGGCCAGATTGATGCTGTCCTCAATGCTCGTCCCGAAGATCGCCGGGGCATCATCGAAGAGGCCGCCGGGGTACTGAAGTTTCGCAAGCGCAAGGAGCGGGCCGAGCGTCGCCTAGCATCCACCGAGGAGAGTCTGAACCGGGTGGCCGATCTCGTGCGCGAGGTCAAACGTCAGCTCAAACCGCTGGAGAAACAAGCCGACGCAGCCCGTCGGCACGGCGAGGTTCTCGGCGAGGCTTCGGCCCTTCGGGCTTTCCTGGTTGGTCGAGAACTTCGGTCGTTGATGGACCGTCTCGAAACTCATAAACGCGACCGCACCGCCTCCGCTCACCGAGAGCAGGAACTCCAGAGCGACCTTGCCCGCCTCGATGCGAAAATTCTCGACGGGGAAGCCGAGCTGGCCGCGCTCGGCGGATCCGATGTCGACGATGTGCTGGGGCGAGCCCGTTCCATTCGGGAACGTATCATTGGGCAGACCAACGTGGTGGGGGAGCGGCGCCGACGCCTCGAAGGTGAGTTACAGTCCGCCGTCGACGAGGGTCTGGTGGCATCACTAGAGGCCGAGAGCGCTCGATTGGCCCAGGACATGGCGGCGGTAGAGGCCGACACCGAAACCCTGAAACCCGACCGTGCTCGAGCCAGAGCAGCGGAAAAGGAACTCGAAGCCGAGCGGCTGGCTTTCGAGCAGCAGTGGGGTGACGGCGTGTCCCCGCCCGGCAACGAGGCGGCTGAGGTTCGGGCTCAACTGAGCGCTTTGGAATCGGCCGCCCAGCGGGATCAGGCTGAGGACAGCCGACTCAACGACCAGATCTCTGCGCTGTCGGTGCGGCGCGATCGGCTGGTTTCGGAGCGATCCGGTGCCGAAGAAGTTTTGAGGACTGCTCCGGCCAGGGCCGAGGAACTGGAGGGTTTCCTCATCGGCGCCAACGCATCGCTGGTCGAGGCCGAGGCAGCATTACGGGCAGCCAACGACCAGCGAAGAACCGTGGACGACGACGTTGCCAAATGGCAGGCGCGAGCCGACGCCCTTGCCCAGGCGTTGGCCGAGGCTCGTAACCGGGCGGGCGTCGACGCCCTGACCGGTACAGCGGGAGTCATGGGCACGCTCCTCGACCTCATCGCAGTAGATGACGGCTGGGAGGGTGCAGTTGAGGCAGCCGCATCCGAGGCGTTGGAAGCCGTGCTGGTGGACTCCCAAACCAACGCCCGGCGGGCACTTTCCGATCTCACAGATGCGCACATTGCGGGGGCAGTTCTGCCGCTGGGCTCACTCCAACTGGATAAGTCACAAACCAATCTCCCCTCCGATTTGGGAGAGGAGGCCGTTGCCCTTCGCTCATTGGTGCGGGCTGACCGGGACGAAGTGTCGGCGCTGCTCGATCAGCTTCTGCACAATGTGGTCGCTGTACCCGGTTCGTGGTCCGACGCCGCCGACATCGTCAGTACGCACCCCGGAGTCACGGTGGTCACCAAGATGGGGGATCGGCTGGGGCCCACTGGATGGCGGCTCGCCGGTGATCGCACTGGCGCTACCGGTGCGGCCCAGGCCGAGGCCGAGGCCAATGCGAAGGCCGCCCGCGTGCGGCAGGATGCCGTCGCCGAAGCGGTGAGCGACGCAGAAGGCACACTTCTCCTCACCGGGGAGCAGCAACGTAGTGCCGAGAACGAACAACGCGACCATACAGCTGCGGTCGAGGCCGCTACCAAGGTTGCGGCGCGCGCCACCGCAGAGTTGGACGAGCTGGAAGAGACCCGCAAGCAGCTGAGCCGGCAGCGGTACGAGATCACGGAGCGAGCTGCGGCCGAGCGACAACAATTGGCGTCACTGCAACTGAAGTTGCCGGGCCTGGAGGCCGATGAGAAAGCCCAGCTGGATCGGGCGCAAACCGTAGCGGAGGCGCGCACCGCATTGGAACAGCGGGCCAGACTCGTTGCTGGTCTCAAAAGCGATGTCGGAATGAGAGAGGCGGCAATCTCCGAGCGTCGCGAGATGATCACGACTCGGCGAAACGAGATCGAAGATCGACTAACACGGCTCGTCTCGGAGCGAGACCAGGCTCGGGCCCGCCGCGAAGTCATCCAGTCGGCATTGGGCGCAGTGAAGGATCTCACACAGCAACTGTTTTCCAAGCGGGAGACGGTAGATGGCTGGCTCACAGGCCTGAATTCTGCAAGCCAAGCTCAGAGCGAAGCAGCTCGTCAGGTGGGAGTCACACTCAATGGGCACCGAACTGAACGAGCGGCTGCTGAGCGGGAACTCGAGGCCGTTCGGAACCGGAAGAACCGTGTGGACTTGGCCGAGGCCGAAGACCGCGTTCGGTTGGAAACTCTCACCGAGACGGTGCGGCGGGATCTCGACATGGAACCGCACGCCGCGATGGAGTCCCCGCGACCCGAGACCCCAGAAGGGCTGAGCCCCGAAGCCCGCCTCCGTAACTTGGATCGTGAACTCAAAGCGATGGGACCGATCAATCCACTGGCCCTCGAGGAATTCGAGGAGCTCAAAGAGCGCTACGAGTTCGTCACCGGCCAGATGGACGACGTCAAGAGTTCCCGGCGCGAGTTACTGCACCTGATCCGAGAGGTGGACGAGCAGATCGTGGGCGTCTTTGCGGCTGCCTATGCCGACGTGGCAACGAACTTCACCGAACTCTTCGAGATGCTGTTCCCGGGTGGGAAGGGAGCGGTGATTCTCACCGAACCACATGACATCTTGAACACCGGTGTTGAGATCGAGGCCAAGCCGTCAGGGAAAAACGTGAAGAAGCTGTCGCTCCTCTCTGGCGGCGAACGATCTCTCACCGCCCTGGCATTCTTGTTTGCGGTTTTCCGGTCGCGTCCTTCCCCCTTTTATGTAATGGACGAGGTAGAGGCGGCCCTGGATGATTTCAACCTGAACCGATTCCTCACGCTGGTGCAGGAATTTCGCGACGACGCTCAGCTGATCATCGTCAGCCACCAAAAGAGAACGATGGAGGCCGCTGACGTGCTGTATGGGGTTTCAATGAAACCGGGCGAATCGTCGAAGGTGGTCAGCGAGAAGGTCAGACGCAGCGTCATCGATCTGCGCGATTCTCCCACTTCCACAGACCGCGGCTCCGCTCCCATGCCCGAGCCGACCACCACGAACACGGCGCCGTCTTCCTAGGCGTCGGCGGTGGGTGGTTCTCGCGTCAGTTGCCTGAGTTCGCCGGCGGCCCGCTAGATCAGTCGCTGGAACCACCACAGGCTCAGAGCGGCAGCGATAAGAGTGAGGATCGCGGCGATGCCAGAAAACCAATCGGCGATCTCGGTGAACTCGGTGTCCACCCCAACAGCAGAGCCGATATCGGCATACACCGCCTCCAACTCTTCTAGCGATGAGGCCTGGAAATAGAGCCCACCGGTGGCGTCGGCGATCTTCTCCAAGTTTTCCTCCGCAACCGGTACTTCGATCTGGAATGCTTCAATTTGCGGCGTCTCCGGATCGTCGTAGAGGATGAACCCGTCGCTGGTGCCGAACGAGATCGTTGACACCGAAATCGCGGCCTCGTTGGCAGCAGCGATTGCAAGGTCGTCGTCGCGGCCCACCGTGGTCTCGCCATCGGACAGCAGCACGATGGTCCCTGGAGGAATTGTTCCGGAATCATCAACTGGGGTGTTCTGCAGTGCCTCCAGTGCCGTGAATATTGCTTCACCGATGGCAGTTGCCGGCTGCAGTTCGAGATTCTGGATGGAGCGAATTACCTGATTTCGGTCCCGCGTTGGTGAAACCCGCACCTCGGCGGTTTCGGCAAACCCCACCAGTCCTACATCCAGTCCGGGGGGTAGTCCGTCTACGAAGTCGATGGCAGCTCGTTGAGCAGCGGCCAAACGGGACGGCTGGATGTCGTCCGCCTCCATCGAGAGGCTGACATCGATGGCGAGCATCACCACTGCGCGGTCACGCTCAACTTCCATCTCCCGAGCCGGTTCGGCAACGCCTACCAGCATCGAACCGAGGCCGAGCAGCAACGCTCCGGCAGTGATATGGCGCCGCCAGCCGGTGCGCTTGGGAAGGACTGAGGCGAGTAAATCGGTGCTGGCGAGACGCGCCGCATACACCTTGCGGCGGCTTTGCATCAATAGGTAGACCAGCACCAAGACGGGAATGATGAGGAGAAGCCACAAGCGCTGCGGGCTGAGGAACCCAACATTCCAGATTTGGAAGACCTCCGCATCGTTCATTTTCGTCTCCGCGAGTCGGTGGCCAGAATTCGTTGCTTGCGGCGGGCGACGAAACGAACAATGTCGTCGAGCCAGGCATGGTCGGTTCGAAGTTCGATGTGGTCGACACCATGTTTGCGGAAAACTGCGCTGAGCGCTTCTCGTCGTTCCAGCGCGGCTTCGCGGTAGGCCATTCGGACCTTCGTCTTGTGGGTTGGGATTTCTACGAGCTGTCCCGTAGCGGGGTCGATCACTGGTAGAACCCCGACGTTGGGGAGTTCGAGTTCCAGCGGGTCCACCACCTCGAAGGCGACGACGTCGTGACGGCGGGCCAGCACCGCGAGGGCGTCCTCCCAACCGGGCGCCACCCGGAAGTCGCTGACCACGGTCACCATCCCACGGCGTTTGGCCAATGCCCCGAGCCGTCGGAACGCCTCGCCGAGGTCGGTGACACCGGTCCCCTCGGGAGATGAGGAGTTGGACAGCGTGTGAAGTACATGGAGGAGATGACGGCGAGATCCCTTCGGGCCGATGACCTGGTGATTCTCGGGACCGGCAAGGATGGCGCCGATGCGATTCCCATCCCGCTGCGTGAGAAAGCCCACCGATGCGGCTGCCGCCAGTGCCAGTTCCCGCTTCTCCCGGGCGGCCGTGCCCATGCTGAGGCGTGGACCAACGTCGGCCACGAGCCAGGTCTCCAACTCGCGCTCGGCGATGGTTTGACGGATGTAGGCCTCGCTGAGTCGAGCCGTCACGTTCCAGTCGATGCGCCGAATGTCATCGCCCGGTTGATACCGCCGGGTCTCACCCAATTCCGATCCGTGGCCCGGGACCAGGCCGCGGTGGTCACCGTGAAGGAGTCCGTCTAGCCGACGGGTGACGTCGAGTTCCAATCGGCGCAGCGCAGATCGGGCCTCGGCGGTCATCTGCTCCACGGACTCACCCGATGGGCCTACCTGACTTGCTGATGTTGGGGGAGAGGACGGGATCACGGGCTACGGGTCGCTGTGGCGGAGGTCGGGATCATTCGTTCGATCGGCCGGAATCTCGGCATCGAGCAGGGTGGGAACGTTGGGCGACACCTGCGATGTCCGGTTACCTGCGAAAGCATCGGGTTGGCCAGACGGCGGCCCCGGCTGACTTGGCGCCGGCTGGCCGGTGGGAAGGCTCGTGGACGCACCCGCGGGTGGCGATGGTGAGGCCTGCGTCGAGGCGTAGCTGTTGCCGTTCTGCGCCGCCATCGTTGGCTCGGGCCGTGCTGTTGTCACATCGGCCGCTGGCACGATGGAAAGAATTCGGTTGAGAATGTCGTCAGCAGAGCGGTCCTCGGCCAGGGCCTCGTAAGTGAGCATGAGGCGATGTCGAAGGACGTCTCGGGCCATGTCGAACACGTCTTGGGGTACCACGTAGCCCCGTCCGCGCATGAGGGCCAAACTGCGAGCGGAATCGATGAGGCCCAACGTGGCCCGTGGGCTCACCCCGAACTCGATGTATTTCGCCAGTTCCGGCAACCCCCGCAGCTCGGGTTCCCGGGAGGCCATAACGAGATCTACCGCATATTGGGCCACTGAGGTGTCGACATAGACCCGCTGAGCCAATCCTTGCAGCTCGATCAATCGATCTGTGGTGATCATCTCCTGGATGCGAGCGACGCCCGTTGGGACGCCGGCCGCGCCGGAGCGACGGGCGATCTCGAGTTCCTCGACTGGCGAGGGGTACCCGACCACGACCTTCATGAGGAACCGGTCACGCTGGGCTTCGGGCAACGTATAGACGCCCTCGGATTCGACGGGATTCTGGGTTGCCAGTACGAGGAACGGTTTCGGAAGGGCGCGGGTTTCGCCGGCGATGCTCACCTGGCGTTCAGCCATTACTTCCAGGAGCGCGCTTTGTACTTTGGCCGGAGCCCGATTGATCTCGTCAATGAGGAGGAAGTTGACAAAGACGGGACCCCACTCGATGTCGAAGGTCTCATCGCTGCCCCGCCAGATCCGAGTTCCGGTGAGATCCGAAGGAAGGAGATCGGGAGTGAACTGGAGACGGGCGAACGTCCCGCCCACCACCTGGGACAATGTGGAGACGGCCAGTGTCTTGGCCACGCCGGGCAAGCCTTCGAGCAGAATATGGCCCTGTGAGAGCATGGCGACGATGAGGCGTTCGACCATGTGGTCCTGGCCAACGATGACCTTCTTCACTTCAAATGCGACTCGTTCTAGTTCGGCCGCTGCGGTTTGGTGCTCGGTAGTCACTCCACCAGTGTGGCGACTGAAACCGAAAGTTGGCTGAAAGCGGCGCAATATTGCCTGCTGATCCTGAGTGAATTCAAGCGGTAGTGTCACCATTGTGCGCATTCTTGTGGTGGACGACGAGATTGAGCTGGCGGAAGCGATAGGTAAAGCGCTTCGCCGAGAGGGTTACGCAGCCGACGTAGTGCATACCGCGGCCGCGGCGATCGACGTCACCAGCTATACGCCCTATGACCTGATCACGCTGGACCTCACGCTGCCCGACGGCGACGGCCGTGACATCTGCCGCTCCATTCGGTCCGGCCATGACCATCAGCCCCGCATCCTCATGCTGACCGCTCGAGACGACATCGGAGAGCGAGTAGCCGGTTTGGATGACGGCGCCGATGACTACCTGGTCAAGCCGTTCGCTTTACCCGAGCTTTTCGCCCGAGTCCGCACACTCTTGAGACGAGACACCGACGCCAGTGCCGGTGCCCTCCTCACGAGCAACGGTCTCACGGTGGACACCGCTGCCCATAGAGTGCTTTGGAAGGACGTCGAAATCGAAATGACTGCGAAAGAGTTCGCCCTCCTCCGGTACTTCATGACCCACAGCAACGATGTCCTCAGCCAGGAGCATCTGCTCGAACACGTGTGGGACGCCGCTGCCGACCCGTTCACCAACACGGTGCGGGTGACGGTTGGAACCCTGCGCCGCAAGCTCACCGCCGCCACCGGCGTCCAGTGGATCGACACCGTCATCGGGGCCGGCTACCGATTCGCTCCCCCGAAAACACCGAACTGAGCAATGCGCCAAATCTCACTTCCGGCATTTTCCGAAACCATCCGTTTTCGCCTCTCTCTTGCCATCGCCGTCGTCGTCTTCACCCTGGGTTCGCTGGTGATCGGCGGATTGTACTTCTGGGAACAGAGCACCCTGGTGGAACCCGTTCTCATGGCGCGCACGGTTGTTATTCGTGACCTCACCACGGGCGATTTGATCGAGACGGAGTTCGAACTCATTTTTCCTGAAGAGAGCCAGCGGGTTGAGATGGAAAAACTCGAATTGGAGGCCTACAGACGAGCGCTGCGTTCTCTCCGAACCTCATCTTCGATCGCCCTGAGCGTCTTATTCGTAGGATCGTTCGGCGCAGGGTGGTTCTTGTCGGGGTGGGCTCTTGCTCCGGTGCGCCGGATAACCGGCGTGGCCAATGGGATCACCGCATCCGATCTTGGCCGGCGAATCGGTCTCACCGGTCCGCGTGACGAGTTGCGCGACATGGGTGACACCTTTGATTCGATGTTGGACCGGTTGGAGATGGCGTTCGATGATCAGAGACGATTCGTCGCCGAGGCATCGCACGAACTCCGTAATCCGCTGGCGGTGGCCCGAACGAATCTCGAACTGGCTCTGAACGGTGGGAGCGAACAAGAGGTCCGGGACGCCGCGAGAATTGCGCACGATGCCACTCAGCGGATGAGTGAACTCGTGGACCAGATGCTGGATGAGGCCCGTGCTGCGCTTCCGGTGAATGCCACCGAACACCTGGATCTCTCCGACCTAGCCGAAATCGTGGCAGCCGATCATCGCGCTGCGGCGCGTAAACGGAACGTCGCCATAGCGGTCGAGACTGAGCCAACCCCCGTGATCGGTGATCGATTGGCACTGCGTCGCGCCGCCAACAACCTCTTGTCCAATGCCGTTCGTCTCGCCCCCGAAGGGTCGCAGATTACGTTGGCCGTCAATCGGCAAGGCGGTAAAGCGACGCTGTCGGTTACCGATGAGGGTCCGGGTCTTTCCGCCGAAGACCGATCCCATGTCTTCGATCAATTCTGGCAGGGATCTGGTCAGGAACATCACGGCGTAGGTCTGGGCCTGGCCATCGTCAGGCGAATAGCCGAACGCCATGGCGGCGGTGCGTCGGTAGAAGCCGTTGACACTGGTTCCCGCTTTACCATCTCCTTGCCTTCGCAGTGAGGTAGCAGTATCGGTTCCTCCGCAGGTAGGAGGCAGTATCCCCGAGTTTGCTTGTGGTAGCACCTAGTCTTTGTCGCGATGTCGAGCGAGTCGGTCCATGCCGTCTCACATCAGGAGCGACAAGTGATTCAAGACAGCGCCTCCACCACTACCGGGCTTGAACCGGGCACCCTCACGCTTCGCCAGGCGGCGGACCTGTTGGGTTCCTCCACAACCACGCTCAGGAAACTCATCAGACAGGGCCGTCTGTTGGAAGCCGAAAAGGTCAAGACCGCCGAGGGCCGAGTGTGGGCGATCCCGGAGGCAAGCATCGCGAGTATCGCTGAACGCGAAGGTTTCGAGATCAACCTCACCGCCGAACCTGTGGACGCTGCGGCCTCGAGTTCCGCAGAATCCGAACCCGTCGAATCGGTGGTGGATCTCACCAGCCTGGCCGAGGAGGGTGACGCTCCCCTCGACGAGCCCGCTGACCTGCGGCGGCAAGAGGAGTTGGCGCGGACAGATGCCGGCGCAGCGGTAACCGCTGCTACGGACGTCGAGCCGATCGGGCACAAGGCCAGTATCGAGATCGAATCGAGTCGCGAGTCGCCGGTAGCGCCAACTCTTGCCGAAGTTGTGGATGCGGCGTTCTTGGAGACGCTGCTCGGGGCTAAGGCGTCGGAGTCTGAAGCGTTGGTGATTGCCGAGCGCCATCGCGTGGAGTACGACTCCCTGGCTGCCCGCCAAATGGAGCTTGAGCTCCGCCTCAGCTCCATCGATGATGAGCGCCGGGTTTTGGCCGAGCGCCTTCACAACGAAACCCTGGCCAGGTCCATCGCCGATGCCCGCGTCACCGAGCTCCGTGATCAGCTGCAGCGAGAAATCACCTATGCCGAAGCGGAGCGTTACGAGCGCCGTCAGGCAGTAGCTCGGGAAGCTCTTGCTGCTTTGAGAGCGGCCGAAGCAGAGTCGGTGATGAGCCGACGCGCCCGCCGCCGCCTCGCCCGCCGTTCGCCTCAGGAGTAGGTCGCCTGCGGGAGCTACTCTCTCGGTGTTGGCTCATCCGCTGGGCGGGTGGTTGCCGTTCGAGTTTGCTGCCGTGACCGGCGTGACAACCAGTTCTGCCGAGTTTTCGGAGTTTCAGCATCCAACGGGCTCCGCTGGCCGACAAGGTCTCCGACGCTATTTGCCTCTACCGTAGGGAGGAGCCTTTAACCGGGCTTTCAGGTTGCTGTGCTTTAGTGCCGAGTAACCAAGTGGCGCGAGGAGTTCCTCGTGAAGGAGTGATGAAGAGTGACCGATTCGAATTGGGACTTTGAAACCGACCGGGATTCGGGCAAGGTTCCGGCTACCTCGCCGGAGCAGCCGACGTTCGCGGCGCCCGGCGGATCCGCTGGCCAGGAGTTTTCGTCATCGCAGCAGGTTCCAGTTCATCGCCCTCGGGGCACGAATCCCGTAGCCGGCGCTCCCTCGCTCCTGCGGCGGCCCACTGCCCCTACCGCTCCTTCGGGCCGAACGGTCTTCCCACCAACTGCATCTGTGCCGCAGGCCACCGCGGCTGAAACTGAGCCAACCGGGGTGTATCCCGCGGCTCTTCCCACCCCGCCCCTCTCGCCTCGCCGAGTGATGGGAAATCAGAGCGCCCCCACATTCACGCCGCCCGCCACTTCGCCTCCGCAAATGCCGCCCACGATGGCGCAGTCCTCCGCCCTTCGCCAAGCCGAGGCGACCGCCGCAAGAGACAAGAAACGTCGCCGCTGGGGCTTGCCGGCCCTCGTGGCATTTCTCGCCGGCGCGTTGATCAGCGGAGCGGCTTTCACCGCTGGGACGCTCGTGACCGAAGATAACGCCCCGGTGGCGGCACCTGTCACCACTCCCGTCACCGTTCCCGCAAATACTTCGGGTCCGTCGCTGGTGCCCACCGAGGGCGAGAATCCGGCAGCTTTCGTAGCGGCCACGCTTGGCCCCTCGGTCGTTCAGATCCGAACCGATATCGGAGCCGGTTCCGGCGTCGTCTACAAAGACGGTGGCTTCATCATGACGAACAATCATGTGATTGACGGCTACACCGAAGTACTGGTGATCGACAGTCAAGGACGTACGCTCAACGGAACGGTTGTTGGCTCAGACCCCCGCGCCGACATTGCCGTGGTGCAGGTGGATGGGTTGAATCTCCCGGTCGCCAGTCTGGCCGTCCAATCCGAATTGACGGTCGGTCAAACCGCCATTGCCATCGGCAGTCCCTTCGATCTGTCCCGATCTGTCACCTCGGGGATCATCTCCGCTCTCAATCGGCCCCTCCCGAATCAAAATGGCACGTACACGGCGATGATTCAGACCGACGCTCCTATCAACCCGGGAAATTCGGGTGGTCCTCTCGCCAACCGCCTGGGTGAAGTCATCGGGATCAACACCGCCATCCGAACCGATGGGCTCAGCAACTCCAACGTGGGTGTGGGCTTCGCGGTCCCGATCGACATCGCCAATCGCGTGGCCGAACGCATCACCAGCGGCAAAAGCCTGGACCCTGGTTTCCTCGGAGTCGGACAAGGTCAAGCGGCGATCGGCGAGATCGGGGTGGTGATCGCCCAGATCAGCGAAAACTCCGCCGCTGAGCGGGCAGGTCTCCAAGACGGCGATCGTGTCCTCACCGTCAACGACGCGCCGGTGACGGACTTCGCCGAGCTCGCCGGGTTGATCACCAACAACTTCCCTGGAGACGAGATAACGCTCGAGATCGTGCGGGGCGAGGAACCGATGACCGTCACCGCCACCCTCGGTGAGCGCTAGCCGTAAGACGGCCGCACTCGGCTAACCCATCACCAAACCGACGGCAAGACCTGGATTATTCGAACAAGGCGTCGATGAAGGCGTCGGGGTCGAAGTCGACCAAATCGTCCACCTGTTCACCAAGGCCGACGAGTTTGACAGGAATGCCCAACTCGGACTCGATGGCGAACACGATGCCCCCCTTGGCGCTGCCGTCGAGTTTGGTGAGCACGACTCCGGTGACATCAACCGCTTCGGCGAAGACCTTCGCCTGGCTCATCCCGTTCTGCCCGGTGGTGGCATCCAACACCAGCAATGTCTCGGTGACGACGCCCACCCCCTTCTCGGCCACCCGTCGGACTTTCGACAGTTCTTCCATCAGGTTGGTCTTATTCTGGAGTCGGCCGGCGGTGTCAGCCAGCACGATGTTGCAGTTACGGGCGGCGGCGGCCTCCACGCCGTCGAAGATGACCGACGACGGATCGCCTCCCTCGTTGCCCCGCACGATCTCGGTGCCGGAGCGTTCTGCCCACATGGTAAGTTGTTCGGCCGCGGCGGCTCGGAAGGTGTCGCCAGCGGCCATGAGTGGCCGGTGCCCTTCAGCTCTGAGGCGGTTGCCCATCTTTCCGATCGTTGTGGTCTTGCCAACGCCGTTGACGCCAACGAACAGCCAAACGTTGGTGGTGTCCGGAGCGATGGTCAGCGAGCGATCGCTGGTAGAGATTTCGGCCCGCATGCGCTCTTTGAGCAGGCCCAGGATGGCAGCCCCGTCTTCGGCCCCAGTTGTTTTGGCGGTGGCTTGCACGTCTTCGATCAGGCTCATCGAAGTTTTCACGCCCAC
>JABDIY010000156.1 GCA_013003535.1 Acidimicrobiales bacterium | reverse complement strand
ATCTTCCCCAAGAGTCCATATCGACGGGAAGGTTTGGCACCTCGATGTCGGCTCATCGCATCCTGGGGCTGAAGCAGGTCCCAAGGGTTGGGCTGTTCGCCCATTAAAGCGGTACGCGAGCTGGGTTCAGAACGTCGTGAGACAGTTCGGTCCCTATCCTCCGCAGCCGTAGCAGAATTGAGAAAGGCTGACCCTAGTACGAGAGGACCGGGTTGGACGTAGCTCTGGTGTGCCAGTTGTTCCGCCAGGAGCATGGCTGGTTGGCTACCTACGGAAGGGATAACCGCTGAAAGCATCTAAGTGGGAAACCCGTTTCAAGATGAATTCTGCCGCAATAGCTAAGGCCTGTAGTAGGTGACTACGTTGATAGGCCGGACGTGGAAGCACAGCAATGTGTGAAGCTGACCGGTACTAATCGGCCGAGCGGCTTTTTATCTAACATCTCGTGCTCGCTGTGGAATTATTAAGAACGTGTCAGGGACACGTGGGTCATTTGTGACCTGCGGAGGCCCATTTTGACAAACAGATTTTGGTGGCGATGGCGGAGGGGTCACACCCGTTCCCATCCCGAACACGGAAGTTAAGCCCTCCAGCGCCGATGGTACTTGGGACGAGAGTCCCTGGGAGAGTAGGTCGCCGCCAGATTTCGTGAAGTCGACCCCGCCCCTGTGGCGGGGTCTTCTGCGTTTTGGAACCTTCGGCCCTCGGGGGTGGACGTCACCCATCGGATTGGCAGGCGTGAGGCGTAGCCTTGAGCGGTGAGTTCTAGCACCGTTGACGTAGCCGACGTTTCGTTCGGAGAGGTTGGCCCCGACACCGCCAACAAGGCCCGCAAACGACTTGCCGACGGAGCGGGTGCTTTCGAGCGGGAACGCTTCGGTGATGCTCGCCGAATCTTGGAAGGCGTCAATCGGCTCACCCCCGAGGTCCCGGAGGTGTTGGAACTCATGGGACTCTGTGCGTACCGAATGCGGCAGTGGGCCAAAGCCATCAAGGAACTCACTCGCGTGCACGAACTCACCGGCTCGGTGGATCAGCATCCGGTTATTGCCGACTGCTATCGTGCCATGAAGAAGTGGGCCGAGGTGGAGCGCATTTGGGCTGAATTGGGCGCGCAGTCGCCAGACCCCGCGGTGGTGGAGGAGGGCCGTATCGTGTATGCCGGCGCCAAGGCTGACCAGGGCCGCATCCAGGACGGCATCCGGCTCCTCGAGAATGCGCCGGCCGCTCCCAAGAAGCCCAAAGTGCATCATCTGCGACGCTGGTATGCCTTGGCCGATCTTTATGAACGATCCGGGCAGGTGGGCAAAGCGCGACGGCTTTTTGCCACCATCGCTCGGATCGATCCACACTTCGGTGATGCCGGCCATCGGTCGGCCAATCTGAAATAGGCCTGACCTCGCATGAGGTGTTGAAGGGGACCCGATAGTTGGTCCAGATAGTAAGCGGCCGGAGTTTGGAGAAATCACGAAGCCACGCCCGCAGCCGGGCCGCCTCGTCGGTCACGTCGGAAGCTTCGTGGAGAAGCTGTATTCGGGGTCGAGAGCCGGGATTAGAAGGCGATCGTTTGACCACTGTGGGTGGCCGGTCTAGGTTTGGGGCTACCGGTCTGCGGGGCCGGTGAAACCAAAAAGGAGAACCATGATCAAGAAGATTGCACTCGGACTTGGCCTTGCCACAGGTCTGGTCATCGGTACGGCTGGGGTTGCTGCGGCTGGCGAATCCACGGGTAATGGCGGAACTGCGCCGGGCGGCCAGAAAGGCAAGTCGGAGTGCTCGTACTCCGGGCTCGACGTCGACGTGACGGTCGAAGGCGCCATCCCGTTTGACGACGATTTTGTCGGCGTTGACTTCCACGGAGTCCAGTCGTATGGCCAATTCGTCGCCTACGAGAAGACCGTAGGCCCGCTCAACCTGCCGTTCCCGTTGCCTTCACCGGGCCAAGCATGCCGAGGTAACGCGGGTTAGTTCCGGGCAACCTTCACAAGGACTCAATGACCCGACCGGCCCAGCGATTGAGCTGAGGCCGGTCGAGTCATCGGTATCACCGAGCGCTACGGCGATTGCACCGTAAACAGTTGGCTGCGCGCCGCCGAACGGCGGTGAAAGCCGTGCTGACCGGAGAGAACGCCTGGCACCACCGCGTAATCTGTCCGTACGGCCAGTAGCTATCGTTCCGGTAGCTCGAGACCGGCGGCCAACGCCCTCTGAATGGTGGTCTTCTGGCGCTTCAACTGCCGGACCACGATCTTCTCGGGTCTCACGAACACTCGGGTTTGGATAGAACCACTGGCCCGATAAAACCGGCGATCCAGTGACCCGGTCACCGCTACCGGCATATCGGCTTCGATCTTGGGGATCGATCTTTTAGGGCCGGTCCACTCGACGGGCACCGAGCGCGCCGGAGTCCCGTCCAGTTGGGTTCGGACGTCGAAGGTGACGGCCCACTGGCCCGACGGCAGCTCCGCGACCCGAGGCTCGCCTACCGTGATGCCCTGCAAGACGCAAATATTCATTTCCGCTTTCCTCCACGAAAGAATGCCCTCGCTCGAGGGCGTTGACTGTGGGGCTCAGGACCCGAGTGGGCGCACCAAAGACAGGAGCGTCAGCAGACGAAGCACCCTACTGGCTGAGTTGAAAGTAAACAACCGTTGTTATCCGTTGCGGAGGCCGAGGAGTTCGGCCACCTGATGGTCGCTGGTGCCGCTGGCTACTTCGATGGAATCGAGTGGTTGTGGGGTGGTCCAGCCCGGTGCGTTGGAATACCAGGCCGTTGCGTGTTGCACCGTGAGCACCAACGGGAACGACCTTCCCGAGTCGGGGGCGTCTTCGAAGGTGTAGGTACAGGCCCGGGGATCGTCATCGGCCACGTCGAAGGCCCACTCCAGGTTCTCGTTACACCTGCGCAGGATGTCGCCCCCCACTGTCAGCGCGAAGCCGCTGGGCTCGGCCGTGACCACGACCTCCAGTCTTCCGTATACCGCGGTGGCCTGTTGAGCGGTCGTCCAATACGTGTTCTCGACCCAGAAGAACGTTGGCAGCTGAAGCAGGCTGGGCTTGCCGGTGTGGAGGACTTCGGGCGGATCGGAGACGAGCAGCTCTGCCTGAGCGAGGGCGAGATTCACCACCTCCGGGAAGGAGAGGGGACCGAGCTCAGGGAACGGGCCGAAGCTCCCGAGGTTCACGTTCTCAGGAGCGGGACCAAAACACTGTTTGTTGTACCACCGGCCCGTACCGGAGAAGTATCGATTCTCGTCTTGGTTGATGGTGTTGAGAATGGCGTTCACCAGGCCCTGATCGGCGGGGTAATCGGCTCGATCAGGCACCTCATAGAAACGGCTCTCATAACGAACGATCGGTTCCGTTAGGTCATCCATGACGGCATTCCAATACCGGCAGTAGCTCCCATCGCCAACTCCGCCGTCGGCGTCACCACCATTGCCGGGGGTGGCGCACACCAGCGATCCGATCACCCGGTTGTAGGAAGCGCTGCCATCACCAAAGCAGACCTGGACGCCATCTTGCGCTGCGGCCGGGCTGGAGAATCCGCCCACCATGATCAAGAGGACCACCGCCAAACGAACCCGCATCCTGCTGCAGGGTACGGAGTTGTCTATAAGCAGGAAAGGGCAGTTCTACCGCCCCACCAGCGATTCTCTGGATCTGTAGGCCTCTGTGGGCCGCCTAGGCGTTGCCCAGTTCGGTGAACGCCTGGTCGAGCCGGGCGATGAAACTCTCTTCACCCTTGCGGAGCCACACCCGAGGGTCGTACTTCTTCTTGTTCGGCTGGTCAGGACCATCGGGGTTACCGATTTGGCTCTGCAGATAATCATGGTTTTCAGCTTCGTACCGGCGAATTCCGTCCCACATCGCCCACTGGAGATCGGTGTCGATGTTCATCTTGATGACGCCGTAGCTGATGGCTTCTTCGATCTCGGCGGCAGTGGAACCGGACCCTCCATGAAACACGAAGTTGACAGGGTGGGATGAGGCAGTGCCGAACTTCTCTGCAACATGAGCGTTGGAATCCCGCAGGATGGTGGGGGTGAGTTTCACGTTGCCCGGCTTATAGACACCATGGACATTGCCAAAGGCGGCGGCGATGGTGAACTTGTCGCTCACTTTCATCAGAGTTTCATAAGCCTGCGCCACCTCCTCAGGCTTTGAGTAGAGATCTTCGGGTTTGGCATCGGAATTGTCGACGCCGTCTTCTTCGCCGCCGGTTATGCCCAGTTCGATCTCCAGAGTCATCCCCATCGGTGTCATACGTTCGAGATAGTTGGCGCAGATCTCGAGGTTCTCCTCCATCGGCTCTTCGCTGAGGTCCAGCATGTGGCTACTGAAGAGCGGTTTGCCGGTTGCAGCGAAATGCTTCTCTCCCGCGTCGAGCAAGCCGTCGACCCAGGGCAGTAGCTTCTTGGCGCAGTGATCGGTGTGCACCATGACGCGAGCGCCATAGGCCTCTGCGAGTGAGTGAACGTGCTGAGCGCCGGCGATTGAACCGGCGATCGAGGCACCGATGCCACCGCCCGGGAATCCTTTGCCGGCAACGAAGGCGCCACCGGAATTGGAGAACTGAATGATGACGGGGGCGTTCCGAGTCGCCGCCGTTTCGAGAACTGCATTCATGCTGTTGCTGCCAACACAATTGACGGCCGGGAGCGCAAACCCGTTTTCTTTGGCGTAGGCGAAGACGTCCGAGACGGTGTCTCCGGTCATGACGCCGGGGGCGAACTGGTCGTTGAAGTTGGTCACGGTGAACAGACTACAAACACTGCGGGCTCGGGGGAAGCGGCGACTACCGTCTTTTGGTATCAACGTGATATTTGATCTCGACGGCGTGCTGTGGCACGGCAATCAGCCGATTCCGGGCGCGGCAGCAGCGGTCAGCCGGTTGATTGCTGCCGGCCACCATGTCCTGTTCGCTACCAACAACTCTGCGGCTCCCCTGGCTGAACAAGAAGCGAAGTTGGCAAGCCATGGAGTCGACGCCACCGGCCGCGTGATCTCCTCGGCCTCGGCGGCCGGGTCGATGGTGCAAAAGCACGACCGCGTCTATGTGATGGGCGGTGCTGGAATCGTGGAAGCGATAGAAGCCCAGGGCGCGATCAGCGTGCCTTTGACCCCTATCGATGCCGGTCCACCGGAAGTGGATGCAGTGATGGTGGGACTGGACCTGGAGCTGAGTTATGACAGGATGCGGATGGCGGTGGCCGCGATCCGCAACGGCGCCCGGTTCATCGCCACCAACCATGACCCCACCTATCCCAGCGAGCATGGGCTGCTCCCCGGCGGGGGTTCGATCGTGTCAGGGGTTGCTGCGGCGAGCGAAACGACTCCGGTGTATGCCGGGAAACCCAACCAACCGATGGCGGACCTGGCGATCGCTCGCCTCGGTTCCGAGGGCCTGATGATCGGGGACCGTCCCGATTCCGACGGGGAGTTCGCCCGACGAGCCGGTTACCGGTTCGCGTTGGTGCTCTCCGGCGTCACCACTGCGGCCGAGGCGGCCACATTGGATCCGCCGCCCGATCTGATCGCCGCGGACGTGATCACCCTCCTCGCCTCCGAGTTCGGCGTCTAGATGCCTTCCCCGAAATTCCTGCTGGACCCAACACTGGGTGTCGAGATGAGCAGGCATCTCGTTCGTCTGTCACTTCGAGCAATGATTTGCAGTCCCCGTGGCTGCTAGGCGCAGGCTGGACGCTGAACTGGTCCGCCGCAATCTCGCTCCTAGTCGCGACGCTGCGAAGCGACTGATCGAATCGGGGCGTGTCCTCGTGGGAGGCGCTCCAACACTCAAAGCCGCCTACCAGGTGGACCCGGCGCAGGATGTCAAGGTGAGCGGGCCGCGTCCTCGATTTGTGAGTCGGGCGGGGGAGAAGTTGGCGGGAGCGCTCGATCGTTTCCCAGTGGACCCCTCTGGCCGTCATTGTGTTGACATTGGCTCTTCAACGGGCGGTTTCACCGACTGTCTCCTTCAACGGGGAGCGGCGTCGGTGGTGGCCATCGACGTTGGCACCCATCAGCTCCACGAAAAGCTTCGTTCCGACGGACGGGTGCAGGTTCGCGAAAAAACGGACTTCCGGACGGTGAAACCTCGCCAATTTCCCAATGGTATTTCGCTCGCCGTTGGCGACGTTTCGTTCATTTCGCTTCGACTCCTCCTGCCCGCCCTTGCGGGTCTGGATCCGACCGATTCGCTCCTGCTGATCAAACCGCAGTTCGAGGCCGGCAGACAGGAAGCGTCGAAGTCGAACGGGATCATCATCGACCCGGAGATTTGGCGGAGAACACTTGCCGAGGTACTGGGAGTCGGCGCCGAACTTGGGTTCATTCTGGGCGGATTGATGGTCTCACCGATCACCGGCCGAGCAGGAAATGTGGAGTTCATTGCGCATCTGCTGCGGGACTTCGCAGGGGAGGGGATTGCCGCCCTGGATATCGGCCAGGCGATCGATAGCGCAGTTGGTGAGGCGAGCCTTGAGGAGACCAGTATCAACGCCGATAGGGAGAACGAACCGTCATGACGAATATCGGAATTGTCCTGCATCACCATAGACCCGAGATCTATGCCTTGGTGGAACGCGCTCTCAACTGGTGCAAAGACTGCGGTGTAAGGGTTCGTATGGTGAACGTCGACGCAGAACTGATCGGCCATCCCGAATTCGGTGTTCTCGAAAACGAGTTCGCGGACGGCCTGGATCTCTGCGTCAGTTTCGGGGGCGATGGCACCATGCTGCGAGCTACCCATCTGGTCGTCTCACACCAGGTTCCGTTGCTCGGGATAAATGCCGGCGATCTGGGGTATTTGGCGGAGATCGATCCGGATCAGTTGGAGCTCGCGTTGTCGCGCTGGCGAGCTGGAGAGCTGTTGGTCGAAGAGCGAATGATGATCGAGGTTCTCAACGGCAAGGGCGAAAGCTTGGGCGTGGCGCTCAATGAGGCGGTGATCGAACGGGCCGAGAGCGGGCATATGGTCTCCCTGGTTGCCAGCATCGGCGATCGCCGGTTCACCACCTACAAGGCCGACGGTCTGATCGTTGCGAGCCCTACCGGATCCACCGCATATTCGCTTTCGGCCGGTGGTCCTGTAGTGGAACCAGATTTTCAGGCTCTCATCGTGGTCCCGGTTGCGGCGCACATGATGTTCAACCGGCCTTTGATCTTGGCTCCCTCTACCGAGGTGCGCCTCGAGGTGGAAGGGTATCGATCTGCAATGGTCACATTGGATGGTCGGTCCGGTGCCATCTTGGAGCCAGGTGATGAGGTCGTAGTTCGTCGGGCCGACATGAAAACCCGCTTGCTCGTGACCGGGAGCCGAGACTTCCACGCCGTCCTCAAGGAAAAGTTCGGCCTGACCGACCGCTGAGCTGGCACCTGTGAGAAACCGTTCGAGCCTCCTAAGGTCACCGGTATGAATCTCGGGGCACACGTGACGGTGGCGGCAGCTCTGGGGGCAGACCCGTGGGTACATCTTGGGTCCGCGTTACCAGACATCGCCACGATCGGCGGGTTTCGGATGCTGCCGGGGTCCGGATCGGGAAAGGTTGGGGATGGTATTGCACTCCACCACGCAACCGACGAGGCCTTTCACTCCCATGCCTGGTTCCTGGAGCGCCAGAAGAACGTGTTCGACCACCTGACCGACCAAGGTGTTCGTCGGGGAGCCGCTCGAGCCTCGGCACACGTTGGAGTGGAACTACTGCTCGACGGTGAGCTCTTCGGAGGCAATCGATCCGAGGCTCGGGCGGGTGCTGTGAACGCGGCCCTTCTTCTCGCCGGAACGGACCCTGGCCTGGGCCAATTGGTACCAACCGAGATGCGGCCAGACTGGCTTCTTCACCTCGGTCAATTGCATCGTTGGCGCCCACCCACCTACTTCGCCGACCCGGCCGCTGTGGCAGTTCAGATGAAGCGAATCCTGGAGCGTCGCCCACGGCTGGCGATGACCCAAGACGAGGTGCCCAAAGTGGAGAAGGCGCTCGCCGCCGTTCAGCCGTCGATCGTGGAGACCGCCGAGGCCTTCCTCGGCGAGCTCACCGAGTTACTCCAGCGTTCGTCACCGTAGTTTCCCAAGGGGGCGCGTGCCCCCCCCGAGAGTCAGCAAGGCAGCATGATCAGAGCAATGCCGCGTACACCAGTTGGCGCAGTTCGTCGCGGAGCGGATATGTCCACGACGGCATGAGTTGAGTCATGCCGATGACAGCCAGATCCTCGACCGGGTCTATCCAATACATGGTGGACGCGGCGCCGCCCCAGGCCAATGTGCCTGGTGACGAAACCACCTTGGCCTGGGCCGGGTCCAGTACGACGCTGAATCCGAGGCCGAAGCCGATCCCATCGTTTTGCGTCTCGGACTGCGCCCCACTTCCGATCGACGCGAGATCGGCGCCGCCGGGCAGATGATTGCGTCCCGCAAAAGCCATGGTTCGTGACCCGACAACCCTGACCCCGTCCAGCTCGCCACCGTTGAGAACCATCTGGCAGAAACGGGAGTAGTCAGCCAGGGTTGACGTGAGGCCACCACCTCCGGACAACATGGCCGGCGGCCGTCGGTAATCGCTCTGGGGCGAGTTGTCATCGACCATCACCATGTCCTTCGGACCTGACGATGGTGCGTCCGGTGGAACGTTGAACGGACTGGTGAGTGCCCGCGCATGGTTGGCTACCAGCCGATCGGCTCTCGCGTCGTCTACATGGAACGCCGTGTCGTGCATCCCCAATGGCTGCAGAATCTTGTCACGGAAATAGTGGTCCAGCGGCATGTCGGCGATCAATTCCACCAGATGGCCCAAAACGTCTGTTGCGACCGAATACTGCCAACGCGTTCCGGGGGGAAACAGCAAGGGGATGTCGGCTAGGCGGGAACACATCTCGTCCAACGGTTGATCCCGTCTCCCGATGCCCTGATCTCGATACATCGCATCAACCGGGTTTGCGTACATCCACCCGTAGGTCAACCCGGCGGTGTGGGTGAACAGATCCTGAATGATCATCGGCCGGCGGAGACCGGTGGTAGCTATGGCCAGTGACGAGCCGCCGTCGTAAACGCGTAGTCCTTTCCACTCGGGCAGAAACTTGTGCACAGGATCGGCGAGTCGAACCTTGGCCTGCTCGATCAGCATGAGCATCGCGACGGAGGTGACCGCTTTGGTCATGGAGTAGATCCGAAAGATGGCGTCGCGCTCGTATCCCAGAGATGCGCTGTGGACGATCTCGCCTCGGTGGACAACGTTCCAGGCAAAACCAGGTAGCAGACCCGGTGCCAAGTAGCGCTGTTCGATGAAGGTGTCGGCCAGAGCGAGACGGTCAGAGTCGATGGCAGGTTCGGTCACGGAGGCGAGCATACGCGGTAGTGTCGACGAGGTCCTATGCAGCGCTCCCCATCCGAACCGTCCCGCTCCCACGCCATCTCTGCGGAAGCGCCGACCCAGACCGGTCTGCTCGCTGGACTGATCAAGGGCATTGTCGCCGTCACCGCCGGGGCGATTTTGTTCGGCTGGCTCACCCTGACCGGTCCGGGTGAGAGCATAAACCGGGACACCTTCGAGCCGGTAGTGGATGCACTGAACGCCGTCCCGGGCCTGGTTTCCTTCAGCGAAGTAGCCACCGATGCCGGCAAGCTGCGGTTCGACCAGTTCCTGCTGTTGGCATTGGCGTTTGCGGCCGGTTTCAAATTGGAGAAGCCGGGCCTCACGTGGTCGGTAATCTGTGTGGCCGCAGCCCTCGGTCTTCGCTACTTCCAGTCGCTCGTAACGAACATTGTCGGGAGTACCGATCCCGGCGACTTCGCAGAATCGGCCGATCTGGTTATTGGCACGGCCGGGCCATATTTCAGCGGGGGCGTATTTCGAGTGGTCGTCATCGTGGGCCTGGCGCTGTCGATGCTTGGTCTGCCACGGCGGAAGGTGTTCTGGATTGCGGCGATCGGAGGCGTCATTGAGGGGATTACCCGGATGGCGCTCGGAAGGCACTGGTTGTTTGACACGATCGCTGCTGTTCCGATCGGACTTGGTGTTCTCTGGTGTCTGGTTCAGGCGCGACGCATTTTGCTGTTCGATCTCACACAGCGCGTTCAGTGACGCAGTCCGCCCCCGCCACCAGCAAGTTAGCGCCAACTCGGCCCGGATCCCTGGGAATTCGGGGGAGCGTGAACATGTCCACTTCATGGCTTTTGGAGTGAATCCGGTGCTGATCTGCCACAGTGTTGACCATGAAAAAATTCTTGTTCGGATTGGGCGCGCTTCTTCTGGTGGCGGGATTGATCGTGCAGCTGCTCATCGTCCCCGGAGCGAAGCAGTTTCCGAGTGATGTGGACGTAGAGAGAGTCTATGAAGGGACCGCCGGCGTCCTGTTGAATGCCGAGGCACTCCAGACCAACGATCTGGCCAACCTCTTCATCCGTGATCTCCCAATCACGATCAACCGCAATGTGAAAACCCTCGAGACCGACGGCGGTTCCGCTCTGGTCAGCGACATCTCGGTGGTGAATTCACCTGCCGGCCCGGTTCAGACCACCGAGAACTATTGGTCGATCGACCGTAAGACCATGCTGAGTGACGACACATTTGTTTCCGATGAGCGAGTAATCGACCGGGAAGGCCTCGTGGTCGGGTTTCCCATCGGTACCGAGAAGCGTTCCTACGACGGCTGGAATGGTGAGGCCGCCAAGGTTGACACATTGACGTACGTGGACGAGCAGGAACGGGCCGGGCACGACACGTTGTACTTCACCGCTGCCTCTGGACCAGATCGAATTACCGCTCCTTCGGCGCTGGCCAGCCTGCCACCGGCCCTTCCACAGGCAACTCTGGCAGGGATTGTTCCAGCCCTCGGGTTGGACGCCGCCGCCGCGGGGCAATTGACTGAGGTGCTCACAGTGCTTCCTGATCCCGTCCCATTGGCATACACCTACACCTATAACACCGAGTATTGGGTGGAGCCCAGGTCCGGGGTTCTCGTGGATTACGCCAAGACCGAGTCCCGAGTTGTCGGCATCGAAGTGGGCGGCCAGTTCGTCCCCCTAACCGAGGTTTCCCAGACCAGCTTCACCCAAACCGCCGATTCGGTGGCTGTCACAGCCAAGGAAGCCAGCGACGCCAAGTCCGACTTGTTCTGGCAGGGCCGGATTCTGCCGTGGGGTTTGATCGCCGGCGGTGTGATCCTCATTCTGCTGGCTGGCTTCGTGGCAGTCCGTAGCCGGGATGGTGGCGAAATCGACCTTGCCACCGGCAACAAGCTCTAGCCCCGAGGCGGCGTCTCCGTGGCGTGTTGAGCAGTCCGAGGTGAAGCTGTCTGAAGATCTGTTGTAGGCCGGAGGCGGAGTCTCCGTGGCGTTTGAACGGCCCCCGGAGGGTATTAGAGCATGGCCCCCGAGGGTATTAGAGCCAGGGGCGTAGCTGCACCGTGGCGGGGACGGGTCCACCGGGGAGTTCCACTTCCCAGGATCCGTCCTCGATCCAGGCGTTGTCTACGGGCTGGCCTCGAATTGCGATCGCCATGCCGATCGCGGCACCTACGGTGTGGCCCCACATCCCGCCGGTCACGTACCCCACCCGTTCGCCATTTCGATAGAGCGGTTCGTTGTGGTGGAGGTACTTTGCGTCGGCGTCGTCTCGTTGTTCGAGCTTCACCTGCACCAGGCGTTGAGTGGCTCCAGTAGCACGTTGCGCTTCCAGCGCGGACCGGCCAACGAAGGCTGTCTCTTTGTCCCAGGCCACTGCGAAGCTGAGACCGGCTTCAATCGGGGTGTCGTCGGGTGTGATGTCGTGTCCCCAGTGGCGGTAGCCCTTCTCGAACCGCAGCGAATTCAAGGTGTAGTAGCCGCACAACTGAAGCCCATGGTCGGCTCCGGCGGCAACGAGAAGGTCGAAGACGTGGACGGCGAACTCGGTAGGGACGTAAAGCTCCCAGCCGAGTTCGCCAACGTAGCTCATGCGGTTGGCCAGCACCACGGCGGATCCAATGTGGATCTCTCGGTTGGTGGCGAACGGGAATCCTTGATCGCTGAGATCGGCGTCGGTCAATGAAGACAACACTGTTCTGGACTCCGGACCCATGAGGGCCAGACAGGCGTACGCCGAGGTGAGGTCGACCACGGTCGCATGGCGGCCCTTTACCGCCCGCTGCAATGTTGTGAGGTCTCGCATCCTGGTGCCGGCGCCGCCGATCACCCAAAACTCTTGATCGCTGATGCGACTGACCGTGCAGTCAGCTTCGATTCCGCCTTTTTCGTTGAGCCATTGTGTGTAGACCGACCCGCCGACGGCGCCGGCTACGTTGCCAGCCGAAAGTTTATCGAGCACTGCGGCGGCGTCGACCCCGCTCACTGAGAGCTTGGCGAATGAGGTGAGATCAAACAGTCCGACCCGTTCCCGGACTGCCTGGTGCTCAATGGCGTTGGCTTCGTGCCAATGTTCACGACCCCAGGAGTAACGGTGACCGGCGTCGATACCCAAGTCCGGTCGGGCGAAGAATGCCGGCCGTTCCCAGCCGTTGAGGTCAACGAAGGAGGCGCCGGCGCTCTGCAGCCGATCGTGCAGTGGCGAGCGTCGGATTCCACGGGCCGTGGTGAAGGTGCGATGGGGCCAGTGGGGGGCATACAGCAGCCCGAGGGTCTCGACGGTTCGTGCCCGAAGGTAGGGCTCGGCAGATTGGAAGCGCTCAAACCGGCGGATGTCCACGTCGTGGATGTCGAACGGTGGTCCGCCCTCGGTGATCCAGTGGGCGATCGCCATGCCGGCGCCGCCGCCGGACTGGATGCCGATGCTGTTGAACCCGGCCGCAACGAAAAGCTTCGAAACGTTGGGCGCTTCTCCGAGGATGTAGTTGTCGTCGGGGGTGAAGCTTTCGGGTCCGTCGAAGAGCAGCCGGATGCCGGCGGTGTGTAGTGCCGGTATCCGATCGAAGGCTGGATCGAGCCACGTGGCCAGGTGCTCGGGGTCGGGGTCCATGGTGATGAAGGGCCGGTGCGTGGGTGGCGGGCCTGTTGCCGGCCACGGCTTGCAGGTGGGCTCGAAGAGGCCGACCAGCAGGGCCCCGCCGGCCTCGGGCTTGAGATAGCTCCAACGGTCTGGGTCTCGCAGAATCGGTGCGTCGGCGTCAACACCCTCGATGGGTTCGGTCACAACGTAATAGTGCTCGGCGGCCATGAGCGGGACGTTGACTCCCGCCTGGGCGGCGAGGTGGCGGGTCCATAATCCGCAGGCAAGAACGACGTTCTCAGCAGCGATCTGGCGTCCGTCTTCAGTGGCCACGCCTACGCAGCGACCGTGGTCGATGAGAAGCTCGGCTACGGCCACTCCCTCATGAATCCGAGCGCCGCCGTTCCGAGCGCCCCGAGCCAATGACACCGTGACATCGGACGGGCCAACCGAAGAGTCCTCCGGGAGCCAGATCCCGCCTAATAGATCAGAGGTTTCCGCCAATGGCCAGCGGTCCTCGATCTCTCGGGGGCTGATCTCCTCTGCTCGGACATTCAGGTAGCGCGCCATGGCAGCGGTACGTCGCAGTTCCTCCCAGCGGTGTTCGGTGGATGCCACCGTGATGGCACCGGGGGAGCGGAAGCCGGTGGCCAAACCGGTCTCATTCTCCAGGGTCTTGTAGAGGTCCAATGAATACTTGGCGAGTTTGGTCTGGTTCTCGGTGGAACGAAGCTGGGCCACCAGTCCGGCGGCGTGCCACGTTGTGCCGGCGGTGAGTTGGTGCCGCTCCAGCAGAACAACATCGTCGACGCCTCGTTTGGTCAGGTGATAGGCGATTGAGGCACCGATAATGCCACCTCCCACCACCACCGTGTTGCACTGCTGCGGGAGTTGACTGCTCATTTGCCGATCTCGATGTCCGTCGCGTTGTTGACCCGATGGCTGGACTGCCGGGAGGCCTGCGCTTCGATCCCGAGGCAAAGGAGATCGACGAGGGCGTCGTAACTACGGTCGGGGTGATGCGGCGGGGGATGCCCGTCTCCCAGTTCGAACGTGACGAATCCGTGAAGTGCGCTGCGAATGGCGCGGGCGCCGTGGACGGCGTCTTCATTGCTGAGATCGAAGCCACGAAGCGCCATGGCAAGAACTTCGATTACTCGTTCAACCGTCGATTCCAGTTCGGGGTCGCCGGCAACCGGGAATCGATCGGTTGATCGATAACACCCGGGATGTTGCTGGCCGTACCGACGCCACGCGCTGGCGATCGCCCGGACCGCATCGGTGCCACTCCAGCCGACCGACGCTTCGGCTAGGTCTTGAGCAAGATCGGCGCGGGTCTTCAGTCCGAGTGACCGCCAGAGGTCGTTGATTCCGTCGAGATGACGGTAAAGGGCTGGCTGGGTCACACCCAGCTCGATGGAGACACGAGCCATAGTCAAAGCGTCAACACCTTCAGTATCGATGAGGCGAGCTGCAGCCCTCACGATGGTGTCCGCATCGAGCGTTTCGGTGGTCAGCGACACATCAGCCTCTCAGGTCGTGGTTGCCTGGGTCGTAGGCAGCCAGGTCCAGCACCGTGGCTGGCACCGTTTCGCCGAGGATTAGTACCGTGAGTTCGGTTCCCGGTGATGAGTGCGCGGAATGAACATAAGCGAAGGCCAGGCTTCGGTTGACGGTGAATCCGTAGGCACCGGAGGTAGTGAGCCCGATGGCGGTTTCGCCGACGAATACACCTTCGCCGCCTACGCAATCGGCGGCGCCCGGGTTGTCCCCAACGTGAACGTGGAGGTAGACGAGATTCCAGTTGGCGGACCCAGTGGCCGGGGCGTCGATGCTGGAGAGCAATGCTTCCCGACCAATGAAGTCCTTTCGCTCGGGTCGGACCCAGCGGTCGACGCCAGCCTGGTATGGCGTGATGTCGTGGGTGAGTTCGAATCGGGTGAGGTAGGCCTTTTCCATGCGCAGCGAGTTGAGAGCATGAGAACCAATGTTGGCGACGCCAAGGTCGGCCCCAGCCGACAGCAAGCCTGTATACATCTGAAGCAGTTGGTTCATCGGTGCATGGAGTTCCCAACCAAGCGATCCGGTGAAACCAACTCGAAGCGCCTTCACCTCTACGTCGCAGATGCGAAGCTCTTGGGCCCGAAGGAAGCCGAATGCTTCGCCGCTCATGTCGGTATCGGAACAGCGCCTCAGCAACTCGCGGGCGTTCGGACCCGCCACCACGAGGGTCCCATTTTCTCTGGTGCGGTCCATGATGTCGACGTCGAACAAAGTTCCGTCGGGGCGCCTGGTGTGTTGCCGCAGCCAATCCAGGTCCCGCTGATGGCTGACCGGTCCCGACACCAGGTAGTAGCGGTTGTCGCCAAGGCAGGTGAGCGTGATTTCGGTTTCCACTCGACCGGTAGGCGTGAGCACGTAGTTGAGAGCGATGCGACCGTGGGTGGTGGGAACGATCCCGGTGGTCAGGTGGTTTAGGAACTCGTGAGCATCGGGGCCCACTATGTCCATCTTGGTGAACGCTGAAAGATCCAGCAGCGCTACGCGCTCCCGAGCGGCGGCACATTCGGCTCGGACGGCGTCATACCAGCCCGGCCGCCGCCAGCCGTAGGCGTCCTCGAATGGCTGGCCCTCAGGAACGAACCATTTGGGTTGTTCCCAACCATAGGCCTGGGTGTGGATGGCACGTTGCTCGGACAGGGTGTCATACAGAGCCGAAACCCATACGGGTCGGTGGTCTTGACGCTCCTCGCCTGGAGGATGAACCCGAAACATCCACTCGTAGTCCTCGATCGCCTTCCGGCGAATGTAGTCAGTGCCGCTGGAGGCCGTGCTTCGATTGGACGCGAACGCATCGTTGTGTCCGGCATCGGTATAGCTGTATCGGCGAGGGTCATAGTGTCGAAGGCTGAGTTCGGTCTGACCGTGCACTATCCAGCGAGCCAGCTCCCGCCCTGCGCCCGGGCCCCAGGCCAACCCGATCGAGGACCCGGTGTTGAGCCAGAAGTTGCGATGGTCCGGGGCTGGTCCGAGCAGCATGTGGGCGTCGGTGGTGTGGGTGATCGCGCCATGAACGACGCGTTTGATCCCTACGTCGGCCAGAACCGGAATCCGCTCGAATGCCTCCGTCAACCACGGGGCGATCTTGTCGTAATCGGCGGGAAAGAGTGGGTTCTCGGCTTCCCAGGGCACGCCACTATCCCAGATGCTTTCTGCTCCGGCGTGTTCGTAGATGCCGATGAGACCAGCTGTTTGTTCCTGGCGGATGTACCCGGCGACGCGATTGTCTCGCATGACGGGGATCTCGGGCCGGTCGGTGCCCATTGCGGCCACAAACTCGGGTACCTCGTCAGTGACGAGGTAGTGATGGAGGACGTTGGCTTGGGGAACGGCCAGCCCGGTGAACTGGCCCACCTGATGGGCGTAACATCCGGCGGCGTCAACAACATGCTCACATGTGATCGTGCCCTTTTCGGTGACTACCTCCCACTCGCCGTTCGCGAGCGGTTCGATGTTGGTGACTCGATTGCGGCGGCTGATCGTAGCCCCGGCGGCCCGTGCCGAGTTGGCGAACGCCATGGTGACACTACTGGGGTCAACATGGCCCTCACCCTCGGTCCAGATCACCGCTTTGGCATCGGTGAAGTCATAGAACGGATTGATCTGGGCGGCTTCAGAGGGGCTGATCAACTCGATCGGGTAACCGATGTAACGCCCCACACCCAGCTGGGATCTCAATGCGTCAACTTCGTGATCGGTGTAGGCCACCCGGAGTCCGCCCGGTTGGTGGAACGAGACTGCCTGGCCCGTAAGAGCCTCGAGCTCTTCATACAACTCGATGGCGTAATGATGAAAGGCTGCGGTGGTGTAGTCGGCTACCGAACGGGTGATCTGGCCAGCGGCATGCCAGGTGGAGCCCGACGTGAGTTCTGCCTTCTCCACCAAGACCGTGTCCGTCCAGCCTTCCTGGGCGAGATGCCAGAGGAGCGAGGCGCCATGCACACCGCCACCGATGATTACTACCCGGGCTTGTTCAGGAATCAAATTGATCGGCTTTCGAGGGTTCACCCAAGCGTAATAGGTTCTAACACATTGGTAAACGTATGTCATCCGATTGCGAGAGATAGCGTGCTCCAATGGCGCGTGAATCCTTGTCGACGGAGATCGTCGTGAACACTGCGGCGTCCATCGCCAATGCAGAAGGGCTCGATGCCATCACCTTGACCCGGGTGGCCAAGGAATTGAGGACCAGCCAGCCGGCGCTCTACCGGCACGTCGACAGCTACGACGACCTCATTCGACTTCTCGGCTTACGCGGCCGGGAGGAGCTCTTCGGCCGTCTCACCGATGCTGCAGTAGGCCTGAGCGGCGAGGACGCGGTCCGGGCTATGGGACTGGCATGGCGCCAGACGGTGCGAGATGTTCCCGGCCTCTATGCCGCTACGGATCGGTATGCCTGCGCCGGTGATGCGGAACTCGAAGCTGCTGTGGATCGCGTGGTCAACGCCCTGGGCCAGGCGTTGGTGGCGTTCGACCTCACCGAGGATGAGCGAGTGCATGTTGCCAGGACTCTCCGTAGTGCTTTCCACGGTTTCAGCCACCTCGAAGCTGGTGATGGACACCCAAAGGAACAAGATCTCGACGACTCCTTCGAGCACTTGATCGAACTGCTCTGCATCGGAATTCGAGCGCTCTCCTCCCGAGGCTAAATCGGTTCGCGCCGGACCAGAATGGCTCGATGAACCGCCGGCACACCGTCCCGTTCGTGATCGTGCTGGTCATCGCAATGGTCGTGTCGACCTTTCAGCTGTTCGTGATAGCGGTACTGGCCGCCGAGATCATCGACGAGTTCGACGTCACCAAGTGGCAGATCGGGATCCTCGGTGCAGCCAATACGGGCGTAGGGGCGCTCCTGGCACCCTGGCTGGGCCGCGTGACCGATCGCGTTGGTGCTCGAAACGCAACGGGACTGGTTTTCGCTACCAGCGGGCTGGGAATGATCGTGACCGCCGCGGCGGGGACGTATGCGCTCCTCGTGCTCGGATCGCTCATCAGCGGGGTGCCCCAGGGATGGAGCAACGCTGCCACCAACAAACTGATTTCGGCCAGGACCGGCCTCAAGAGCTCGGGGCTGATCACCGGATTCAAGCAGTCTGGAGTACAGCTTGGTTCATTCATCGCTGGTCTGGTCATGCCGGCGATCGCCGTCAACTTCGATTGGCATGCCGGCCTGGTGGGGATTGGCGTCGCCACGTTGTTGGCCGGCGGGATAACCATGTGGGTGCTCGTGCCTGACCAGCTGCTGGCCCACCGATCTCGCTCCGTTTCTTCTGCGACCCGCTTGCCGCCGTTCGTTTTCCAGGTGGCCGTGTATGCCTTGTTTGTCGGCCTTGCCGCCGGTGGTGTTGGGCGATTCATTCCTCTCTTCGCCAACGAGAAACTGGGTTTCAGCCTTCAGGGCGCAGGCATCGTGTTTGCATTTCAGGGGGCCTTGGGAATCGTTGCCCGATTGATGTGGGGCCGAGCAACCGAGTCACGGCTCCCGCTGCGAGGGTCGCTGCTGGCTATGGCTTTGGGCGGCGCCGGCGTGTTCGTGCTGTTGCTGCTGGCCACCTCGATCGGGGGTTGGATCTTGTGGCCAATCGCCGCGCTGATGGCCTTCACGACGTCGGCGTGGAATGTGGTGGCGATGCTGGCGGTGATCCGTAGCGTTCCGGTCGCCGACGCTGGGCGAGCAACCGGCGTGGTCATGATGGCGTTCCTCGGGGGGCTGACGATCTCGGGCCCGGCGGTGGGCTGGTCGATCGATCGGACCGGCGGGTACTCACAAGCTTGGTGGGGTCTCTTGATTTTGGTGTTGATTGGTGCGCTCTCGGTCTCACGGGATTTTGGGGCGGGGAAATCGACGTTTGGATAGACGCCGAAGCGGATGGGTTATAGGGTCTAACGCATGACTCGCATGACTCCCAGTGAAGCGTTCGTGGAGACCCTTGTAGCCAATGGTGTTACCGAAATGTTCGGCATCATGGGCTCGGCGTTCATGGATGCGATGGACATCTTCGCCCCGGCCGGGATCCGCCTTATCCCGGTGGTCCACGAACAGGGCGCCGCCCACATGGCCGATGGCTACGCCAGAGTTTCTGGCCGTCACGGTGTGGTGATCGGTCAGAACGGCCCCGGCATCTCCAACTGCGTCACCGCAATTGCGGCTGCCTTCTGGGCCCATTCTCCGGTGGTCATCATCACCCCACAAACCGGTTCCATGGGGATAGGGCTGGGGGGCTTCCAAGAAGCCAATCAGCTGCCGATGTTTGAAGAGTTCACCAAATACCAGGGCCAGGTGGACAACGAGAAGCGGATGGCCGAGATCACGGCCCGTTGTTTCGACAGGGCCATGAGCGAGATGGGACCTACCCAACTCAACATTCCCCGAGACCGCTTCTATGGCGACATCGATGTGGAAATTCCGGAGCCAATGCGAGTGGATCGTGGCCCTGGCGGCAACAAGACGCTGGACCAGGCGACGGAGCTCCTAGCCACTGCCAAGTTCCCGGTGTTGCTCAGCGGCGGTGGGGTCGTGCAAGGCGATGCTATGGCCGAGACCATCGCTTTGGCCGAACGGCTCGGCTGCCCGGTGGCCAACACCTACCTCCACAACGATTCCTTTCCCGCCTCCCACCCCCAATGGACCGGACCCCTCGGCTACCAGGGTTCCAAGGCCGCAATGAAGCTGATCAACAAAGCCGACGTTGTGCTCGCGCTGGGCACCCGCCTCGGTCCGTTTGGCACGCTCCCGCAGCACGACATGGACTACTGGCCAAAGGACGCCAAGATCATTCAGGTCGATGCCGACCACAAGATGCTCGGCCTCGTGAAGAAGATCTCTGTCGGTATCAATGGCGACGCCGCCCAAACCGCCAGCGCCCTTCTCGAGCGACTCGAAGGTCGGGAGCTGGCCTGTGATGCCAATCGTGATGAGCGGATGGCAACAATGCAGGCCGAGAAGGATGCCTGGGAAGCCGAGCTCGATGGCTGGATCCACGAAAAGGATGACTTCTCGCTTGAGGCGATCGCCGAGGCTGAAGAAATGCCCGGCGACTGGTTACATCCCCGACAGGTACTGCGCGAACTGGAAAAGGCCATGCCGGCGCGGGTCATGGTGTCCACCGACATCGGCAACATCAACTCGGTCTCCAACAGCTACCTGCGATTTGAAGAACCCCGGAGCTTCTTCGCCGCTATGAGCTGGGGCAACTGCGGTTACGCATTACCAACGATCATCGGCGCCAAGGCGGCCGCCATGGATCGTCCGGCAGTTTCCTACGCCGGCGACGGTGCCTGGGCCATGAGCATGACCGAGATCATGACCGCAGTGCGCCACAACATCCCTGTTACGTCCGTCGTGTTCCACAACCGCCAGTGGGGGGCGGAAAAGAAGAACCAAGTAGACTTCTACGGCCGTCGTTTCGTGGCGGGCGAACTGGACGGTGGCGAGAACTATGCCGAGATCGCCAAGGCCATGGGCGCCGAGGGGGTTCGGGTAGACAAGATCGACAACGTGGGCGCCGCTTTCACCGATGCGATCAACGCCCAGATGAACGATGGCAAGACCACAGTGATCGAGATCATGTGCACACAAGAGTTGGGCGACCCGTTCCGCAAGGATGCCCTCTCCACACCGGTACGGCACTTGGACAAGTACAAGGACTACGTCTAACCCTTCGTGAGTCAAGCAGTGGCTTCGTGGGTTCGCGCAATCATGAGAGCCACATGGCCTGCCGGCCTGAGGCGAGGGCGTTGCCGCCATTGCACCCGAGGGCTGCATCGTCGTTGTAGTTTGGCCCGGAGGCGGCGCCTCCGTGGCGATGGAACGGCCGCCGGAGGCGACAAGTACAGGCTTCGTGGGTTCGCGCAATCATGACAGCCACACGCCGATCATCTGTAAGAAAGCATGTTTGTGAGACCAGATCTGACTGAACACACCGAGCTTGCCGAGCATGTTCCGAGCGTTGATCCGAACTATCACTTTGTGCCCGAGGTCGAGCGGGCGATCCTGGCCGGCTTCGAACATAACCGGCGTGTGCTCGTGCAGGGCTTGCACGGGACCGGGAAATCCACCCACATCGAGCAGGTGGCCGCCCGATTGGGCTGGCCGTTGCTGCGCATCAATCTCGATGGGCATCTCACGCGGATGGATCTCGTTGGTCGCGATGCGATCGTGCTGATCGACGGACAGCCAACCACCACGTTCGTGGAGGGACTCCTGCCTTGGGCTCTCCAGCGTCCGGTGGCAGTGGTGTTTGATGAGTACGACGCCGGCCGTCCCGACGTGATGTTCGTGATCCAGCGCTTGTTGGAACGAGACGGCAAGTTCACGCTCCTCGACACCAACCGGGTGATGACGCCGCATCCGCAGTTCCGGCTGTTCGCAACCGCCAATACCGTGGGGCTGGGGGATGGCTCGGGCCTTTATCGGGGCACCCAGGTGCTGAACCAAGCACAAGTCGACCGCTGGAACATAGTTGCCCGGCTGGACTACCTCGAACCCGAGGTTGAAGCACGCGTTGTAATGGGACAGGTGCCGGATTTCGAACACCGGCCGGAAGCCGAGATCGAGATGCAGCAAATGGTGGCTCTGGCGGGCCTGGTGCGACACGGTTTCGCAGCTGGCGATCTCTCAACCGTCATGTCGCCTCGTACGATCATCAGCTGGGCCGAAAACCTGGTGACCTTCGGCGATATCGCCACCGCCTTCCGGCTGAGCTTTGCGAACAAATGCGATCCTGCCGAACTTCCCATCCTGGACGAGTACTACCAAAGGGCGTTTGGCTAGAGTCAGCCGTCTATCCAATGAGACCACCAACCACGCAGGGGACAACACGATCATGCCGCCACCACCGTTTGTAGTAAAAGCCGCAACGTCCTTACACCGCGCCGTCATCAAAATCTCTGGCGGCCGGGTGGGCTGGACCATGGGCAAGATGCCGGTGATCGAGCTGTTCACCACCGGCAGAAGGTCTGGCCAGCAACGGTCCACGATGCTCACAACACCGTGGCAGGACGGCGCGTCCTTAACCGTCGTGGCTTCGGCCGGAGGGAGCGATCAGCACCCCGCCTGGTTTCTCAATCTGCAAGCCGATCCTGCGGTCCTTGTTAGGAACGAAGAGGGCACGACTCAAATGAACGCACGGATCTTGAGCGGTGATGAGCGGGCAGCCCGCTTCGATGAGATCGCGGCGAAGTACCCGAACTACGCCGGGTACCAGGAGAACACCAGCCGAGTTATTCCAGTCGTGGTTCTCGACCCTGCGTGAGCGTACGCAGCGAAGAACGACTGGCTGCGGCCACGCTTCGAGCCGTGGCCCGCCGACCGGGGGCGGAAATTCGGGGGCACAGGCTGGAGGTGGACCGTCGCCCCGTAGGGATCGTGGTTCCGCACTTGTCGCTTGAGTTCGAAGAGAACGACGAACGGCGCAGGGGAGTGGTCGACGCTCTGGCGCTGCGACTACTGCACAGCGATCGGGCCACCCACCTTGAGCTCAGTCCAACGATGCCAGTGGAGCGAATCGTTTTCGATATTTGTGAACAGTTCCGCTGCGAGGC
>JABDIY010000203.1 GCA_013003535.1 Acidimicrobiales bacterium | reverse complement strand
CGGGATCGGGACCGCGCAACGGCACCCGGCGCCAGCAGAGGTCGACGCTGCCGTCGATCCGGGTACGTACCTGGACGGTGTGTGGGGTCTCGATGAGACGCATGTCTGCGGCGAAGGTCCCGTCCTCTTGCCATCCACCGGCGGTCGCAACCGGCAGCTCGGCTCCCTGTAGCTCCAACACCGACATGGCCCACTCTCCATCACCCACGGCAACCGGTACCTGAGTGCCATGGTGGTTGAGGACCAGCTCATATGGTGCCGCTCCGCCTTGCGTGATGGCCACTGCGCGATACGCCTCGGGGAGGGTGCTGACTCTGGATCTGGTCCATGACGCCTTCCCTGGCCCGGGGCCGGTGGATGCGATCGTAGGGACTCGCAGCTCGTCGAGTCGCCGTGCGAGCTCGAGGTCTGCGTCATCGTCACCCTTTCGGTCGACGGCAGGCAGGAAGAGTTCCCAGACCAGGTCGAGGACAGCTTGCATATCAGTCGTCTCGGAGGTGATGGCGATCGCCACATTCTGTTCGGGCAGGACGATGGCGAACTGGCCGAAGGCGCCGTCCCCGCGGTAACCGTGGCGGGCGTTCCAGAACGAGTAGCCGTAGCCTCGCGTCCAGTCGGGACTGGCGGCCGGGTCTGGGTTGGGTAGTCCTGCGGAAGCGGTGGCTCGGGCGACCCACTCGGGGGAGAGGAGCTGCTCGTCCTGCCATCTGCCGGCATCGAGGTGAGTCTGGGCCAGGGCGAGAATTGCCTCACTACCGACATGGATCCCGGAGAAGCCGAGTTCTCGTCCGGTAGCGGTGCGGTGCCAGCGGACGTCGGTGGCGCCAAGGGGGTCGAGCAGGCGTGGTCGGGCGAAATCGAGTAGACCTTGGCCGGTGACGGCGCGGACTACGGCTGCGACGAGGTAGGTGGCGATCTGGTTGTACGCAAAGACCGAGCCAGGCTCTTGCTCCGGCGGAGCGGCGAGTATTGCGCCGAGCACCGGGTCGCTGCTGTCGGCTGACGGGGCACGGGCTGCGGCGCTTACAGCTTCGGTCCAGGCTTCAGCGGTGTGGCCGGTGGCCATGGCTAGGCAGTGTCCGATCGTGAGTCGTTGGTACCGCTCTGGGATCTGCACCCCGGTGGGGATCTCAGTTGCGGGGATCAGGTCGAAGACGCAATCGTCAAGCAAGATTCGGCCTGTGTCTACGAGCAGTCCGACCGTTGTAGCAGTGAATGATTTACTCAGGGAGTACACCAGCTGGTTGCGCTCGGCTGCATATGGCGTCCACCATCCCTGGGCAACGACGTGACCGTGCCGCGCAATGAGAACGCTGTGCGGGTCATGGTCACCGGCCTCGAGAGCGTCGACAAGGTTGAGGATGCCACGGGCGTCGATGTGCTGAGCTGAGGGCGAGCTGGTCGGCAGGGCCACTAGCCAAGGCTAACCCGCCTTGCGTGACCCGGTTCCGTGTTCACCCTGACCAGGTTCGTCAAGTGCACCCGATCCAACCGCGCCAGTAAAATGACCGGCATGGCGCAGAGCTCATCCAGGCGCACCCTTGCATCCGAAGGAGCGAGGATGGAAACTGCAAGCCTCTGGCGGTGCCTCGTTGCCTACGGCGTCGATCCTGACACCGCCACGAAAATCTCTGCTGGTGAGCCACAGACGCTGAAAAATGCGCTCGAGAAGGTCGCCAGCCGGCAACGAGCATCGAGAGTTTCTCAACCGTTGATCATGATCGACCTGGCAAGCCCCACGGAAAATCCCGACTTTCAAGAGCTGGTGAAAACGCTGGCGGCGCTGCCAAAAGCGTCGAGAAGGGCGGTTCTGGCAAACATCGTTGGTGGTGTGCCGATCGAGGACCTCGTCGCCAACGCTGACGCTGATGAGCACGACCTCACCGATGGCCTCCGACGCCTCCAGACCGCCGATCCATCTCGCTCCACCGAGGAACATCTCGCAGCGGCGATTGACTTGCCCGTTCCCGACCTCGACGCGACAAAGGCGCGGACTGGCCAGAACTGGCTGGCCGTGGGGGCAGTGGGCATCGCTGCAGCTGCATCGATCCTGGTGCTGACCTCCACCATCGCAGACCAGGCCGACCAGTCTCTCATTCCAGGCCAGAGCTCCCAGCCTCTCGAAGAGCCGGCGTCCACGACGGTGTCGACAGCGGCGGATTACGTCGTTGAACCCGATCGAGAGATCGAGATTTCAATTACCGATGAGAACACTCTCATTCGGCGTGAACCCTGGACGAGGAGGGTGATATGGGAGTCGCGGCCATTTGTCGACGTAGAAATTCTGAGCATCGACCCCAACACCGTGACCATCACGACCCGAGGCCACCGCCTGTTTGTGAGCCTGACCGACGGCACCTTGCTGCCTCCGTAGGATTGAATGACAGCCATCGGCAATGTGGCAGTTGACACATTCGGGCACCCCAACTAGGTTGCAGTTCGAGTCTTCCGAAACGTTTCGGAAAACCGCAAATCGGAATCGGGAAAAGCCGATTCCCACTTAGGGGAGGAAACTCAGAATGCAACTAACGAAAGCCGGGCAGGTATTGCTAGCGCTTTTCGCTGCCTTCGGTCTCATTGCCGCATCATGTGGAAGTGACAGCGAAGTGAGCAGCAACGAGACCACAACCACCGCTGCCGAAGAAACCACAACAGAGGCCACCGACGGTTCAACAACAGAGACAGAACCTGATCCCGAGGTGATGGCGTCTGATGCCAGGTTCGTCAGCACACAGTTTGCCCCTGTCGAAGAGGCCGAGAAGATGCGGGAAATTCTCTCCGATGTCGGCGTGGATTTCACTGGCGCCGACGAAGGGCCAACCATCGACCAGATCCTGGCTGGAACCGGCTCGATCGATGTTGTCGGTGCTTTGCACGGTACGTTTCCGCCGCTTGCTCGCGAGAATGCGCTGACCAACATGTCCGACGTGCTCGAAGACCTCAGCGCCGACCGTGAATTTGCCCCGTCCATGGTTCAATCCGGCTTGCTCGGAACCGACGACTTCCTCTACTACGTGCCGTGGGCGCAGGCCACCTACATCATGGCCGCCAACAATGACGCTTTGCCATACCTGCCTGAGGGTGCTGATGTACAGGCGATCACCTGGGAGCAACTGGGCGAATGGTGTCAGAACATCCTCGACGGTGAAGGCACCCAAAAGTGTGGCCTTCCCCACGCCGGTTTGTTCCACCGCTTCCTGGAGGGCTACCTGTTCCCGTCGTTCACCGGCGGTGTAGCCAGCGAATTCCGTAGCGCCGAAGCCGAGTCGATGATGGAGTGGGCCCGTGACAGCTTGTGGCCAACTATCAACCCCGAGTCGATCAACTATGAGTTCATGCAGGAGCCACTGTTGTCCGGTGACGTTTGGGTTGCCTTCGACCACACTGCCCGGCTCATCGACGCCTTCGAGCAGCAGCCTGATCAATTCATCGGCTTCCCGGCTCCCGCCGGCCCGGCTGGACGCGGCTTCATGCCGGTGATCGTTGGTCTTGGCATCCCCGCCGACGCCCCGAACCCCGAAGCAGGTGCGGCCGTCATCGAGTTCCTCACTCGACCGGAGACCCAGGGTGAAGTTCTGGCCCAACTCGGCTTCTACCCCGTAGTTTCCGATGTTGACTTCAGCAACCTCTCTCCCGGCATCCAGATCGAAGCAGACGTTGTGGCGGCACAGGCGAATTCCTCCGATGCCTTGCCCGCTCTGCTGCCGATTGGCCTGGGCGAACGCGGCGGTGAGATCAATGAGATCTTCCGTGGCGCATTCGATCGCATCGTCTTGGACGGCGAAGACATTGCGACCGTACTCAATGAGCAGGGCGACCTCCTCCAAACCCTCTTTGATGAGACCGGTGCCCCCTGCTGGGCCCCAGATCCCAGTGGAGACGGCCCCTGCCAGGTAACGGCGGCCGGCTGATCCCTCCCGAAAGTTCCGGCGTCGGCCATAGTGTCGGCGCCGGAACATGAGGATTACCCTTCTCATGGCTGACATCACTCGTCAAAAGCGAAAGCGGAACTTCACTCCGTACATGCTGATCGCTCCGGCGATTCTGTTCCTGGCGGCGTTCTTCGCCTATCCAATGGTTCAAGGATTGATTCTGGCGGTCTACGACGATGAGGCAAATCTTCCGATTCTGGATGAGGCGTCGCTGGCAGCCGATCAAGTCGCCAAGCTACCCCAGGGAACTTCGGTGGACATTCTTGGTCAACAGGGCAACACGATCGAGGGTGAGATCACCAACGACCTGTTGACCGAGCAATGGTTTCGAGTAACCGCTACCGACCCGTCGGGCGAAACCCTCGATGGTTGGGCTCCGGAGACCCGAATTCGTATTCGATCCGAAGCCGAAGACGGCACCCCGCTTACCGGGACGGTCCGAGCAGTCCTGGGTGCAGATGCTGATCCGTTGACGTCGCTGCGGGCCGAACCAAGTGAGCGGGCTGAGGTAGTCGGTCAGGTTGAAGCACGCGAAACCGTCGACATAACCGGCGTTGCGGTGCTCGAAGTCTGGTTCAATGTACGCGCCGTTGACGCTGGTGGCAGCTCCGTTGAAGGGTGGGCGCCATCACGATTCATCCGAGCATTTTCAAGTGGCGAAGAGGGACGGGTCGATCGGGGCACCGACGGCGAATTCACTACACGGTTCATCTCGAAAATGGTCGACGATCGTTTCTTCGGGCCTGCTTGGCGAACAACCCTGTTATTGATGGCAATAATCTTGCCGTTGCAGTTCATGTTGGCCCTGGTGATGGCGCTGGTCATTCACGCTCGGATCAAGGCCACGTCAATGTTCCTTTATGTCTTCTCACTTCCGATGGGCATGTCAGATTTGGCGGTCGGGATTCTTTTCTTCTCCATCTTCACCGGAAATGGGCTGCTGAATTCGATTCTCGAAGGACTGGGCCTGATCGACGATCCCAAACTGTTCCTCAGCGCTGACACCAGGAACTGGATCATTGCCGCCATTGTCCTGGCCGAATTGTGGCGAGCAACGTCGATCGTCATGGTCATCGTGGTATCGGGGCTCCAGGCAATTCCCGACGAAACGCTGGAGGCCGCCGAACTCTTTGGCGCCAGCTACTGGCAGCGCGTCCGCTACATCATGTTGCCACTGCTCAAGCCGAGCCTTCAGGTTGCGCTCATCCTCCGGACGATCTTGGCCTTCCAGGTGTTCGCAGTGGTGATAGCGCTGGGTGGCGGCGAGATCGTCACCGTGCTGGCGAACGAGACGTATCGGCAGTACTTCTTCCTGCGGGACAACAACGTGGCCTCCGCCTACGCCCTGTTCATTCTGTTGCTGTCGTTGGGCAGTTCGTTCTTTTATCTGCGCACCGTCCGATCACAAGGTGAGTTGGCCAAGTCATGACCTCTGTCGCAGACTCAATCGCTACCGATCCCGTCGTCACCGAACGCAAACAGCGACCAACGTGGGGACGGATCGGCACCTACGTTGCCGGCTTTGCCATCGGTATCTGGATATTGGCGCCGATCTACTTCCTGTTCTCCATGGCTTTCACCACCCAGGAAGAGGTGCGTTCCTACCCCAAGGGCGTCTGGCCGTTCATCCCGTTCTCAACGGACACGATGCGGTTCTTTTTGGAGGCCGACGGCGTACTGAGTGGCCTTTTCAACAGCGTGGCGGTTGCGGTCATAACCCTCGTGTTGTCTACGGCCATCGCAGCGCCCGCCGGTTACGCAATTTCTCGATACCTCTTTCCGGGTCGTGACATTTTTCGCCTGGGAATCCTTGCGGTCCGGGCGTTTCCGATCGTCGTGCTGTCGATCCCGTTGGCTGTTCTGTTTATCCGAACAGGCATGTTCGACAGCGTTTTCAGCCTGGCGTTGATGCACACCGCTCTGGCGCTTCCCACTTCGATTCTCATCATCGCATCGGTGTTTGCAAGCGTGCCCTATGAGTTGGAGGAAGCCGGCCAAGTCTTCGGAGCTTCGTCTTGGCAGTCATTCCGACACATCGTCCTTCCGCTCGTGATACCGGGAATCGCCGCGTCCTCGGTGTTCACGTTCGTCCTGTCATGGAACGAAGTCTTCGCAGCCAGCATCCTCACGCTCGAGAACCGCACATTGCCGGCGCTGCTGCTCAATCAGCTCTCCCAGTCGTCCGACGCGTATCAATTCGCCGGCGGGTTTTTCTTGATGGTGCCATCACTCATCTTCATGTTCTTCATCCGGAAGTACTTGTTCAACATGTGGGGGCAGGTCTCAAAATGACCTCAACGTGGAAGGCCGCCAATGGCTGAAATCAGAATCGAAAACGTCAGCAAAGTCTTTGGCAACCATGTTGCGGTCAACGAGGCCAACCTTGTGGTCCGGGACCAGGAATTCCTCGTGCTGTTGGGCCCGAGCGGATGTGGCAAGACCACGCTCCTGCGTTCCATCGCTGGTCTCGGGATGGCTGATGCCGGCAAGATATCAATCGATGGCAGAGACGTAACATATTTGCGCCCTGGCGAGCGGAAGATCTCGATGGTCTTCCAGAGCTACGCGATCTTCCCCCACATGACCGTGCGTGACAACATCGGGTTCGGTCTGAAAATGAACAAGGTGCCGTCCGCCGAGATTGCCCGCAACGTGGCCGAAGCCGCAGAGCTGCTGCACATCGAAGAGCTGCTGGATCGACGCCCGAGCGACATGAGCGGCGGTCAACGTCAGCGGGTTGCCGTGGCCCGAGCATTGGCGATGAAGGCCGAAGTGCTGCTCATGGACGAGCCGCTCTCCAACCTCGACGCGTTGCTCCGATTGGAGATGCGAGCCGAATTGAAGCGCCTGCTGCAAGACGTGAAGGCCACCACCATTTACGTCACGCACGATCAAATCGAGGCCCTCTCCATGGGAGACCGCATTGCGGTCATGAAAGGTGGTGTCATACAACAGGTTGATCACCCATCCATGGTGTATGCGAACCCTACGAACCAGTTCGTGGGCAGTTTCATTGGCAACCCGCCAATGAACTTTCTCGATGGCATGGTGCGCGATACCGCTGACGGTGTTCGGGTGATGGTTGGCGAGAACGACGTGGACCCGGGGGCTCGCTTCCAACGTGCCCTGAGCCCGTATGTCGGAGGCCCGATTACGCTAGGAATCAGGGCCGAGAACATGAAGGCGTTAGAGGGACCGGCCGTGGGTGCAGTGCCCACAACGGTGCATGTTGTCGAGCCGCTCGGGTCGCAGAATCTCTTAACAGTCCAGGTTGGTGATCACCGGCTCAAGGTGTCCACTCATCCAACGTTCGCAGTCTCACCGGATGACACACTTTGGGTGGAGTTCCCTCCCAGTCAGATTCGTTGGATCGACCCTACGACTGAGGAAGTCGTGCAGGGTGACGGTGGGAGATAGTCGTCGCTGGTTATGACGCGGGTGACTCTGAAAGACGTTGCGCTCGAGGCGGGCCTGTCCACCACCCAAGTTTCGCGCGCCCTCAACGACCACAACGATGTGGCTAACGCCACGAAGGAACATGTTCGTCGTGTGGCGGCGGAGATGAACTACGTTCCGAACCTGGACGCTCGTCGCCTGCAAGACCCAGCCTTACGCACCGGTTCGATCGGAGTTGTGATCCCAACGGAAACGCTCCGTTTTTCCGACCCATTTTTCGGTGATCTGTTGTCGTCGATGGTGGCCGAGGCCGGCGAGCACGGGATGCAGCTGAGGTTATCCACCCCTCCAATTGAGACCGATGTACTCGCTCCCTACGACGAGTCAATCCGTCATATGCGGGTAGACGGATTCGTGCTGGTGCGAACGCTGGTGGATGATCCGCGGGTCGACTTTCTGCTGGACCGAGGGTTTCCCTTCGTAAGTTTCGGGCGGCCAGAATCCTCAGACGGATTCTCGTCGGTGGATGCCTCCCCCGGCGCGTTCGGCACTGTCATTTCGCACCTGAAAGGTCTTGGTCACCGCCGGATCGCCTGCCTCGCCGAGCCGCCCCAGTTCGCCATCGCCGCCCATCGGCTGGCGTCGTTTCAATTGGCCATTGCACCCCATGTGAGGGCCGGGTTGTTCTGTGAACCGACAATCCGAGTAGCCGGTTTCCACGAGGATGATGGCCTTGCGGCGGCACGGACACTTCTGTCAGAGCCAAACCCTCCAACAGCGATCGTTGCGCTCAACGATTTGTTGGCATTCGGTACGTTGCACGCAGCGGTAGAGCTCGGACTGGTCGTTCCTGACGACATCAGCGTTGTAGGGTTCGATGACATTGCGTCTGCCCGGCTCGTCACGCCCAGCCTGACGACCCTTCACCAGTCGGCATCCGAGGTTGGCGGGTTGCTGATTGAAGAACTCGTTCCGCTCATCGAGTCCAACTCCAATACGAACAGCGAACGGCTCATTGAACCGTCGCTGGTTGTCCGGAACTCAACCGGCCCGGCCCCCAGGAGATCTTGATGCCCGTCGCTCATGTAATCAATCACACCCACTGGGATCGCGAATGGTTCTTGACTCACGAATACACCACGGCTTGGATCCCTAAGTTGATCGACTCTCTAGCTCGTCTGTCGCAGGAGAACGCAGACTACGAGTTCTTGATCGATGGCCAGACCCTCGTGATCGAGGATCTACTCAGGACCCAGCCTGACTATCGGACCACAGTTGAGGAACTGATCAGCAACGGCAATCTGAGCATCGGCCCCGTGTACAGCCAGCCCGACTGGCGGATGGTGTCGGGCGAGCTGCAGATGCGGAATCTTGGCATCGGAATCGGTGACGCCGAATCGCTGGGTGGCCGACCACGGGTGGCCTGGCTGGTGGACACATTCGGCCACATCTCCCAGGCCCCGCAGATTCTTGCCCAGTTCGGGATCGATGCGGCTTACGTGTGGCGCGGCGTGCCGCAAATGAGCCCATTGTTCAACTGGGAAGGCCCCGATGGAACCACGCTGACCGCGGTTGATCTGTTCGGCGGTTACCGAAACCTGTACGGGATCACCAAGACCGCCGACATTGCCGTCCATCGCCTTGTTGCTGAGGTGCAAAAGCTGACACCGTCCTACGGCGATCTTCCCATTCCCCTCTTCGACGGCTACGACCTCGATACCGAACCCGAAGATCCTGTTCGGTACTACGAGAGTCAAGATGTTCCCAGAGAAATCAGCGTGGTGGCATCATCACCGGAGGCCTATGTCGATGCGATTCTCCCGCACTTCGGTGACGCCCCCACCATCCGGGGCGAACTTCTGTCCGGCAAGTTCGGTTCAACATTTCCCGGCTCGCTGTCGGCCCGAACTTACCTGAAAGTCCTCCATCACGATTCCGAGAACGCGCTCCATCGACGTCTCGAACCGCTTGCCGTCATGGCCAGCGCCTTTGGCCGTCCGTACCAGCACTCCACCTACGAGAGCGCGGCGCGGGAGCTGCTGCAGAACGGTGTTCACGATTGCCTCTGTGGTGTCAGCATCGATCAGGTGCATGAGCGGATGGAGCGTTCTTATCGTCGGCACCTCAGGTTCGCCAACCAGCATCAGGAAGAGCTTGCGGCCGCGATTCTGTCAGGGTTTGCCGATGGCTTCTACGCCATTAGCAGCGCGGCCATGCCGATGAGCGGAGTTCTTCGGACAAGTGAAGGTGCCGCCCGATTCTCCACAAACGGCGTCGGAGTCAGCACGGTTGACGTGGCAGAGATCCAAAGAACGGACGAACCGGTGGACGTAGTCTCGTTTGAGAACGATCACTACACGGTTCGCGTTACTTCCGACGGCCTTTTTCTGGGCGGCCAGAACGAGCCCGCGATGAGAATCCTGGTGCGCCAGGACACCGGCGACACATACTCCAGCGAGCCCGGGGCCGTGCTCGGCGAACTCGTAGTTGCCGGATCGATCCGTCAGGTCGACACCACGGAGTTCGATCAGACCATCGGTTTCGAGTCAACATTCGCCAACGAGGAGATCGAGGTGACGGCGTCGGTTCTCGCTCGTTTCGACGACGGGCCGATGATCGATTTCACTATCGATCTCGACTCAACTGGAACCGGCTTCCGGGTGGATGCGGAGTTCCACACTTTGGTGTCGGCGCCGACGGTTCATGCCTCCATGCCTTTCGATGTAGTGCAGCGGTCCCACGAGGATCGGGACCTGTTTGGGCACGATGTCGGTGATGCCATGGCTGCGATCCTGATGGGTCAGCGTGAGACGGGGCATGTGACCGAGTTTCCGTTTCACGATTTTGTGGCGATGTCGGGATCGGACCGAACGGTTGCGGTTCTAGCGAAGGGAATTCGTTCGTATCAATCCACGGTGGCCGGCACCATATCTGTGACCCTCCGCCGTTCGACAGAATGGTTGGCTCGTACCAACCTGCAGCTGCGAAGTGGCGATGCCGGCCCCATGATGTATGTCCCCGGCGCCCGTTCCGAGCGCAAGGTCCGCCACCGGATCGGGCTCGCAACGTGTTCCGGAGATGTCACCGACCGCTGGTTCGGTGCCATCAACGAGCAGTTCCACAACCCCCCGTTGATCGCGCAAGTCACCGGCTCTGGCGACGGGCCAAATCGGTGGGACGTCTTCTCAGCCCCGCTGCCTCTTACCGGCCTGTTCCTCGACGACAACAATCAAGCAACGGCGCGGTTGTTCAATCCTTCCAGCCATTCGGTCTCGCTCTTTGAGCAAGGTTCCCGGCGCTCGGCCAGAGGTGTTGACTTGGGACCTACTCACGAATTGCGGGGCAAGGAGATTGCCGCGATGGCTGTTGCAATGCCCGAGCCGCCGGCAACCGACGGTGATGGCATTCTGACTGTGCTAACACCGATTGAAGACCGGGGTGGTCGGAGTCGGTCGTTGCCAACGGCCGAACAGCTGGCCGGCCTCGACCAGCGCATCTTGGTACTGGAGGAGGCGCTCGCCGCCGCACTTTCCCAGCTCGCCACCGCCTCGGGCAATGAGCACCACCTCCTCACGCATCGCCAATGCGTGGTGGAACGGGAGCTGCTGGAGTTGCTTCTGTCTCGCGAGTTGAACGAGCGATTGCTCCACAGCACCGACGAAGTCAGCATCGGTGACGATCCCGATCCGGTTATTGCCGGTTTGGGATCACAGCTCAATGACCTTCGTGTGAAGCGCCGAATATATGACTACGTGGCTCAAGCACTCAGCTAGCTTCGCGAGTACTCAGCACGTCGATGAGTAGCGCGGCGGTCCACCCGAATCGGTCCGTGCCGTGGCCGCGCATCGTGCGCGGGTTGAAGTACTCGTGGAACCCTGCCTCGGTCACGATGTTCACGATCCCCGACCTCACCCGATTCGCCATCTCGTGTTCACCGTTGATGTCCAAGCCCGAGGCCAGCAACCAGTTCATCTGAATCCAAGCGGGACCCCTCCAGTATCGAACGGCATCGAAGCCGGGTTCATCCTCGGGCGCGGTGAGCGCCAGCAAACCGTTGTCTCCTACCGGTACGGCGAAGGCTGATTGCATCGTTTGCAGCAGTTGTCCTCGTTGTTCGGATGGGAGCGGCATGAGTAGGGCCATCAGACCGCCCGAGATTCGTGATGGAATAAGGCGCTCTGTGTTGGCGTCCTGGCTGTGGAAGAAGTTGGAGGCCGGATTCCAAAGATGTTGGTCGATGGCAGTGGCCAGGCCGATGGCGCGTGCGATATGGCTGGATTCGTCGATGCCGATCAACGCAGCAATTTCGGCGAGATCAACCTCGGACCGAGCCAGGGCACTATTGAACAACACATCCCTCACCCGAAACGGCAGGTGCTCGGGGGAGCGGGGCTCGTAGCCGACCGACCGTAGTGCTCCAACCAGGTAGGCATAGCGGTCGTATTCGGCATCGCTCGGCCGATCGTCGCCGTCGATCATCTCGGTGTCCACCCGCCGGTAGGTGGGAACCTCGGAGGACGTGAATTCCAGCCCTGCCAATAGACCATCCCATGCTGGGCTGTTGTCCATCCCCGATTCCCATGGATGCCAGATCTCAGCCAGTGCCGAATCGACGCAGCGGTGGCGATAGAGGTAGTCATGCCAGGCGAGAAGTTTCGGATAGAGGTCGCGGAGGAACCTGAGTCCCTCGGCGTCGGGCCTCGCTTCGTAAACTCGCAGGGCTGCTGTGGCGTGCACCGGTGGTTGACAGATCCCTGAACTTGGTTTGGGAGGCGGGTATTGGCAGACGGCCATCACGTCCCAGAACTGGGCGTTTGGGAAATAGGTTTCGCCGGAGTCGCTGAAGACGATGTGGGGGACCATGCCGTTGGCCCATTGGGCTTCGAACAGAGTGACCATCTCCAAAGCCGCCCGGTCCCAATCGATGTGACGATTGCCGATTGCGATGAACGCCGAGTCCCAGCTCCATTGATGGGGATACAGATGAGCTGCCGGTTTGGTGGCCGAACCCAGCCACAGTTCGCTGAGGATGCTTCTGGCCTCGGTAGTCAGACTGTCGTTCATTGACGACTTGTTTACAGCGGCGGGCCGACCAAGTCACGGATAGGTGCGTAATCGCACGCCGGCACGAGCGCGGTGATGACCGGCGCCGTCGAGGCTTATGGGGACGCCAGCGAGCCCTTTGTGCCACCATCGAGCGTATGAGATCAGGTTTCGAGCGATCATGCTGAAGTCGCTTGGCGCGACAATGGCTCAAGTGGCGCAGCGGGTACGCCCCCCCGGCTCGCCCTCGGCCGACCCGCGTTTCGATCGCACCCAGCTCTTGGCGCGTCGCGCCGAACGGCGGCGGCGACGCAAAACCGTGCTCGTTCTCTCTGTCGCCTTCTTGCTGATGGTGGGTGCGTTCAGCGCCATCTTCCACGAGCTCATGGCCCGGGAGAGCCGCTCCTTCTCATGGCCGACGAGCGTTTACTGGACCCTCACCACCATGACGACGCTGGGCTTCGGCGACATTACTTTCGAGTCCGACGCCGGACGGATCTTCTCGGTTGTCGTCCTTCTGTCGGGTTCGGCGTTCCTGTTGGTGATGCTGCCGTTCGTGTTCATCCAGTTCGTATTCATCCCTTGGATGAACGAACGCGATCGACAGCGAGCGCCGCGGTCGGTACCGGCGGCCACCGAGGGCCACGTCATCGTCACTTCCAAAGGTCCTGTGGAGGAAGCCTTGATCGACCGAGCGGTGCATGCCGAGGTGCCCTACGTCGTGATCGTGGAAGACATCGACGTCGCCGGGCGCATGCACGACGAGGGACACTCGGTCATGGTGGGCGACCTCGACGATCCACAAACCTACGAGCGGGCCCGAGTCACGCGGGCCGCCGTCGTCGTGGCGACACAGAACGACCAGACCAACACCAACATCGCCTTCACTGTGCGGGAAATCGCGCCCCGGGTGAAGGTGGTCGCCACTGCGAACTCGCCGGCATCGGTGGACATCCTGGAGATCGCCGGTGCCGACCACGTGGTGCAACTCGGCGAGATCTTGGGAGCGGCCATGGCGGCCCGCGGACTCGGGTTGGGCGGGAGGAGTCACCAGATCGGAAGCTTCGCCGGGCTCCAAATCGCCGAAGCGGGTGTGGCGGGCACTGACCTGGTCGGGCATACGCTGGCCGAGTCGAAGCTTCGGCAGCGGTTTGGGGTTGGCCTCATCGGTGTATGGGAGCGAGGCGACTTCTCGTTGGCCACCCCCGAAACCGAACTGCGGGAGTCGTCCGTGCTCTTACTGGCCGCTTCGCCCGAGCAGCTGGCCGCGCTCGACCGTGCACTCGCCACGGACTCGCCGGCTGAGACGAGCGCCGTGATCATTGGCGGGGGTCGTGTGGGCCGAGCGATCGGCCGGGCGCTCGCCGTAGAAGGCGTGGACTTCACGATCGTGGAGCAGATGGCCGAGCGGACACGGCCTGAAGCCCGCTACGTCATCGGCGATGCCGCCGACCGCGACGTGCTGGCTGCAGCCGGGATCGACGAGGCGAGCTCGATCTTCATTACTTCCCACGACGACAACGTCAACGTGTACCTCACTCGGTACTGTCGCGGCTTGCGACCCGACTCCCGCATCGTCTCTCGCTCACGGCTCGACCGCAACGTGTCGACGCTCTACCGAGCCGGAGCCGACGCCGTACTGTCCTATGCCGGAGCAGGTTCGGCAGCAATCTGGAACCACTTTCGGGGCGAAGAGACACTGCTGGTGGCCCATGGCCTCAACCTTTTCCGGACGCCGACCCCCGGCGCTCTTGCCGGCAAGACTCTGGCCGAGGCGCACGTGTACCGGCGGACCAAGTGCAACGTGGTAGCGGTCCAGCACGACGGCAAGATCCAAGGCAACCCCGATGCCACGGCGCCGCTCCCCGCCGGCAGTGAGCTCGTGATGATTGGCACCAACGATGCCGAGGCGAAATTCTCCGAGGTCTACCCGGGAGCCCGCCGGCGTTCACTCCTCGACAGCGTCCGCCGCTGATCAGCGTTGCGGGATGAGGTAACTGAGGAGCGTGTGACGTGCGACGGATTCTTATCCCGGTGGTGCTGGTGCGTCTGCTTCGCTGGGCGGGGTGTGAACCTCCTCGCCGTCGGGAAACACGTCGGCCACGTCGTCGAGATCGGCATCGAGGGGGTCAGGCTGGATTGGTTCTTCTTCGGGGTTGAACATGCAGGTTGCTTTCCCCTGCTCGTCGTGATTCAAACGACCGACTGGTCCGCTCTAGGGGCAGCGGCTATCGCGCCGAGCAGGGATCGGTCGTTGTTGGTGAACGCTGGCCGGTCGAACCGGGGGCTGTCAACAAGCCGTTTGACAGCGTACTAAGTACGACTATAGTAATCGTACTAAGTACGTCGAAAGGAACTTCCATGACCACATCAACGTTGGCCCCGAGAACCACAATTGAGCAAGCCCCGTTGCCCGAGGAACTTTGGTCGGATGTGAACGAGTCCGCCGGCGGAGGTTCGATTAGCCCCCAACGAGCGGCCCTGACCGCCGGCATCGGCTACGTGCTCCTGTTTGGCCTGGCCATCTTCGCCAACTTCTTCGTCCGAGAGGGCCTGATCGTCGCCGACGACGCAACCGCAACCGCAACCAACATCGCCGAGTCAAACACGCTGTTCCGGCTCGGACTCGTCGCATTCCTCGCCATCTTCCTCATCGACATCGTGGTCGCCTGGGCGATCCACATCGTGTTCCGGAAGACGCACCACGATCTCTCTTTGGTTGCTGCGTGGTCCCGGCTCGTCTATACCGTCTTCCTCGGCGTTGCGGTCATCTTCCTCTTCCAGGCACTCGCGTTCTACGACGCCATTGCCGTGAGCGATGTCATCGAGATCGCCGAGCGCAACGCCCAGGCCCTTGTCGGACTCGAGCTCTTCAACGCCAC
>JABDIY010000077.1 GCA_013003535.1 Acidimicrobiales bacterium | reverse complement strand
AATGGCAAGTGGGTTCGGATTGGGCCTCGACATCTGCCGCAAGCTGGCAATGCACATGGAGGGCGACCTGCAGTACAGCGGCGAACCAGGCGCCGCCCGTTTCGAGCTCACGCTCCCACCGGCGATCCAACCCGCTGCTCGCCCGGACGACCCCGTCGACGCTCGCCAGGTTCATCGATCGACTCCGACAGACCAAACCGGCCATCAAAGCCTCCCCCAAGAACGATCAGCCTGATCGAAACTTCCGAAGCGGCTCGTGAGGTGCTGAGCGTCTGAGATAGGCCGGTTCACAAGGATGATCGACGTCACCTGCTGTTTGGAGGATGGGGTTCGGGCGGTCACTGCCTCTGGTGGGCGGCGGCAATCTCCATGACGCGAGGTATATCAACAGGCTGGGACTCCAGAGACGACTCACGCGCCCAGTCGAAAGCAAATGCCACGGCCTCCGCCAGCTCCAGTTTCGAGCCCTGCTCAGCCAAATGTTCGATCGTCCGGGGATCAAGGGCATCCGCCGCCAGTTCGGCTACCCGTCCCAGTCCGAGCATGGAAAGGTCGAAGCTGCCGCCCTGGCGTTCGGCGATGGCGTCTGCCGCCCCGCCCAACTTCACCCCGGCTTCGGGATCGAGCCGAACAACCCCGAGGCTCAAATATCCCAGGCACATGGTGGTGCGCGAATCGTCGCCGGCTCCGCTGATGAGACGCAAGCTGTGCAGCATGTTGGAAGTTGCCTCGTCGACGAGCCCGAAGATGATCAGGCTCGCACCGAGCGCCAGCTCCATGCTGATCTCCTCGGCCACATCGCCGGCACTTCGAACCAGTTCGTGGACCTCGGCGAAGATCTGCGTGGCAGTGGGGACATCTCCCTCATGCCAGGCGGCAGTGGCCAACGCGGTCATCACAAGCCGCACACCTTTGTCATCGCCCGCCTCCTCGTAGGCCTCGCGGGCCCTGACCATCAAGGGGGTGGCCTCGGACCGCCGCTCTTGCCAAAGGTAGGTGTAGGCGAGACCGATTGCTGCGTCTCCCAGCCGGGCAGGATCGTGGAGCTGTTCGGCCAATGCCACCGCCTCGCCGTAGAGCTGTTCGGCCCGGTTGTAGTCGACTAGCCAATATACGACGTGGGCGAGCCCGAGCAAGCCGTCGATCCGTGCCGAAGGCGATCCTCCGGCCGCCACCAGCGCCTCCCCCAGCTCCCGGCCCTCATTCAGCCCGCCCGTCACCTCGTAGAACCGACCTAGCGCTCCGATGGCGTGCAGGCCGGAATCGGGATCGTGTCCGGCCGCCCACCGGAGCGCGGATGCCAGGTTGGCCCTCTCGATGGACAGGCGCTCGATGGCCGCATAACTGCTTCGGCTTCGTATGGGATCACGCGACTCAATGGCCAGTGATGTGAAGTAGTCGGCGTGAGCTTGCTTCGTATCGTCCAGTTCTCCGAGCTGTTCCAGCTGATCCAACCCGAACGCCTTGATGGTCTCTAGCAGATCGAACCGGGCGTTCCCGCCCTCGATGTTGGAGGTGATGAGACTCTTGTCGAGCAACCCGGCCAGGCTGTTCAGGGCTCCGGCACCGCACACCTGCTCCGCTGCAACCGGCGAGAATCCGTCGGTGAACACCGACGCCCGTCGTAGCACCTGCTGCTCATCGGACTCGAGCAGCTGATAACTCCAATCGATGGCAGCTGCGAGGGTGCGATGGCGCTCGGGAGCATCCGCGAATCCGCCCCCGAGAGAAGCCAGACGTTCGGCCAGCTCGGCCCGCAAACCATCGAGACCAAACAGCCGGGTTCGGGCGGCGGCGAGTTCGATCGCGAGGGGTAG